>NZ_CP094718.1:0-731759 GCF_025558425.1 Staphylococcus sp. IVB6240
ATGACAGAACAAGAAACTTGGGACAGCGTTCTGGAATTGGTTCGTGAAAGTGTAACTGAGTCTTCATATAACACATGGTTCAAAGATACAAAAATCCATTCTCTTACTGATGACAAAATTGTTTTAGTTGCCAATAATCCATTTACTGCAAATTGGTTATTACAAAACTATAAAAGTGAGATTACTGGATATGTGAGTGCTATTTCTGGTAAAAACATTACTGATTTAGACGTGTTCACTGAAGATGACTTAGATGAATTACAAGCAAAATTCACACCTCCTCAGAATGAAGTCAAACCCGTACAACCTGTTCAAGGCGAACAATTCAATACGAATAATACGTTTGATACGTTCGTTATCGGACCGGGCAACCGTTTCCCACATGCTGCAAGCCTTGCCGTTGCTGAATCGCCGGCAAAAGCTTACAATCCGCTATTTATCTATGGTGGTGTAGGCCTTGGTAAAACACACTTAATGCATGCAATCGGGCATTATGTGACAGAAAATAATAAAGATGCGAAAGTACTTTATACTTCTAGTGAGAAATTTACGAATGAATTCATTCAATCCATTCGTAACAACGACACTGAAGCATTCCGTGAGAAGTACCGTAACATCGATGTTTTACTAATTGATGACATTCAATTTATTCAGAAAAAGGAACAAACACAAGAGGAGTTTTTCCATACTTTTAATGATTTGCATCAAAATAATAAGCAAATTGTTATCTCTAGTGACCGCCCACCAAAAGAGATTTCAACTTTAGAAGAACGCTTGAAATCCCGCTTCCAATGGGGGTTAATCGTGGATATCACACCACCTGACTTTGAGACACGTATGGCGATTCTGCAGAAAAAAACAGAAGAAGAAAATCTTGATGTACCGTTGGAGGCACTTACTTATATTGCCAATCAGATTCAGACAAATATCCGTGAGTTAGAAGGTGCATTGAATCGTGTCAATGCCTTTTCAAACCTACAAGGTAAGCCAATTACAACTGAACTGACGGCCGAAGCACTAAAAGATATTATTCAAGTCGCCCCTACTAAAAAAATTACAATTCAAGATATTCAAAAAGTAGTTGGTGCTTACTATGGCGTGCGTATTGAAGACTTTGCAGCCAAAAAACGTACAAAATCAATCGCGTACCCACGTCAAATTGCTATGTATTTATCTCGTGAACTCACTGATTTTTCATTACCTAAAATTGGTGAAGAATTTGGGGGTCGAGATCATACAACAGTTATTCATGCACACGATAAAATCAAAAAAGAGCTTGAAACAGACTCGGGATTGATGCGAGAAATACGACAATTAGAAAAAGATATTAAAAGTTGATTTGTGGATAATGTGCAAAAGTTGTACACACGATACACAAGTTATCCACATGTAAATAACCTTTATTTATCTTTATTCAATAGGGTTATCCACTAATCCACAAGCCCTACTACTATTATTACGATTTTTAATAATAACTATAACTTATATAAACGACTGAAAGGAGTTTATAATTTATGGAGTTCACAATTAAACGTGATTATTTTATTACACAATTAAACGATACATTAAAAGCAATTTCACCTAGAACAACTTTACCAATACTGACAGGGATTAAAATCCATGCAACAAATGAAAGTGTTGTATTAACAGGGTCAGATTCAGAGATTTCAATCGAGATTACGATTCCAAATTTGATTGATGGTGAAGAGATTGTTACCGTGACAGAACCAGGATCTGTTGTACTACCTGGCCGCTTCTTTGTCGATATCATCAAAAAACTACCTGGTAAAGAAGTTAAGTTAATTGCAAACGAACAATTTCAAACATTGATTACATCTGGCCATTCAGAGTTTAATTTAAGCGGTTTAGAACCTGATCAATACCCATTATTACCTCAAATTTCAAGCGAAGATGCGCTCCAATTACCAATCAAAGTCTTGAAAAACATAATCGCACAAACAAATTTCGCAGTGTCCACGTCAGAAACACGTCCAGTACTTACAGGTGTAAACTGGCTTATACAAGAAAATGAATTAATATGCACAGCGACTGACTCACACCGCTTGGCTGTAAGAAAGTTGAAGTTGGAAGACGAAGATATCAGTGATAAAAATGTCATCATTCCTGGTAAAGCTCTTGCCGAATTAAACAAAATTATGACAGATAGTGATGATCATATTGATATTTACTTTGCTGCGAACCAAGTGTTATTCCGCGTAGGACATGTTAACTTTATTTCACGCTTGTTAGAAGGACATTATCCTGATACATCACGCTTGTTCCCAGAAAACTATGAGATCAAGTTAGGATTAGATAACAGTGAATTTTATCATGCAATTGATCGTGCCTCATTACTAGCGCGTGAAGGTGGTAATAATGTCATCAAACTGAGCACAGGTGAAGAGCAAATTGAATTGTCATCAACATCACCAGAAATTGGAACGGTAAAAGAAGAAATCACTGCAAATGATGTAGAAGGTGGCAACTTGAAGATTTCATTTAACTCGAAGTACATGATGGATGCATTGAAAGCAATTGACCATGACGAAGTAGAGGTAGCATTCTTTGGTACGATGAAACCATTTATTTTAAAACCTAAAGACGACGATACAGTCACTCAATTGATCCTACCAATTCGAACATACTAGAGAAAAAGCTAAGGCAGACGCCTTAGCTTTTTTCATTATACAAAAGTAATTGCATACGCATTTACGTGTATTCATATAGAGTCAAAATCATGTGAATCGAGTATAATAAAACTATATGTGAAGTTGGAGGAACGAAATATGAAAATTAAAAGAACATGGATTATTGTCATTGTTGTTTGTCTATTTGCACTTGCTATTCTAGGCACACTTTCTTTCTCAAATGATTCAAAAGATAAATTAGACAGCAAAGCATTACATAAAGATACAGCATTACAACCGCAACTTGGTCCGAAAGACAGTCAAGTAAAACTCATTCTTTTTGGTGACTTTAAGTGCCCGTACTGTGGTGATTTTGAACGTCAAATCTTACCGAAAATCAAAAAAGACTATATTGATACAGACAAAGTAGAATTGCGTTACGTTAATGTTCTGATTCATGGAGAAGAGTCTAAACGTGCAACACGTGCGTCTTTAGCAGTGAACAAGTATGCACCCGAAGCTTATTGGTCATTCCACGAAGCGTTATATCATGCGCAACCAAAATCAAAAGAAGCTGTATCGGATGAGGAATGGTTAACAGCGCAACTTGTTGAAAAAGAAATCAATGCATTGAAAATCAAGCCTGAACAAAAAAAACAAATTTTGAATACTTACAATGACAAAACATTTCATCAACAAGCAAAACACGAAGATCAACTAGCGAAACAATATAAAGTATCAAAAGTGCCGTCACTTTATGTGAATGGTCAACGTGTAGAAGATGTCTCAGACTATAAAGTAGTCAAAGAGGCCATTGATGAAGCACTCAAACAACAAACGGAAAAGTAAGCAAATTTTTAATTTTTAAGACACTAAATATCGCTTTAAATCATAAGGTGCATGGTTCATTTGTTTCACATGAAACTTTTAGCCATGCACCTTAAATAAATACGTATTTCTACATGAAATTTAGCGCATAAAAAGGTATAATAGACTAGGTGAGCAATAACGAATGGAGTGATAATTTTGGCTGAGGAAATTATAGTTGATAGCGTTTTGACATTAGGTCAGTTTTTGAACTATGAAGGCATTATCGAGTCAGGTGGCCAAGCAAAATGGTTTTTACAAGAATATGATGTGTTCTTAAACGGTGAACACGAAACACGTCGCGGTAAAAAATTGAGCGATGGTGATGTGATTGGGATTCCTGAAGTAGGGTCTTACGTAATCAAAATTGGTGAACAATGAAGTTAACGACGCTCCAGTTGGAAAACTACCGGAACTACGCGCATGTGCTTTTAGAATGCCATCCGGAAGTCAATATACTCATTGGAGAAAATGCACAAGGTAAGACAAACCTACTTGAGTCCATTTACACATTGGCCTTAGCTAAAAGTCACAGAACAACGAACGATAGAGAGCTAATTCGGTTTGATGCGGAGTATGCTAAAATAGAAGGTGAACTGAGCTTTAGACATGGCAATATGCCACTCACGATGTTCATCACTAAAAAGGGCAAAAAAGCGAAAGTGAATCACTTGGAACAAAGTCGCCTGACACAATATATCGGACATCTTAACGTCGTGTTATTTGCGCCAGAAGATCTCAATATTGTAAAAGGAGCGCCACAAGTGAGACGTCGCTTTGTTGATATGGAGCTAGGGCAGATATCGAGCTTATATTTGAGTGATTTGTCACAATATCAACGCATACTCAAACAACGTAATCATTACTTAAAACAACTGCAATTGAAACAACAGAAAGACACGACGATGCTAGAAGTGCTGAATCAGCAATTTGCAACGTATGCAGTGAAGGTGACATTAAGACGCCAGAAGTTTATTGCAGAACTTGAAACACTTGCAGCACCGATTCATTCGGGAATCACGAATGGCAAAGAACAACTGACATTGCAATATATGCCGAGTATCAAAATGGAAGACGCCCCGCAAGATGAGGACGTCTTAATCAACGAGGTATTCGAATCATTACAGGCATCACTTGCCAAGGAAATTGAGCGTGGTGTCAGCATGCAAGGGCCACATCGAGATGACCTTGGATTTCAAGTGAACGGCATGGATGCCCAGACATTTGGTTCTCAAGGACAACAACGTACAACGGCACTCTCTATCAAATTAGCCGAAATAGAATTAATGCATCAAGAAGTGGGGGAATACCCCATTTTGTTGCTTGATGACGTATTAAGCGAATTAGATGATTCTCGACAAACGCATTTGTTGAGTACGATACAACATAAAGTACAGACATTTGTAACGACGACATCCGTGGATGGTATCGACCATGAAATAATGAAAGATGCTAAAGTATATCGAATTGCAGAAGGAAATATTAAGAAATAGCAGAAAGTGAAGGTGGAAGCATTGGCTGATGTGAACAACACAGAAAACTATGGTGCGAGTCAGATTCAAGTATTAGAAGGTCTCGAAGCGGTTCGTAAGCGACCAGGGATGTATATTGGTTCGACTTCAGAACGTGGTCTACACCATCTTGTATGGGAAATTGTAGATAACAGTATTGATGAGGCACTTGCAGGCTATGCAGATACGATCGAAGTCGTTATTGAAAAAGACGATTGGATCAAAGTAACGGATAACGGTCGTGGTATTCCAGTCGATATTCAAGAGAAGATGGGACGCCCAGCTGTTGAAGTTATCCTTACAGTGCTTCATGCCGGTGGTAAGTTTGGCGGTGGCGGTTATAAAGTGTCAGGTGGTTTACATGGTGTAGGTTCATCAGTTGTAAACGCACTGAGTGAAACACTAGAAGTATACGTACACCGAGATGGTCGTGTACACCACCAATCATACAAGCGTGGGGTACCAGAATTTGATTTGAAACAGATTGATGACACAGATCAAACAGGAACAGTTATCCGCTTTAAAGCAGATGCGGATATATTCCAAGAGACAACAGTTTACAACTATGAAACATTACAAAAACGTATTCGTGAACTTGCCTTTTTGAATAAAGGCATTCAAATTACATTGCGTGATGAACGTGATGATGAAGCGCCAAGAGAGGATAGTTACCTCTACGAAGGTGGTATTAAATCATACGTTGAGTTGATCAATGAGAAGAAAGAGCCGATACATCCAGAGCCAATCTACGTACATGAACAACGTGATGATGTTGAAGTGGAAATCGCGTTGCAGTATAACAGCGGTTATGCGACAAACTTGCTAACATATGCGAATAACATTCACACGTATGAAGGTGGGACACACGAGGACGGCTTTAAACGGGCGTTGACGCGTGTTCTTAATAGTTATGGGTTACAGTCCAAAGTTATTAAAGAAGACAAGGACCGCCTCTCTGGTGAAGATACACGTGAAGGTTTGACTGCGGTAATTTCTATTAAGCACGGAGACCCACAATTCGAAGGTCAAACGAAAACGAAATTAGGAAACTCAGAAGTACGTCAAATTGTAGACCGTACATTCTCAGAGTTATTCGAACGTTTCTTACTTGAGAATCCACAAGTAGGACGCACAATCGTTGAGAAAGGGATTATGGCATCACGTGCACGTATTGCCGCTAAGAAAGCACGTGAAGTAACACGTCGTAAAACAGCCTTAGATATTTCAAGTTTACCAGGTAAGTTGGCAGACTGTTCAAGTAAGGACCCATCAGAAAGTGAAATTTTCTTAGTAGAGGGTGACTCTGCCGGGGGGTCTACAAAATCAGGACGTGATTCACGTATTCAAGCGATCTTGCCTTTACGAGGAAAAATTTTAAACGTTGAAAAAGCACGCTTAGACAAGATTTTGAATAACAATGAAATCCGTCAAATGGTAACGGCATTCGGAACAGGTATTGGTGGCGAATTTGATATTTCAAAAGCACGATATCATAAGATTGTCATTATGACCGATGCCGATGTCGATGGTGCACATATTCGAACGTTGTTATTGACATTCTTCTATCGCTTTATGCGTCCGTTAATCGAGGCAGGCTATGTGTATATCGCACAACCGCCACTTTATAAATTAACGCAAGGAAAGCAAAAATATTATGTCTTTAATGACCGTGAATTAGACAAACTAAAAGAAGAACTCAACCCAACACCAAAATGGTCGATTGCACGTTACAAAGGTTTGGGTGAGATGAATGCAGATCAGTTGTGGGAGACGACAATGAATCCAGAAAATCGTGCGATGTTACAAGTAACGCTAGACGATGCAATTGAAGCGGATCAGACGTTTGAGATGTTAATGGGCGATGTAGTTGAAAATCGTCGACAGTTCATTGAAGATAACGCTGTCTATGCCAACCTGGATTTCTAACGTGAACATTTGAAAATGAAAAGGAGGATATCTTGATGGCTGAAACACCTGAATCAAGAATCAATGAACGGAATATCAGCAAAGAGATGCGAGAATCATTTTTGGACTATGCCATGAGTGTTATCGTATCTCGTGCATTGCCAGACGTAAGAGATGGTTTGAAGCCTGTACATCGCCGTATACTTTATGGTTTGAATGAACAAGGCATGACGCCAGATAAACCATATAAAAAATCAGCGCGTATCGTTGGGGATGTTATGGGTAAATACCACCCACATGGTGACTCTTCAATTTATGAAGCGATGGTACGTATGGCGCAAGATTTTAGTTACCGTTATCCGTTGGTAGATGGTCAAGGGAACTTCGGTTCGATGGATGGTGACGGCGCTGCCGCAATGCGTTATACAGAGGCAAGAATGACGAAAATTGCGCTAGAACTTTTGAGAGATATTAATAAAGATACAATTGACTTTATTGATAACTATGATGGAAATGAACGTGAGCCGAGTGTGTTACCGTCTCGTTTCCCGAACTTATTAGTGAATGGTGCATCAGGGATTGCGGTTGGGATGGCAACGAATATTCCGCCACATAATATGCGTGAAGTGATTGATGGCGTCTTAAGTTTAAGTCACAATCCAGATATCTCAACGGCTGAGCTTATGGAAGACATTCAAGGACCTGACTTCCCAACAGCAGGCTTAATCCTTGGTAAGAGTGGCATCCGTCGTGCGTATGAAACAGGTCGTGGATCTATTATGATGCGTGCCAAGGCGGATATTGAATCTAGTGGTGGTGGTCGTGAACGTATCGTTGTCACTGAAATTCCATTCCAAGTAAACAAAGCACGTATGATTGAAAAAATTGCAGACCTTGTACGTGATAAGAAAATTGAAGGTATTACAGACTTACGTGATGAAACAAGCTTGCGTACAGGCGTGCGTATCGTGATTGACGTTCGTAAAGATGCGAATGCGAGTGTTATTTTGAACAACTTGTACAAGCAAACGCCATTACAATCATCATTTGGCTTCAACATGATTGCATTAGTGAATGGTCGTCCACAGCTGATCACGTTGAAAGAAGCGTTGTATCACTACCTAGAGCATCAGAAAGAAGTTGTACGCCGTCGTACGGCCTACAACTTACGTAAAGCAAAAGACCGTGCCCATATTCTTGAAGGGCTTCGTATTGCGCTTGATCATATTGATGAGATTATTACAATTATCCGTGAATCTGAAACGGATAAAGTAGCAATGGACAGCTTACAGTCACGTTTCTCATTATCAGACCGTCAAGCACAAGCCATTTTAGACATGCGCTTACGTCGTTTGACTGGTTTAGAGCGAGACAAGATTGAGAATGAATACAACGAACTGATTGCCTATATTGCTGAATTAGAAGAAATTCTAGCAGATGAAGAAAAGTTATTAGCATTAGTTCGTGAAGAATTAACAGAGATTAAAGAACGTTATGGTGATGATCGTCGCACAGAAATTCAATTAGGTGGCGTTGATAACCTAGAAGATGAAGACTTAATTCCAGAAGAACAAATCGTTATTTCATTAAGTCATAACAATTATATTAAACGACTCCCTGTTTCAACATATCGTGCTCAAAATAGAGGGGGCCGAGGTGTTCAAGGTATGAATACGCTTGAAGATGACTTCGTAAGCCAGCTCGTTACAACAAGTACGCATGATGATGTGCTCTTCTTTACGAACAAAGGTCGTGTGTATAAACTGCGTGGTTATGAAGTGCCGGAACTCTCACGTCAGTCTAAAGGCATTCCAGTTGTCAATGCGATTGCACTTGAGAGTGATGAAGTCATCAGTACGATGATTGCTGTGAAGGATTTGGATTCTGAAGATAACTTCTTAGTCTTTGTAACGAAAAAAGGTCTTGTTAAGCGTTCAGCATTAAGTAACTTTAACCGTATCAACAAAAACGGTAAAATTGCGATTAAGTTTAGAGACGATGACGAACTTGTAGCCGTTCGATTAACAGATGGTCATAAACATATTCTAATCGGTACGTCTCAAGCATCACTTATTCGCTTTAAAGAAACAGATATCCGTGCAATGAGCCGAATTGCTTCAGGTGTTAAAGGAATTTCATTACGTGAAGATGATGAAGTCATCGGTCTCGGTGTGGCAGATGAGGATAATCAAGCAGAGATTCTTGTTGTAACTGAGAAAGGTTATGGTAAGCGAACACCAATTAGTGAATACCGCTTGTCACGTCGTGCAGGTATGGGTATTAAGACAGCAAATATTACAGAGCGTAATGGTAAACTTGTATGTATTGCAACAGTCGAAGGTAATGAAGATGTGATGGTGGTAACAGACCATGGTGTTATTATTCGTATGGAAGTAGAAGATATTTCTGTTAACGGCCGTAATACACAAGGTGTACGTTTAATTCGTCTTGATGAGGATCAATTCGTATCAACCGTTGCGAAAGTAAAACAAGAACCAGAAGACTTAGAAGCGGAAGAAGACGGCGGGGTGTCTAAAGAGACTGAAACAACGTCAACTTCTGAAGTGACTGAAACAACTGATTTACCAGAAACATTAAGAGAAGACTTCATGGCACGTGTCGAAGAAGATATTGCCAATGAAGATGAGACAGACGAATAAAGATTAAGATAAAAAAGGTTCAGAACATTTTCGAGTTCTGAACCTTTTTTACTATCTTATTGTTCAAGCTGCTTCATAGCATATGGAATTTCATCAATGATTTTTGAAGGTGGTACTACATACATATCCTTAGATAGTTTTTCGCCAATGTAACTATGCGTATAAGCTGCACTTGTTACAGCATCAATCATATCATCAAATTGACCAATGAAGCTTGTGATCATACCTGCGAGTGTATCACCCATACCACCTGTTGCCATAGCAGGTGTACCAATTTCTAATTTATATTCATTATTTTTGAAGAAGATTTCTGTTCCGTGCTTCTTCAAGACAACCGTTGCCCCTATTTCATCTACAGCCGCACGGTTACGTTCATACGTTTGTTCTTCAATTGGAATACCGCTGAGACGTTCCCATTCCTTTTGATGTGGTGTATAAATGAGTTTGCACGGTGGAATTTCAGGTTTAAGCTTACTCATAATAGAGATTGCATCGCCATCAACAATCAGTGTGTGATGTTCTTGAATATTTTGTAGTAAGAAAGTCATCGCATTGTTCCCTTTGAAGTCTAGACCAAGTCCAGGACCGATTAAGATACAATCTGATTGCTCAATGACTTTTGTCAGTTTCTTCGTATCATTAATATCAATGACCATTGCTTCTGGACAGCGTGAATGAAGTGCGACATGATTTGTTGGATGTGTCGCCACTGTGATTAAATCACTGCCACTGTATACACATGCACGAGCAGCTAACATAATTGCACCGCCTAACGTTGCATTGCCACCAATGAGAAGAATACGCCCATAGTCACCTTTATGTGTATCTACTTTACGTTTTGGTATTCTAACATCTGACAATATTTCCATAGAGCAAGAACCTCCTATCTGGTATTTCCGATATTACAACAAGATATGATATACGCGTATACGCTATTCGTCAATAGATAAAATAAGTCGATTTAGCGTAGTATATAGGTAACGCGCTACCTGATAACGAATATTGTCACAACTATTGTGTAACATAACCCTTAAATTTATACTGAAACAAGGATGGTAATAAATAACAAAGGGGTTGGATCATAATGGTTTTATATTTAACAGGTGATGAATTAAGAATTAATGATATACGTAACTTTTTAAATGATCAGACAACAGTAGAAATTACCGAAGAAGCATTAGCACGTGTCAAAGAAAGTCGTGCGATTGTAGAAGGTATTATTGAAAATAAAGAAACAATCTATGGTATTACGACTGGATTTGGATTATTCAGTGACGTGTTAATTGATCCACAGCAATATAATCAATTACAAGTAAATTTGATACGCTCACATGCATGTGGGGTAGGGGACCCATTTGATCAAAATGTATCATTAGTTATGATGATATTACGATTAAACACATTGCTTAAAGGACATTCTGGTGCAACGGTTGATCTTGTCAGACAGCTACAATTTTTTATTAATCAAAGAATCATTCCAGTTATTCCACAACAAGGGTCATTAGGCGCATCAGGTGATTTAGCACCACTCTCTCATTTAGCTTTAGCATTGATAGGGGAGGGGAAAGTACAGTATCAAGGTGAGGTGTTAGACAGCTCGGACGTCTTAAAACGTTTAGATAAAGCGCCATTAACATTACAAGCTAAAGAAGGATTAGCATTGATTAATGGTACACAGGCGATGACGGCACAAGGTGTCATCACAATGATTGAAGCGGAACATTTAGCATATGAAGTTGAGTGGATTGCATCATTAACACATCAAGCACTTAGAGGGATTACAGATGCTTATCATGCTTCTGTGCATACAGTACGTAACTTTGATGAGCAAACGGCTGTAGCTAGACGGATGTTAGACTGGCTTGAAGGTTCAACACTGACAACACGCCAAGGAGAGATACGTGTACAAGACCCTTATACTTTACGTTGTATTCCACAAATTCACGGTGCGAGTTTCCAAGTGATCAACTATGTACGTGAGAAACTAGAATGTGAAATGAATGCGGCGAACGATAACCCATTGATTTTTGATGAGGGAGATGAGACGTTAGTTATCTCTGGTGGCAACTTCCATGGACAACCTATTGCCTTTGCGTTAGACTTTTTAAAAATTGGCTTAAGTGAGTTAGGAAATGTATCTGAAAGACGTCTTGAACGCCTTGTAAATCCACAATTGAATGGTGGACTACCAGCATTCTTAAGTCCAGAACCAGGATTACAAAGTGGTGCTATGATTATGCAGTATGCGGCGGCCAGTCTGGTTTCAGAAAATAAAACATTAGCACATCCAGCAAGTGTGGACTCCATTCCATCATCAGCCAATCAAGAAGATCACGTATCGATGGGGACAATTGCAGCAAGACATGGTTATCAAATATTAGACAACGTACGACGTGTGATTGCAATAGAAGCCATTATTGCATTGCAAGCAGTAGAATTAAGAGGGATCGAAGGCTTATCGCCAAAAACGCGTCAACAATATGAAGCGTTGCGTAAGATTGTGCCGTCTATCACAGAAGACAGACAATTTCATAAAGATATTGAACGTGTCGCTAATTATCTACAAAGTACAGCGTACCATGACTAGTCTTGCAAAAAGGAAAAGACTCTGATATATTAAATTTAAATTTAGATATTTAATTGTTTGTGGACTAAGTAGTATCGGATGCTTTTCAGAGAGTTTGTGGTTGGTGTGAACAAACAGGTAATGATGATATGAAATCTACCCACGCATGAAGAACAATTCGGGTAAAACCGTTAACTTTTGTAAAGTGCAAGCTATTTTTAATTGGCTTGTTAAATAGGGTGGCAACACGTAGAAACCACGTCCCTTGTTATAGGGGACGTGGTTTTTTTCAGTCATCCGCAAAATAAATCGTATATTCATAATGAAAGGGTGTCGCAATATGTTAGACATTAAATTATTCAGAAATGAACCTGAAATGGTAAAAGAAAAGATTCAATTACGTGGAGATGATCCAGCTGTTGTTGATGAAGTATTAGCACTTGATCAAAAGCGTCGTGAATTGATTCAACAAACAGAAGAATTAAAAGCAGAGCGTAATAAAGCTTCTGAATTAATTGCACAAAAGAAACGTAATAAAGAAGATGCAGACGAAGCAATCCAATTGCAACGTAAAGCAGGAGAAAAAGTAAAAGCCATTGATGCTGAATTGAAAGAAGTAGATACAGCATTAAACGATAAGTTATCACGTATTCCGAACTTAATTCATGACGATGTGCCTCAAGGTAAAGACGATACTGAAAATGTTGAACTTAAAAAATGGGGCACACCACGTGAATTTGACTTTGAAGCAAAAGCGCACTGGGATATCGTAGAAGATTTAGGTATGGCAGACTTTGAACGTGCAGCACGTGTATCAGGTGCCCGTTTTGTATTCTTAACAAACGAAGGTGCGAAGTTAGAGCGTGCATTAATGAACTATATGATTACGAAACATACGACACAACACGGTTATACAGAAATGATGGTGCCACAATTAGTAAACCGTCAAACAATGTATGGGACAGGACAACTTCCTAAGTTTGAAGAAGACTTATTCAAAGTTGAAAAAGAAGGTCTTTACACAATTCCAACAGCAGAAGTGCCATTAACAAACTATTACCGTGATGAAGTCATTCAACCAGGCGTATTACCGGAAAAATTCACAGGCCAATCTGCATGCTTTAGAAGTGAAGCGGGATCTGCTGGACGTGACACACGTGGCTTAATTCGTCTTCACCAATTCAATAAAGTAGAAATGGTTCGCATTGAAAAACCAGAAGACTCTTGGAATGCATTAGAAGAAATGACTGGCAATGCAGAAGCAATTCTTGAAGAATTAGGTTTACCATATCGTCGCGTTATTTTATGTACAGGTGATATCGGATTCGGTTCAACAAAAACATACGACTTAGAAGTATGGTTACCAAGCTATAATGACTATAAAGAAATCAGCTCTTGCTCAAACTGCATGGACTTCCAAGCGCGTCGTGCGAACATCCGCTTCAAACGCGACAAAGATTCAAAACCAGAATATGTACACACATTAAATGGTTCTGGTTTAGCAGTAGGACGTACATTTGCTGCAATTGTTGAAAACTATCAAAACGAAGATGGTTCTATTACAATTCCAGAAGCACTTGTACCATTTATGGGTGGACAAACAGTTATCGAACCAAAATAATAGATTATTAAATAAAGGTGCTATAAAGTGGGAATATTTTCTCACGATATAGCACCTTTTTTAGAATTTTACAGAGCAAAACACTACTTTTAAGACGTCTTTCATAGTTTTGTTATCAGAATATTTTGTTATAATTTAACGTTGATATGACAACGTTTATAGACTTCGGTGTGTGTGAAGTCACTATGACGTAAGTCTAACTCTATAGAATTCATTCGTATTTTGTAATACAATAAATTTAATTTTTATGAAGGGGGTTAACGGCATGTCATATCAGACATTTAAACAAGGTGTAAAAGATTGTATTCCTACTTTGCTAGGCTATGCTGGAATTGGTTTTTCATTCGGTGTGGTAGGTATTACGTCTGGATTTAATATATTTGAGATTGCCTTATTATCTATTTTAATCTATGCCGGTGCTGCACAATTTATCGTCATTGCATTAATGGTTGTCCATACACCTGTGTGGGTAATTGTATTGACGGCACTAATTGTGAATAGCCGAATGTTCTTATTGAGTATGACATTAGCGCCCTCTTTCAAGCATGAAACGTTAGGCCATCGTATTGGTATTGGAACATTGCTGACAGATGAGACATTTGGTGTGGCTATCACCCCCTACTCGAGAGGGGAGATAATTGGGCGTAACTGGATGTATGGCTTAAACATCACAGCGTATCTCTTTTGGATATTGACGACCATCCTTGGTGCGGCATTAGGTGACTTTGTCAGTCAACCAGAAATGTTTGGTTTAGACTACGCAATCATAGCAATGTTTGTTTTCTTAGCTGCTGCACAATTAGAGGGCGTACATAAATCAAAGATACGTCTGTACTTATTACTTATCTTGGTTGTGATTGTCTTAATGTTGGTGTTAAGTCTATTTATGCCTTCTTACCTTGCTATTATGATTGCATCGATATTAACCGCAACATTAGGGATGGTGATTGAACAATGACAACATTTTATTTTTTGAGCGCGGTTGTGTTATCAGGTCTTGTGACATTGTTAGTACGCATCTTACCGCTAATCATGATCTCGAGACTCGAGCTATCAGAGAAGTTTATTAAATGGCTTTCTTTCATCCCAATCACATTATTTACAGCACTTGTTGTTGACGGTTTGATACAGCAACAAGATGGCCAGTTTGGATATACCATCAATTGGACGTTTCTCATTGCGTTGGCACCTACTATCTTGGTTGCCTTACGTACACGTAGTTTAACAATGACTGTCATCATAGGGATGATAACAGTCGCAATATTAAGAGTCATGATAGGGGCTTGATGTTGTCTGATTGGATAAAATGGTGTATCATAACACTTAATTTAAAACATATAAAAACTTATTGAGAGAAGCTGAGGGATTTGGCCCGTTGACGCTTCAGCAACCACTTATATATGAGAACGGTGCTACAACCAACGATTGAAGTCGAATGATAAGTCATCCTATAAATCTAGACTGTATCGTTGTTGGCTCAATGATGCAGTTTTTAATTTTATAGGAGGGCGAACAATGAGTAACTATATAGTAGACACGTTGCATTTAGGTGCATTTACAACAGAATCTGGTGAAACGATTCAAGATTTACAGCTGCGATATGAATATGTTGGCTACAAAGGACAGCCGCTTGTGCTTGTTTGTCATGCACTCACTGGAAATCATTTAACGTATGGAACAGATGAGCAACCGGGGTGGTGGCGAGAAATTATTGATGGTGGCTATATGCCATTTCATGATTATCAGTTTTTAACATTCAATGTCATCGGTAGTCCGTTTGGTTCAAGTTCACGTGCAAATGACCCACATTTTCCAGAACATCTGACAATGCGTGATATTGTGAGAGCTATTGAATTGGGTGTGAAAGCATTGGGTTATTCAGAAATTGATATTCTAATCGGAGCGTCACTCGGTGGTATGCAAGTCATGGAGTTGCTGTACAATCGACAATTTCATGTGAAGAAAGCTGTCATTTTAGCCGCAACAGCTAAGACGTCTTCATACAGCCGTGCATTTAATGAAATTGCACGTCAGGTGATTCATTTAGGTGGAACAGAGGGTCTGAGTATTGCGCGACAACTTGGTTTCCTTACGTACCGATCATCTAAAAGTTATGAGTCAAGATTTACACCTGATGAGGTTGTTTCATATCAGAAATATCAAGGGGATAAGTTTAAGTCAACATTCCATTTAGAGAGCTATTTAACACTGCTGGACGTCTTAGATAGTCATGATATTTATCGTGGGCGAGATGATGTGAGTGCTGTATTTCGTATGCTAGACACGAAAGTATTAACGATTGGTTTTGTTGATGACCTTTTATATCCAGATGATCAAGTGGAAGCGGTAGGCCAACATTTCCGTTACCATCGTCATTTCTTTGTACCTGATAATGTCGGACATGATGGCTTCCTTCTTAATTTTAATGATTGG
Source organism: Staphylococcus sp. IVB6240 (assembly GCF_025558425.1). NCBI lineage: Bacteria > Bacillati > Bacillota > Bacilli > Caryophanales > Staphylococcaceae > Staphylococcus > Staphylococcus dromedarii. The sequence continues at coordinate 16,191 of NZ_CP094718.1, forward strand.
GCACCTTATCTCTACCATTTCTTAAAAGTCTCTCGTTTTCGTCGCTAAATTTAGACGGATATCGCACATTTTGTTATAATCAAAGGAATGAGAAAAGAAGGGTTAAGGTTTTGGGGGATATATATAATTAACAAGACAAAGACGCTCTTTTCCACAACAACTTTAGCAGTGCAATCTCAAGTCATTGTATTCGTACTGCAAAGTTTGTAAAATAATCGATAAAGAAATAAATTAGTTTGGAAGTGGCGTTATTGTTTTCAAAAATACAGTTTAAACCAATGTTGCTATGTACACTTGCATGGCTATTGGTCATCTTAGCGATATACTTCATGCCCGCATTGGGATTGATTGTCGCATTGTTTGCAACACTCCCAGGGATTATATTATGGCACCGTTCCTTATATTCATTCGGATTCAGTGTCTTCATTACATTTATTATTGCGACATTAACAGGCAGCGTCATGATCATGAGTTTTATGATGATTGTTTTCGTAATCAGTGCATTGATTGGTCGCCTGTTACAGGAACGTGCCTCAAAAGAGCGCATCCTATACCTAACAACAATCGTATCAAGCATATTGACGTTAGGTTTAATGATGATTTTACAAAGTATTCAACAATTACCTTATGCACATGAATTGTTAGAACCATATCAAGCAGTGGTTGATCAAGCCATTGCTCTACAAGATTTAGATGAAGCATCACAAGAGGTGCTAAACGCATCTGTACAACAACTTGCCATTCAGATGCCAGGTCTTATTGTCATCGCATTGGCATTGTTCATGTTTTTAACGTTAGTGATTATTTGTCCTATTTTACGCAAGTTTAAGATTGCGACACCGGTTTTTAGACCGCTGTATCTATGGCAAATGAATCGTTCAGTCTTCTTTATTTATGCGATTGCATTGTTAGTAGGTATGACAACAGAACCTGCGACAACAATGAACAGTATCAGCGTGAACTTTCAAATTGTCCTCGGATTTTTACTTGTAATTCAAGGTTTGAGCTTTATCCATTATATATGTGTGGTAAACCGACTACATATTAGTTTGACGATTGTATTTGTCATGTTAGGTGTAATGTTTTATCCTTTAACACGTATACTTGGATTGCTAGATATAGGTTTAAATTTAAAAGGTATGATAAATAAACGATAAGAGGTGACAAAATGAATCGTCATGCTATAAAGAAAGCATTGATCATTCCATTTGTATTGATGACACTTGCTGCCTTGATAAGTGTGGGTGTCTTAGTAATCTTTAACAAGATGTTTGCACTTATTGCAGGATTGGGGTTATTCGTTGTACTTATCATTTGTGCCATACTTCTGAGACGTGTATATCAACATTTTGATGGTTACATTGACCAACTGAGCGGTAAGATTTCAGCTGGAAGTGATAGAGCAGTCAAGACGATGCCGATGGGACTGATCGTATTAGACGAAGCAGAGCAAATTGAATGGGTCAATCCATTTATGACTGAGCGTATTGAGCGCAATGTAATATCAGATCCGATCAATGAAGTGTACCCAAATATTTTAAAGCAATTAGAAAAAGCAAAAGAAATTGAATATCAAGACGGTCCGTATGCATATCGTGTGAAATATTCAGAAGAAGAAAAAATTCTTTATTTCCTAGATATGACAGAAGAAACGGAAATACGACAAGAATATGAAGACCAACAACCGATTATTGCCACATTATTCTTGGATAACTATGATGAAATTACACAAAATATGAATGACACACAACGTTCTGAAATCAATGCGATGGTGACGCGTGTGATTAGTCGTTGGGCTCAGAGACATAACGTTTACTTCAAGCGTTATAGCTCAGACCAATTTGTCGCATATTTGAATAGACGAATTTTACGTGAAATTGAAGAAAGTAAATTTGATATTTTGAGTGAATTGCGTGAGAAGAGTAGTGGTTATCGTGCACAGCTGACGTTCAGTATTGGCGTCGGGGAAGGCTCAGAAAACTTAATTGACCTTGGTGAACTATCACAGTCAGGTTTAGACTTAGCGTTAGGACGTGGTGGAGACCAAGTTGCGATTAAAAATATCAATGGTAATGTGCGTTTCTATGGCGGTAAGACTGACCCGATGGAAAAACGTACCCGTGTACGTGCACGTGTTATTTCACATGCGTTGAAGGATATCTTACTTGAAGGCGATAAAGTGATTGTGATGGGGCATAAGCGACCAGACCTAGATGCGATTGGCGCAGCGATTGGTGTCACACGCTTTGCGATGATGAATAACTTGGATGCGTATGTTGTATTAAATGAGTCAGATATTGATCCAACGTTACAACGTGTGATGGATGAAATCAACGAAAAGCCAGAGCTGAAAGAACGCTTCATCACATCAGATGATGCATGGAATATGATGACGTCTAAAACAACATTAGTCGTTGTCGATACACATAAACCAGAAATGGTGATTGATGAAAATATTTTAAATAAAGCAAACCGTAAAGTAGTGATCGACCACCATCGTCGAGGAGAAAGTTTTATTTCAAATCCACTTCTCGTGTATATGGAGCCGTATGCAAGCTCAACTGCAGAGCTCGTAACAGAGTTGCTTGAATACCAACCAACAGAACAGCGACTTACACGACTTGAATCAACTGTGATGTACGCAGGTATTATTGTGGATACGCGTAACTTTACATTGCGTACAGGTTCTCGTACATTTGATGCGGCAAGCTACTTGCGTGCCCATGGTGCAGATACAATTCTTACACAGCATTTCTTAAAAGATGATATTGAAACTTACATCAATCGTTCAGAATTAATTCGTACAGTAGATTTACAAGATAACGGTATTGCAATTGCCCACGGCGCAGATGACAAAAAATATCACCCTGTTACAGTGGCACAAGCAGCTGATGAATTATTAAGTTTAGATGGTGTAGATGCCTCTTATGTTGTTGCAAGACGCGAAGATGACCTTGTAGGTATGTCTGCCCGATCACTTGGTGGCTTTAATGTTCAATTAACAATGGAAGCACTTGGTGGTGGTGGTCATCTGACAAATGCAGCGACACAGATTAAAGATGTAACAGTAGAAGAAGCGATTGAACAATTGAAAGTTGCAATTGCGGAACAAATAGATAGGAGTGACGAATCATGAAAGTAATTTTTACACAAGACGTAAAAGGTAAAGGTAAAAAAGGCGAAATTAAAAATGTACCAGTAGGTTATGCGAATAACTTCTTAATCAAAAATGGTTATGCTGTTGAAGCGACACCTGGTAACTTAAAACAATTAGAACAAAAAAATAAGCGTATCGAAAAAGAAAAGCAACAAGAATTTGAAGATGCTAAAGCGTTAAAAGAAAAGTTAGAAACACTTGAAGTAGAAGTAAAAGCGAAGTCAGGTGAGGGCGGTAAGTTGTTCGGTTCAATCAGTACAAAACAAATTGCTGAATCCCTAAATAAACAACACGGTATTAAACTTGATAAACGTAAAATGGACTTAGCAAACGGCATCCATGCGTTAGGTTATACGAACGTACCTGTGAAGTTACACAAAGATGTAGAGGGTACAATTCGTGTTCATACAGTAGAACAATAAAAAAAGCGTGATGGAGCGTGTTTAAAGGCTGGGGCATCAGAGACATGTTCCAGCCTTAAAATATGAGTAAAAGTATGCCCAATAAAGTTAAAGGAGGCGGATGGCATGGATGGTATGTTTGACCATAATCAAATGCCACATAGTCATGAAGCGGAACAATCTGTACTAGGTGCGATATTTTTAGATCCTGAACTGATCTCAACGACACAAGAGATATTAGTGCCTGAATCTTTTTATCGTGCGCCGCATCAACATATTTTCCGTGCTATGATGCACTTAAATGAAGACGGCAATGATATCGATATCGTGACAGTATTGGATCGCCTGACCCAAGATGGTGTTGTGAATGAAGCGGGAGGTGTACAATATTTAGCTGAGATTACATCTAGCGTTCCGACAACGCGAAATATTGAATATTATACAAATGTCGTTTTTAAACACGCAATGAAGCGTAAATTAATCCATACAGCAGATAGTATCGCAAGTGATGGGTACAATGATGAGTTAGATTTGGACACGATCCTAAACGATGCAGAACGACGTATCTTAGAACTTTCAAATGTACGTGAAAGTGATGGCTTTAAAGATATCCGTGATGTCTTAGGACAAGTGTATGAGAATGCGGAAGAACTCGATCAAAATAGCGGACAAACACCAGGTATTCCAACTGGATATCGTGATCTCGATCAGATGACAGCAGGTTTTAACCGCAACGACTTAATTATTCTAGCAGCCCGTCCATCAGTCGGTAAGACTGCCTTCGCACTTAACATTGCACAAAAAGTTGCGACACATGAAGACAATTATACAGTGGGTATCTTCTCGCTCGAGATGGGTGCTGATCAGTTAGCCACACGTATGATCTGTAGTTCAGGGAATGTGGATTCTAACCGCTTGAGAACGGGGACGATGACGGAAGAAGACTGGAATCGTTTTACCGTAGCAGTCGGTAAGCTTTCTCGTACTAAAATCTTTATTGATGATACGCCGGGTATTCGTATTACAGATATTCGCTCAAAATGTCGACGCTTAAAGCAAGAGCACGGACTTGATATGATTGTGATTGACTACTTACAATTGATACAAGGAAGCGGTTCTAGAGCTTCAGACAACCGTCAACAAGAAGTCTCTGAAATCTCACGTATGTTAAAAGCCATCGCGCGTGAACTCGAATGTCCTGTCATTGCACTTAGTCAGCTCTCACGTGGCGTAGAGCAACGACAAGATAAGCGACCAATGATGAGTGATATTCGTGAATCAGGGTCTATCGAGCAAGATGCGGATATCGTAGCCTTCTTATATCGTGATGATTATTATAATCGCGGTGATGGTGAAGATGATGATGACGATACGAGTTTTGAACCACAAACGAATGATGAAAATGGTGAAATTGAAATTATTATCGCCAAGCAGCGTAACGGCCCAACAGGTACTGTGAAGCTACACTTTATGAAACAATACAATAAATTTACAGATATTGATTATGCGCATGCAGAAATGGCATAAAAAAATTAACGTCCTTAAAACCGTACTTTAAAACCTTTTTAAAATTTTAAGTACGGTTTTTGTATTGTATTTACACACTATTTTTAAATTAAGTTAGGATTTTGGATGGATCTAAAAATTGCAAAAACCCCTTGTAATATGCGTGATTGATAGTGTTGAGAGGAGTCATATCATCAGATATCAAAGTGCATGATCACCTAAAATGAATGTTCGTTTTTTCATTTGCATTCGTGTGAAGTTATTGGTAGAATACATTTGGTTAATTGAGAAAACTTGGAGGTGCTCTTATGTCATCAATCGTAGTAGTTGGGACACAATGGGGAGACGAAGGTAAAGGTAAAATTACAGACTTTTTAGCGGAACAAGCAGATGTGATCACACGTTTTTCAGGTGGAAATAACGCAGGTCATACAATCAAGTTTGACGGTGAAACATACAAATTGCACTTAGTACCATCTGGTATTTTCTATAAAGATAAATTATCAGTGATTGGTAACGGTGTGGTAGTAGATCCAGTTGCAATTTTAAAAGAATTAGACGCTTTGAACGAACGTGGTATCGCGACAGATAACTTGCGCATTTCAAACCGTGCGCATGTGATTTTACCATATCACCTAATGCAAGATGAGCTTGAAGAAGCACGTCGTGGTGATAACAAAATCGGTACAACGAAAAAAGGTATTGGCCCAGCATACGTAGACAAAGCACAACGTATTGGTATCCGTATGGCTGATCTTTTAGACAAAGAAGTATTTGAAGCACGTTTAAAAGAAAACTTAGCTTATAAAAACGATTATTTCAAAGGTATGTTCAATGCAGAAGCACCTGCATTTGAAGAAATTTTTGAAGAATACTACGCAGCAGGTCAACGCCTTGCACCATACGTAACAGATACAGCCAAAGTATTGGATGATGCATTTGTTGCGGATGAGCGTGTCCTATTTGAAGGCGCACAAGGTGTCATGTTAGACATCGACCACGGAACATATCCATTTGTTACATCAAGTAACCCTATCGCAGGTAACGTAACAGTGGGTGCTGGTGTGGGTCCAACAAATGTTTCAAAAGTTGTGGGTGTATGTAAAGCGTACACATCTCGTGTAGGTGATGGTCCATTCCCAACAGAATTATTTGATGAAGATGGTCACCACATTCGTGAAGTTGGCCGTGAATACGGTACAACAACAGGACGTCCACGTCGTGTAGGTTGGTTCGACTCAGTTGTATTACGTCACTCTCGTCGTGTGAGTGGTATTACAGATTTATCAATCAACTCAATCGACGTCTTAACTGGTTTAGATACAGTGAAAATCTGTACAGCATACGAGTTAGATGGCAAAGAGATCACAGAGTACCCAGCAAACTTAAATGATTTAAAACGTTGTAAGCCAATCTTTGAAGAGTTACCAGGTTGGAAAGAAGATATCACAAATGTACGTACATTAGATGAATTACCTGATAATGCACGACGTTACTTAGAACGTATTTCTGAATTATGTAACGTACACATTTCTATCTTCTCAGTAGGTCCAGACCGTAACCAAACAAATGTTGTAGAACAATTATGGGTATAATTAAATAAAAAGGGTAGACTGCCGGTAACACTTCCGGGTAGACTAACTCTTCATAAAAAGCCTAAGACACCACTTGTCTTAGGCTTTTTATATTAAAAAAATCTATTTACATATTTAGGACTTAAGCGACTTAAGTGATAAATATGTAAATAGATTGCACATTTAGTGAATATCACGTTTTTTGTGATTACCACCACGTACTTCGGATACATTACCAATAGAAAGAAACGCACGCTCATCAATTTCCATTACAATATCTTTGAGCTTTGCTTCTTCTAAACGTGTGATAACACAGAAGATAACACGTTTATCTTCGCCAGTATAAGCACCTTCACCTTTTAAATAAGTGACACCACGACCGAGACGAGAGTTAATTGCTTCACCAATGTCTTTATAAGCATCACTGATCACCCAAACAGATTTCGATTCGTCAAAGCCAAGTAATACCGTATCAATCATTTTTGATGCGATAAAGTATGCGACAACACTAAAAAGTGCATTCTCCCATGTGAAGACAAAGCCAGCTGCACCAAAGATGAAGAAGTTAATAATCATCACGATTTCTCCAACTGAAAATGGGACTTTGTTTTGTACGAGAATGGATAGTATTTCTGTACCGTCTAATGATCCGCCATATCTTAGGACGATTCCGACACCAATCCCAAGCACAGCACCACCAAAAATGGTTACTAGAAACTTATCTTCAATGAGTGGATCAATTGGATGAAGTAAAATCGTTGAAAGAGATAATACTGTAATGGCATAAATTGTAGAAATCGCAAAGGTCTTACCGATTTGTTTATAACCTAAAAAGAAAAACGGTAGGTTTAGAATAAAGATAAAAGCCCCCAGCTTAATCCCAGATAAGTGGGATAAAATAATTGAGATACCGACAATGCCACCATCAAGTAATTGATTTGGAACGAGAAAGAGTTCTAATGCGACACCCATCAGTACGGCACCCAGTGTGATGAAGAAAAAACGTTTGATAAAGTACGTCGCACGACGTGGTTTTTCCCTCTTGTAAGATACAGGTTCTTGCTCTGTAATTTCCATATATTGTCCCCCTTTTAATCATCTATAAAAAATTATACAAAAAAATATGAAAAAAATCTTGTCAACGAGAAAAGACGATGCTATAATAATTTTTGTGTTAAAGAACGGCTCCTTGGTCAAGCGGTTAAGACACCGCCCTTTCACGGCGGTAACACGGGTTCGAGTCCCGTAGGAGTCACCATTTATGGTCCCGTAGTGGAGCGGTTTAACACGCCTGCCTGTCACGCAGGAGATCGCGGGTTCGATTCCCGTCGGGACCGCTAATTGCTCATCCAAGAGGATGAGCTTTTTTATTTGTTCTTATATAGAGAAAAGGCGAGATGACACGTTGATGTGATCTTGCCTTTTTTGGTCTTTAGTAGGAAATTTATTTTTTAAATATAAATCTAGATATAGATTCATGAGAATATAAAGTCTTGTTAAATAAAAATATAGACAAAAGAATAGTACTTTTAAAAGAATTATGCTATCGTTAGGTTACAAAAATATAAATTTGTAACTAGTAAATATAAAAAAATCAAGTCAACGTTTATCAGAATCATTACAATAATAAAAAGAAGACTGAAACATCATAAATTTGTGTGACAAGGAAATTGATAAACGGTTTCCAAGTATACAAATTCATTATGCATCAGCCTCAAGCAAATTAAACACTATGTTTGATTAGGTCGAATGTCATCTCAAAACGATGTGCGTAGTCTGGTAAATCCCACGTATCTTTGAACATTGGTAGTGTAAAGGCTGAAAATGCAGAAAGAATCACTTCAGCCCTCTCAAGCTGATGCTCATCATAGCCCATTTGCTGTTGAATGCGAATGTAACAAGGCGTTAAGACCTCTCGTAGCATGAAGGGATCTTTATCGATATAACGTGTATTCAATTCAAACATCACTTTGTTTGAATGATATGTATCTCTTTTCGCATTCACAAACGCCCAAAGATAATCATGAAGCCATTCTATTTTATTCGTATAGGCTGCATCATTGATATCGATTCGTTGGATAATACGCGACATAAACCAATCTTTACAGACAGCCGTCCACAAAGCCTGTTTATTCTCAAAATGTTTATAAATAGCTGCATGTGTCACATCAAGTGCTATCGCAATTTTAGAGATTGAAATCTCTGTCTGCTGTGTTTCTTGAATGATTGTTTGAGCCGTTGTAATAATTAATGATTTTGTTATTTTTTGCTTTTCCATAAGCTTTATCTTATCACAATCAACTAAAATATAAAGAGGGGCTGATTTAATGAAAGCCGTACAATTAGAGAAATATAACAAAGATTTAAAAGTAAAAATAAATGATATTCCTGTTCCATCTATTCAAGCAGATGAGGTGTTAATCAAGGTTGCGTATGCAGCGATTAATCCTTTAGAAAAATTAACGATAACAGGTGCTATAAAGTTAATTCAAGACTACCCTAAGCCAGTCACACTTGGTAATGAATTGACAGGAACAATTGTTGAAGCTGGTCAAACTGTTAAAAATTTAAAAGCTGGTGATGTCGTTTATACACGCCTGCCTATTACACGTATCGGTGCATTTGCTGAGTATGTAGTTGTAAAGGCTGAATATGTGGTACCTATTCCTAGTAATTTAGATATGAAAACAGCAACAGCTGCACCGCTAACAGGCCTAACTGCATATCAAGCGCTAACTGAAGAACTTGAAGTAGAAGCAGGAAAAACACTCTTTATCTCAGGTGGTTCTGGTAGCTTTGGTCAAATGGCCGTTCCACTCGCAAAGTCAATGGGACTTAAAGTGATCATTTCAGGAAATGCACGATCAAAAGAAACGTTCTTAGCCAAAGGTGTTGACCAATACATCGACTATACACAAGAAAATTATTGGGAAGTCTTATCGGATGTCGACTATGTCATCGATACATTAGGACCGAAAGAATTTGAAAAAGAATTGTCTATTATGAAGTCAGGTGGAAAAATTGTTAGCTTGATTAATGCTCCGAACAAAGCATTTGCTGAGAAGCAAGGTTTCTCTAAATTTAAGACATTATTATTTACACTCGCTGGTCAAAAATTCGATCGTAAAGCAAAAGCACAAGGTGTTGAATACCGCTTCATCTTCGTACGTGCAGATGGACAGCAATTGAAAGCCATCACAGACATGGTAGAGCGTGAAAATATCATTCCAGCTGTAGACTCACGTATTTTTACAGTAGATGAAGTTGACGAAGCATTAGACTATACATTCAACCAACGTACGAATGGAAAGGTATTAATTCAATTTGATACGGAAGATACACTATAAAACATAAAATAAAACTGGATGCATGCTGAAATGAGCATGTTATCCAGTTTTTCTTATAGCTATCATTTTCATCAGACATATGAACTTTAGAAACGTAAAAGGATAGAATTCACACTATAGAAGTGATACATTATAAGGTATAGGAGTGTGAATTTGGACACCATAGAAACATCATGTCAGGGAAAATGCACCACTTATAAACAGATAATCGGTACCAAGTACACATAAAAAATCTCTCAGCGCATAGCGTTGATTAATGAAGAAATGAGGTCATGTAGATGGCGAAAAAAGTAGTTGTAGTAGACGATGAAAAACCAATTGCAGATATACTTGAATTTAACTTAAAAAAAGAAGGCTATGATGTATTCGTTGCTTATGATGGTGATGATGCGGTTGAATTGATCTATACGCAAGAACCGGACATTGTTTTACTGGATATTATGTTGCCGGGTCGAGACGGTATGGAAGTCTGCCGTGAAGTACGTAAAAAATATGATATGCCCATCATTATGTTGACTGCGAAAGACTCAGAAATCGACAAAGTACTAGGCCTTGAATTAGGGGCGGATGACTATGTAACAAAACCATTTAGTACACGTGAATTAATCGCACGTGTTAAAGCGAACTTACGCCGTCATCATGCACAACCAAGTGTTGAGAATAACAAACAGTCTAACGAGATTGCGATTAAAGATATTGTCGTATATCCAGATGCTTATTCTATTAAAAAACGTGGTGAGTCTATCGATCTGACACATCGTGAATTTGAGTTGTTCCATTATCTTTCTAAACATATGGGTCAAGTGATGACACGTGAACATTTACTACAAACAGTATGGGGCTATGATTATTTCGGTGATGTACGTACAGTTGATGTAACGATCCGTCGTTTACGTGAAAAAATTGAAGATGACCCATCACATCCAGATTATATTGTGACACGTCGAGGTGTGGGATACTTCCTACAACATCATGAGTAGAAGGAAGTTGTGTTTATGAAGTGGTTAAAACAATTTCAATCTCTTCACACAAAACTTGTCATTGTCTATGTCTTGCTGATTATTATTGGGATGCAAATTATCGGTTTGTACTTCACCAATAGTCTTGAAAAAGAAATGACTGAGACATTTAAAACCAATATCTCACAAAATGCCAAGCAGATTGAGTTGAGCATTGAAAGAATATATGCAGAAGGCAACAATACAACAAATACACAGAAAGAAATCCAGAACCTACTGAATGAATATGCCAACCGCAATGAAATGATTGAAATTCGTTTCATCGATACTGATCAAATCATTGTTGCAACATCGAAACAATCGAACCGTCATCTCATCAATCAGAAAGCGAATGACAGTGCAATTCAAAAGGCATTATCACTCCGTCAATCAAATTCTGAAGTGGTCTTAAAAGATTATGGTGAAGGTAAACAACGTGTATGGGTTAAAAATATGCCGGTGACAACGAGCAAAGGGCTCATCGGTAATATTTATATTGAATCAAACATTAACCAAGTATATGACCAATTGAGTGATATTAACCAAACCTTTATCGTTGGGACAGGTATTTCACTGATTATTACGATTATCCTCGGTTTCTTTATTGCACGCACGATTACAAAACCAATTACGGACATGCGTAACCAAACTGTTGAAATGTCAAAAGGTAATTATACGCAACGTGTGAAAATCTATGGGAATGACGAGATTGGTGAACTTGCCCTCGCATTTAATAATCTCTCTAAACGTGTACAAGAAGCACAGGCCAATACGGAGAGTGAGAAGCGACGTCTGGACTCGGTTATCCGTCATATGAGTGATGGTGTTATTGCGACAGACAGACGTGGACGTATTAAAATTATTAATGATATGGCGTTGAAAATGCTGGGTGAATCAAAAGAAGATATTGAAGGTGCATTTATTTTAGATGTTCTTGACTTGAATGATGAGCTTAGCTTAGACGAGTTGAATGAGAATAATGAGAGTTTATTGATAGATATTAACGAGGAAGATGGTATTATCGTACGTCTGAACTTTAGTACCATTGTTCAAAATACGGGATTTGTCAATGGTTATATCGCGATGTTGCATGATGTAACAGAACAACAACAAATCGAGCGTGAACGTCGAGAATTCGTTGCTAACGTATCACATGAATTGCGTACACCACTCACATCTATGAATAGCTATATTGAAGCATTAGAACAAGGTGCGTGGAAAGATGAACAGATTGCACCACAATTCTTGTCAGTTACACGTGAAGAAACAGAACGAATGATTCGACTGGTGAATGATCTCTTACATCTCTCTAAAATGGATAATGAGACAGAAGAAATTACGAAAGAGATTGTCGATTTTAATCTGTTTATCAATAAGGTTATTAATCGCCATGAAATGTCAGCGAAAGATACGACATTTGTACGAGATATACCAAGTCAGACGATTTTCACAGAAATTGATCCAGATAAGATGACACAAGTATTTGATAATGTCATTACCAATGCATTGAAATATTCGCGTGGTCAGAAGCGGGTAGAGTTTCATGTGAAACATAATCCGTCACATCGACGTCTCACAGTGCGTATTAAAGATAATGGGATTGGTATTCCTGTGAATAAAGTCGATAAAATATTTGATCGCTTTTTCCGTGTAGATAAGGCACGTACGCGAAAAATGGGTGGTACAGGTCTCGGCTTAGCGATTTCTAAGGAGATTGTAGAAGCACATAAAGGACGTATATGGGCCAATAGTGTAGAGGGTCAAGGGACATCGATCTTCATTACACTACCTTGTGAAATCATAGAAGATGGTGATTGGGATGCAAGTTAAGGAACTCATAAAGTCCATTACACTCATCATACTAGTCATATCGAGCATGGTACTCACATTATTAATTTGGAACTTTTCTCCTGATACGGCAGATGTGGACAACGAACCAACAAAAGAAAATACAAAAGCGATTGGTCCCCGATTCAATGCAGATATCAACCAAGTGGTGTCTCCTTTTCAATTGGTACATGTTAATGGTGTGCATGTTGAAGGAATGCCAGCAACAAGCGAAGTCAATGAACTGGCAAATGCATTTACGAAACAACATATTCATAAGGTCGTCTATATTGAGAATGACCAATCACTTTTATTGAGAGAACTGAGTGATCATTTTCTTGTTTTAGACTACCCGACAGACGTCCCGCTCTCTATGTATTTGAGTGAAGTCCTAGATTTGCAGGCCAAAGTACCGAATCAATTTAAGTTTGATCGTCTGATTTATGATATTGATCCAACAGATAACTTAGTTGTGTACGCAATTGATAGTACACGTCATCGCGCAGTTAAAATGACAACATCTATTAAGACAAGTGCTATTAAAAATCATTTATCAGAGCTTAAAGTGGCATTGCGCCCTTATACGAATTTATCAATGAATGAAGATACAATTAATAAGGCAACATATCTTTATGCGCCGAAAGCCCCTGAAAATTTAAAAACGTATCGTACTATTTTTAATCACATTAGTGCTGAAGATTTGAACAGTATTTTATTTGATGACACACCTATTGTACGTACGACGGAGAGTGGAAATACGATTTATAACAATAATACGGGTGTAGTGAACTATGATCCGGATAAGAAAACATATCATTATACGAACTTGTCAGAAGATGAATATAGTACGCGTGATATGAATATCAGTATTCCAAGAACTTTTGATTATATTAATGAACATGGTGGTTTTACAGATGATTTTCGTCTCTTTGATGCAAATAAAGATCAAGGCTTAATTACGTATCAAATGTTCTTGAATGGGCGCCCTATCTTTTATCAGAACCAACTGAATCAAATTCTAGTTAGTTGGGGAGAACGTGGTATTTTTGAATATAGTAGAGGCTTATTGAAAACGAATGTGACAATTGATAATGGTAAAAAACCTAAGGCGTTACCGACGCTTGAAGATGTTAGAGGTAAATTGGCAAGCAGTAATCAAGTCGACTTCAGAAAGGTCGAGCAATTAGTTGTTGGTTACAAAATGGTATCTCAAAAAGGTCCTGACGATCGAATGGAAATTCAAGAAAATAGTCAGTTTGTACCGACGTGGTTTGTGAAATACGAAGGAAAATGGTATAAATTTGATGATGGGGAGTTGATTGAACAATGAATTGGAAACGTACCAAAACATTATTCATTATCGTCTTCTTTCTCATCAATATCAGTTTAGGCATCATGTATGTTGATAAGTATAACAAGTCAAAAGTAAATCCGTCTGATGGCGACAATGGTGTGAACTTCACACAAGAAAATATTAAATTACCAAAAAATATACCAGAAGTAAGCAAAGTTAAGATGCAATTGATTACAGCACGCTCACATCAATTTGAAAGCAATGCAGAAGAACAGAGTGATGAGAGTCAAAGTGATGAAGGCTATGTTTTAACGAAACAAGTCAATGAGACGGTTAATGTCAAATTAGACCCAATCTCCCATTTAAAACCATATATTAACGATCATGTCTATAAAGGGAATGAGTATCAATTCCATGATACAGAAGATGGATCTATTAGCTATGAGCAGACATATGAAGGATTCCCGATCATGAATAATCAGCGTGCAGCGTTAACATTTATGACAGAAAATGATCGGGTGAAATCATATAAACAAGCAGCGATGGAAGACATCCGTCCGTCTAAAGGGACAAATAATAAACGTCATCAAGTTATCAGTGCTCATAAAGCATTAGAGGCTCTGTATTACAATCAGTACCTTCAAGATGGCGATGAAGTGATAAACTTACGATTAGGTTATTATACAGTGGTTAAAGAAACAAATCTTCAAGTGCTTCAAGCAAACTGGGAGATTCGTGTGAAACATGGTAAAGAGACAAAAACGTATTATGTAGAAGCTGTCTCATCGAATCCGAAAATTATAGAACAGTAGAAAGGGTGGTCACTTGATACGTATGAGTGTACTTGCAAGTGGTAGTACGGGAAATGCCACTTATATAGAGAATGATAAGGGTAGTCTACTTGTGGATGTCGGTCTGACAGGTAAAAAGATGGAAGGTTTATTTGAACAAATAGACCGCAAAATTGAAAATTTAAACGGAATTCTTGTGACACATGAACATGTCGATCATATTAAAGGACTAGGCGTTATCGCGCGTAAATATGGATTGCCTATTTATGCGAATGAAAAAACATGGTCATGTATCGATAAGAAAGACAGCAAAATTCCCACTGATCAGAAATTTATTTTTAATCCATATGAAACGAAATCAATTGCAGGATTTGATATTGAATCATTCAACGTCTCACATGATGCGATTGATCCACAATTTTATATTTTCCATAACGATTATAAAAAATTGACGCTGATTACAGATACAGGATATGTGTCCGATCGTATGAAAGGTATGATCCGTGGTAGTGATGCCTTTGTATTTGAAAGCAATCACGATGTAGACATGTTGCGTATGGGTCGTTACCCATGGAAGACGAAACAACGTATTTTAAGTGATATGGGGCATGTATCTAATGAAGATGCTGCTTATGCGATGAGAGATGTCATCACAGGTCAGACGAAACGTATCTATTTGTCGCATCTGTCTCAAGACAACAATATGAAAGACCTGGCACGAATGAGTGTTGGACAAATATTACAAGAACACGATATTGATACGAATAATGAAGTGAAATTGTGTGATACGGATAAAGAACAGGCAACACCAATTTATACACTATAAAACGATATAATGAAGAAAGGTCATGAGATACAATGCTGTTATTGAAGCATGTGTACGTCATGGCCTTTTTTGTTGTATAGTATAAAATGAATAAATGCACAGGATATACAGTCATTTATCCCCATAACTGTGCACAAATTAATCAACAATTGTTAATATCCACATGTTAATAAACGGTTTATCAATAAGGTTATACACATATCCACAGAGTTATGCACAAAAATTTGTGTTTTCATTGGTATTTCTATTATTTTTTATATACATAAGTTGTATAATCAAAGACTCTTATGTGAATAAGTTAATAACATGTGGATAACTTATTAAAATATACACATAAGGAGCATTATATGAAAATTACAGTCATTGCAGTTGGGAAATTAAAAGAAAAATATTGGAAACAAGCCATATCAGAATATGAAAAACGACTCGGTGCCTATACGAAAATTGAGATCATTGAAGTCCCTGATGAAAAAGCACCTGAAACAATGAGTGATAAAGAAGTAGAACAAGTGAAATATAAAGAAGGACAACGTATTCTTGCTAAAATCAAACCACAATCTACAGTCATCACACTAGAAATACAAGGTAAGATGTTAAGTTCAGAAGCATTAGCACAGGAAATTCAACAGCGTATGACACGTGGGACAAGTGACTTTATCTTTGTCATTGGTGGGTCTAATGGTTTACATCAGGATGTATTGAACCGTAGTGACTATGCACTATCATTCAGTAAAATGACTTTCCCTCATCAAATGATGCGTGTGATTTTACTGGAGCAAGTGTATCGTGCGTTTAAGATCATGCGTGGCGAAGCGTATCACAAATAAAACTAAAAAATAAGTTGTATGTAACTCACTTTGAAATTGATTGAATATATAGTATCTTTAATAAAATGCAGCTATTGTGGCGTAGAATTTGAGAATCAAAAAAGGATTAATATAGTTTGAAGAGACTGAGCATAAATACTAGAAAAATGGCCAGTAAATGAGTTTATTATAAATTCATTTACTGGCTTCTTTAAATAATTATCTAGACAATTTGCTTTTCTAGACATACTCTGAAATGCGTTATTTTCTTTAAGGATATTAATATATGACTTGTTTTGGTAATGATAACCTTGGTCAGAGTGTATTGTCATGCGATAGTTAAGATTAGATCTTTTAATTAAAACATTGTTTTAAATATCGATGACAAGGTCTAATGTAGGACGTGTAGACATAAGTTTCGGAATTATATAAATTCATAAAAGTAGATAAATCGAAATCCTTTATACCCCTAATGGGTATGTGTTATAGTATAAGTATAGCTAATATAATATTTTCATAAATAGGAGGAGTTAATTTGAAGAATAATGGTGAAGCGCATAATCATCAAAATCACATGAATCATTCCAATCAAATGCATCATGATAACCATGAATCACATAATCATCATAGTGGCCATGCACATCATCATGGGAATTTTAAAGCTAAGTTTTTTGTTTCATTAATTTTTGCAATACCTATCATTCTTTTATCGCCACTGATGGGTGTTAACTTACCTTTTCAATTCACATTTCCAGGTTCTGAATGGGTAGTGTTAATATTAAGTACAATTTTATTCTTTTATGGTGGTAAACCGTTCTTGTCTGGTGGTAAAGATGAAATTGCTGCAAAAAAACCAGGCATGATGACCTTAGTTGCCCTAGGCATTTCGGTAGCTTATATTTATAGCTTGTATGCTTTTTATATGAATAACTTTAGTAGTGCAACTGGTCATACAATGGACTTTTTTTGGGAATTAGCTACCTTAATTTTAATTATGTTATTAGGACATTGGATAGAAATGAATGCTGTCGGAAATGCTGGAGATGCCTTAAAGAAAATGGCAGAACTTTTACCTAATAGTGCTATTAAAGTTATGGACAATGGTCAACGCGAAGAAGTTAAAATATCAGAGATCATGACTGATGATATCGTCGAAGTAAAAGCCGGAGAAAGCATTCCAACAGATGGTATTATTGTTCAAGGACAAACATCCATAGATGAATCCCTAGTCACTGGAGAATCAAAAAAAGTACAAAAAAATCAAAATGACAACGTTATTGGGGGTTCTATTAATGGATCTGGAACAATACAAGTCAAGGTTACAGCTGTTGGAGAAGATGGATATCTTTCTCAAGTTATGGGACTTGTTAATCAAGCACAAAATGATAAATCTAGTGCTGAATTGTTATCTGATAAAGTAGCGGGTTATTTATTCTACTTTGCTGTAAGTGTCGGCGTGATTTCGTTTATTGTCTGGATGCTCATTCAAAATGATGTTGATTTTGCATTAGAACGTCTCGTAACTGTATTAGTCATTGCTTGTCCACATGCTTTAGGCTTGGCAATACCTTTAGTCACTGCACGTTCTACTTCAATTGGTGCACATAATGGTTTAATTATTAAAAATAGAGAGTCTGTAGAAATAGCTCAACATATCGATTATGTAATGATGGATAAAACTGGTACTTTAACTGAGGGTAACTTTTCTGTGAATCATTATGAGAGCTTTAAAAATGATTTGAGTAATGATACAATATTAAGCCTTTTCGCCTCATTAGAAAGTCAATCTAATCACCCATTAGCTATAAGTATTGTTGATTTTGCGAAAAGTAAAAATGTTTCATTTACTAATCCACAAGACGTTAATAATATTCCAGGTGTCGGATTAGAAGGTCTAATTGATAATAAAACATATAAAATAACAAATGTCTCTTATCTTGATAAACATAAACTTAATTATGACGATGACTTGTTTACTAAATTAGCTCAACAAGGTAATTCAATCAGCTATTTAATTGAGGAACAACAAGTCATTGGCATGATTGCTCAAGGAGATCAAATTAAAGAAAGCTCAAAACAAATGGTAGCTGAGTTACTATCAAGAAATATTACACCAGTCATGCTTACAGGTGACAATAATGAAGTGGCACACGCTGTCGCAAAAGAATTAGGTATTAGTGATGTCCACGCACAACTCATGCCAGAAGATAAGGAAAGCATTATAAAAGATTATCAAAGTAACGGTAATAAAGTCATGATGGTCGGAGACGGTATCAACGATGCGCCGAGTCTTATAAGAGCCGATATTGGTATAGCAATTGGTGCAGGCACAGATGTTGCAGTGGATTCAGGTGATATCATACTTGTTAAAAGTAATCCATCAGATATTATTCATTTCTTGACCCTTTCAAATAATACTATGAGAAAAATGGTGCAAAACTTATGGTGGGGTGCAGGTTATAATATTGTTGCTGTACCTTTAGCAGCTGGTATTTTAGCATTTATCGGCTTGATTTTATCACCTGCAATAGGTGCTATTTTAATGTCACTAAGTACGGTTATTGTTGCAATTAATGCCTTTACATTAAAATTAAAATAAAAGATAGGAGTTTTATTATGATTAAAAAATTATTTTTTATGATATTAGGATCATTACTAATATTATCAGCTTGCTCCAATAATGATGAAAAAGATAAAGACACTAATGACCAAAAAAGTGAGAGCCATATGAAACATAATGATGAAAGTAAAGTTCCAGAAGATATGAAATCGACTAATGAGGGTGAATTTAAAGTGGGAGATAAAGTAACGATTACAGCAGGGCATATGCCAGGTATGAAAGGTGCAGAAGCTACTGTAAAAGGTGCGTATAAAACATATGCCTATGTTGTAAGTTATAAACCCACAAATGGAAATGAAAAAGTAAACAATCATAAATGGGTCGTAAACGAAGAGATTAAAGATGCACCTAAAGATGGATTTAGTAAGGGCGATACTGTTAAATTAGAAGCAAGTCATATGTCTGGTATGAAAGGTGCTACAGCCAATATAGATAACGTGAAAAAGACTACTGTTTACGTAGTTGATTACAAATCCAAAGATAATGGTAAAATCATTAAAAATCATAAATGGATGACAGGAAATGAGCTGAAAGCACGATAAAAATCTAGTTCTAAATTGAGAAATAAATAGATATAAAAATATCCCACTTGATCAATAATTTAAATAACTTATTATTTTTAAGGAGGATATTTTTTAGCGTGTAAATTAAAAAGAATTTTAGAAGAATAAAATTTATAAAAAAAACTATTCATTACCTTATTAATTGAAATTATATAATTAAAAACCGCATCATTAACCGATACTCAGAAGCATATCACAAATAAAACTAAAAAAACGAGGTTGAACAATAATATTCATTATGAATTTTTTGAGTAAATCTTAGGAGGAGAAATTAAATTGATTAAACCTAAAGATATAGTTCAATTTTTAAAGCCATGGTTTTTGGCTCTTATATTTGTTGTTTTTATACTTATTCAAGTAGCAGGTTTCACTGGTTATAGTGAAGATTTTTTCGGGCTATTTCATATTGGAATTGGACAATTAGGTTTACTTTTACGATACAGCTTGGCATTTTTATTGTCTGGTGTTGTTACCTTTATTTACTTGTACTATTATAAAAAATTCATAGGAAAAAATAAGAATGATTATATAAAAAAAGTGAAGTCTGTTGTTGTTTTTGTGACATTTTTTATAGGTGGATTTATTATATATAAAGATATATACCTATCAGACATATTGCAAAACGCTTTATGGTTCTGTTGCAAAGTTGAGTTTATAGTATAATTTTAACAAAAAGGAGTATGCTATATGAACTATTTCAGATATAAACAATTTAACAAGGACGTCATCACTGTAGCCGTTGGCTACTATCTAAGATACGCACTGAGTTATCGTGATATATCTGAAATTCTAAGAGAACGTGGTGTCAACGTTCATCATTCAACGGTCTACCGTTGGGTTCAAGAATATGCTCCGATTTTGTATCAAATTTGGAAGAAAAAACATAAAAAAGCCTATTACAAATGGCGTATTGATGAGACGTACGTCAAAATAAAAGGGAAATGGAGCTATTTATATCGTGCTATTGATGCAGAGGGGCATACATTAGATATTTGGTTGCGTAAGCAACGTGATAATCATGCAGCATATGCGTTTATCAAACGTCTTATTAAACAATTTGGTAAACCTCAAAAAGTGATTACAGATCAGGTACCTTCAACGAAGGTAGCCATGGCTAAAGTTATTAAAACGTTTAAACTGAATCCCGACTGTCATTGTACATCGAAATATCTGAATAATCTCATTGAGCAAGATCACCGTCATATTAAAGTAAGAAAGACAAGATATCAAAGTATGAATACGGCAAAGAATACTTTAAAAGGTATTGAATGTATTTACGCTCTATATAAAAAGAACCGCAGGTCTCTTCAGATCTACGGATTTTCGCCATGCCACGAAATTAGCATCATGCTAGCAAGTTAAACGAACACTGACATGACATATTAGTGGTTAGCTATATTTTTTTACTTTGCAACAGAACCAAAAAATAGACAATGTGAGTTACGCGGATATTCTGGAAATTTTAAAAATCAAAAAAGCGCATAATGTTAAACAATGCGGCAATGTCTTAGAATTCAAACCGACCGATGAAGGTTATTTGAAATTATATAAAACGTGGTTTTGTAAATCGAAGTTATGTCCGGTTTGTAATTGGAGGCGTGCGATGAAAAATAGTTATCACGCTCGAAAAGTGATTGAAGAGGTGATAAAAGAAAAACCGAAAGGGCGTTGGTTATTTTTAACACTTTCGACACGAAATGCGATAGATGGGGATACGTTAGATCAAAGTTTAAAACATTTAACAGAATCATTTAGAAGATTGTTTAAGTATAAAAAAATTAGTAAAAATTTAATTGGTTTTATTAGGTCAACAGAAGTGACAGTTAATAAAAATGACGGTAGTTATAATCAACATATGCATGTGTTGATGTGTGTCGAAAATAGTTATTTTAAGAATAAAGCTAATTATATAACTCAAGAAGAATGGATTGATTTGTGGCAAAAAGCATTACAAGTTGATTATCGTCCAGTTGCAAATATCAAAGCGATCAAACCGAATAAAAAGGGGGATAAAGATATTCAAGCAGCAATCAAAGAGACCTCAAAATATTCGGTTAAATCATCAGATTATTTAACTGATGATGATGAAAGAAATCAAGAAATTGTGAGAGATTTAGAATACGGCTTGTATCGAAAACGTATGTTGAGTTATGGTGGTTTGCTTAAACAAAAGCATAAAATTTTAAATTTAGATGACTCAGAGGACGGTAATTTAATTAATACAAGTGATGAAGAACAAACGACAGATGAAGAAGAAAAAGCACATTCAATTACGGCAATCTGGAATTTTGAAAAACAAAATTATTTTTTGAAAAATTTGTAGCGTTAGCTTAAAAGCTAGCGTTTTTTTATGCTTTTTTACCTCCGTAGGAACTATAGTGTTCAACCGGCATGGTTGACCAGTTTGTATGCTAATTTTTAAATTTGCATGTAACTGGGCAGTGTCTTAAAAAATCGACACTGGAATTGTTAAAAATTGATGTCTGGATTATCTGAAAAATAAAAATCATAAATCTTAAGAAATTCAAAATCAGTATCTGATATGTTTTGTTCTTTCATGATTTTAATTACATTTTGAATTCGTTGGTCGTTAGGGATATTACATAGTTCAGAAATTTCTTTTGATGTTTTATCAAATACGGAAAATGTAAATTCAAAGTTTATTGTCATAAAGAACACCTCTTATTTGGCTCATATTTGCGTTTTAAGAAACAAATATAATTATACAGGTGAAAACTATATATTTTTAAAGTTTGCTCTAAATACCCCCTTAAAATGCAAAATAAGGGTATTGGATTATCACACGCAAATTTTGTTTTTAGCACGACACCTTTTCAGGTGTGTAAGTGCGCCCTTGGACAATGGAAAAATAAAACTCTTAATTAAACAGAGTTTAACTAAGATAGTCACGAGGAATTGAATAGCCTTTAATTCTGAGTTTCTTCAGATGTACCTGATTTATGGGGTGGTTTATGGTATGACGTTAAATTAACCCATGAATCAACGTATAAACTAATACATAATGTAGGGGTAAAAAAGCACATAAAATAAGCACGCATTTATGCCGAGAAAATTTATTGATCAATGAGAAGAACCCTTAACTAAACTTGTAGACGAATGTCGGCATAGCGTGAGCTATTAAGCCGACCATTCGACAAGTTTTGGGTTTGTTAAGGGTTCCGAGGCTCATTGTCAATAAAGCAATTGGAATAAAGCAATAAAGATTAACTTAATACTTTTACAATGAGGGTTGAGATGATTTTATAAGCTAAAAATAAAATACTTACTTTAACTATAAATATAATTGCAAATATTATTACTTCGCCGATACTTTGTATGTTAGTAAATGATGCAGTAGAAGTGCTAAACGTTGCAAACATTAAAGCTACAAATAAACTAAACCAATAACTAGTTACTATTTCTGTTATTTTCATAAAATCACCTTACTAGAGTTATTTTTTATAAATGACCATTAGTAGAGCAATAATCATCAAAAGCTGCCCATTTTCCTTTGTTAGACTGACAAGTTTTTTTAATTCCATAATTCATTATTTCATCAAGCAATTTAGTTGCTACTGCTCATCCTATTACACCGAGTACTGCTGCTAATGCTGGGGCTATACGTGTAGATGTACCTTCATTATTATTTGAATCTAGATCGGGTTTGAACCCTATTTTTTGGTTAAATTTCTCTATTTGGTCTTTATTCATACTTTCGAAATATGTTTTAAGATTTTCTGCTTGTTTTTGTGTCAATCCATTATTTGTAGCGTATTCTGTATTGAAAACATATTTTTTATTTTGAATATCGTATTTTAGAGACTTTTGTATTGTATTGATTTCTTTTTCACTGATTGAACTACTTTCTGCTTGGGTTGGATTATTGAATATACCGAAAAAAGTAATAATAAGACTTAAAGTTAATAAAAAACTTTTGTTAAATATAATTTTTTCATCATGATATCCTCCTTTATTAAATTTTACCCCAAGTAAAATTGATAAAACTTTATTAGAGGTTTTGAAACGAGTTGAAAACGAGTTTCTTCTTGTCTTGATACTATATAGAAATAACGTTCTTTTTAAGAATGTGCGTTTAACGTTGATATATCAACGTTTTTGTTGATTTTCTAGGTGGAAAACAAAATTTGACGATTATAACATGGAAAAGTATACTGAGAAAAAACAAAGAAATCAAGTATTTCAAAAATTTATTAAACGTCATATTGGAGAGAATCAAATGGATTTAGTTGAAGATTGCAATACATTTCTGTCTTTTGTAGCTGATAAAACTTTAGAAAAACAGAAATTATATAAAGCTAATTCTTGTAAAAATCGATTTTGTCCTGTCTGTGCTTGGAGAAAAGCTAGAAAAGATGCGTTGGGTTTATCTTTGATGATGAAATATATTAAGCAGCAAGAGAAAAAGGAGTTTATCTTTTTAACTTTGACTACACCTAATGTAATGAGTGATGAATTAGAAGGTTCTGTTGCAAAGTTGAGTTTATAGTATAATTTTAACAAAAAGGAGTATGCTATATGAACTATTTCAGATATAAACAATTTAACAAGGACGTCATCACTGTAGCCGTTGGCTACTATCTAAGATACGCACTGAGTTATCGTGATATATCTGAAATTCTAAGAGAACGTGGTGTCAACGTTCATCATTCAACGGTCTACCGTTGGGTTCAAGAATATGCTCCGATTTTGTATCAAATTTGGAAGAAAAAACATAAAAAAGCCTATTACAAATGGCGTATTGATGAGACGTACGTCAAAATAAAAGGGAAATGGAGCTATTTATATCGTGCTATTGATGCAGAGGGGCATACATTAGATATTTGGTTGCGTAAGCAACGTGATAATCATGCAGCATATGCGTTTATCAAACGTCTCATTAAACAATTTGGTAAACCTCAAAAAGTGATTACAGATCAGGTACCTTCAACGAAGGTAGCCATGGCTAAAGTTATTAAAACGTTTAAACTGAATCCCGACTGTTATTGTACATCGAAATATCTGAATAATCTCATTGAGCAAGATCACCGTCATATTAAAGTAAGAAAGACAAGATATCAAAGTATGAATACGGCAAAGAATACTTTAAAAGGTATTGAATGTATTTACGCTCTATATAAAAAGAACCGCAGGTCTCTTCAGATCTACGGATTTTCGCCATGCCACGAAATTAGCATCATGCTAGCAAGTTAAACGAACACTGACATATTAGTGGTTAGCTATATTTTTTTACTTTGCAACAGAACCGCTTTTTTTCACTTAAATTCAAGATAAGAAAAAACCATGAAAAATAGACCTGCAAAACAATAACTATTGTGATAAAGTTTGCTAAAAAGGAGTTTTGAAGTTGAAAAAAAACAGAACGTAATTTATTTTCTATTTTCTTATCTTTAGGAAGTCTTTTTGCAACCTTTAGTGGTTTCTTTATTTTGGGCATTGGAATGTTAATTGGTGGAGCAACTTTATTAACTAAAAGTATTTCTGAAGAATAAAAGAGTTGACGCATTTATGCCGAGAAAATTTTTGGTGGGAAAAGCGAAACGGAAACATACTAAAAAGCCGAATGGCTGGATACCGTTAGGTATCAATTTTGCCATTTGACAGCTTTTTTATTTTTTGTTTCGCTGTTGGTTCACACCAAAAGGAAATTGGAAGGTGGATTTTATAATCAACTTAGCCACCTTTAGACAAAAAAACGCCAGGTGAATTTCATGTTATTATTGAGGCTACCAGACCAAATCAATAAAGGAATGAATTCACATGACGCATACTTATTCTAACATGACAAACCATAAAGGAACACACTTAAGTTATGAAGAACGTGTTCAAATAGAAACACTTAAAAATTTAGGTTTTTCAAATCGTGCAATAGCGCGTGAATTAGGACGTGCACCTCAAACAATCAATAACGAAATTCATCGAGGAACAACACGTCAAATTAAACGACAAAAACAACAACATAAAGTCTATGAATATGAGACGCAAATTTATTTTTCTTCACTAGGTCAACAACGTTATCGACAAAACAGACAACAATGTGGTGCTCAGCCCTTATGGAAGAAGAACCCATTATTTATGCCATGGGCAGATCACCTCATGAAAAAGAAACGCTGGTCACC
Organism: Staphylococcus sp. IVB6240; assembly: GCF_025558425.1. NCBI lineage: Bacteria > Bacillati > Bacillota > Bacilli > Caryophanales > Staphylococcaceae > Staphylococcus > Staphylococcus dromedarii. Next base: position 42,038 of record NZ_CP094718.1, read on the forward strand.
TGAAGCAGTCGTGGCATATGCTCACAAGGAACAATGTTTTGAAAGAGAAGAAATCCCTTCAACAACGACAGTATATGCTTGGATAGATCAACAAATCATGGAAACTAAGAATATTGATCTACTAGAAAAATTAAAAAGACGTCACTCTACTCAGAATAGCTACCATAATCATCCACACAGTCGAGTGCTCGGTCCAAGTATTGAGACACGTCCTAGTGAAATTGAATCACGTCAGTCTTTTGGTCACTGGGAAATAGATACCGTAATAGGAACTAAAGACAAGTCAAAGCCAGTTATCTTAACACTTGTTGAGAGACAAACGCGTTTTGAAATACTAGAAATAATAGAAAGTAAAAGTGCTGATGCGGTGTCTCACGCATTGAAAAACTTATTTGACTCCTTAGGCGAAAAAGCACCAAAAATCTTTAAATCTATCACATCTGACAATGGTTCAGAATTTGCATTGCTGTATGAAGAATTTGGCCATATGATAGAAATATACTTCACACATCCATTCTCATCATATGAACGTGGGACAAGTGAAAACCAACATAAAATGATTCGTCGTTTTATTCCAAAAGTACATGATTTATCCAATGTTCAAAAACGCTTCATAAAAGCCATACAACAATATATGAATGACTATCCTAGAAAGACTTTAAATTACAACACAGCTCATCATCAAATGACAGAATGTTTAAAGCACCTCAATCTGTATGGATCTTTCCAAAGCTAAAGTCTTAGCTTTGGTTACCTGTTGAGTATTAATTGATTAAAACCAATCAATCCTCAACAGGTTCGAATACGGTTAACCCTTGTGTACACCTCAGTCATTATAGGTGGCTAACTTAAACTTGAAATTCTCGTTTATTTTGCAGATAATCCAGATATCAATTTTTAAAAAATCCAGTGTCGATTTTTTAAAACACTGCCCAGTTACATGCAAATTAAAATTTTCATGATTTTTTATAGTTCCTAACAGGGTTAAAATTTGTATAACAAAAGTATAATGTTTATATAACGTTAGTATAATAAAACATTTTAACATTATACTTTTGATAATCGTTTATCGCCGTCATCACAATAACTTTTAAAATACTCGTGCATAATTCAACAGCTGACCTCCCAATAACTACATGATGTTATCGGGAGGTCAGCTGTTAACACTTATATTTTGTTATTGTTCTTCCTCGATTTCGTCTATCATTTTATGATTAATTTCTCTTTTTTCTTGTTCTGTTAAATCATAAAGTTCACTAGCCAAATACTCTTTTTGTTTCCAAATATAAAAAATTTGATAGATATATTCGGTTGGATCAATTTCTTTTAAATAATCTAAATCCCCATTTTTTAATTTCTTTTTAGCCTCTTTAAATAATCCTGAATAAACTAAAACCTGTTTACCTTTAAGTGATTTATAGAATGCATCAAATACTTTTTGATTTATTAAATAATCACTATCTTTACCAGAATACTTAGCCATTTCATATAACTCTTTATTGTTATTTTGTCTTATTTTTTGAACTTGAACTTGTGTGATTTCTGAAATGCCCGTTACATCACGCCATAAATCTAACCATTCTTGTTGGCTAATATAATATCTTTTATCTGTGAAATACGATTTATTTACTGCAATTAACACATGAAAATGAGGATTATAATCATCTCTTTTTTTATTATATGTAAGGTTCTGTTGCAAAGTAAAAAAATATAGCTAACCACTAATATGTCATGTCAGTGTTCGTTTAACTTGCTAGCATGATGCTAATTTCGTGGCATGGCGAAAATCCGCAGATCTGAAGAGACCTGCGGTTCTTTTTATATAGAGCGTAAATATATTGAATACCTTTTAAAGTATTCTTTGCCGTATTGATACTTTGATATCTTGTCTTTCTTACTTTAATATGACGGTGATCTTGCTCAATGAGATTATTCAGATATTTCGATGTACAATGACAGTCGGGATTCAGTTTAAACGTTTTAATAACTTTAGTCATGGCTACCTTCGTTGAAGGTGCCTGATCTGTAATCACTTTTTGAGGTTTACCAAATTGTTTAATGAGACGTTTGATAAACGCATATGCTGCATGATTATCACGTTGCTTACGCAACCAAATATCTAATGTATGTCCCTCTGCATCAATGGCACGATATAAATAGTTCCATTTTCCTTTTATTTTGATGTACGTCTCATCAATACGCCATTTGTAATAAGCTTTTTTATGCTTTTTCTTCCAAATTTGATATAAAATCGGGGCATATTCTTGAACCCAACGGTAGACCGTTGAATGATGAACATTTACACCACGTTCCCTTAATATTTCAGATATATCACGATAACTCAATGCATATCTTAGATAGTAGCCAACGGCTAAAGTGATGACGTCCTTGTTAAATTGTTTATATCTGAAATAGTTCATACAGAAGACTCCTTTTTGTTAAAATTATACTATAAATTCAACTTTGCAACAGAACCTGTCAGAAGGTAATCCTTATAATAAGGGTACACGTAAAAATCAGTTAACAGGTAGTTATGGACTATTTTCCCCTAGTGAAGTAAAAAGCGAGGGAACGAGATATCCAATTGATTTAACTTATTTTAAAACGGCAGAATCTGAAGGTAAAGTTTACCATCCGACTCAAAAACCCATAGATTTAGGCAGATATTTAGTAAAAACTTATTCTAATTTGGGTGATACCATTTTAGATAATACTTGTGGTAGTGGTTCATTTTTAGTTTCTGCACTATTAGAAGGACGTAACTTTATAGGTATAGACAAGGACATTGGACTACACGAGTTTGACTAGAATTATAACATGAAATCGAAAGCTTCTAAAATAACCAACATTTATGTTAAAGTATGAAAATGGATTGAAAACGAAAAAATGTAATGAAAGAAGGATTGTTGTGACTCAACAATTTATCATAATTATTATACTGATTGCATTGGGTTATACATTAAAGAGGATTAATTACTTTAAGGCGAATGATAGTCAAGTATTCTCTACCTTAGTATTAAATGTCACATTGCCTTCGCTAGTAATAGTTAATTTGAACGGTGCAGAATTAGATTTATCACTTTCAATTTTACCAATAATGATGATTATTTATGGTATTCTTGCCAAAATTATTGTGGTCTGGTTATTTATAAATTATGATAATCAGATTCGTGGTGCCACTGGCATGATGATAGCTTCGTTAAATATAGGGTTATTTGCGTATCCACTCGTTGAAGCGATATGGCCACAAACAGGGATGATATACTTTGGTATGGCTGATATAGGTGGGGCTATTATCATGTTTGGTGTAACTTACTTTGTCGGTAGCTATTTTAGTAGTGAAGGGGATAGTTTCGACTTTAAATATTTAGGGAAAAACTTGCTTAAATCGGTGCCACTTATGACATATATTATAATGTTTATCTTAAATATGCTTGATATTCATTTTCCAGAGCCAGTAATTGATTTCTTCTCTGTGCTATCAGGTGCGAATATGCCATTATCAATGATTTTACTAGGTCTGATGTTAAACTTCAGTATTGATAAGAGATTCTTACCAATTGCTCTTAAATATTTAGCTATACACTATGGCTTAGGTATTATTGCTGGCTTATTAGTACATTTCTTTTTACCAGTTGATGATGAGATGATCAAAACAACTCTACAAGTTGCCTGGTTATTACCAGTTGGCGTAGCTATCATACCTTACTCCATACAATTTAAATATAAAACTTTACCACTGGTAGGTATGGTCACTAATTTAACGATTGTCATTAGCATTGTCATTTTATATATTTATCAAGCTTTATTTGTATAAAACGTTTTTAATGAATACTTTATTTATCAAACACATGTTAAGGTTGCGGCAATTAATTGCCGCAACCTTAATCGTTATATGGGCAGTAGCTTAAACTCTCCTCTATTTATTAGCTTTATTAATTGAAAAACAAGAATAATAAGACATTTCAGTTTAAATGGTCTTAGCAAACGATTTGTCGCTAGACAAGATTAAGTCTAATTGACAAATATAAGTTAGCCTTTACCGCCCTTAAATGCTGGGTAGTTTGTCATACCACCATCTACATAGATTGTAGTACCATGAATGTAGTCAGCTAGATCTGAACATAAGAAACGTGCAACATTTGCAACTTGATCAGCTTCACCAATTTCTTTGGCTGGAATCATTTCTAATGTTTCAGCGCGTGTTTCTGGGTCAGAGAATTTTTCTCTTGTATGTTCTGTTACGATAGCCCCAGGTGAGATATTGTTAATGCGGATGCCGTGTTGAGCATATTCCATAGACATTGTTTCCATCATTAATTTCAAACCACCTTTACTAGCAGCGTAGTTTACATAGTTTGGCCAAGGAATTCTATCGTGAACACTTGATGTATTAAGAATAATACCTTTTTTATCTTCTTTAAGAAATTGATTAACAGCGGCTTTTGAACCGATAAATGCACCAGTTAAGTTGATATCAATAACTTTTTGCCATTCTTCTAGAGGCATTTCATGAGTTGGAATTGGTTTTTCGAAACCAGCATTATTAATAAGAATATCTAATGTACCGAATGTATCAACTGCTGCTTTAATTAAATTGTTTACATCTTCTTCTTTTGATACATCTGCATGTACTTTAATTGCTTGTCCGCCTGCATCTTCAATTAATTTGATAGATTCAGCAACATCGTCTAATGAACTTTCTGAAAGATAGTTAATAACAACTTTAGCTTTTTCTTTACCAAATTGTTCTACCATTGCTTTACCAATGCCGCTACTACCACCTGTGATAACTACTACTTTGCCTTCTAAATCTTTGAACATATTCAAACTCCTCCTTAATTAGTAACAATCTAAAGCATGGTCATATCTCTTAATTATAATTATGCTTTAATATATCCGAGTACAAAGGCTGCAATAACGATAAGTACAATACCAGCCCAAATACCAATCATTTGACGTTTGTCTTTTTTCTCGCCTAATAGGAAAATACCGCCGAGTGTAGATACAATAACTAATAACTGTGAAAATGAGAAACTAGTTGCTACACCAACTTTTGGTTGTGAGTAGAACATAAATAAGTTACCGATACCCCACACAACACCTGGGATTAAATTCCATAGTGTACTTTTAACTGATGTTTCATGTTTAGCTGATAGTATTAAACCACCAATAGCCATACCTATAGATTGGAAGAATAAAGCATTCATTCCATCTACGCCGAATATTTGTGCTACTACTACGTAGACAACATAACCAACAGTAGAAATTAAAAGGATAGGCATCGCTTTACCAAAGTTTTTGGTACTTTCTGATTCTTCATTTTTACCTTTAATAGATGTTAAAGCAATACCGATAACAAGTAATACCATAGCAACAAGTCCTAATGTAACTTGCACACCAGTACTCCATTCACCTAAGAAAATAGCACTAAATAACGTTGTACCAACTAATTGTAAACCTGTAGAAATAGGCATTGTTTTTGAAACACCTATAAGGCTGACAGATTTTAATTGATAACCTTGTCCTAATGCCCAGAAAGCACCAGAAATTAAACCAACGATAATAATCGTAAGGTCATCAAATTTAGCATTACCTGTAAGTAATAAGATAATACCGATGATTAACGCACCAAAAGTTGTCCCTCTAATTTGATTATAAGGACCTCCACCTACAAGAACATTAATTAAAACTACACTACCCCAGAATAACGCGGGTAATAAAGCAATTAATAAATCCATACTTTTACTCACTCTCTCTCTATTTGTTTTTCTCCCCTTAAAACAATCACCAACAATTGTTTACAAACATTCATTCTAAACCAAACTATTATTTTAGTAAAAGTATTAGTTTATAATTTGCAATTTTTTTATAATTAAATTGCAAAAAGATTTTATTTTAAATAATGGTGGATTTTATAATCAACTTAGCTACCTTTAGACAAAAAACGCCACGTGAATTTCATGTTATTATTGAAGTTACCACACAAACAATAAAGGAATGAATTTACATGACGCATACTTATTCTAACATGACAAATCATAAAGGAACACACCTAAGTTATGTAGTCGGAAAAGGTGGCTAACTTAAACTTGAAATTTGCGTAATGAATTTTTTGAAAATAGCCCATTGAATGTATACATCCTATGTGTAATAAGGAATGACACTAATATCAAAAATTCAGAAATCAGTAATATTATTTTGAAAATATTACAACTTTTTATTTACTATACACAAATCGATTACAAGTATTTATTTTCATTTAAGCACGTGATAGATTGAGTTCTATAGTTTAAGAAAAGGAAGGTTTATTAAAATGAAAAAAATACTAACAACTTCAATAGCGACTATTGGAATTCTAACTATGAGTATTGCTCAACAAGACGCACAAGCTGAAGAACAAAGTAGTGTATCTACGCAAAATACTCACAACTATACGGGAATTGAAAATGATGTTTATTATACAATAGATAGTAAAGGGAATTATCATCACACATTAGATGGCAATTGGAATCAATCTATGTTTGAACATAAAGAATATAAATCGTATGAAGTAGATCAAAATGGTGTTACGCATTATTACTATTTTGAAAAAGATGATAATGATTATTCACCATCTCAATCAAATCAATCAATTAAGGATAAAGGTTATCAAGTAAATAATGGAGAAGAGAATCAAACATCTGAAACAAATAAAGAAACGATAGCAAATGATAATCAAACAGCTAAGCATAATGAAACAGGAAGTAATGGACATGTAGCGATTTCTAATGAAACAAATGATAATCAAGAAACAGCTCAATATAACAATACTGCTTCTAAAGAACAATCTACTCATAACAACGATGCAACTAGCACTAAGGAAGCGAAAGGTAATGCAGAAGCTTCATCAAATTGGCTTACTAAAAATAAAAAGTTACAAGAATATGGTCAATATCACGGCGGAGGTGCACATTACGGTGTAGATTATGCTATGGAAGAAAATACCCCTGTATACGCTTTAGCAGATGGAACTGTGATTCAAAGTGGTTGGAGTAACTACGGTGGTGGTAACCAAGTAACAATAAAAGAGAAAAATAGTGATTATTATCAATGGTACATGCATATGAATAAATTAAATGTAAATAAAGGTGACGAAGTGAAAGCAGGTCAACAAATTGGACAATCAGGTAATACTGGTAATTCAACGGCACCACATTTACATTTCCAACGTATGCAAGGTGGCGTAGGTAATGAATATTCAGTTAATCCAGATTCTTATATCAACAACAATCAATAATTTTATAAGAAAAAATCACGTCTTATTATAGGCGTGATTTTTTTATTTGAACTTAAGAAGTAGATATGTTTAAATGTAATTATTATAGTTACATTTAAAAGGAGATGATTCATTGAATTTAGAATTTAATATCGCGGTTCACGTATTAACTTTCTTAAGTAAACATTCATCTGAAAGATTTAGTAGTGTCGAATTGTCATGAAAAGTTTGTGTTAATCCTGTGCAATTAAGAAGAGTTATGAGCAAACTATTAGAAGAAGGTTACATTACAACACAAAAGGGCAAATATGGAGGGTATCGTATAAATGGTAATGTGTTAGATACGCCATTATCCAATTTATTTAAATTATTCGCTTCTAGTCAATCATTTGGCAGAATTTATACAGGTACAAAAGAAAGTGACTGTAAAATCTCAAATGAAATGAGTCGAGTAATGTCCAACTATCATCGAAAAGAATTTGAAATAATTGAAAAATATTATCAAAATATTTCTATTGGAGATATATTAAACGATATATTAATGGAGGGTTACAATGAAAAAGTATGATTTATTAATTTTAGGGTTTGGTAAAGGTGGAAAAACACTAGCAAAAACAGCTTCAGCTCAAGGGAAACAAGTAGCAGTTGTTGAACAATCCAAAAAAATGTATGGTGGTACATGTATCAATATCGGCTGTATTCCATCTAAAACATTAGTGCACGAAGGATTAGAAAGTGGATCGTTCAATCAAGCATTTGAGCGTAAAGAAGAAGTCGTAACGGCCCTTAATAAAAAGAATTATCATAACTTAGCAGACGATGAAAATATAACAGTATTAGATTACAAGGCTAGCTTTAAATCCAATACGGAAGTAGACTTATTAGATGAACAAGGCAAAGTTGTAGATACTTTAACAGCAGATGACATTGTGATAAATACTGGTGCAACACCTGTTATTCCTGATATCAAAGGCATTAAAGAATCTAAACATTTATATGATTCTACAGGAATAATGAATTTAAGCGAACAACCTAAACGGTTAGTTATTGTTGGCGGAGGATATATTTCTTTAGAATTCGCATCTATGTTTTCAAACTTTGGTACACAAGTGACTGTATTAGAAGCGAATGATAAATTAATGGCAAGAGAAGATGAAGAAATCGTTTCACATGCGATTAAAGATTTAGAAGATAAAGGTGTAAAATTCGAGTTAGGTGCTCAAACTTCAGAATTTGAAGATAAAGATGGATATACAATCGCTAAAACGAATAAAGGTGATTTTGAAGCAGAAGCGGTATTACTCGCAATTGGTAGAAAGCCAAATACTGACTTAAATTTAGAAAACACTGATATTAAACTAGGTGAACGTGGCGAAATAGAAGTCAATAATCAGTTGGAAACAGCTGTAAAACATATCTATGCAATAGGTGATGTAAAAGGTGGCATGCAATTCACTTATATTTCTTTAGATGACTTTAGAATTGTTAAAGACAAATTATTCGGTTCAGTTGCTCGCACTACAGAAAATAGAGGTGCGGTACCTTATACGGTATTTATAGATCCTCCATTATCTCGTGTGGGATTGACTGCTAAAGAAGCAAAAGAACAAGGGTATGAAATTAAAGAAGGTAAACTACCAGTAAGTAATATACCTCGTCACAAAATTAATAATGATCCTAGAGGTTTGTTTAAAGTTGTGATAGACGCAACAACAAATAAAGTACTTGGGGCTACTTTATATGGTTTACAATCCGAGGAAATCATAAATTTAGTAAAACTGACAATTGACCAAAATATTGACTATACAGTTTTACGTGACAATATATATACACATCCTACTATGATAGAATCATTTAATGATTTATTTAATATTTAATTATATATAAATGTAATAAAGGCACAACACATATTGACGAATTGTTCAATAATGTGGATGTGCCTTTTTTTATTGAAACGACATTAACTACTCTTCATCCCGATTTTAATACTTGTAATTATAATACAGTTAAACAACTATATAGTTGTTAATCTATTTAATATCTAGGAGGTAGATATGTGTCTTATAAAGAACTCTCAACAATATTAAAAGTGTTATCAGATCCAAGTATATTGGAAATATTAGACTTGCTTTCTTGTGGTGAATTATGTGCTTGTGATTTGTTGGAGCACTTTCAATTCTCACAACCAACACTCAGTCATCATATGAAGTTATTAGTAGATAACGAATTAGTTTATACACGTAAAGATGGTAACAAACATATGTACCAACTTAATCATGTTATTTTAGATGATATCAATCAAAATATAAACATTATTGACACATCTAACCAACGTTGTGTATGTAAAAATATAAAATCAGGTGAATGTTGATGATGATGACTTTAGGAATTGTAATTTTTCTTTTAACTTTAATCTTTGTGATATGGCAACCTAAAGGTTTAGATATTGGTATTACAGCTTTAATTGGGGCGGTCATCTCTATTATTACAGGCGTTGTTAGCTTTTCTGATGTACTAGAGGTAACAAGTATCGTTTGGAATGCCACTTTAACATTTGTAGCTGTTATTCTTATTTCATTAATATTAGACGAGATTGGATTTTTTGAATGGTCTGCAATACATATGGTCAAAGCTTCAAACGGTAACGTCTTAAAAATGTTTGTATATATTATGCTATTAGGATCAATAGTAGCTGCATTTTTCGCAAATGATGGTGCAGCTTTAATCTTAACGCCAATTGTATTAGCGATGGTAAGAAATTTGGGTTTCAGTAAAAAAACGTTATTCCCTTTTATTATTGCATGTGGATTTATTGCTGATACTACATCACTTCCATTAATTGTGAGGAATTTAGTAAATGTCGTTTCTGCTGATTACTTCAATATTGGATTTATTGAGTACCTTAGTCGAATGATTATTCCAAATATATTCTCTCTGATCGCTAGCATATTTGTATTATGGCTTTATTTCAGAACGTCTATACCAAAAACTTTCGATAAAAGAATCTTATGAACCCAAATGATGCAATTAAAGACTTAAAATTATTTAAGATTTCTTGGCTAGTATTAGCAATATTACTTGTAGGCTATCTTGTTAGTGAGTTTATTCAAATCCCTGTATCGATCATTGCTTGTACGATTGCACTTATCTTTGTGATCTTAGCTCGTAATTCTCCTTCAGTTCATACTAAACAAGTGATTAAAGGTGCACCATGGAATATTGTTCTATTTTCTATAGGTATGTACTTAGTTGTATTTGGATTAAAAAACGTTGGCATCACATCAATTTTAGCTGAAGTATTATCTAATATTTCAAGTCATGGATTATTCAGTAGTGTTATGGGCATGGGCTTTATATCAGCATTTTTATCATCCATTATGAATAATATGCCTACTGTCTTAATCGATGCTATAGCGATTGGACAATCTAATGTAGTAGGAACCATTAAAGAAGGTATGGTTTATGCCAATATAATAGGTTCTGATTTAGGACCGAAAATCACACCGATTGGGTCTTTAGCAACATTATTGTGGCTACATGTGTTAACACAAAAAGGTGTAAAGATTTCGTGGAGAATATATTTTAAAACTGGAATCATTATTACTATTCCGGTACTATTTGTCACACTCTTAGGTTTATATCTCACACTAATTATATTTTAAGAAAAGAGGCTTTAACTATGGATAAGAAAACAATTTATTTTTTATGTACTGGCAACTCTTGTCGTAGCCAAATGGCAGAAGGTTGGGAAAAGAAAATTTTAGGTGACAGTTTTTATGTCTATTCTGCTGGAATTGAAACACATGGTTTTAATCCAAAAGCAGTAGAAGCTATGAAAGAAGTAGGTATTGATATCTCAAATTATACATCAGACTTGATTGATAATGATATCTTAAGACAATCAGATTTAGTCATAACATTATGTAGCAATGCAGATGATAATTGTACCATCATACCACCTAACGTCAAAAAAGAACACTGGGGCTTTGATGATCCAGCAGGAAAAGAATGGTCAGAATTTCAACGTGTTAGAGATGAAATCGGAAGTAGAATACAAGAATATAAAGGGGCTAGGAATTATGTCCCAGCCCCGTCATGATTAGTTATCGTTCTGTAACTTTTCAACGACTAAGTCAGCTAATACTTCAATTAACTCATCCATTTTATTCACTCCTGCACAATTTCATCTTTAAGTTATTAAAAATCAATTAAATCATCATTCTGTTTTTTCAATGATTCAAGCATCTTTTTGTTATCCAAGTTAATTTCAGCTTTAATAGGTTCAGCATCTTTAGTTAGATCAAAAATAGACGCATATTTTGAATCTAGCTTTAAATGGTAAAAGACAAGTGACTGTTTTTTGCCATTGTCATCTTTGACTGTTCTTTTTGTTATAATTCGATCATGGTCAGATTCGATAAATCTTTTATCCCTTAGTGCATTCACGACATTGTTGACATCTTGGAAGTGATGTTCTGCCAACATATTTTTAAATACAAACGCAATGATTTTGACTTCGATATACTCATCTTTTAAGGCAATTAGTCCATGGTTCTCAGTCATATTCTTTAACGCTTTGTCATCAGAAAATTTACCACGGTTTTGAGCTACAGATTACGTAATGACTTCAATCGCTTTATCTGCCAGTGATCGTTCAGATACTGTATGAGCATGATAATCAATAAAGTAGTCTCTTATTTTAGCAATATCAATATCAGTAGCTAAAACACGACTTAGAATCTTGGCAGAAGTAGTGATAGTCGCATATCGCTTAAACATACGAACACCAGTATTATTTGTTTCATCTTTCAATGTTTCATTAAACCAATGATGCTCCTCTTGAAACCATTGAATGACTTCATCTTCACGGTTTATAAGATATTTAGCTACTAACGGTAAAAGATAACCATAGTTTAGTGCCACAGATTTTTAATATTATCAGAATTTGTTGCATCTTTAGTAAACCGTTCATTAATTTCAATAGTTCTCACGCGTAAACCATCATTTTGGGCAGAATCAGTAAAGATACTGTATTCAGAGGTTGAAATCATAGAAGTGCCCCAATTCTTAGGCGTTTTAACTTCTCCATGTACATTGGAACTTTGACGCCCTTGACCTTCAGTGATAGAGTACAATAACCCTGTTGTATCTTTAAAAGTTGCTGATGAGAGTTCATCAAATACAATAGGTACACCAAAATTGTTACTCAAGTAACCTTCAAGTGCATTACGTGTGGCATTCCAACTTTGAAAAAGTATTTGATTACCTTTAGTTGGATTTCCAGCGACGGATACTGCTAAAGCTGCCGCTGTTGATTTACCAGTTGATGACTGGCCTGTAAAACTAAAAATAATTCCTGCAAATTCGATTTCACGTTTGTACTTCAGAAAGCTTGTCACTAAGGCAGAAATTCCAAATACGACCGCTAAATCTAGAAGAAGATGACCTTTGACTTCGTTAATATACCTATTTAACCAATCTTTAAATGTACCTTTAGACTCTAATAGATAAGCACTATCGACAATAGGATCTAAAGATGATAATTGATCATATTGTTTAGATGTATAAATTGTATTTATCATTACAATATAACCGTGGGGTGTTTCTATGATGCCCGAGCCATCATATAAATCAGAAGTGGGCAGTTCATCGCGCATTAATTGTAGTGCATAGCTCAAATCTCTTATATAATTTTCATTGATACTGTGACCATATTTAACCAAGGAAGGTAACTTTCGAGTTGTTAAAATATCAGATTCAAATGTATGTTCTTTATCTTTACCGTTAGAAATAATTATCTTTTCTGTATTTTCTGAGGTATGCCAAAATTTAGCTTCAACAGTGATACAACTAGACATAGTCACCACTTTTTTCTCATCTCCATCTTTTTTAGGTAGAATAGTTTTATGACATCCCATTGAATCTATATGGTATGGAAATCGTTTAAAAAAGTCATGATGACTCATTAGCGAACACCCCCTTTCGAAGGGTTGCTAATATTATTTGTACTGACCTTACGGTAAATTAAATTACGATTTGATTTACGGTTGATTATAATAACGTTTGCTTGAGGACATTTTTTACCCATGAACTATAACGACGTCCAACCTCTCTTTGTTCATTAATTGAAAGATCCATATTATTAAATTGTGGCATTTTTATTGCCATATTTTTTAACTCATTAAAAGAATAATCTGTATTTGGAGATAACTTCTTAGTAACTATCTTTACACCTTCATATAGTAATTCTTGTTCGTTTCTTTTTTCTTTCATTGATTAAACATCCTTTCTTAATATGCCCTTTATTTCTATGACTAGTTCTTGTTGTTTATGTTCAGAGTATATAAAGAAAGTACTGATCTTCCTATTTAATTTTTCACATTCGAAATTTTAGTAAATAACCTAAAAAAACAGCACAAACACAGTGTTGAATGAGTGTTTGCGCTTTAGAATCACTAATTGATTAATGTGCAACTTTAATGAATGTTTACTAATAAATCAGTTATCAGCCTATTAATAAAAAATATATAAATTTTTTATTTACGACTACTTATTAGTTTTGATTTATAGATGTTTAAGAAATTAACGTCATCAAATAATGAAAATGTGCTCTTAGAATGTATATGATTTAAACTCGTAAATAGCTTATCCTGATAAATACTTAGAGATTGAGAAGTATTATCTTTACTACTATTAGACTTTATATCTTTGAAATTAAAGTTGTTAATTTTAGTATGTAAATAATCATTAAATTCAAATATATCAAAGCACTTGTTTCTAGTATAACTGTTGTACATTTCCTCCTTTATTAAAATTCGAGTGTAATTTGCTAATGTTCTTAAATCATTGAAACCTTTAAAGTAATAAATATAAAAATCTTTAAACACTTGATGTAAAGGGTAGTAAGATGCCCTCTTTTTAAAATGAAATATTAAATTATAATTATCGAGAAAATCCGCATCTAAAAGGTCCTCTAAACTATAAGTAGTGCTATTTCTCAAAATAATTAAATGCTTAGGTATTATATTTGAGAGTAGTTCAACTACTTTAGAAAAATCTTCATTGAGTAGTTCTTTAGAATTATTAGAAGTAAGTAATGTGTCAATAAATGTCTCTGATAAAGTATGAGTGAGTGTTGCTTTAGAATTTTCATACTTAGATAAAAGCTTTTTATTGTGATTTAATAATTGCCAATACGTGTTAGACAGTAATAACCTATTGACCGTACAATTGGTTATTATTAGTAAAGTATCATTAAATGTATAAAATGCTTTAGTAAAGTCATTATCTTGTTCTTTAGCAACATGCTTCATTAAATTATCAATATCCTTATCCAGGTCTTTCTTAGTAGGCATTTCTATTGATGAGGTTGAGCTAATATAACTTTTCATCGTCGCATAATAGCTTATTTGAATATCTTTTCTTTTAAACTGAATACCGCTATAGAAATGGCCATTTGGATTGAATTCACTGGTATCAGCTAAGGATTTAGTTAATTTGCTTAATCGAATCTTTTCATATTGGCTGTAAGTTTTTGCATTCTTCATATTAGATTGGGGGAGTTGTTTTAATCTTGCAACAACAGATTCAATATTATTTACAATAGGAGTTAAATGAAATCGATAGTTTAAAGATTCCTTTGATCCACCGAAAGTAATGGCTATCTTTATATTTTTTATTTCTTTATCAATTAAATCAATTAAGTTATCTTGTAGTAAGAAATATTATAAGTAACGAGTAACGCTTTCTTTATCAATAAAATATGATACGATTTCTTCTTTTACCTGTTCGAATTGTTCATCTAGCATTTCTTGATCGTAACTATATTTCAAAAATTTATATAAAGCGTCGAATAATCGGTTAAGTATTAAGACAGAACCAGCGTGTGCGCCATATTGATTGATAACATGTTTGAAATCATCTTTTATTTCAATGCTTATTTTATTAGTGATAAATGGCGCACTTAGCATTTGGTTTGAGCTAATGAATATTTCTTCGTTAAATTCTAAATTTTCAGAAGCTATATTAAGTAATTGAACTACTGCTTTAACTAGCTGCTTTTCATCTTTATTAACTTTAAACATTCTTAAATCCCTTTCTATTTTTCTCTAAATATACAATAAACTATAAATAAATAGATAAGAAAAATGGCTAATCCTGGAGATAAATCAAAAAGTAAGTAAAAAACGTTTCAATCTTATTAAGACGTTTAATGTTTATTTATCTATTAGCAATTATGATTATTTTATTAACACTTGTTATTCTGTTATTCAATTACTCAATTAATTTTGTAAATTTACAGCTTTTATAGATTTTTTGATAATACCAATGTTAGTCGAAAACTTTTGGTAAAGCATCATTCACTCAAGTATCAATTTAATAGCTGTCATTTTTCATAATTTTAATGGTCTGAAGTGTTTTGACTACTATAAGACTTATAGTTTATATCATTTTTCTTACAGATATACATAAATGTAATAAAACTAAGTAATAAGCTATGAGATAAAAAGTTTATTGTGTAAATTGATAGAGTATAGTATTATTTAAAACGTAATAATTACGATTTAAAGTAAGGAGAAAAATGAAATGACTGATAGTTATGACGTTTGGTGGCAAAAAGGTCAAGAATCAGATGATGATATGGCACGAGACCATCAAGAAGCTTGGGAGAGAACGATAGAAATGCTTGATAGATCTGACATCGAAGGGAAAACGATTTTAGATGTGGGATGTAATCAAGGCGGATTTTTACGACAATTATACGATACAACACCGTTTAAAGAAGGTGTTGGCATCGATTTAGCACGTTTATCTTTGGAAAAAGCAGAGACATTAAAAGGACAACGTCCACTTACATACTATTTAACAGATAAACCACAAGAAACGAAGCACATATTTGATACGGCTGTAAGTACGTCTGTCTTGTACTTAATAGAGGATATTCCGCAACATGCGAAAGATTTAAAAGAGGTATTGAAACCAGGTGGCGTTTATTACGCTTCATTCGCGGATTTAACTAATAACTCGAGTCGTCAGTTTATGGATGACACGATTAATCAATATGGTGCCACACCGTCTCAGAATCATTCTCTAAAACATATCGTTGATAGCTTTGTGGATGCAGGATTTGAAGTTGCAGTAATGAAAGAGCCTGTACCTGACGTGATTGATTTAACACATTATAGCGATTTTTATTTATCACCGAATGATTATTTACAAACATTATATGAAGAATCATTTTTAATCAAAGCAAGAGTGAAAGAAGGTACTGAGAAATGAAGAAACGTATATTAATGACGGTAGCAGCAAGTGTTACGCTCTTATTAGCAGGTTGTGGCAATGGTCAAAAAGAAGATAAAGATGTTACGGTATCGCTACCTACTGAAGCAAAGGCGGATAAACTTGACGCGCAAGGCTATGATGCAGCGATGCCCGTTTATAGTGCAGTGTATGATGCATTAGTTAAATACGACAAAGATAAGGGCTTTAAAGCAGGTTTAGCAGATAAATGGCGCGTTGATGAATCAGGAAAAGTTTATGAATTCCATTTGAAAAAGAACGTTAAATTCTCAGATGGTTCAGCATTAGATGCTAAGGCCGTGAAATTTTCGATTGATCGTGCGAAAGCGATGAATAAAGATACGACTGTAGAAACGTTAAAAAAATTAGATAAGGTCGTTGTTAAAAATGATCACGTGGTCCAAATTAGATTGAAATCTCCATCAAATCAAGTGTTAAATGAATTAACACAAGTGAGACCGTTGCGTATTATGAGTCCACATTCAGTAGAAGATGGTAAAGTAAACGGTAAATTTGAAAAAGCGATTGGAACAGGTGCATTTGTTGTTGATAAAACTGGGAAAGAAAAAACGACAATGAAGCCAAATAAATATTTCGACAACGGTCACCCAGTCAATTATCATCTTGCATTCCAAACGATTGAAGATGGGGACTCAAGAAATTCTGCAGTACAAAGTGGTTCTGTAGATATTTCTGGTGGTGCTTTAGGAATGCTCTCAGATGAACAAATCAAACAAGATAAGAAAAATAAGAACTTAACGATTGAAGATAGACCTAGCACAGTAAGTCACTTTATGGCATTTAACCCTAAAAATGATGTATTAAATCATCGCGCAATTCGTGAAGCGATAAGTAAGAGCATCGATGCGAAAGATATTGCGGGTAAATCTATAAATGGTCTGTTCCAGAAGAACGTACAATTTGTGACTAAAGATAATCAACAGCCACACGATTATGATATGAAAGCGGCTGAAAGTTTACTTAAATCAGAAGGCTATCATAAAAACGATGACGGCATCTTTGAAAAGAATGGCAAACCTTTATCATTTAACTTAGTCATTCAAACTGCAGAGTTCCCAAGTTGGAAAGATAAAGCAGAAAAAGTGCAACGCCAGCTTAAACAAGCCGGTATTAAGTTAAATGTGAAGACGTTAGATTCACAATCATACTATGATACATTATGGACGAAAAAAGACTATGATTTGATTTTCTATAGAACGTATTCAGATGCATTAATGCCTTACAACTTTATGAGTTCAGTGTTTAAAAATAATGATGGTCAACCAGGGGTGTTAGCTGATGATGAAACATTAACGAAACAGCTAGACGATTTCCCATCAACTGTATCAAAAGAAGACCAACAGCGTTCGTTTGATGACATATTTAAACACTTTAATCAACAATATTATGGTGTGCCAATTGCTTATCCTAATGAGACATTTGTAGTGAGTGATAAAGTAAAACAATTCAAATTCTCTGGACTTACGGATGCACCAATTGATTATAAAGCGTTGAAAGTTAATGAATAACAATGCTCAAACGTACAATTAAATTCATACTTTATTTAACCGTAAGTTCGTTTATTATCTTCATTTTAGTTGAGAAGACATCTGGTAATCCAGCGATTCTGTATCTACAACGTCATGGTTATACGTCGATTACGCAAGACAATATTGAAGCGGCACAACATAAACTTGGCTTAGGACAACATGTGTTACTAAGATATATCGATTGGGTTGGACATGCACTTACGGGCAACTTAGGATACAGCTTTAGTACCAACGAAGCGGTTACCGCTATGATAATGGAAGCTATCATGCCAACGCTTGTGCTAATCATTGTCTCTAGTTGTATCATGTTGCCATTTGGCTATATTGTTGGTTACTTCGTTGGGACGCGTCCGCATACACGTTACGCTAATGGAATTCGTGGATTCGCCCAAGTGATGACCTCAATGCCGGAATACTGGTTAGCTATTTTATTCATTTATTATTTAGGAGTACGTTGGCAATTGTTACCATTTGTAGGTAGTGGTTCATGGCAACACTTTGTGCTGCCAATCTTCACAATTGTTGTTATAGAAGGGTGTCATATCTTATTGATGACAGCACATTTGATGGCGCAAACGTTAGATCAAGATGCGTATCAACTTGCGCAGTTAAGACATTTCTCGTTAAAAGCGCGTATCATCGTACAAATTAAAGAGATATTTGCACCACTAATGACCATTTCAATTAACAGTGTCATTCATTTAATTGGAAAAGCCGTAATACTTGAAGTCATCTTCAGCATGTCTGGAATAGGTAAATTGTTGATTAATGCTATTAACCAACGAGATTATCCACTAATTCAGGGCATTGTCATCTTTATCATCGTCTTTATTATGCTAATGAATTATTTAGGCGATGTGATTATCTTGAAGAATGAACCTAGACTTCGACGACGTCATACCCAGCAGTCAGGCAATGAGAAAAGAGGTGCGATGTGATGAAAAAATATCAAACGTACATCGCAATAGGTTCACTATTAAGTTTGATAGTTGTATTAGTGACGTATGGTTTAATGCAAGACACGCAACATTTGAACCCACTTGAGTCACCTAATGGACAACATTGGTTGGGTACCGATCAATTAGGCAGAGACTTCTTAGTAAGACTGATTGTCGGTAGTCTTGTCACATTGAGTTTAACAGGTATAGTGATTCTATTAAGTGTTTGTATGGGACTTATCTTTGGCTTAATTGCAGGCATAGAAAGACGATGGTTAGATCAAATCATTATGTTTGTTGCCGATATGTTGTTGGCTATTCCGTCATTTATTATCGCATTAGTCATTTTAAGTTTAGTAAGTAACTCCATGATAGGTTTGATACTTGCTTTAACGATTGGATGGATAGGACGTTATTTACGTTACTTCAGAAATTTAACGCGAGATATTCAAAAACGTCCATTTGTTCAATATGCACGATTGAGTGGGAACTCAACATTCAAAACGACAGTAACACATGTGATTCCACATTTATTGAGTAATATATCCGCTTTGGTAACGGCTGACTTTGGCAAAATGATGCTCAGCATATCTGGTCTTGCCTTTCTAGGACTAGGTATTAAACCGCCGACGCCTGAGTTAGGAACAATTCTTTTTGATGGGAAAAGTTATTTCAACGGCGCACCGTGGCTCTTCTTCTTTCCTGGTGTATTGTTAGGAGGTTTCGCCTTATTATGTCAAATCATCAACAAAAAAATAACGCAGTAAATACGGTAGTCAACGTCAATCAATTATCGATTTTAGATCAAAAAAAAGTATTGTTAAAAGATGTTGATTTGACAGTAACTAAAGGTGCATTTCATTGCATTATAGGTGAAAGTGGCAGTGGGAAATCATTGTTAACAAGAACGATACTTGGAATGAAACGACCACAATTATGTTATCAAGGAGATATTGACATCGATTTAACTAAAACAGATGCAGTGTTTCAAGATGTTCAAAGTAATATGTTTCAAAATATAACATTAGCTAAGCATTTCCAATACATTTATGAAGCCAATCGGACACATCTGACTAAACAGTGTATTAAGGAGGACGTCTTACAGATGATGCAATTACTTGGTTTAAGGCAAGGAGAACATTTACTTGAGCGTTATCCCTTTGAACTTAGTGGAGGTATGGCACAACGTGTCGCCTTTATAATGTCATTAATTAGACGTCCGGACTACTTATTTTTAGATGAACCGACGAGTGCACTTGATCAAGGAAATGTTAAAAAGTTTATGCATTACCTTCTTAAGGCACAAGAACGCTACCAAATGACCATCGTTTTTATCACACACGATATTAACTTAGTGAAAGAATTTGCCACGCATATTAGCATTATGCAGCAAGGTCAATTGATAGAAAGTGGTGAGGCAGCGTCAATCTTAACTAAGCCGACATATAGTTACACGAAAAAATTAATTACGATTGCACATCGGAGACAACCTTATGCTTAAAATAGAGAGTCTAACCAAATATATAGATACGAAACTAATATTTAAAGAGATATCATGTACAATTAATGACCAACACTTACTCATAAGTGGTGAGAGTGGTTGTGGTAAATCTACGTTAGCCAAGATTATCGCTGGCTTAGATACGGATTATCAGGGCAAATTATATCTTAATGGGAACTTACGTGAATCTTATACATCTAAAGAGTGGATGAAGCACATCCAATATGTACCACAATATCAACGCGATACCTTAAATCAACGTAAAACGGTATTAGCTACACTATTAGAACCACTTAAGAATTACAAGATTGATAAACAGCGTTATACATCAAGCATTGAAACAGTACTTGATCAGTGTAACTTACCATACAATATACTTAATCAAAAAGTTTCAACGTTAAGTGGTGGTCAATTTCAACGGGTATGGATAGCTAAAGCTTTAATATTAGAACCAGAAATCCTCATATTGGATGAAGCAACAACCAATTTAGATATCATTAATGAAGAAGATATACTTCAAATGTTGATTTCCTTAAAGATGACACAATTAATCATTATTTCACATGATACATACGTCTTAAGCCAATTTGAAGGAATTCAGTTACAGCTAAATAAATTGAATAATTAAGATCACAAATCCTAATATGGTGTATACTTAATGATACGTAAAAAATAAAATTTGGACTGCAATGTCTAAATCAATATGATTTTCCATTAGAGTATTTAAAAATGATGACAACACTAAAAGATTCCAAATTATTATATTTAATATAATTATACATATGATAAACGGACAACAATGTCAATGTAAATTCTTTTTATATAAATTATTTATAATTATATATAATTTATATAAAAATATAAGTCGAGGATTTCAAGTTTAAGTTAGCCACCTATAATGACTGAGGTGTACACAAGGGTTAACCGTATTCGAACCTGTTGAGGATTGATTGGTTTTAATCAATTAATACTCAACAGGTAACCAAAGCTAAGATTTTAGCTTTGGAAAGATTCATACAGATTGAGGTGCTTTAAACTTTCTGCCATATTATGATGAGCTGTGTTGTAATTTAAAGTCTTTCTAGGATAGTCATTCATATATTGTTGTATGGCTTTTATGAAGTGTTTTTGAACATTGGATAAATCATGTGCTTTTGGAATAAAACGACGAATCATTTTATGTTGGTTTTCACTTGTCCCACGTTCATATGATGAGAATGGATGTGTGAAGTATATTTCTATCATATGGCCAAATTCTTCATACAGCGATGCAAATTCTGAACCATTGTCAGATGTGATAGATTTGAAGATTTTTGGTGCTTTTTCGGCTAAGGAGTCAAATAAGTTTTTCAATGCGTGAGACACCGCATCAGCACTTTTACTCTCTATTATTTCTAGTATTTCAAAACGCGTTTGTCTCTCAACAAGTGTTAAGATAACTGGCTTTGACTTGTCTTTAGTTTCTATTATGGTATCTATTTCCCAGTGACCAAAAGACTGACGTGATTCAATTTCACTAGGACGTGTCTCAATACTTGGACCGAGCACTCGACTGTGTGGTTGATTATGGTAGCTATTCTGAGTAGAGTGACGTCTTTTTAATTTTTCTAGTAGATCAATATTCTTAGTTTCCATGATTTGTTGATCTATCCAAGCATATACTGTCGTTGTTGAAGGGATTTCTTCTCTTTCAAAACATTGTTCCTTGTGAGCATATGCCACGACTGCTTCAGGTGACCAGCGTTTCTTTTTCATGAGGTGATCTGCCCATGGAATAAATAATGGGCTCTTCTTCCATAAGGGCTGAGCACCACATTGTTGTCTGTTTTGTCGATAACGTTGTTGACCTAGTGAAGAAAAATAAATTTGCGTCTCATATTCATAGACTTTATGTTGTTGTTTTTGTCGTTTAATTTGACGTGTTGTTCCTCGATGAATTTCGTTATTGATTGTTTGAGGTGCACGTCCTAATTCACGCGCTATTGCACGATTTGAAAAACCTAAATTTTTAAGTGTTTCTATTTGAACACGTTCTTCATAACATAAGTGTGTTCCTTTATGGTTTGTCATGTTAGAATAAGTATGCGTCATGTGAATTCATTCCTTTATTGATTTGGTCTGGTAGCCTCAATAATAACATGAAATTCACGTGGCGTTTTTTTGTCTAAAGGTGGCTAAGTTGATTATAAAATCCACCTTTTATGTTTTTTAAACAATTTTATGATAATCATTTATCTCAAGCATCTTATTTAGTTGGCTGTCAACGTACAGGATAGGCAATAATAATTGACCCTGTTCGTGATTTAACAAAATATATCGAAGTTGCAGATAGCGAAGGTTTTAAAATTACACAAGCTGCAGAAATACATATCCACGCTGATTTTGCTTCTGGAATTCGAGATGTGGCAAAACGTTTAAACGCCAATATATATGTGTCTGGCGCAGGCGATGAGCAATTAAGTTATAAAAATATGCCCAAACAAACACATTTTGTTAAAAATCAAGATATTATTCGAGTAGGTAATATTAAATTAGAAGTATTGCATACACCAGGACATACCCCGGAGAGTATTAGTTTCTTACTCACTGATGAAGGTGGCGGCTCAAGTGTTCCAATGGGTTTATTTAGTGGTGACTTTATTTTTGTTGGTGATATCGATAGACCTGATTTACTAGAAAAATCAGTACAAATGGAAGGTACTACAGAGATTGGCGCAAAACAGATGTATCAATCTATAGAAGGTGTTAAAGATTTACCAGATTATATTCAAATATGGCCTGGACACGGTGCTGGAAGCCTATGTGGTAAAGCATTAGGTGCCATACCAATGTCTACGCTAGGTTAAGAAAAAACAAATAACTGGGCATTTAATGTGACAGATGAATCTAAATTTGTTGAAACATTAACATCAAATCAACCAGCGCCACCCCATCACTTTGCACAGATGAAAAAAATTAATCAGTTTGGTATGAACATGTATCAACCATACAACATTTTTCCTAGTTTAGATAATGTAAGAATAGCCTTTGATCTTCGTAGTAAAGAAGCCTTTCATGGCGGTCATACTGAAGGTACAATCAATATTCCTTACAATAAAAACTTTATTAACCAAATCGGTTGGTATTTAGACTATGAAAAAAATATAGATTTGATTGGTGATAAATCTACCGTTGAACAAGCAGCGCATACTTTACAATTAATTGGCTTTGATAATGTAGCAGGTTATCGTTTACCAAAATCAGAAATTTTAACACAATCCATCCATAGCGTTGATATGACTGGTAAAGAAGAATCTATACTTGACGTACGTAATGAAGAAGAGTGGAATAATGGGCACTTAGATCAAGCAGTCAATATTCCGCATGGTAAATTATTAAATGAAAATATTCCATTTAATAAAGAGGCTAAAATATACGTACATTGTCAGTCAGGTGTTAGAAGTTCAATCGCAGTGGGTATATTAGAAAACAAAGGCTTTGAAAATGTCGTGAATATTAGCGAAGGCTATCAAGGTTTTCCAGAATCATTAAAATAAGTAAGTATTATCAAATTGTTATTGTGGGTGGTTGTACAGCTAGTATAATAGTGGTATCGAACTATTTTAAAAAATCAAAGCTTAAATGGAAAATAGCTATTATAGATGCGGCTGAACATCATTATTATCAACCGTTATGGACTTTAGTTGGTATTAAGGTATCAAGTTTAAAAAGTTCACGCAAAGATATGAAAAGTATTATGCCTAAAGGTGTTCAATGAATTAAAAAGGCTGTTTCAAGCTTTCAACTTGGAAGCAATAGCATTAATTTAGTAGATAATACTGTCAGTTTTGGAGTTATATGGCATAAAATTTTTGTCTTAAATGGCACAAAGAAAACTAAATAAATTAATATTGGTTATAAGTTTCAGTTTATAAAGTTATAAAAAAGAACGGGACATAAAGTTCTCGGACAAGCGAAAAATGCAATTTCTATTAAAATAATATAGAAATTGCATTTTTCATAATTGTTTTGATTATAGTTAGCTTGTTGAGCTATTACTTTTCTTATATTAAGTGCCATTAATACAAAGTCCAGTTCTCTTTTGACTTTATTTATGTATCTAAATATTAAATTATTTAACAATAATTACAGGTATTTGAGAGCGTTTAGCAACTTTATGACTTACACTACCAAGAACCATTTCTTGAAAACTGTTTAAGCCACGTGTACCTAAAATGATAGCTTGATATTCACCACTATTTGAAATTTCAACCACTTTATCTGTTGGAGTACCATGAACAATTTTAATTTCGTAATTCACATTGTGTTCTGCAAATAAATTTTTAATAGATTGTAATTTACTTTCTCTTTCTTGAGTTAAATTAGTTCCTTGTTGACCATGTAAAACATCTGTTTTTGATTCATCAATATCTACAACCGTAAGTATTGTGACAATTGTATAATCACCTATAAAGTTTAGTAACTCTTGAGCTGCACGTGTACTATTTTCTGAACCATCTGCTGCAAGCAAAATTGAATTATACATAAAAAACACTCCTTAATTTAAATGATTTTCATTTAATTGGCTTAGTTCTGAAACGATTTTTCGGCTATCTGTGTTTAATTTTTCAACATACACAATATTGTTTTTCTCTTCAAATTTCCTAACAATCGTATCAATGGCATCAACTGCTGAATCATCCCATAGGTGAGCACGATCAAAATTTAACACTATGACACTATCTTCAATATTAAGGTCAATTTGCTCCATCATAGAATCAATTGATACAAAGAATATTTGACCTTTAAAAGAAAAACGATGTTGCTTATCTGATTCTTTATAAATAACTTCAATCTTAGAAATTTTAGTCGCAAAGAATATAGCACTGAAAATAACACCCACAACTACACCGATAGCTAAGTTATGTGTCATTAATACAATAATAACCGTTAAAACCATAACGAATGCATCTGTTTTAGGTGCCTTTTTTATATACTTAAATGAATTCCAGTCAACAGTCCCGATAGAAACCATAACCATTATCCCTGCAAGAATTGGCATCGGGATTTGAACGACTACGCCACCGAGAACAATAATCATAAATATAAGTACGATACCTGCTGTAAATGTAGACAATCTACTATTTGCACCTGATTTAACATTGATTACAGATTGTCCAATCATGGCACAACCTCCCATACCGCCAAAAAACCCAGTAATAATATTGGCAATCCCTTGGCCTCTTGATTCTTTGTTTTTACTACTGTGTGTATCTGTTGCATCATCGACAATTTTAGCTGTAAGTAGACTTTCTACTAAACCTACAATAGCCATTGATAATGAATATGGGAAAATAATTTGAAGTGTCACTAAATTAAAAGGAACGTTAGGCATTAATAGGTGAGGTAAAGTTTGCTTAATATTGCCTAAGTCACTTACGGTTTTTACATCAGATCCTGTGTACATATACAGTGCCGTTAAAACAATTATAGCTATTAATGGTGCAGGGATAGCTTTAAAGAATCTAGGAATTATATATACAATAAGTAAAGTTATAATAACGTATATATAGGTTGCTATAGATATATTAAAAATATGCTCTATTTGAGACATAAAAATCATAATACCCAATGCATTAACAAATCCAATCATAACGGAACGGGGAATAAATTTCATTAAACGACCTACTTTAAGTATGCCTAAAATTAATTGTATTAATCCCATCAATATCGTAGCAGCAAAAAGATATTCAACACCATGTTCTTTAACTAAAGGTGTAACTAAAAGCGCAACAGCACCGGTGGCGCCAGAAATCATTGCAGGTCTACCTCCCACTATAGCAGTAACAGTAGCGATGATAAATGCTGCATACAATCCCACCATCGGATCTACACCAGCAATAATTGAAAACGCAATTGCTTCTGGTATTAATGCTAGTGCTACAACGATACCAGCAAGTATATTCTTTCTGGGCTGATTAAGCCATTCAGATTTTAATTTTTCAACCATCGTTTTCTCTCCTTTATATTAATTATATTATAAAGTATAACAGATAAGTTTCATATGTATACCCCTTAATGAAACTATATGTTATACTTTTTTATGTAAGGTGGTGTATTAAAATGAAATATGGCTATATTAGACCTGTGACAATAAATGATAGTGTTACTGAACAAACAAAGAAAATAGGAATATATACAAAAAATATTCTAGAAGAGATGCATGCTAATAATAAAAAAAGAAACGAACTAAATACATTATTAAATTCAAAATTAGTTTTTGGCGATATATTGTATATTACAGACTTATGTATTATTGCAGATTCTACAAAACACTTAGTAGATATACTAGATTTACTTTCTGCCAAAGGAGTTTCATTATATGTAATTAATTTAAATAAAAATCTTATTACAGATAGTAATGAAAATTTTATAAAAACATTACATAATATTACTGATTTTCAAAGTGATATTGTAAAATTTAGAACACGTATGGGGTTAGAGAATTATACAAGAGAAGGTAAAAGTCTTGGTAGACCTAAGCGTGATGATAAAAGTTTAAGAGATGCTATAGAAATGTATATGAGTAAGAAATATACATTAAATGAGATAAAAGCAACAACAAATATAAGTAGAGCCACATTATACAGACATTTAGATAAATAATATACTCCCCTTAATTATTAAATAAGAGGAGTGTATATAGAGTATAAGTATTTTAATTATTGTTTATAGTAATAAAATAGAATACCTAAAATAATACCTATCAAAACAATAGCCCAAGAGAAAATTTAAAATAAATTAATAATATGAACAATGAGCTGGCTAAATTAAAATCTAATTCTGATGTAATCTTTGAAGTCCAAATCGAGTTATAAAAGCAGCAATAATAATACCGACTACGTCTGCACTTATCCCTTTTAAAAATCCTTCAGCATAAATATTAGATTTAATATTATCCCAGAATGGCAAAATTCCAAACAACAAAAGAAATACTGGAAATAAAATAGCAATAGTAGCCAAAATTGCTCCTCCAATTCCTTCTATAGACTTATCAATGTATGAAGCAAACGTAAATAACGGTTCGGGTACAGTTTGAGCTGCAGTATAACCCGTTATGAAGTTATCGAGTGATATTAATTTTCAAAAACATCAAGTATTTACTTGATGTTTTTACTAAAATCTTTAATTGTATTACCTATTTCATCTCTAACACGTTGGAATTCTGACCATTCTTTACCTGCTGGATCATCAAAACCCCAATGCTCTTTTTTTACATTTGGTGGTAAAATAGGACAATTATCGTCTGCATCACTACATAACGTTACGACCAAATCTGATTGTTTTAAAATATCATTATCAATCAAGTCTGATGTATGGTTTGATATATCAATATCTACTTCTTTCATAATTTCTATAGCTTTAGGATTAACACCATGTGTCTCAATACCAGCAGAATAGACATTCCAATCTTCACCTAATATTTTCTTTCCCCAACCCTCGGCGATTTGGCTACGACAAGAGTTGCCAGTACATATAAAATAAATTGTGTTTTTATCCATAATTAAAGCCTCTTTTCTTAAAATATAACTAGTGTAAAGTATAAACCTAAGAGAGTTATAAATAGTACTGGAATAGTAATAATGATTCCCGTTTTAAAGTACGTTCCCCAAGAAATCTTTACACCTTTTTGTGTTAAAACATGTAACCACAATAAAGTTGCTAAAGAACCAATTGGTGTAATTTTCGGACCTAAATCCGAACCTATGACATTTGCATAAACCATACCTTCTTTAATTGTTCCAACTACATTCGATTTTCCGATAGCAATTGCATCTATTAAGACAGTAGGCATATTGTTCATAATTGATGATAAAAAGGCTGATATAAAACCCATACCCATGACACTGCTAAATAATCCATAACTTGAAACGTTGGATAATACATCTGCTAAAATTGTGGTGATACCAACGTTTTTTAATCCAAACACTACTAAATACATACCTATAGAAAATAGCACAATGTTCCAAGGTGCGCCTTTAATCACTTGCTTAGTATGAACTGCTTTAGATTTACGAGCTAAGAGCACAAAGATAAAAGCAATGATACCAGCAATAATTGATACAGGAATATGAATAAATTCACTAACAAGATAGCCAACGAGCAATATGGCTAATACAATCCATGAAATCTTGAATAATTTGGGATCTTTAATTGCATCTCTAGGCGTTGTAAGATTTTCAGTATCAAATGTTTTTGGTATAGATTTTCTAAAATATAACCATAAAACGAGAATACTAGCAATCAGAGAGAATATATTAGGAATAATCATTCGACTAAAATATTCAATAAATCCAATATCGAAGTAATCTTCAGAAACGATATTTACTAAATTACTTACAATTAAGGGCAATGATGTTGTATCAGCAATAAAACCACTGGCAATAATAAAGGGAAAAATCACTTTTTTATTGAATCCTAGATTCCTAACCATCGCTAATACAATGGGTGTTAAGATTAAAGCTGCACCATCATTTGCGAAAAAGGCTGCTACAATTGCCCCAAGTAACATAATAAAAACAAACATTTTTAAGCCATTACCGTTTGAAGCCTTGACCATATGTATTGCAGACCATTCAAAAAACCCAATTTCATCTAATATTAATGAAATAAGAATAACAGCTACAAAAGTTAAAGTTGCATTCCAAACAATACCTGTTACTTCTAATACATCGGAAAAACTTACGACTCCTGTAATGATAGCAACAACAGCTCCAATTAAAGCTGTAATACCAATATCTAAACCTTTTGGTTGCCATATCACAAAGATTAAAGTTAAAAGAAAAATCACAATTGCTAAAATGGTCATCAACAATCACCTGATTTAACATTTTTACATACACATCTTTGGTTAGATGTATTAATGATGTTTAAGTTTTGGATAATATCATCTAAAATAGCATGATTAAGTTGATACCAATGTTTGTTGCCGTCTTTTCGTGTTGTAACTAATTCGTTATCTACTAATGACTTCATATGATGACTTAGTGTAGGTTGTGAGAATTGAAAGTGTTTTAATAAGTCACAAGCGCATAGCTCACTACAAGAAAGTAAATCTAATATTTCTAACCTGCTTGAATCTGATAAAACTTTTAATATTGTTGCTACTTCTTGATAAGACATAACTATACCTCCTAGATACCACATAGACTATCAACTATATAGATGATAGTCTATGTTTTGTTCTTGTGAATCTATAGAATTTGGAAATGAGAAAAAACCGCATCATTAACTGATAAGCAGAAGCGTATCACAAATAAAACTAAAAAATAAGTTGTATGTAACTCACTTTGAAATTGATTGAATATATAGTATCTTTAATAAAATGCAGCTATTGTGGCGTAGAATTTGAGAATCAAAAAAGGATTAATATAGTTTGAAGAGACTGAGCATAAATACTAGAAAAATGGCCAGTAAATGAGTTTATTATAAATTCATTTACTGGCTTCTTTAAATAATTATCTAGACAATTTGCTTTTCTAGACATACTCTGAAATGCGTTATTTTCTTTAAGGATATTAATATATGACTTGTTTTGGTAATGATAACCTTGGTCAGAGTGTATTGTCATGCGATAGTTAAGATTAGATCTTTTAATTAAAACATTGTTTTAAATATCGATGACAAGGTCTAATGTAGGACGTGTAGACATAAGTTTCGGAATTATATAAATTCATAAAAGTAGATAAATCGAAAACCTTTATACCCCTAAGGGGTATGTGTTATAGTATAAGTATAGCTAATATAATATTTTCATAAATAGGAGGAGTTAATTTGAAGAATAATGGTGAAGAGCTTAAGCATCAAAATCACATGAATCATTCCAATCGAATGCATCATGATAACCATGAATCTCATAATCATCATAGTGGCCATGCACATCATCATGGGAATTTTAAAGCTAAGTTTTTTGTTTCATTAATTTTTGCAATACCTATCATTCTTTTATCGCCACTGATGGGTGTTAACTTACCTTTTCAATTCACATTTCCAGGTTCTGAATGGGTAGTGTTAATATTAAGTACAATTTTATTCTTTTATGGTGGTAAACCGTTCTTGTCTGGTGGTAAAGATGAAATTGCTACAAAAAAACCAGGCATGATGACCTTAGTTGCCCTAGGCATTTCGGTAGCTTATATTTATAGCTTGTATGCTTTTTATATGAATAACTTTAATAGTGCAACTGGTCATACAATGGACTTTTTTTGGGAATTAGCTACCTTAATTTTAATTATGTTATTAGGACATTGGATAGAAATGAATGCTGTCGGAAATGCTGGAGATGCCTTAAAGAAAATGGCAGAACTATTACCTAATAGTGCTATTAAAGTTATGGACAATGGTCAACGCGAAGAAGTTAAAATATCAGAGATCATGACTGATGATGTCGTCGAAGTAAAAGCCGGAGAAAGCATTCCAACAGATGGTATTATTGTTCAAGGACAAACATCCATAGATGAATCCCTAGTCACCGGAGAATCAAAAAAAGTACAAAAAAATCAAAATGACAACGTTATTGGGGGTTCTATTAATGGATCTGGAACAATACAAGTCAAGGTTACAGCTGTTGGAGAAGATGGATATCTTTCTCAAGTTATGGGACTTGTTAATCAAGCACAAAATGATAAATCTAGTGCTGAATTGTTATCTGATAAAGTAGCGGGTTATTTATTCTACTTTGCTGTAAGTGTTGGCGTGATTTCTTTTATTGTCTGGATGCTCATTCAAAATGATGTTGATTTTGCATTAGAACGTCTTGTAACTGTGTTAGTCATTGCTTGTCCACATGCTTTAGGCTTGGCAATACCTTTAGTCACTGCACGTTCTACTTCAATTGGTGCACATAATGGTTTAATTATTAAAAATAGAGAGTCTGTAGAAATAGCTCAACATATCGATTATGTAATGATGGATAAAACTGGTACTTTAACTGAGGGTAACTTTTCTGTGAATCATTATGAGAGCTTTAAAAATGATTTGAGTAATGATACAATATTAAGCCTTTTCGCCTCATTAGAAAGTCAATCTAATCACCCATTAGCTATAAGTATTGTTGATTTTGCGGAAAGTAAAAATGTTTCATTTACTAATCCACAAGACGTTAATAATATTCCAGGTGTCGGATTAGAAGGTCTAATTGGTAATAAAACATATAAAATAACAAATGTCTCTTATCTTGATAAACATAAACTTAATTATGACGATGACTTGTTTACTAAATTAGCTCAACAAGGTAATTCAATCAGCTATTTAATTGAGGAACAACAAGTCATTGGCATGATTGCTCAAGGAGATCAAATTAAAGAAAGCTCAAAACAAATGGTAGCTGATTTACTATCAAGAAATATTACACCAGTCATGCTTACAGGTGACAATAATGAAGTGGCACACGCTGTCGCAAAAGAATTAGGTATTAGTGATGTCCACGCACAACTCATGCCAGAAGATAAGGAAAGCATTATAAAAGATTATCAAAGTAACGGTAATAAAGTCATGATGGTCGGAGACGGTATCAACGATGCGCCGAGTCTTATAAGAGCCGATATTGGTATAGCAATTGGTGCAGGCACAGATGTTGCAGTGGATTCAGGTGATATCATACTTGTTAAAAGTAATCCATCAGATATTATTCATTTCTTGACCCTTTCAAATAATACTATGAGAAAAATGGTGCAAAACTTATGGTGGGGTGCAGGTTATAATATTGTTGCTGTACCTTTAGCAGCTGGTATTTTAGCATTTATCGGCTTGATTTTATCACCTGCAATAGGTGCTATTTTAATGTCACTAAGTACGGTTATTGTTGCAATTAATGCCTTTACATTAAAATTAAAATAAAAGATAGGAGTTTTATTATGATTAAAAAATTATTTTTATGATATTAGGATCATTACTAATATTATCAGCTTGCTCCAATAATGATGAAAAAGATAAAGACACTATGATGCTAGACTGAATAACGGACACAGTAAATTGATAATAAATTAAGCTATAATGAAAGTAATCAATTTACAGGAGTGTTCGTTATGTCTAAAAGAAAATATGATCATAGCTTTAAAATGGAAGCAATTCAGTTAGTAGAATCTGGTAGAAAAGCAACAGAAGTTTCAAGAGATTTAGACATCCCTATTCAAACATTAACCAAATGGCTAAGTGTTTATCGTAAAGAAGGTGAAAAAGGATTTGTTGGTAGTGGTAAACGTACCCCTAAGAAACAGTCTGAAGTTGATCTACAAAAAAGATTAAAAGGGCTAGAAGAAGAAAATAAGATATTAAAAAAGGCTATGCACATCTTTGCCAAAGACCAGAAGTAATATACAGGTTTATTGAAGAACACCGACATGAATTTCGTGTTATAAAGATGTGTGAAGTGTTAGGTGTTTCAAAAAGTGGCTATTATGGTTGGAAGAATCGTAAACCAAGTAAATGTACAATTAGACATGATGTATTGAAAAAACATATTTATCAAATTTATATTCAAAGTCAAAAACGTTATGGTAGTCCTAAAATTACACAAGTACTAAGAAGCAAAGGATGTACGGTCACACAAAGAACAGTCAGTAGGATAATGAATGAATTAGGTATTAAATCAATAACAAAAAAGAAATATAAGGCTACAACAAATTCCAAACATCAACTTCCTGTATATCCCAATATATTAAACCAATCATTTAAAGTATCCGGATTAGGAAGTGTTTGGGTCGCAGATATAACGTACATATACACGAGAGAAGATTGGCTATACTTAGCAACAGTCATGGATTTATTTTCACGAAGAATTATTGGATGGTCAATGTCTTCAAGAATGACTAAAGATCTTGTGTTATCAGCCTTTAGAAAAGCATGTACAATACAAGAACCAAGAAAAGGACTGATTCATCATTCAGACCGTGGAAGTCAATATGCTTCTATAGAATATCAGACATTACTTAAAGAAAAAGGAATTCAAACAAGCATGAGTCGAAAAGGAAACTGTTATGACAATACGTGTATAGAATCATTTCACAGTATTATCAAAAAAAGAATTAATTCACCATTGTGACTACAAAACAAGGAATGAAGCCATGTTCAGTGTTATGGAATACATTCTTACTTTTTACAACTCAAAAAGAATTCATTCGACACTAAATTATATGAGTCCAATTGAATTTGAGAAAAAATATGCATAAAAACACCCTCGCGATTCATATTCTTTTGGTTCTTTAAAAGAATATGAATCGCGAGGCAAGCGAAGCGCGGTATCTTTTTACTGTGCCCGTATTCTTGACATAGATCCATATTTTCTTTATTATATTGATGGACTTTATATAGTTGTTTGAAGTTTAAGTCATTTTTTATTTCAAGGATTTCAAGTTTAAGTTAGCCACCTATAATGACTGAGGTGTACACAAGGGTTAACCGTATTCGAACCTGTTGAGGATTGATTGGTTTTAATCAATTAATCCTCAACAGGTAACCAAAGCTAAGACTTTAGCTTTGGAAAGATTCATACAGATTGAGGTGCTTTAAACATTCTGCCATTTGATGATGAGCTGTGTTGTAATTTAAAGTCTTTCTAGGATAGTCATTCATATATTGTTGTATGGCTTTTATGAAGCGTTTTTGAACATTGGATAAATTATGTGCTTTTGGAATAAAACGACGAATCATTTTATGTTGGTTTTCACTTGTCCCACGTTCATATGATGAGAATGGATGTGTGAAATATATTTCTATCATATGGCCAAATTCTTCATACAGCGATGCAAATTCTGAACCATTGTCAGATGTGATAGATTTGAAGATTTTTGGTGCTTTTTCGCCTAAGGAGTCAAATAAGTTTTTCAATGCGTGAGACACCGCATCAGCACTTTTACTCTCTATTATTTCTAGTATTTCAAAACGCGTTTGTCTCTCAACAAGTGTTAAGATAACTGGCTTTGACTTGTCTTTAGTTTCTATTATGGTATCTATTTCCCAGTGACCAAAAGACTGACGTGATTCAATTTCACTAGGACGTGTCTCAATACTTGGACCGAGCACTCGACTGTGTGGTTGATTATGGTATCTATTCTGAGTAGAGTGACGTCTTTTTAATTTTTCTAGTAGATCAATATTCTTAGTTTCCATGATTTGTTGATCTATCCAAGCATATACTGTCGTTGTTGAAGGGATTTCTTCTCTTTCAAAACATTGTTCCTTGTGAGCATATGCCACGACTGCTTCAGGTGACCAGCGTTTCTTTTTCATGAGGTGATCTGCCCATGGAATAAATAATGGGCTCTTCTTCCATAAGGGCTGAGCACCACATTGTTGTCTGTTTTGTCGATAACGTTGTTGACCTAGTGAAGAAAAATAAATTTGCGTCTCATATTCATAGACTTTATGTTGTTGTTTTTGTCGTTTAATTTGACGTGTTGTTCCTTGATGAATTTCGTTATTGATTGTTTGAGGTGCACGTCCTAATTCACGCGCTATTGCACGATTTGAAAAAACTAAATTTCTAAGTGTTTCTATTTGAACACGTTCTTCATAACTTAAGTGTGTGCCTTTATGGTTTGTCATGTTAGAATAGGTAGGCGTCATGTGAATTCATTTCTTTATTGATTTGGTCTGGTAGCCTCAATAATAACATGAAATTCACGTGGCGTTTTTTGTCTAAAGGTGGCTAAGTTGATTATAAAATCCACCTCATTTTTTTATTTTTGTAAATTACAAGTAAAAATTAATTCTGTTGAGCAAAATTATATTGATTCATCTTACTAATATTATATACTTAGATTAAGTGAATTTAAATTGCAATTATTGGGAGGAATATAAATGAAAGGAAAAAAGTATGATTTTTTGCCAAATAGGTTAAATAAATATTCAATTCGTAAATTCACAGTTGGAACAGCTTCACTATTAATTGGTGCTACATTAGTATTTGGTATTGGAAATGAAGCAAAAGCAGATGAAATATCGAATACTACAGGTCAGGAAAGTTCTGTTAAAGAAATTTCTTCACAGTCGTTTGAATTAGAAAAAACACCAAGTACTGAAGAAGTAACAAAAGAAGAGCAATCAAGTACTGAAGAAGTAACAAAAGAAGAACAACCAAGTACTGAAGAAGTAACAAAAGAAGAGCAACCAAGTACTGAAGAAGTAACAAAAGAAGAGCAACCAAGTACTGAAGAAGTAACAAAAGAAGAACAATCAAGTACTGAAGAAGTAACAAAAGAAGAGCAACCAAGTACTGAAGAAGTAACAAAAGAAGAGCAACCAAGTACTGAAGAAGTAACAAAAGAAGAGCAACCAAGTACTGAAGAAGTAACAAAAGAAGAACAATCAAGTACTGAAGAAGTAACAAAAGAAGAGCAACCAAGTACTGAAGAAGTAACAAAAGAAGAGCAATCAAGTACTGAGGATACAACAAAAGAAGAGCAACCAAGTACTGAAGAAGTAACAGAGGATACTGATTTAAACACTAATACTTCCACTTTACAAGAACAGCTTGAAAATACAGAAAATAAAGAAGAAATAGTGAATCAATATTTAACAGAGCAGTTATCTGAAGAAGAAGCAGATGCGATTATAGAAATTGCTAATATAGACTATAATAATGCAACAACAGAAGAAATTAATGATGAGATTTTGAAGGCGGCTTTAATAAACTTGTCTAACGAGATTGATAGTGAACAGCCATTGGCTACTAGAGCAACTCGTATGTTTTCAGCAATTAATACTTTAGCAGCTGATATACCAAATGAAACAAAATATCAATTCCCAACTGATTCTGATTTAGCATACTTATTGAGAGACTTAAAGTATGATGCAACAACAGTAAATGAAGATACTTCTTTAAGATATGCTGGATTAAATCAATTTGAAAATGCAGATAGTAGTTCGATTAAATTGCAATTAACAAAATGGTTAGTTACTTCAAGTCAATTTACAAATGGAGGTAATATTAATTTATCATTTCCACAAGAAGCATTTTCAAGTCAAATTGAATCTATTACTTTAAATGGTGTTCAAATGACATCAAATAGTGATGGATCAAACTGGAGTGCGCCAGTGAACGGTCGGACGGTTAAATCTGGAATAATTGGTGTTGTTACCAATCATGATTTAATTATTAATTTAAAAGATAATCAAACACTGCAGTCTTTAGGGTATACCAATGATAAACCTGTATATGTCCTACATACTTGGACTAATAATGAAGGTGAAGTTGCTGCTGAGAGTATTGATACATCATTTATTAGTCCAACTGTTAATACAGATGTAGATAACAGTAAGAGTACAGACTTTACAGCTGGAAAAGTTAAAAATCAAATTCATTATAATAAAGATAATCAAACAATAGATTCAGTTCACACATTTAAGCCAAACCAAAACTTTTTACAAACGGATTATAATTGGGTTTTATATATTAAAGAGCAAGTTCCTCAAGACTTATTACCTTATATAGATTTAAATAATATTGAACTTTACGTTTCAGATGAAAATGGTAATAAAATCAGCGAAAATAGAGTTGTTAATGTTTTTGCAGACGACAATGGCTTGGTTGATACTAGTAAAGTCGATAGCATCTCAATCCTAGATAATAATACAATTAGTGATTTAAATAATGCTAGAGGTGAATTAGATAGAAATGTATTTTATGGTACATTAGGACAATCAAGAAGTTATACATTATCTTATTCATTACTTCCTGGTGTTACTTTAGAAAAAATTGCTGAATATTTAAATGAAAGTACGGAAGATGCGCGTTTAGACTTTTCATCTTGGTTAGAAGCAGATTATGTAGATAATCGTACAGTAGGATCTTATAATGGATCACCATTCCAGCCTTTAGAAGGTTCTTATGCTACATCATATCTAGATTTTTATGACTATGACAATGATCGTGTACCAGATATTATTGATGATGAACCAGAAATAGGTAATAATGACCCTACAATTGATTCTATTGAGGATCAAATTATTACAGAAGGGGAAAGTATTACTCCTATTAGTATTACATCTCAAGATGATGACAATGATCCGTTAACTACAACGGTTAAAAACTTACCTGAAGGCGTTAGTTATAATGAAGAAACTGGACAAATAGAAGGTACTCCACAAGTAAATGATTGGAAAGATACCGAAGAAGTTCGTGACTATGAAGTTCAAGTAACAGTAGATGATGGTCAAGGTGGACAAACCGTCGAAACATTTATTATCAGTGTTAATAGAGACACGGATAAAGATACAGTTGCAGATATAACAGATACAGATGATGATAATGACGGCGTTAACGATAGTGATGAAGAAGCTTCTAACTTAGATCCGAAGAACAACGATACCGACGGTAATGGCGTAACAGACGGAGAAGAAGATACAGATAATGATGGTTATACAAATGACGAAGAGTCAGATGATAATTCATCAACAATCACAGATAAAGATAACGACGGTGTATCAGATGTAGTAGATCCAGCAGATACAGATGGAGACGGCATCACAGATGATGTTGATACAGATGATGATAATGACGGCGTTAACGATAGTGATGAAGAAGCTTCTAACTTAGATCCGAAGAACAACGATACCGACGGTAATGGCGTAACAGACGGAGAAGAAGATACAGATAATGATGGTTATACAAATGACGAAGAGTCAGATGATAATTCATCAACAATCACAGATAAAGATAACGACGGTGTATCAGATGTAGTAGATCCAGCAGATACAGATGGAGACGGCATCACAGATGATGTTGATACAGATGATGATAATGACGGCGTTAACGATAGTGATGAAGAAGCTTCTAACTTAGATCCGAAGAACAACGATACCGACGGTAATGGCGTAACAGACGGAGAAGAAGATACAGATAATGATGGTTATACAAATGACGAAGAGTCAGATGATAATTCATCAACAATCACAGATAAAGATAACGACGGTGTATCAGATGTAGTAGATCCAGCAGATACAGATGGAGACGGTATCACAGATGATGTTGATACAGATGATGATAATGACGGCGTTAACGATAGTGATGAAGAAGCTTCTAACTTAGATCCGAAGAACAACGATACCGACGGTAATGGCGTAACAGACGGAGAAGAAGATACAGATAATGATGGTTATACAAATGACGAAGAGTCAGATGATAATTCATCAACAATCACAGATAAAGATAACGACGGTGTATCAGATGTAGTAGATCCAGCAGATACAGATGGAGACGGTATCACAGATGATGTTGATACAGATGATGATAATGACGGCGTTAACGATAGTGATGAAGAAGCTTCTAACTTAGATCCGAAGAACAACGATACCGACGGTAATGGCGTAACAGACGGAGAAGAAGATACAGATAATGATGGTTATACAAATGACGAAGAGTCAGATGATAATTCATCAACAATCACAGATAAAGATAACGACGGTGTATCAGATGTAGTAGATCCAGCAGATACAGATGGAGACGGCATCACAGATGATGTTGATACAGATGATGATAATGACGGCGTTAACGATAGTGATGAAGAAGCTTCTAACTTAGATCCGAAGAACAATGATACCGACGGTAATGGCGTAACAGACGGAGAAGAAGATACAGATAATGATGGTTATACAAATGACGAAGAGTCAGATGATAATTCATCAACAATCACAGATAAAGATAACGACGGTGTATCAGATGTAGTAGATCCAGCAGATACAGATGGAGACGGTATCACAGATGATGTTGATACAGATGATGATAATGACGGCGTTAACGATAGTGATGAAGAAGCTTCTAACTTAGATCCGAAGAACAACGATACCGACGGTAATGGCGTAACAGACGGAGAAGAAGATACAGATAATGATGGTTATACAAATGACGAAGAGTCAGATGATAATTCATCAACAATCACAGATAAAGATAACGACGGTGTATCAGATGTAGTAGATCCAGCAGATACAGATGGAGACGGCATCACAGATGATGTTGATACAGATGATGATAATGACGGCGTTAACGATAGTGATGAAGAAGCTTCTAACTTAGATCCGAAGAACAATGATACCGACGGTAATGGCGTAACAGACGGAGAAGAAGATACAGATAATGATGGTTATACAAATGACGAAGAGTCAGATGATAATTCATCAACAATCACAGATAAAGATAACGACGGTGTATCAGATGTAGTAGATCCAGCAGATACAGATGGAGACGGTATCACAGATGATGTTGATACAGATGATGATAATGACGGCGTTAACGATAGTGATGAAGAAGCTTCTAACTTAGATCCGAAGAACAACGATACCGACGGTAATGGCGTAACAGACGGAGAAGAAGATACAGATAATGATGGTTATACAAATGACGAAGAGTCAGATGATAATTCATCAACAATCACAGATAAAGATAACGACGGTGTATCAGATGTAGTAGATCCAGCAGATACAGATGGAGACGGCATCACAGATGATGTTGATACAGATGATGATAATGACGGCGTTAACGATAGTGATGAAGAAGCTTCTAACTTAGATCCGAAGAACAACGATACCGACGGTAATGGCGTAACAGACGGAGAAGAAGATACAGATAATGATGGTTATACAAATG
Source organism: Staphylococcus sp. IVB6240 (assembly GCF_025558425.1). Classification (NCBI taxonomy): domain Bacteria; kingdom Bacillati; phylum Bacillota; class Bacilli; order Caryophanales; family Staphylococcaceae; genus Staphylococcus; species Staphylococcus dromedarii. Next base: position 82,206 of record NZ_CP094718.1, read on the forward strand.
ACGAAGAGTCAGATGATAATTCATCAACAATCACAGATAAAGATAACGACGGTGTATCAGATGTAGTAGATCCAGCAGATACAGATGGAGACGGTATCACAGATGATGTTGATACAGATGATGATAATGACGGCGTTAACGATAGTGATGAAGAAGCTTCTAACTTAGATCCGAAGAACAACGATACCGACGGTAATGGCGTAACAGACGGAGAAGAAGATACAGATAATGATGGTTATACAAATGACGAAGAGTCAGATGATAATTCATCAACAATCACAGATAAAGATAACGACGGTGTATCAGATGTAGTAGATCCAGCAGATACAGATGGAGACGGCATCACAGATGATGTTGATACAGATGATGATAATGACGGCGTTAACGATAGTGATGAAGAAGCTTCTAACTTAGATCCGAAGAACAACGATACCGACGGTAATGGCGTAACAGACGGAGAAGAAGATACAGATAATGATGGTTATACAAATGACGAAGAGTCAGATGATAATTCATCAACAATCACAGATAAAGATAACGACGGTGTATCAGATGTAGTAGATCCAGCAGATACAGATGGAGACGGTATCACAGATGATGTTGATACAGATGATGATAATGACGGCGTTAACGATAGTGATGAAGAAGCTTCTAACTTAGATCCGAAGAACAATGATACCGACGGTAATGGCGTAACAGACGGAGAAGAAGATACAGATAATGATGGTTATACAAATGACGAAGAGTCAGATGATAATTCATCAACAATCACAGATAAAGATAACGACGGTGTATCAGATGTAGTAGATCCAGCAGATACAGATGGAGACGGCATCACAGATGATGTTGATACAGATGATGATAATGACGGCGTTAACGATAGTGATGAAGAAGCTTCTAACTTAGATCCGAAGAACAACGATACCGACGGTAATGGCGTAACAGACGGAGAAGAAGATACAGATAATGATGGTTATACAAATGACGAAGAGTCAGATGATAATTCATCAACAATCACAGATAAAGATAACGACGGTGTATCAGATGTAGTAGATCCAGCAGATACAGATGGAGACGGTATCACAGATGATGTTGATACAGATGATGATAATGACGGCGTTAACGATAGTGATGAAGAAGCTTCTAACTTAGATCCGAAGAACAACGATACCGACGGTAATGGCGTAACAGACGGAGAAGAAGATACAGATAATGATGGTTATACAAATGACGAAGAGTCAGATGATAATTCATCAACAATCACAGATAAAGATAACGACGGTGTATCAGATGTAGTAGATCCAGCAGATACAGATGGAGACGGCATCACAGATGATGTTGATACAGATGATGATAATGACGGCGTTAACGATAGTGATGAAGAAGCTTCTAACTTAGATCCGAAGAACAACGATACCGACGGTAATGGCGTAACAGACGGAGAAGAAGATACAGATAATGATGGTTATACAAATGACGAAGAGTCAGATGATAATTCATCAACAATCACAGATAAAGATAACGACGGTGTATCAGATGTAGTAGATCCAGCAGATACAGATGGAGACGGTATCACAGATGATGTTGATACAGATGATGATAATGACGGCGTTAACGATAGTGATGAAGAAGCTTCTAACTTAGATCCGAAGAACAATGATACCGACGGTAATGGCGTAACAGACGGAGAAGAAGATACAGATAATGATGGTTATACAAATGACGAAGAGTCAGATGATAATTCATCAACAATCACAGATAAAGATAACGACGGTGTATCAGATGTAGTAGATCCAGCAGATACAGATGGAGACGGCATCACAGATGATGTTGATACAGATGATGATAATGACGGCGTTAACGATAGTGATGAAGAAGCTTCTAACTTAGATCCGAAGAACAACGATACCGACGGTAATGGCGTAACAGACGGAGAAGAAGATACAGATAATGATGGTTATACAAATGACGAAGAGTCAGATGATAATTCATCAACAATCACAGATAAAGATAACGACGGTGTATCAGATGTAGTAGATCCAGCAGATACAGATGGAGACGGTATCACAGATGATGTTGATACAGATGATGATAATGACGGCGTTAACGATAGTGATGAAGAAGCTTCTAACTTAGATCCGAAGAACAACGATACCGACGGTAATGGCGTAACAGACGGAGAAGAAGATACAGATAATGATGGTTATACAAATGACGAAGAGTCAGATGATAATTCATCAACAATCACAGATAAAGATAACGACGGTGTATCAGATGTAGTAGATCCAGCAGATACAGATGGAGACGGCATCACAGATGATGTTGATACAGATGATGATAATGACGGCGTTAACGATAGTGATGAAGAAGCTTCTAACTTAGATCCGAAGAACAATGATACCGACGGTAATGGCGTAACAGACGGAGAAGAAGATACAGATAATGATGGTTATACAAATGACGAAGAGTCAGATGATAATTCATCAACAATCACAGATAAAGATAACGACGGTGTATCAGATGTAGTAGATCCAGCAGATACAGATGGAGACGGCATCACAGATGATGTTGATACAGATGATGATAATGACGGCGTTAACGATAGTGATGAAGAAGCTTCTAACTTAGATCCGAAGAACAACGATACCGACGGTAATGGCGTAACAGACGGAGAAGAAGATACAGATAATGATGGTTATACAAATGACGAAGAGTCAGATGATAATTCATCAACAATCACAGATAAAGATAACGACGGTGTATCAGATGTAGTAGATCCAGCAGATACAGATGGAGACGGCATCACAGATGATGTTGATACAGATGATGATAATGACGGCGTTAACGATAGTGATGAAGAAGCTTCTAACTTAGATCCGAAGAACAACGATACCGACGGTAATGGCGTAACAGACGGAGAAGAAGATACAGATAATGATGGTTATACAAATGACGAAGAGTCAGATGATAATTCATCAACAATCACAGATAAAGATAACGACGGTGTATCAGATGTAGTAGATCCAGCAGATACAGATGGAGACGGTATCACAGATGATGTTGATACAGATGATGATAATGACGGCGTTAACGATAGTGATGAAGAAGCTTCTAACTTAGATCCGAAGAACAATGATACCGACGGTAATGGCGTAACAGACGGAGAAGAAGATACAGATAATGATGGTTATACAAATGACGAAGAGTCAGATGATAATTCATCAACAATCACAGATAAAGATAACGACGGTGTATCAGATGTAGTAGATCCAGCAGATACAGATGGAGACGGCATCACAGATGATGTTGATACAGATGATGATAATGACGGCGTTAACGATAGTGATGAAGAAGCTTCTAACTTAGATCCGAAGAACAACGATACCGACGGTAATGGCGTAACAGACGGAGAAGAAGATACAGATAATGATGGTTATACAAATGACGAAGAGTCAGATGATAATTCATCAACAATCACAGATAAAGATAACGACGGTGTATCAGATGTAGTAGATCCAGCAGATACAGATGGAGACGGTATCACAGATGATGTTGATACAGATGATGATAATGACGGCGTTAACGATAGTGATGAAGAAGCTTCTAACTTAGATCCGAAGAACAATGATACCGACGGTAATGGCGTAACAGACGGAGAAGAAGATACAGATAATGATGGTTATACAAATGACGAAGAGTCAGATGATAATTCATCAACAATCACAGATAAAGATAACGACGGTGTATCAGATGTAGTAGATCCAGCAGATACAGATGGAGACGGCATCACAGATGATGTTGATACAGATGATGATAATGACGGCGTTAACGATAGTGATGAAGAAGCTTCTAACTTAGATCCGAAGAACAATGATACCGACGGTAATGGCGTAACAGACGGAGAAGAAGATACAGATAATGATGGTTATACAAATGACGAAGAGTCAGATGATAATTCATCAACAATCACAGATAAAGATAACGACGGTGTATCAGATGTAGTAGATCCAGCAGATACAGATGGAGACGGCATCACAGATGATGTTGATACAGATGATGATAATGACGGCGTTAACGATAGTGATGAAGAAGCTTCTAACTTAGATCCGAAGAACAACGATACCGACGGTAATGGCGTAACAGACGGAGAAGAAGATACAGATAATGATGGTTATACAAATGACGAAGAGTCAGATGATAATTCATCAACAATCACAGATAAAGATAACGACGGTGTATCAGATGTAGTAGATCCAGCAGATACAGATGGAGACGGCATCACAGATGATGTTGATACAGATGATGATAATGACGGCGTTAACGATAGTGATGAAGAAGCTTCTAACTTAGATCCGAAGAACAACGATACCGACGGTAATGGCGTAACAGACGGAGAAGAAGATACAGATAATGATGGTTATACAAATGACGAAGAGTCAGATGATAATTCATCAACAATCACAGATAAAGATAACGACGGTGTATCAGATGTAGTAGATCCAGCAGATACAGATGGAGACGGCATCACAGATGATGTTGATACAGATGATGATAATGACGGCGTTAACGATAGTGATGAAGAAGCTTCTAACTTAGATCCGAAGAACAATGATACCGACGGTAATGGCGTAACAGACGGAGAAGAAGATACAGATAATGATGGTTATACAAATGACGAAGAGTCAGATGATAATTCATCAACAATCACAGATAAAGATAACGACGGTGTATCAGATGTAGTAGATCCAGCAGATACAGATGGAGACGGTATCACAGATGATGTTGATACAGATGATGATAATGACGGCGTTAACGATAGTGATGAAGAAGCTTCTAACTTAGATCCGAAGAACAACGATACCGACGGTAATGGCGTAACAGACGGAGAAGAAGATACAGATAATGATGGTTATACAAATGACGAAGAGTCAGATGATAATTCATCAACAATCACAGATAAAGATAACGACGGTGTATCAGATGTAGTAGATCCAGCAGATACAGATGGAGGCGGCATCACAGATGATGTTGATACAGATGATGATAATGACTCTGCAGGTTCAAGTAATCAAGTGCCAGATTTAAATGAAGGTAGTAGCACTTCAAATAATACTGATAACAAAGGTAATAATGAAGATAAGGCTTTACCTGAAACTGGTGAAAGTGATAGTAAGCAAGGTACTATTTTTGGAGTATTATTTGCGGGATTAGGATCATTATTATTATTCAGACGACGTAATAAAAAAGAAGAAAAGTAATAGTGAATATGAAGAGCTAGGCGATTTGCCTAGCTCTTCTTTTTACTGGTAAAATAATGGTTTTAAGAATGTAATGAAGTAGTGGTACTTAAAATTGTATGTTAGCATTTTTATTGCTTTTTATATGTCTTTTAATTAAATTATATAATATATTAGTTGTTTTATATACAATAATAAGGTGATTTGTTTAAGTATAAACCACACTTAAATAGATTTATCACAGACAACCTTTGAGGTGGTTATTTTTACATGTAGATAGGGTTATATATACATATATGAAGAAATTTTTTCGTGTAAATAGCCCGTCAAGTTTTTGAAATTTTATGAGAGATAACAAAGTAAATCTATAAAGCATTCAAGTGTTTATATCAATATCTATTGTTTAAAATTAAAAAAATAATCATAAAAATAATTGCAAAAGTAATTAATTACATAATGATTAAAAACCGCACCACTAACCGATACGCAGAAGCGTATCACAAATAAAACTAAAAAATAAGTTGCGAACAACTTAGAGGGTGGTTTAGAGATGGAAAGAGAAATAATAATTTCAATATGCTCAATTATTGTTGCGATTTTTGCATGTGCTGCAGCTATTATAACTGCCATATATACAAGAAAAGCATATATTACACAAAATAAAGGTTATATTGGTGTATATTGTGAAGGCTATTATATAGGTAAGTTTGTCAAAAAAATTGTAATTAAAAATTATGGTAATTCCCCAGCAAAAATTAATAAGATAAGTGTAAAAGGGATTGAAAATCAAGATTACTTAAAAAAATTTATTAATGCTCAAAAAGATAAAACATATATGCCTAATCAAATTTCGACGTGCATAATTTTACCTGATAACTATGACTTAGTAATCGAATTGGAATACAGTTATATAAGTATGAATAGAAATGAAACTCAATATTTGACTATTGATTTAAGCAATACGAATAAAGAATTATATACTATAGTTGAAAATGTAGGTAGCAAATTTGAAAATGAAATACTTACAGCATTAAATCAATTATTTAGTAAAATTTAAAAAGGAGTTAAAAAGCAATGTCATCAAATGAGATAGTAAGAAAATTATATTCAAAGGAAGATATTCGCATAGAATTAGAACTTACTCCACATAAATTCAATAAAAAAATGGATACAATTTCTAACCTTTTTAAAATTGATATGAAAAATTTTCACAATTACAAAGGCCAAGATATAAATAATCAATATACATTTAACGGCGTCGCAAAAGAATTAATAAAGGTGTTACTCAAAAGTGTTGACTATTACCCAGTGGATATAAATTCCAAAGCTTTTAAACAAAATGGAAAATCTAAAAAAGATATGATTGAAAATATAAATGCCTCGAGTTACATGGAATATACTTATCAGTTAATGAAATCTATCAATGAAATTAAATACAAAAGATTAATTGCAGACATACATACGAAAGACGTATATCAAAATACTAAAGCATGGTTAAGCATTGGTGAATCAATTAATAAAAAGGAACAAGAATTATACCAATATATGACACCTTTGCCCTTACATAAAAGAATTGAGCTACAAAATGAAGTATTAAAATCTATAGATGAAACGATTTTTCAATTTATGGCAAAAGAACATAGAAACACCCAAATAAAAGAAAATAATGAATTAGAAGAATACACAAATGCAATAAAAGAAGGTAAGTATCCCAAAAAGGATTACGAATTAAACCACCTATTATACAAGAAAAATGAAATACCATTAGATAGCTTAATTAAAGATGTATGGGACTATGATGAAACAGAGTATATGGAGCTTGATTGGTTAATTGCAGATATGCTAAAACGTTCACAAAGAGCTGATAGTAATTTTATCGAAAGTTTAGATAAGAAAAATAAATTGAGAAAAAATATTCATAAAGAATCTATTAAAAGTATATCTAAGTTGATTGATCATGAATTGATTAAAAATAATAGAAAGTGGGACGTAGCAGAATTTTATAAAAATCAACAATTTTGGAACAATAGTACATTAAGACGTAGCTCTCAAAATTTTGGAATTTTATATTACAAAAAAAATAGGTTACATACAATGAACCAAAGTAATATTATTAAAAAAATAAAAATTATCGAGGCTAATATAGAGAGTGCAAATAAACAGCCGAGCTATTTAGATTTCTTTTTACAAGCTAAGTTTGACTTAGAGAGGTTAGAAAGTGAATTAATGAAATATAGCATTAATCCGAAATATTTTAATAAGATAAATAGTGATTACGTAAGATATGCTATTGAAGATGTACATAATGCAATTATTAAAATTGACAGATATATAAGTAACGACAAAGTGAAGTTAAACTATTCAAATGCCCAAATGGTAGTGAGAAACGAAATAACAGAACAAGGAAGCTACTTTGTAACCCAGGCATTGAATACACTGTTAAAGGTAGAAGAGTCTGGCTACAGTTTTGATAATTTCATGGTAGGACCTTTCGTAGAAGACTTTAAAAAAGCAATTAAAAGTCGTAGATTTGGTTCTAAAACAGATTAAGATTGTTTTTTAGAGTTAAACATAAGAATAAACTTAAATAAAAAAATAAACCCAACAAACCTTGTTATATCAAGGTTTGTTGGGTTTATTTTTTTTGGTGATTTTTTAATAACTCAATTACATCTTAGGATAATATTGCTAAATTATACATTGTCGAGGCCAAGACAAATAAAATTAAAGCAAAAGTTAGCGCGCAACTTTCTGCTATAAAGGAGCAGATTTATATGGAGACAAGAGACAAACTGATGTCATTGACTCAAAGTGACAAAACACAGCAATGGTTAATGGACAAATCATCTAACCAAACTGATGTTCAACAATTGCAGCAACAATTCAGCCAACTGCTAGATCAAAAATATAATGCACTTTTAGCTGATGAACAAGTTAAGTTAGACCAATATGTGGAAGTACATCATAATTTAGAAGTATTAAAGGAAGAGATTGAATCAGAACCTATTACGCTTAATATCGATAAATTACCCGATATCAAATCAACAATGCTTGAAAGAGCCAAGAATGATGAACATTCTGATAAGATCGAAAAGCTATTTGATAGGTTAGAACAGGCATTAAGTGGTACGAATCGATTATATACGCAATTATCGTTGATTGGTACACGAACACATCGAATTACAACTAAAAATTTTAATCTTCAAGGCTTACCTAAAGCAGTTCAACATACGATTTTACCTTCAAAATTTAAGAAGGTGTATACAATCGATTTCAACTCATTTGAACCTTCGGTTGTTGCGTACATGACTCAAGATTCAAAACTGATTGACTTTTTAAATCAGAAAGACGGACTGTATGACACATTGCTAAGTGAATTAGACTTACCAGATGAGCTACGAGTATTTGTTAAACGTGCATTTATTGGTTCGTTTCTATTTGGTGGCAACTTCAATAGTCCTAAATTCAAGTTGAAACATTATGTAAGTGAAGTGCAATGGTTGGATGCGGTCAGCCAATTTACAAAAGTCATTGAACTTAAGAAACAAATCGAAGAGCATAAAACCATGCCTATGCCTTACGGCATTGAACATGATATGAGCGCATTTCAAGGTAGTAGTATTATGGCAATCTACGTACAAACTGTAGCGAGTTATATTTTCAAGCACATTCTGCTAAAAGTGTACAAAGCACAGTGCGATCAAAAAACGTTCAAGATTATAATACCGATACACGATGCGATTATGATTGAATGTGAAGATGAAGAAATTGCACAAAATGTGGGTCAGTTAATGAAATATACGGCTAACCAGTTGTTCAATGGTGAATTTGCACATGTGACAGTGGAAGAAATAGGAGGCGTAGACCATGAATAACGATAGAGGACAAAGCCTACACATCCCAAGTAGTACACCAATCAAAGAAAATAATATATATGTAGCTACGTTACATTCTGTGATCCAAACAGATTTCTCGGGTGAAATAAAGCACCAATTCACGTATGAAATTGAAGTGAACAATCAGATTGTATATGCGAATCGTAATATTACAACAAAACCGAGCGCTAATCAGTTGTCAATTCATGATTGGCTTAAACGTCATAGCAACTATAGCGTGGGTCATGACACGTATGAACCATACATTGATAGAATGAATTTAATCCATATTGGTCAATATAACGGTAATTATTATGTACACGATGTAGCACCATTAAATGAAACTGGAGGAATATTATAATGAGCAGTATATTCGAAATGTTAACTAAAATAATAAGTGAGGCTAAGGAGGCAATCGACCGTCAAGGTCTGATTGCTATCCTAACTATTACTGTTAATAATGACAATGAAATAGAAGAAACGGCTCAAGGTGAAACCATGTATAACGAACTTATCGATCAGTTACGACTTAATATCTCAAAAGATACGGACTATCGACCTAACATCTATAGCTATTTTGGTATTAAGAAGAATCCCAATGACACCGTACTCATGGAAATGATGATAAAGGTTTTTCATATCAAACGTTTTAATTCAGAATTGTTTGTTTTCAAAGATAACGGGTGGCAAAAGATAAATGGAGATGAATTACAAGACTTGATATCTAAAATGATACAAGTATTGCTTGTAGATTATAAGCCTTCACTAAGCACTCTAAAAAATGTCGTAGATGGATTGCAAAAATCAACAGATGTAGAAGAACTTGTTGAAAATGAGCACTATATTGGTTGTGGTGAAAATATGTTCGATCTTAATACGTTTCAAGTCGTTAAAAATTCAATCGATATCTTTCCAAAAACACGATTGAATTTATCATTAAGTACAAATGATGTAATTACTGATAAGATACCGCCATATTTTAACCAATATATGTTACAACTTGCGAATTATGACGATGATTTACAATACTTTCTTTTCCAACATACAGCAGTGTTACTTACAGCTGATACTAAATACCGTAGGGGTCTCATATTATACGGTGGAGCTAAGAATGGTAAATCTGTATATATTGAACTAGTTAAATCATTTTTCTATAGTAAAGATATTGTGTCTAAGGCACTTAATGAGCTTGAAGGTCGCTTTGACAAAGAAAGTTTAATTGACAAAAGTCTAATGGCAAGTCATGAAATTGGAAAATCTAGGATTCAAGAAAAGACTGTAAATGACTTCAAAAAGTTATTATCTGTAGAATCAATGCATGTTGATCGTAAAGGAAAAACTCAAGTGGAGGTCACTTTGGATTTGAAACTTGTTTTTGGTACAAATGCGGTACTTTATTTTCCTGCTGAACATGCGAAAGCTTTGGAGCGTCGAATTAATGTTATTCCATGTGAATATTATGTTGAAAAAGCGGATACTTCATTAATTGATAAACTCATGAGTGAGAAGAAAGAAATCTTTCTTTACTTGATGTATGTGTATCAAAAAATTGTAGAAGCAGATATCGAATATCTTGAAAATAGTCGTGTCACTGAAATTACTCACGACTGGTTAAATTTTGGATATGAATTTGTTTCTAACAAATCAGTCAGTATTGCAAATCAGAAAGCATGTATTAATTTACTACGAAAACTTATAGCAATTAAACCAGGATCACGTATCAAAGTGTCTAAGCTAAATGAGGTTATTAGAGACGAAATTAAAGTAAGCTCTCAAGTTATTAATGATTTGGTACAAGCTAACTTTAATGTACAAAGTAGACTAAATAATGGTTATAAGTATTGGGTCGATTTAGGATGGAAAGAAACTGATAAAAAAGATGACATGATTTCATTCGATAAAAATGAGAATGTAACAGATGATGAGTTCTTATACGAAGATGATTTGAACATAGGTTGGGAGGACTTTGACGATGAATAATGAACAAATTGAAGCATTTGTAGAAGTGCTTGTGCCTATCATAGAAGAACGTATCAATAAAGGTAAGTAATCTAATTACGTACTACAGGCAGTTGCCTGTAGTACTCATATGATTAAGTGGTAAAAGTGATAAAAATGAAACGAAATTATAAATATATATTATCCATATGATGTTACAAGACCGATGGTCTGTAGCAATAATCTAATAAAAGGAGCGGTACATTATGAGTAAGAAAATTGCACTGTACTCACGTGTAAGTACATCTGAGCAATCTGAACGTGGTTATTCAATCCATGAACAAGAGCAAGTGCTCATCAAAGAAGTTGTGAAAAACTATCCAGGTTATGACTATGAAACTTATATCGATTCAGGTATATCAGGTAAAGATATTGAAGGTCGACCAGCAATGAAACGTCTATTACAAGATGTTAAGGATAATAAAATCGAAATGGTGTTAAGTTGGAAATTGAATCGTATCTCACGATCAATGAGAGACGTTTTTAATATCATTCATGAATTCAAAGAACATGGCGTAGGTTATAAATCGATTTCTGAGAATATTGATACATCCAATGCTTCTGGAGAAGTACTCGTTACAATGTTTGGGTTAATAGGGTCAATTGAGCGTTCAACACTGATCAGTAACGTCAAAATGTCGATGAATGCCAAAGCACGTAGTGGAGAGGCTATTACAGGCAGAGTGCTAGGCTATAAGTTATCACTTAATCCACTTACTCAGAAAAATGATTTGGTTATCGATGAAAATGAAGCTAATATTGTACGTGAAATTTTCGATTTATATTTGAATCATAATAAAGGCCTCAAAGCCATTACAACCGTACTTAATCAAAAGGGGTATCGTACTATTAATCAAAAGCCATTTTCAGTGTATGGTGTTAAATACATTTTGAATAATCCAGTCTATAAAGGCTATGTCAGATTCAATAACCATCAAAACTGGGCTGTACAGCGAAGAAGTGGCAAAAGTGATAAAAATGATGTGATATTGGTCAAAGGTAAACATGAAGCAATTATAAGTGAAGAAGTATTTGATCAAGTGCATGAAAAATTAGCTTCTAAAAGTTTTAAACCGGGCAGACCTATTGGTGGAGATTTCTATCTTCGTGGGCTCATTAAATGTCCAGAGTGCGGCAATAATATGGTATGCCGACGGACTTATTATAAAACGAAAAAGTCGAAAGAACGGACAATCAAACGCTATTACATTTGTTCATTATTCAACCGCTCAGGGAGTTCTGCATGTCATAGTAATGCGATTAATGCTGAAGTCGTCGAACGCGTAATCAATGTTCATTTGAATCGTATTCTTTCACAACCTGATGTTATTAAGCAGATTGCATCAAATGTGATAGAAGAACTGAAACAAAAGCATAGTAACCAAACAGAAATTAAATATGACATTGATAGTTTAGAAAAACAAAAAGCTAAGCTTAAAACACAACAAGAACGATTGTTAGAATTGTTCTTAGATGATCAAATGGATAGCGAAATGTTAAAAGCAAAACAAAGTCAGATAAATGAACAACTAGAGATGTTAGATAAGCAAATTAAAGAAACGCAACAAGCTAGGGAATCACAAGCTGAAGTACCTGATTTTGATAAACTTAAAAGCCGTTTAACCATGATGATTAGCCGATTTAGTATCTACTTGAGAGAAGCTACACCAGAAGCAAAAAATCAACTTATGAAGATGTTGATTGACTCTATTGAAATTACGACAGATAAACAAGTAAAACTTGTAAGGTATAAAATTGACGAAAGTCTTATCCCTCAATCTTTGAAAAAAGATTGGGGGTCTTTTTTTATGCCCAAATTCCAATTCGAGATAGACGGTCGAAAGAATTATTTCATCGACCAAATCACCACTTTTACCACTTAGTTATTAGTGAAAAAAGTGAGAGAAATTAAATAAAAATCAAATATATATTATCTAAATGATGTATCACATGACTACATCAAACCAATACATTAGGAGGTCATAATGATGACACTGGAACAACAACTCAAGCACTATATAACCAACTTATTCAACCTACCAAAGGAAGAAAAGTGGGAATGTGAATCCATCGAGGAAGTCGCTGATGATATTCTACCTGATCAATACGTAAGACTTGGCCCACTCAGTAATAAAATACTTCAAACCTATACCTACTACTCTGATACACTTCATGAAAGTAATATCTACCCGTTCATCCTCTACCATCAGAAACAACTCATAGCTATCGGCTATATCGATGAAAATCACGATATGGATTTCTTATACCTACACAACACTATCATGCCCCTTTTGGATCAACGATACTTACTAACAGGAGGACAATAATATGCATAAATACATCAAATTCACACAACTAGTCATTACAGTTCTAAGTGAAATAATAACTTGGATGAAAGAATCAGAAAGAAGGGAAAACGCTTATGAATAGATATATTACACGTGGTATTGCCAATAACTTATCCCCCACCTTACAACATCAAATATGGGACCTCGTCCTACAAAAAGATACCAACCAATCGAACGAACAAGAACCCTTGGACTATTTTCATATCTTTCAGTTTATTATGCATCAACAAAAGCTTTTTATAAGACATACTCAAGAAAATCCCGAATACTTTCAATATACAAAAGCAAATGACAATCATCAGGTAAACATTAGTAAAGTCTACGTCATCCGAGAGGACGATGTAGACTTTTCTTATTATGTAATGTTACTACCCGAAGAATACTAAAGGAGATTAGCAATGAAACATATCCAATCCACACTCGAAACCGAAGCTATTTTTAGTGATGACGGGCAACATCGTTATCTACTCAAAAAGACATGGGACGCATCAAAATCTACGTGCACCGTTATTACAATGTATCCTCATTATGATGGGGTAACCTCTTTAGATCTAACGAACGTATTAGTCCTCAATGCATTATCAAGTAACGCCAAGTTAGGCGCTATTTATTTTGTTAATCTTTTTTCAAATATCTCTTCCTCCGGAAATATAAAACATATTCAGTCGCCTTATGACAAGCATACAGATATTCATTTAATGAAAAGTATTTCAGAAGCTGATGAGATTATATTGGCTTATGGCGCTTACGCCAAACGTCCAGTGGTCGAGCAACGTGTTCAAACGATATTAGAGATGTTGAAACCCCATAAGAAAAAAGTGAAAAAACTTATAAATCCTGAAACAAACGAAATTATGCATCCACTCAATCCAAAAGCAAGACAAAAATGGCATTTAAAACCCTTCTAAGAAAAGGAGACGATACCAATGACAAACATAGATTGGCAATCGCTTAAATCAATATTACAAAATTCAGCTCATGATACTGTCTTTAAAAGTCTTGTGAGTTATTTTTATGACATTAATGATAACGAAATACTAGACCAAATTTATTTAGACTATATGGACAATGACGCTATCTTGACGTTTATTAATAACGATTTAAATCAACTCGTCCAAAGATATATCGATAAAATGTCATAGTTAGGAATAATCATTCACTAATAAAACACGGATAAAGACATATTTTGGCAACTTCACATTTCTAAAAACCGCCTATTTTTTAAAAGGCCTCTAAACTAAAGAAAACTCAACCTCAAATAAAACTTTTAAATAATTAGCGCTTTCTATAGGAAATGACATATTTTGACAAACCTATTGTATAAAATGTAATTCAAAGGGGGTGCCATATTGGATCGTGCTTTTCGTATACTCACGATTTACCATCGTTTGTTACAAAATAAAAAAGTGAATAAGAAGTCATTAGCCTTAATGTTAAACACGAGTACACGAACGATTCAAAGAGATATCGATGATATAAGAAATTTCTTGTATGAATCAGAACACTGGCTGGATACTCAATATGAAGTGAAGTATGATTACGATCTTGAAAGTTACACGATAAATCATGATAAAAATGAAAATCTGTATTATATGTATGATATTTTGACAAAATTATACGTCACCATGCCCACTATTAGCTATCCATTCTACCGATATTTAAAGGAGCTCATCAATAAACACCATTCAAACCATCAAAATGAATTATATCAGTATCTTGATAAATTTATAGTTGATAGCGATATACCTTCGGTAAGTAATCTAGCTATAACTACACAGGCAATTAATACAAAAAATTATTTATTGAAAGATAACGAAAACATACTCCCTATTACATTAAACTATAACAACTATGGCTTTTATTTAACCTACTTGATGGAAGGAAATTTACTAAGAACAAATGTTGGTCATTTAAACATTCAAACCTCAAATAAATCCTTTAAAGAAGAAGATATTACTGATGATGAACGTACGCAAGTTACGTTAGAAATGACTAAAGACATTTGGAAAGATATTCATTTATATTATGAAAACTATATTATTGAGAAGTACTTCAAAAATTTAATAGTAGTTACAATTGAAGATATGTTGCCTTATGAAGCGATCCAACTTTGTTTTAATTATCGGTCTCAAGTTCGTATTATATCTCCACTAGATTTAAGAGAAATAGTGATTGATGAACTGCTACTTCTTCAGTCAACATATTTAAAACAGCAAATTCAAATTTAAAAGTACTAATAAAAATATTTTAAAGAATGAGGTAACCTTTATTAGCTAAGTCAATAAAAAGACAATAGTAATTATTATCATATGATTAATAACCATACTATTTATTTTATTTAAAAATCATACTACAAAGCTTTCAAAAGAAGAATCAATAGAACCAGATGGTTACAAAATTTCATATAATGACTACCCAAGCGAATACAAAAACAAACTTCATGTTCATATGCAAATTGAAAATTTAAAAAATAAAGATAATATACTTAAGCCAAATGCAACATTCAAACTAATTATTGATGGTAGAGTTTGCGAGTGATAAAAGATACATCGACGGCACATCGTTTAGTCCAAGAATGACAGTATCCTTAGATATTGCTTATCAAATAAAAGATAATCCAAAATCTTACAGATTACAGATTCGTGAAAAAAATTTTAAAAGACAAAGTGTATGAATACGACATTACGCCAGATATTAGTAAAATCAATTAAAATATAGGGGGATAAAAATGAATAACTATAAAGACAAACTAAATAAAAAAATACAAGATTCTCAAAAACATATCAAAAGTAGTAACATGAAAGAATTATCACAAAGTAAGTTAAAACAATTTTTTCTTGGGATCAAAAATGGTAAACGGCTACCTATAATGTTCGCCTCCTTTCTAATTATGTTAGTTCTTTGGCTTCCTATGATGTACGGTTCTATGACGCTAAGCATTTTTACAGGTCAAGATAGTATGTCAAATAAGGAACTTAATGAACTACAACATAGATTAGATGACAGATATGAAAAAATGTATGGAGAGTGATAAAAAATGACATTAGCAAAAGGGATTATATTACTGTTATTACAATTATTTTGTGTATTCATGGCTATACAAATTGGTCTGGCTTTTGGAGGATTTTCGTTTATGACATTATTGATTATAGCCTATGTGTTATTTGCGGTTATATATCTTGCCTTTTTAAACCCATTCTGGAAAAAAGTTAGATAAATTATAAATTAATATAAAGGGGAAAATGAAATTGGAACAAAAAAATGATGAAAACAAAGCCTTACAAGTTATCGAACAAGCAGTAAAATTACCATTTGTTAAAGTAAAACGAAAGGAATTTTTGCTAAAAGCGTTTTCGGATTACAACATTGATATGAATGAATTAATTGAAAACGGGCCAGTAAAACTTGTATCAAAAAAAGATTTGGATAAAGTAGCCAATAGAGCTATCAACGATGCATTAATTAAATCTACAAGCACCTCATTTATGACTGGCTTACCTGGAGGCATTGCTTTAGCTGCAACTATCCCCGCAGATATGGTACAGTTTTATGGTTTTGCATTAAAACTAGCTCAAGAACTTTCTTATATCTATGGACTTGAGGACTTGTTTAACGATAGTGGTGAGCTTAGTGAGGAATCTAAAAATATGTTGATTATCTATTTAGGAGTAATGCTAGGTGTGACTGCTGCTGGTTCTACTGTTCGATTATTATCGAAGCAAGCTTCTACACAAGCTCTCAAATCTATTCCTGGAAAAGCATTGACTAAGACTGTATACTATCCGATTTTAAAAAAGGTTCTAAAGACATTTGGCATTAAACTGACAAAAGATACCTTTGCCAAAGGTATTTCTAAAGCTATACCTGTTGTGGGCGGTGTTGTATCTGGAGGCATGAATTATGCTTCTCTTAAACCGATGGGTAAAAAATTAAAAAATGAACTAAGTAATTCAATCAACTACTCTTCAAAGGAAAAAGCTAAGGATGTTAAAATTATTGAAGCTGAAGGCGTTGTAATAGATTAACAACTTCATTTATAAATACTTAATGTTCATTTCAAGAGTCTACATCATTTGAAAAATGATATAGACTCTTTTTATATAAAATCATAGCATCCCTCACTTTGCGGTGAAGGATGCTATGATTAATTTATTTTTATTGTTGGCTGGCCATTAGTTCTGCTTGTTCTACAACTTGTTCTACAGCCATTTTTTGAAGATCAGGTGGGTAACCATATTTCTTTAATAGTCGTCTTACTTGGACTCTCATTTTAGCCTTTGCGCTCTCACGTTTTGACCAGTCTACACTCATATTATTCTTGACCGTTTTTGTTAATTCATGTGCAATAGCTCGTAATTCTTTATCCCCCATTGCTTCTTTTGCAGTTTCATGAGAGGCTAATGCATCATAAAAAGCAA
This sequence comes from Staphylococcus sp. IVB6240, assembly GCF_025558425.1. Taxonomy (NCBI): domain Bacteria; kingdom Bacillati; phylum Bacillota; class Bacilli; order Caryophanales; family Staphylococcaceae; genus Staphylococcus; species Staphylococcus dromedarii. The sequence continues at coordinate 100,082 of NZ_CP094718.1, forward strand.
TTTCCTCCGTGCTCAGACCTAAGTCTTTTCCTCGTTGTTTTTCTTGATTTATTTCTTTCGCCATTTGAATCAATTCTTCTATGACTTTTGAAGCTTCTATAGAACGATTGTTGTATTTTTGTATTGATTTACTTAGCATCTCAGAAAATCTTTTAGATACTGTAGCATTTGTTTTCATTAATGACTTAACTTGTCCTTTAAGTAATTTGTTTAACAACTCAACTGCAACATTTTTTTGTTGTAATCCTTCTACATCTTTTAAGAAATCATCTGACAAGATTGAGATATCTGGATTTTCAATTCCGAGTGTTTGATAAATATCTACAACTTCTTCAGTTACAACTGACTTTGAAATCAATTGATTGATTTCTGCTTCTATTTCAGCAGGTGTCTTTTTACGCTTGCTTCCTTCACTAGGTGGAGCTAATAATTTAACAAGTCCGGATTTAACGGCTTTTAAAAACGCAATTTCACTATTCAGTTCTCGAGCAGCTTCCTCTGTTGCACATAATGCAAATGCCTTAGAAAGCTCTGTCACTGTTGTCACAAATCGCTCTCGTTCTTTCTCACCTAATCCAATGATATAATCCATCGTATTTGAGATAGCATTATAGCGATTTAATTGATCTTCTGACTCAAAATCAGAATAGTCATGATTATATAGCATATCTTGAATGATATCGTATTTCATTAGCATAACTTCAAGCGCTTTATCTGTGTCTATACCTGTTTGTTCTCTATCAGAGTCTGTATACTCTTTTAATGCTTCCTTCAGACTTTCAGCAATACCTACATAGTCAACAATTAAGCCGCCCGGTTTATCTTTAAATACTCTATTAACACGTGCAATAGCTTGCATTAAATTGTGGCCTTTCATCGGTTTATCTATGTACATTGTATGCATTGAAGGCACATCAAATCCTGTTAACCACATGTCTCGCACAATTACGAGTTGCAATTCATCATTAACATCTTTCATGCGATTCTCTAGAAGGTTTCTTCTCTTTTTCGGACCTATATGTTTTTGGAAGTTTTGAGGATCGCTTGATGAACCTGTCATAACCACTTTGATAACACCTTTGTCATCATCGTCTGAATGCCATTCTGGTTTTAGCCTTACAATTTCATCATATAAATCGACTGCAATACGACGACTCATTGTGACAATCATACCTTTACCTTTCATTGCCTTCTGCCTTGTTTCAAAGTGATTAATAATGTCAGTTGCTAAAGCATGTACACGTTGTTCTGCACCAGATAGAGCTTCTATACGTGACCACTTAGATTTCAATCGAGATTTAGTATCTTCTTCTTGGTCAGAAGTAATGACATCATATGCTTCATCAATATCTAAATCGGTTGGTAAATTTAATGGAATAATACGACTTTCATAGTATATTTTAACCGTACTACCGTCTTCTACAGATTGTGTCATATCATATACATCAATATAATTTCCAAATACCATTTGCGTATTTTTATCTGTCGAAGATACAGGTGTTCCAGTAAAACCAACGAACGAAGCGTTAGGTAGAGCATCTCTTAAATATTTTGCATATCCATATTTAATACCTTCACCTTTTTCATCGTAAGTTGCTTTGAAGCCATATTGTGTGCGGTGTGCTTCGTCTGCCATTACTACTACATTTTTACGTTCTGTTAATGCATCCATTGTCACTTGACCTTCGTCAGGTTCGAATTTCTGCATAGTTGTAAATACGATACCACCTGATTCTACAGATAATAGTTCTTTCAATTCTTTTCTTGATTCAGCTTGTTTAGGTGTCTGTCTTAGTAATCCTTTACCTGAGCGTCCTTTGGACTTAACAAAAGTACCATACAATTGATTGTCTAAGTCATTACGGTCTGTTACGACCACTAATGTTGGATTATTTAATTTTTGAATTAACTTTCCTGAGAAGAAGACCATTGTCAAACTCTTACCAGAACCTTGTGTGTGCCAAATAACGCCACCCTTGCCGTCTCCACGTTCAGATGTTGCTTCCATAGCACGATCAACAGCTTTATTCACTGCATAGTATTGATGGTATGCAGCTAATATTTTAACTATATGTCCTTTACCGTCATCTTGGAACAAAACAAAATGACGAATTAAATCTAATAGTACTTCCTTATTTAGCATACCGTGAATCAATATATCTAAACTGCGAAACGTTGATGAATCTTCAGTTTTTCCATCTTTAGTACGCCAAGTCATAAAACGATCATAATCAGCAGTTAAAGAACCAGCTTTTGTATTAACACCATCACTCGTCACTAATACTGCATTATGATTAAATAATTGTGGAATTCTCATTTTATAAGTTTCTAACTGATGATACCCGTCTTCAATACCAACAGATTCATTTGTAGAATTTTTCAGTTCAATGACCACTACTGGTAATCCATTTATGAATAACACAATATCAGGTCGCTTTTTATAATCTCCGTTTACAACAGTTAACTGATTAACCGCTAAAAAATCATTATTTCCTGGGTTATCAAAGTCGAATACATATACCAAATCATTAATCGTCTCACCGTCATTATTATAGTGTTCAACCTCAATACCATTTGTAACCATTTCATGGAAAGAACGGTTATTCTCTAATAAACTAGGAGACTTCTCAATAGAAATTTCACGTATAGCCTGTTCAATAGCACTATTATTGAGTTCAGGATTAATACGTCTTAAAGCTGCTTCCAAACGATCATCAAGCACAACATCTTTGTCGCTCTCCCGTTCATTCATAATCCCATTTTCACCACTATCTCGACCATTCTTAACAGAATAACCAAGACCCTCAAACCACTTCAATGACACCTGTTCTAAATCATCTTCACTAAATTGAAAGCTCATCTTCATTCACCTCGATGTCATCAGGTATCTCAATTTCACCTGACATTAATTTAGGTAATAATGTGTCACGTAGTTCTATTAATCTTTTAATTTCTTTACTTACACTTAATTCTTTTTCAAGTAGATCATCAAAAGTTCTTGAAAATTTTTCTAAAGTACTATCATTAGGTATTAATATTTTTGCATGATTAAGGTGTTTCCTATTAATATGTCCCATTGTTGTAGCCTTATCGTTAGCAATTCCAATAAAATAATCAATATATCTTTTAGTCCAATAATAATAAAACCATTTAGGATACTTATCAGATGAAACTTTAAATAAATGTTGATTTAAACCTGCTTTTCCACCACACCACATTTTCACTACTAATGTAGCAGACCAAGAAAATATTATATCACCATCATTTATTAGTGCTTTATCTGGTATCTCAGAAGTACATCTATTACTATTTTCATCAGTAGAACCATTTTTTAATTCTTTAATTTTGACAACTGGTAGGCTGTTTTGATTATCAGTAGGCTTAAATTTTTGCATAGCAAGACCATTCACATAATTTGCAATATCATCTAAGTTTTTCACATTCCATCCTTTTGGTATCTCTCCCAGTTCGCTATCAACCATCTCTCCGCCGCTTGATTTGTATGGATTTCCATTTTCATCAGGAAATTCAAAATCAACAAACCAACGTTTAAATAGTGTTTGAGAAAGTTCTTCAAGATTTGCTATTAAATTTTTATTCAAGGTGATTTTCTCATCAATAGTACTTAAAATATTAGAAATTTTTTGTTGAGATTTTATATCTATTATAGGAATATTTATATCTTTTATTCTTGTGATTGCTAGCTTTGGTTGTGTAGAGCCCACAGTCCTAATAAACATTTCATTCTGTCCTTGATCTGACTTGAGAAAATAGGATAAGAACTTAGTGCTTAAAACGCTTTCATTAAACGAACGTATTCTCACTGCATTTTCTGTTAGGCTAGCGCTATCTAATTTATAATCAATAAAATCCACTATTCCAATAGTCCCTACTATGGAAAGGAATATATCTCCTTCATTTATTATATACCTTGAAATTTTTTGAAACGTTTCCTCTGTTACATATTTTAAATTATTAAGATTTACACTCCCGTTTGAATAGTCTGAGATTCTCAAATACGGATGGTTTGTTTCATATTCTACTAATTGTTCACCCTTAGGCAATCTTTTACCACCCTTGACTTCACAGTAATCACCTAGTTTTCTATACTCCATAACCTAATCCCTCCAATGATTTTCGGATTTGGTCTTCGAGTTCTTTTGATTTCGCAAATTGTTCACTTAAATCTGCTGTGATTCTTTCCATTTTCTGTTCAAATGGTTCTGAATCTTCTTCTACTTCTGCTAAGCCTACATAACGTCCTGGTGTTAAGATATATTCATTGTTTTTTATTTCTTCTGTCTTTGCTACTTTACAGAAACCTGCTTTATCTTCATATTGATTATCGTTTGTACCACGCCATGAGTGATATACATTTGCTATATCTTTTATTTCATAATCTGAGAATTCTTTTAATGTTCTTGATACCATACTTCCAATATTTCTAGCATCTATAAATAGTACTTCTCCACGTCGTTCATTCTTGCCGTTTTTAGCTTTATTTTTTGTCACGAACCACAAACATACTGGAATTTGAGTTGAATAGAATAGTTGCCCTGGTAATGTAACTATACATTCTACTAAGTCTTGTTCAATTAAGTTTTTACGTATTTCTAATTCATCTTTACCACTTGTAGACATTGAACCATTGGCTAATACAAATCCTGCTGTACCACTTGGTGCAAGTTTTGAAATCATATGTTCAATCCATGCATAGTTGGCATTTCCTTTTGGAGGAATACCAAATTTCCAGCGATAATCATCTAATAATTTTTCTTGTCCCCAATCACTTGCATTGAATGGTGGGTTAGCCAATATAAAATCAGCTTTCAAATCTTTATGTAAATCATTATGAAATGTGTCTGCATGATGATCACCTAAATCATTATCTATACCTCGAATAGCCAAATTCATTTTTGCTAATTTCCAAGTTGTTGGATTAGATTCTTGACCATAAACAGCAATATCATCTATACGGCCTTGATGACGTTCTATAAAATGTTCACTTTGTACAAACATTCCGCCCGACCCACAACAAGGGTCATAAATTCTACCTTGATAAGGTTCAATCATTTCAACAAGTAATTTAACGATTGAAGCAGGGGTGTAGAATTCCCCAGCATTTTTACCCTCAGCGCTCGCAAATTTTGCGATAAAGTATTCATAAACACGTCCCAAGACATCTTGCTTCTTACTTTCAGAGTCTCCGACCTTGAAAGTAAATAAATCAATAATATCTCCTAATTTTTCTTTATCTAATGCAGGTCTTGCGTAATCTTTAGGCAATACCCCTTTTAAAGACTCATTTTCTCTTTCAATTGCTATCATAGCTTTATCGATAATTTGACCAATTTCTGACTTCTTAGAATTATCATTTATGTATTGCCATCTTGATTCTTTAGGAATCCAGAAAATATTCTCTGCTAAATATTCATCTTTATCTTCTTCATCAGCATATTCATCATTCAATAATTCTTCATATTTTTCCTCAAAAGAATCAGAAACATATTTCAAAAATATAATACCTAATGCTACATTTTTATATTCTGCTGCATCCATACTGCCACGTAATTTATCTGCTGCTTGCCATAATTTTTCTTCAAATCCAATTGTCGCCATTTATATTCCGCCTTTATGTTATCCTTTACACAAATATATCAAATATTAAGGCTTTATGTGACTTTTCTTGTGGTTTTCTATGTGAAAAAATATTATTTGTGATATTTGGTAAGTGAAATTAAGTAGCTAGTTACAAAAGTATAGCTAGCTTATTATATAATCAATTAAGCAAAAAAGGTTTTTTAATGAAAAAAATATAAGTTGAAAAAGTATGATAAGAAATATAGGAGTGGATGGTGCAATAAATGTGACAATTAATACTACTATTTATGCGATGATTGTGGTTATTGTAGATATTGTTAATCAATAATACTGTATATTAGTAGTAATTTTGCGTTCAAATATCTAGTGAATTATTCTGTTATTAAAATTATAAGGGGAAAGAAAAAATTTAGTAATATAAAAAAACAATGGAGGGTGTTAAATGTTTAATTATGATGTAAACAAAACTATGTATGATGATAAGAGCATATTTGATAATTTAGCTAAGCAATGTATTGCAGATTTGATGGTTTCGTATGATAGAAATCGCTTTTTTCTAGCTTTAGCGCAAGAAGAAATGGAAGAGAGTTTTAAAAGCTTTGAAAATAATGATTTAAAAGAAAATTTAATATTAGATTATCATATAACAAATTCAATAAGGTTGATAACTACTTTAGACGATATACTTATAAGAGTACGCTGATGCCCGTTTCAGAATTGAAAACAAGTAATACGGATTGGTCTAATGAGTCAACAATCACACAAGTGAAAGATATTATTTACAATAAGCTTTCTACGATTAAAGCGTTAAAAGATTTGAAAAAGCAAGTTGTGACAGAAATTATTTATACGCCTAAGGATTTTGAAGGAGATTATAATGCTAAATTTGGAGCAGCCTTTGGTTTAATGCCTACTTTAGCACAAAGTAACTATTACAGACCGCCTAATGTGAGCAGAGATTACAAAAATTTGTATTTTGCTGGAGCTAGTGTTCATCCGGGGGGCAGGAGTGCCAATTGTACTGACGAGTGCTAAAATTACAGTTGATGCTATGTTAGAAGATATTAATAATGGTATATAAAAAACGGGAGTGTGACAGAAATCAAATTTTCTAATATAGATTTCGTAGTCCCACCCCGGCAAGGGTGACTAGGACTGAAAAAAGCTTGATATATAATCGCATTTTCAATTCAGTCACCTACTGCCAAATTGAAAACGAGCCTGAGACATCTATTTATGTCCCAGGCTCGCCTTTTTAACTAATCGAACGTAATGGTTTGTGGTGCGTCTAATTTTTTATCGTTCATAATTTTTATGGATTTTGGCATTACTTTAATTACACACAAGTTTGGATCATCCTTAGAGTCAAAAAAGGACTTATCTTGTTTGTTCCAAATCCAATCAATAGTCTCTTGATCTTTCAGTATTTCAACATTAGCATCAATTTCTAAAAAACTACGATTATTCGTTTCATCGTAACCTATAAGTACATGAGCTTTGGGATTATCTTTAAATTCAGCAATTTTTTTAGACTCAATGCTTGTCTTAGTATAAAGTGTGTGTCCATCATTATAAAATACCATGTATCTACTATTAGGTGTATTGTTATGTGCAGTAGATAAGACACCTATTTTTGATGTATTTAATATATTTTCAATTTCATTTTGTAAGTGTTCGTTATTCATAATTTAATCACCTCTGATAATAATATACCCTGAAGTTGCCTATAATATGTAAGGTATTAAAATTTATTTTATTTTTTAGTGAATTATACAAAAGTTAAAACGGGTATATGATTGAAAACACAATCTTAAGTTAAAGGACAATTATAAAGTGAATTTGTATGAAACAAGCTGGGAGGCAATAAAATGCATTTAGGAGTCATACTTAACAGAGTTTTTAGAACGAAAGATAATCCACTTTTTCAATATATAGTGAAGCATCAAAATGAGATAAATAAATTGTATTTTATCTTACCTTTAGAAGATTTAACTGACGCATCAGAAGTAAAACGTGACTATTACTATAAAGTTGTAAAAGGATTTGTAAATGCTTTAGATAAGCATGATATACAACCTTATATTGTCACATACGAAAAGCTAGGTGAATTAGCAGAAACATTGGCGTTATCTCACGTATTAGTAGCAAAAGATATTATGAGTTATCACAAAGAAATATATGACTATCCTCATGTAAAAAAGGCTTTTGAAAATCACCAAGTTACAGTAATTGGACAGCGCGTGAATCATTATTTTGAGCCAACAAAGACTTTTAATAAACAGCAACAGCCTTATAAAGTATTTACTAGTTTTTATAAAGCAAATCGTCAGGACTTAGTACACACCCCTAAAAAAAGTTATCAATTTAAGCAGTTGTCTCAAATTGCGGAAAAGGGTTCAAATCAAAGTGACTTAAAATTTGAAAATAATAAAGATATAGAAAAGTTAGCGCGTAAAGCTTGGGATGATTTTTTAAATGGTGACATAGCTCATTATGATAAATTGACTGACGATGTGTCGCAGGATTTTGTAAGTGGATTAGGTGAATATTTAGCATATGGACTACTCGATATTCGTGAAATTATAAATGATTTACTTGAAGATTATGAGAGCGATGAAAAAAATTATGAAGCTTTTATAAGAGAGGTTCTATTCCGTGAATTTTATTATGTGTTAATGACACAGTATCCAGAAACGGCAACTAAATCTTTTTCTGAAAAATATCGAAACATGCAATGGTCGTATAATAAAACACATTTTGAAGTATGGAAAAAAGGTCAAACTGGTTACCCAATCGTTGATGCTGCAATGAAGATGCTGAATCGTACAGGATATATGCATAATCGCTTACGAATGGTCGTATCACAATTTTTAACGAAAAATTTATTTATTGATTGGACTTGGGGGGAGGAGTACTTTAGACAGTATTTGATAGATTATGATAATGCATCTAATGTACATGGATGGCAGTGGTCAGCATCAACTGGAACAGATGCAGTGCCTTATTTCAGAATGTTTAATCCTATACGTCAAAGTGAGCGTTTTGATGCGCAAGGGTGTTTTATTAAAACACAGCTAGAAATATTTAATGATGTGAGCAGTAAATACATTCATGATCCAACTAAATATAAAGACAAGTTACAAGAAATTTATCATATTGAAATTGGAAAAGATTATCCACAGACTATCGTGAATCATAAAAATAGTAGAGATTATGTTATGGATAAATTTAAGAAATTTTGACATATCACCCAATAAAAAGGAGTGATTCATTTGTTGAAAAATGAAATACATCGTATTTATTTAGAAAAAAATAATAATGAGGCAACTATTAATAGATTTAATGTGACATATCACTATACTATATTAGAACAAATTAATGATTTGCCACAATATGGTTATGCAGTTTTAAACCATTTATATGCTAATCCTGGTTTAGAGGCAGACTTCGAGCGTGTGTTCTTAAATAGAGATAAACATCTAGAGAATACTGAAAGGTTTGAAAATCTATTATTTCTAAAGCCACATAGTACACATGAACATCATGTTATCATTACGTTTTGGCAAGACGAAGCAGCTTACAAACATTGGCAAGAGTCTCAGGAATATAAAGCATCCCATAAAAATAGAGGAACCAAGCAAGGTGCTGATAAATCTATTGTAAACAGAAACCTATCATTTAATATTAGTTTATAATTTAAATAACATAATTTTTTAATTAAATGATATTTCTGCAAACATATAGGCGAGTTATTTAAATACTAACTTGCCTATTTTTTAAGCGATATAAAAATTTTAGCAAAATCATTGATAAGGGGAAGCATACCATAAATGATACGGTTTTTGACTTTAAGTTTTATGAAACGATCTCATTTAGAGACAAAATGAACTGAATGATATGCAGAATTTGACATGCACTTTGATACATTTATTAAGAGGTGACATATATGGAACTTAGTACTCAGATAAGAAAATATCGAAAAGCGGCGGGTTTGACTCAAGAAGCGTTGGCAGAAAAACTGAATACAACACGACAGTCAGTTTCAAAGTGGGAACAAGGTGTTTTGGAGCCTAACCTTCAGATGTTAAATGAATTAGCAACACTGTTTGAGATAAGTCTTGATGAATTAGTAAACGGTGTGCAGACTAAAAATTCTAGAGAAAGATTACCTATGAATTTTTGGGAATTTGCTAATGAAAAATGGTGGTTTATTTTAATCATTGTCCTTGTTATCTGTGGTACTTTTGGACAAATTTTCGGATAGAATGTTACCTACATAATTTTTTGAAAGAGGTCATTAGATGGCAAAGACAGCCAAAATTTTAGGTATGGTTATATTACTATTCTGCATTTCAGTATTTGCACAAAATTTAGGGATATTATGGCATTTTTTCAATTGGAAAGGGTTAGAGTACGTATTTCATGGAGTGACTAACCTTATTGTAACTGTAATGCTGATTAAATGGCTCGTTAACAAAGGGTTAAAGAGCAAGTTGTCTGATTATCGTATAACGCATATTAAGATATTTCCACTGTGTATCCTTCTAGGTGTTTTTCTACCGGTAGTTGTAAATTTGATTTATATCACTTTTATACCAGGTGAGTTTATAGTGACACAATTAGATTCAAAGACGGATTATATTTAAATGTTACTGTCTGTTGTGTTTATTTCAGGAATTATTGCACCTATTGTTGAGGAAATGGTATTTAGAGGTATACTTCTAAAATATGTTGAAGAGAAAACAAATATTGTCTTTGCAATTATTTTGAGTTCCTTTTTATTCAGTATTGTGCACTTATTTAATGGTAAATTAGAAGGTATTGACTTATATTTGCTAATTTTAGCAGGATTTTTAGCAGGTACTATGTATGCTACTGCTTCGTATTATTTTAATTCTATATGGGCAGGTGTTGCCTTGCATATGTGTTGGAACATAGCAGGAATATTTACTGTTACTAAAGTTGAAGTAGATTACAGTCTTTTTCAGTATATTATCAAAATAGATAATGTTTGGTTGACTGGTGGCGAATACGGTATGGATGCATCTTTCATTTCGATTTTAGGTTACATATCCATCATTCTTATTTTGTGTATTTCAAAGGGTGTTAATCACAAGAATATAATATTAAACAAACCGAACTAACTATCGATTAGTTCGGTTTGTTTATTACTTTTTTAGCTGATATCAATCATCAAGTTCACGTTTTTTCTGGATGAGATTTTGAAATTCATGCTCTAATTCATCTGTTGGTTCAATACTTAATCTACTGAGTATCTCCGTTATTTTCATCTCGAGTATCATTTTTTCATCTTCTGCTGTACTTCTTTCTTGTTTCATTTTCTCAGATTTAAACTGGTTAAAATTACTTTCAAATACGTTGACCGCCTGATTCTCAATCATCAGGATTCGATTTGCCACTTTTTCAATAAAGCGTCTATCATAAGAAGCGGAAATTAAAGTGCCTTCATAGTCTTGTAATAAAGATTCAACTGCATCTACTGCTTCCATATCTAGGAAGTTTGTTGGTTCGTCCAATATTAATGTATTAACGTTGCTTAGAAAAATTTTAGCAAGTGCAACCTTTACGCGTTCACCACCACTTAAAACTTTGACTGGTTTTAGAACATCATCTTTAAAAAAGTGCATTCTTGCAAGGACTGTTCGGCTCAATGTTTCATTCTGCTTAGATGAATCTTGAATATTTTCTAATATAGATTTTTCAAGGTTTAATATATCCAAATTTTGACTGAAATAACCGATTTTAGCTGATGGTGAGAGTGAAACATTAGGGTCAGATGAACAATCTTATTAATTAAGGTGCTTTTACCAACGCCATTGTCTCCAATAATTGCTAGTTTTTCACCACCACGAATATTGAAACTGGTCGGATTCCATAAGGTTTTGTTATTAACTATCCCTGTAAGATCTTCCACTCGAATGACAATACGTTTTTTCAAAGATTCGGCATGAAGAACATCCATTTTAAGTGGTTGAGTTTTTCTAGGCTGATGTTTCACTTCAAGTTGATTCAATCGTGTTTCTAATGATTTTAAGAAATAGTCAAAATCATTAGTGGCTGTATTGTTGCTTTATTTACGCACTGGCTGCGTACACAGGACAATAATAAAAAAGGTGACTAAAAGCTAGCACAAAAGAACCCCCATACTATTCGCGGTAGTATGGGGGTTTTGTGTAACATGTAAGAAGTAGTGATTACTTAATATTATAACATAGTTTAAATAAACGGAGTGAAATCATCAAAATCACTGCATAATTTCCTTGTATATGGGAATATAATAAAACATTTAATAAATAAGGAAGAAGGATGTCTATGTTTTTAGCTTGGAATGAAATTAAACGTAATAAGTTAAAATTTGGTCTCATTATCGGTGTACTTATTATGATCAGTTACTTGTTGTTTTTACTATCTGGTCTGGCAAGTGGGTTGATGAATATGAATAGAGAGGGTATTGATCGTTGGCAGGCAGATGCGATTGTACTCAATAAAGATGCAAATCAAACCGTGCAACAATCATTATTTGAGAAAAAGGATGTTGTGGATGTTTATGATAAACAAGCGACATTGAAACAAGCAGGTGTGATTGTATCAAATGGTGACAAAGAGGAAAATGCCTTATTATTCGGTGTGGAAGATGATTCATTCTTAATTCCTAAGATGATTGAAGGTAAGCAATTTAAAGCCGACAATGAAGTCATTGCGGATGAAACACTGAAAGAAAAAGGATTCAAGGTAGGGGATACACTTTCTTTATCACAATCTGATGAAACGGTAAAAATTGTTGGATTTAGTGAAAGTGCGAAATACAATGCTTCTCCGGTGTTGTTTGGAAATGAGGCAACAATTGAAAAACTGAACCCTTCTTTAAATGATAAAGTGACAAATGCAGTTGTTGTAAAAGATAAGAATTGGGAAAAGAAAACGATAGAGAGCGACTTGGAAGCAATTAAAATGGAAAGCTTTGTTGAAAATTTACCAGGCTATCAAGCTCAGAATTTAACATTAAACTTTATGATTTCATTCTTGTTTGTTATTTCGGCGACAGTGATTGGTATCTTCCTATACGTCATTACGCTACAAAAAACAAGCCTATTTGGTGTGCTCAAGGCGCAAGGTTTCACAAATGGTTATTTGGCAAAAGCTGTGTTATCACAAACATTTATTATCGCATTGATTGGAACGTTGATTGGTCTCGGTTTAACACTACTAACAGGTGCATTTTTACCAAGTGCTGTGCCGATTAAGTTCGACACAGTGACGCTCATTATTTATGGGGTTGTACTTATCGTTGTGTCACTCATCGGTAGCTTATTCTCAATATTGACGATTCGAAAAGTAGATCCATTGAAAGCAATTGGGTAAAGGAAGGTGAAAATAACATGTTAGAATTTAAAAATGTAACGAAAGATTTTAAAGATGGAAATCAAACGATACAAGCTGTAAAGCCAACATCATTGAAGTTTGAGAAGAATGAATTGATTGCGATTATTGGTCCTTCAGGTTCTGGTAAGAGTACGTTTTTGACGATGGCCGGTGCGCTACAAACACCGACTTCTGGTGATATTTTAATTAATAATCAAGATATTTCCAAAATGTCTCAAAAAGCGCTCGCACAAACACGTATGCAGGAGATTGGTTTTATTCTACAAGCAACGAACTTGGTGCCGTTTTTAACGGTGAAACAACAATTCAAGTTGTTGGCAAAACAGAAGAAGGATATCTTGAGTGAAGAAGCGTATCAAAAGCTGATGAAACAGTTGAATTTGGATGCGATTGAAAACAAACTTCCAAGTGAGATATCAGGCGGTCAAAAGCAACGTGTTGCGATTGCGAAAGCATTGTATACAAAACCATCAATTATTTTAGCAGATGAGCCTACTGCTGCATTGGATACGGAAAATGCGATGGAAGTCATGCGTATTTTAAAAGAACAGTCTAAAGAACAAAATAAAACGTGTATCGTTGTGACCCATGATGAGCGACTGACATCATATTGCGACAAAGTGTATCACATGGAAGATGGTGTGCTGGAAGAAGTACAGAATTGATATGTGAGGTCAAATCAAATAAAATATATATGATAAAAGATAGAAGGAGTTGATCGTATGGTAGTGGATAAATTTGCATATGTACTACTTGCATTCTTTATAGGAGGTCTTGGTGCACATAAGTTTTATGCGAAAAAAACAGGCTGGGGTGTCTTGTACTTGCTATTTTGTTGGACAGGTATTCCAGGCGTGATTGCTATTATTGAAGCAATTATTGCCTTACTCAGACCATCTGACAATGGTAAAATAACCGTTTAATCTGAAGTGAAAAGGGGTCGTGTAAAGCGATCTCTTTTTAAAATATAAAAAAATATTACGATTTCGAGATAAAATCATTGCATTATTCAAATAAAGTTGATAAACTGACTCTAATATAAAATTTATACTTAATTATTTGGAGGAATTATCATGACAAAATTTACTTTTGATAAGGCACATAGCGATTTAGATTTTCAAATTAAACACTTAATGGTTTCACGTACAAAAGGAAGCTTCGATGACTTCGCAGTAAATGTTGAAGGTGACATCAATGACTTGAGCACACTTCAAGCAAACGTAACAATTGATCCAAAATCAATCAACACTGCTAATGAAGATCGTGACAATCACTTAAGATCAGGTGACTTCTTCGCAACTGAAGAATTCAGCTCTATCACATTCGTTACTAAAAAAGTAAGTGAAGACAGCGTGACAGGTGACTTAACAATCAAAGGTGTTACACGTGAAGAAACATTTGACGTAGAATTCAACGGTGTAAGCAAAAATCCATTAGACGGTTCACAAGTTACAGGATTCATCGTAACTGGTAAAGTTAATCGTGAAGACTATGACATTACATTCAACCAAGCATTAGAAACTGGTGGCGTGATGTTAGGTAAAGATGTAAAATTCGAAGCATCTGTTGAGTTTGTAGTAGAAGACTAATCAAAGTGAAAAAGGAGTTGAGACATTGTGCTCAACTCCTTTTAATTTGCAGAAATAAGTATGATGTAGGCCCATATTTTATATATATTAAGACAGAGGGTGGTCTAAAGGAATAGTAGTAGAAGGCTACTCTATCTTTGTTGTTGGGCCTCCAGTAGCTCCTCGATTACCGTTGCGATACCGTCATGATTGTTATCGTCAGTGATGATATCTGCAATGTCTTTAATTTCTTGTGTCGCATTGCCCATTGCGACGCTGATACTTGCATCATGTAACATTTCTATATCATTGAGCTGGTCACCAAATGCGATGACATTTCGCTTTTGGATGCCGATTGCTTGGCATATATGATCTAAGGCATGTGATTTATTTACACCGCGCGCAGTGATTTCTAAGTAAAAGGGTGTCGAGCGAATGGTATGAAGATTTTCACCACAAAGGTTTTGAATATTTGGTGTGATTGTATCAATATAGTCAGGATCCTGTGTTAATAAAATTTTGACTGGCTGGAAGTCAATCATCTCATGCAACTTTGGTTCGTAGACAAGCTCTAAGCGATGTGCGTGAGATTCATGTTGAACGTATTGATTGTCTGGTGTATTTGTATATAGTTTGCCATCGTGATCCACAATGTAAGTCAGCTTTAAGTTTTGTATGGCTGTTAAAAATTCACGTGCTTCTACTAGATCGATTCCCTTTTTAAAGAGCGTTTCTTCTGTTATAACGTCAAGAACAAGTCCACCGTTATAAGCACCAATCAAGCCATGATGTTGATGAAGTTGTAACGCCTCAATCTCATAATGGAAACCCGTACGAGGGCGACCGGAAACCAATGCTACTTTAATGCCTTGTTTTTGAGCGGTAATCAGTGCCTGTTGTGTTCGTTCGGTGATATGTCCTTGATCATTAATGAGTGTACCATCACAATCTAAAGCAATTAATTGAATGTCTTGCATGTCTTTTTCATCCTTTCAAAAAAAAGAGACTGCTACATTGACGGCAACAGTCCCTTATAACGTTGATTATAATGATTCTCCATTTGTCGCAATGACGTTTTTGTACCAGTCGAATGAATCTTTTTTGTAGCGTTTCATTGAGCCGTTACCTTCATTATCACGATCTATATAGATCATGCCGTAACGTTTTTTCATTTCGCCTGTTGTAAATGAGACGATGTCCATAATGCCCCAAGGTGTGTAACCAAGTAAGTCAACACCGTCTAACTCCACTGCATCTTTCATCGCTTGAATATGATTTTTAAAGTAATCAATACGAGATGCATCGTGAACAGTGTTGTCTTCTGTTAATTCATCGACTGCACCGAAGCCATTTTCAACAATGAACAATGGAATTTGATAGCGGTTGTACAATGTGTTTAACACGTAACGTAAGCCGTCTGGGTCGATTTCCCAACCCCAATCAGAAGCGCCGATATAAGGGTTTTTCACACCGTTTGGTAGACCACCGTTCGCAATATTGTCTGTTTCGTTGTTTTGTACGTCATGTTTCACTGTTGTAGACATGTAGTAACTGAATGCGAGATAGTCTACTGTTCCTTGCGCAAGAATTTCTTCATCGCCTGGTTCGATTGGCAGTTTCACACCAAGACTGTCTAGTTCTTTCAAGGCATACATTGGATATTTTCCACGCACTTGTACGTCTGGGAAGAAGAAACGCTCTCTATTCGCAATTTCTGCTGCCATGATGTCTTTCGGGTGACATGAGTATGGATATACCGTGACATGTGAAACCATGGCCCCAATTTTGAAGTTTGGATTAATTTCATGTCCTGCAATCACGGCTTTTGCGCTTGCGAGTAATTGGTGATGTGCAGATTGATACATCACACTGCGCGCATCTTCGCCTGGTTGGATTTCAATCCCTGCGTTTGTCCATAAGAATAATGGGTTATTCACATCCATTTGGTTATTGATTTCATTGAAGGTCATCCAATATTCCACTTTGTCTTTATAGCGTTCAAATACGACTTTTGCGAAGTGTTCAAAGAAGTCAACCACCTTACGACTTCTGAAACCACCGTATTCTCTTGCTAGGTGAAGTGGAATTTCGAAGTGACTTAATGTAATGACTGGTTTGATACCATGTTTTAATAATTCATCAAAGACATCATCATAAAATTGAAGACCTGCTTCGTTTGGTTCTGCTTCATCACCTTTTGGGAAAATACGTGTCCAACCGATAGACGTTCTTAAAACTTTGATGCCCATTTCCGCAAATAAGGCGATATCTTCTTTATAGTTAGAATAAAAATCAACAGCTTAATGGTTTGGGTAGAATTCATTTGGTTCTACTTTTTCTGTAATGCGTCGTGGAACACCGTGTGCCCCTGCAGTTAAGACGTCTACTACTGAAGGACCTTTGCCGTCCTTGTTCCAACCACCTTCAAATTGATGTGCAGCGAATGCGCCACCCCATAAGAAATCTTTTGGTAATGCCATGATATTGCCTCCTCTATTTTTTAATAACCTCAATGATATTGTCACCGTGTGCTACGGGTTTGTCTGTTGTTTTAATTAATTCATTAAACTCTGCATGGTTCGTAATAATAACAGGTGTTACTGTCGAATAGCCTGCTTGTTCAATGGCTTCAGCATCAAAGCGTAACAGTGGTTGACCCGCTGTAATTGCGTCGCCATCTTGTACAAGTAATTCGAAATGTTCTCCATTCAATTGAACTGTATCCATACCTACGTGGATTAAAATTTCAATTCCTGAGTTACTGCGAATACCGATCGCATGTTTTGATGGTGTTGTCATAACGATAGAACCATCCACAGGTGCGACAACTTCATTTTTCGTAGGCTTAATTGCGAGACCGTCTCCCATTGCTCCTGAGCTGAAGACAGGGTCTGCAACATCAGATAATACGATGACGTCACCTGTTAAAGGTGCTTGAATGTGTACTTCTAAGTCTTCTTGTACTGTCGTTGTTTCTGCATCATTGTTTAACTTCACTGGCTCGATATCTGCTTGTTTGACACTGTCATCACCGTAACCAAAGATTTGAATAAGTACAATTGGTAAGATGATGGCAATGGCCACACCGATACATACACCGATGAATGATGATGGGTTATCACTGTTTATGGTGTTAACGATTGTTAATGGACCAGGTAGTCCAGCGTAAACGTAGTAGTATGGATTGAAGAAACTTGCGACAACGGCCCCGATTGCCCCTGAGATACAACCGATAATGAATGGCTTTTTGAATCGTAAGTTCACACCATAAATCGCTGGTTCTGTAATACCGAAAATACCTGTAATCCCTGCTGATAATGAGATTTTCTTCGTTTCTTGTGCTTTGGCTTTAAGGAAGACACCGAGTACTGAACCGACTTGCGCGATAACCGCAATCGTTTGGTACGCTTGGAACGAGTCGCGACCAAAGTTGTCGAAGTTCGCAAGTACAACTGGTGTAATGCCCCAGTGTACGCCGAAAATAACGAAGATTTGCCAGAATGCGCCAATGATGATGGCTGCTAGGATTGGTAAGTTTTCAGCTAAGTAGTTGTAACCACCGGCCACGCCGTTTGCGAAGATGGTTGATAACGGTCCGATTACTAAAAGTGTCAGAGGCACCATGATCACAATACTACATAATGGCACGAATAAAGCTTTAACGACTTCTGGGAACACTTTATTGAGAAAGCGTTCAACGTAAGACAATGCCCAAACTAAGAAAAGTGGTGGTAATACAGTTGATGTATATACCGTTTCGCTTAATGGAATACCGAAGAAGCGGATTGTTTCACCATTTGCGATATTGCCTGCCATTTCTGTCCATGTTGGGCTGACAAGTGCCATTGCACAGGCCAATGCGATGTAGATATTAACTTTGAAATGCTTTGCGGCAGTTAATGCGATAAAGATAGGCAAGAATGTAAAAGGCGCCTATGAGATAAAGCTGAATACTTCATATGTGCCTGTTTTTTCGAATGCAGGGAAGGCTAAATTAATTAAAATCAGTGTCCCTTGCAGAATACCGGCTGCTGCTAGTATGTAAATAAATGGTGCGAATACAGCTGACATTGTGGCGATCACACGGTTAAGGATAGAACCTTTTTCTTGAACAGCTTCATCTGTTGTATCTTCTACATTTGTAATGGCTGTAAATGCATCATACACTTCGCCGACATGTTGTCCGATAACGATTTGGAATTGTCCTCCGTTTTCTACAACAGTAATGACACCCGTTAATTCGGATACTTTGCGTTTAAATTCTGGATTTGAACGCTTTAATACTAAGCGTAAGCGCGTGGCACAGCGTGCGACATTGACAATATTTTCTTCGCCACCCACAGCTTCAAGTATGTCACTTGCAAGCTGTTGATAGTTGCGTACTGGTTTTGACACAATCATCATCTCCTACGAAATTTCTTGTTATTACCTAACATTATAATTGTACCGGTACAATTATTCAAGTGAGTAACTATTTAAAATTGTGTATAATAAGTGAAAGGTTTAATAAAGGAGTCGCAACCGTGAACAAATACCAACAGATCACATACGAAATTGAACAACATATTCATGAACATAATTTGCCACAAGGAACAAAACTGGATAGCCTGGATACATTAACGAAGCGTTATAATGTCAGCAGAAGCACGATTAGTAAGGCATTAGATACACTGGAAAAACGTGGTGCCATCTTCCAACAGCGAGGTAGTGGTATTTTCGTCAGACGTCAACGTCGTGAAGGCTATATGAGCTTACTTGTCACAAGTGGCTTTAGCGCAAACTTCCAAGAACACAATATTCACTATGATGTATTGAAAGTTGAAAAGACTGTTGCCGATGAAGAAGTGGCCAACAACTTGCATATCGATGTCGATGCGCCAGTTTATTTGGTAGAACGCCTCATCTATATGGATGATGAAAAGTTATGTAAGGAAGTCTCATACTTTCCAGTTCAAGTTGTTCCATATTTAAATAAAGAAATCGCTGAGCAGTCTATTTTTCATTATTTAGAAACAGCTTATAAGATGACAATTAGCTTTGCGGACGTCTACTTAACAGTCGATCAATTAAATGAAGTGGAAGCTGACACTTTAGACTTACCGACATTATCACCCGGGTTATATATGGAACAAGTTGTGTATTTAGCAACAGGTATCCCATTTGACTATTCAAAAGTGGTGTATCACTATAAATATGCTAAGTTCTTCCTACAATCAGTGAGTAATTAAAAATATTGAAGTACCTTTTTGTTTTGTGACAGGAAGGTACCTTTTTTGAACTTTTTAGGAAAAGAGATTATAAGATTTTGAAATATTGTATAATTGAATTAATCATATAGTTTGTGGAGGTTCGAGATGAAAAAGAGGGATTTATGGATTGGTTTAGTGACTAGTACGGTATTACTTGCAGGTTGTGGTTTTTTAGGAAACAACGAGGGGGATACGCAACAATCACAAACAAGTAATCACAATAATAATACGGAAAATACGCAAAATCAGAATGCACAAAATGATCAAAAGATGAATAATGGGACACAACAAAATAATCAAACACAAAAGAGTAATAAAGGTGGGGATGTGTATCCTAAAAACACGCGTGAATATTATGCGCAAGTGATGTTAACAAGCTTTGGAGATTACAACCAACTACCTAATGCAAGCATGACATATACACCCGTTGATATGTCAGGTCAGTCAGTCTTTCCATACAATCCGAATGCATCTGCACATTATCCAGACGGCGTGGTTAGATTGAGAACAAGCGGTATCGCACATGTAATTTTTAAAGATAACAATGATGGCACGATTACTTTCTATGATAATATTCCAGCAAAATTCCAAGAAGCGGAATGGCAAGATGAAGATTATTCAAGACAGGAAACAGAGCGACTTTTGGCAAATGGTCGCACAGTGCCTATTAATACCAACTTACCAAAAGAAGATATCGACTATGTTGCATCGCTAATCACACAAGATGGACTAACAAGTTATAGTGGCCCAGTTAACTCAAATACAGGTAGTAGTTCATCATCAAGTAGCGCATCATCGAGTTTATCAAGTACAAAAGTGACACGTAGTAACGTGATTGACTTAGTGGAAGACTACGAAGGTCACTTATTAGATACAACAAAGTACACGTTTAAAGAGCCTGCACAATTTCCAGATGGTCGATGGGGCTTTTCAATTTTAGACAAGTCGGGTAATCTAGTTGGTTCTTATATTATTGATACAGATGGCACTGTAACAAAATATGATGAAAAAGGGCGTCAAATTTAAAATATAATTAATAAACACAAACTGTCGATGGAGGAGATAACTTTATCGGCAGTTTTTTTATTATTGTGGAATAAAATCATGAAAACTTTCATAAAATGATATTTATTTATAGGCTGTGTACAAGGTATAATGAGTTAATAAAAACGTACTTTTATTAGTCGAGATACATATCAACAAAGTCGTCGAGAATAAAGGTGAATATAGGAGAAAAAGTCATGAAATATTGTACGAATTGTGGGAGTCCGCTCAAAGAGAATCAGCAGTTTTGTACGAACTGTGGCCATAAAGTGAACGCAAGATCCGCACAATATGCTCAGCCGGCTAAAGCAAAAAAGTGGCCATGGATTGTTGGAATTATGGGTGTTTTGATTTTACTAGCTGGGATTGGATTTGCGGGGCTTCAATTGTATAAAAATATAGTGTTAAACCCATCCACAACACAAAATCAGACAAATAATCAAAATAACGGGACTGTGCAGAATGACCAGAATATGCAGAATAACGGTATGCAGAGTGATCAAAATGTACAAAACGTACAACAAACACAACCTCAGCCACAACAAATTCATAATGGACCACAACCTAATCAAAAACCAATACAAACTGCACCTGTAACGGTAACACGCAGTAATGTGATTGATTTGGTAGAGGACTATGAAGGACATTATTTAGATACAAGTACTTACACGTTCAAAGAGCCAGAACAACGTGCAGATGGCAGTTGGGGCTTTTCAATTTTGTATAAGTCAGGGCGCTTAGCAGGTTCTTACATTGTTGATTCAGACGGTACTGTGACGAAATATGATGAAAAAGGACGACCAGAATAGAAAAAGGTGAGGGGGATAACGATGGTATATTGTACGAAATGTGGAAATGCATTAAAAGAGAATCAACCATTTTGTAATCGCTGTGGTCAACCAGTGGCTGCACGATCTGAAGTATATGTTGAGTCAAAAAAGAGTAGTCCATGGCCATGGATTATAGGTATTATTGGTGTATTGATTTTATTAGCGGGATTAGCTTTTGCGGGGCTTCAAATATTTAAAAATAATTCAGCGAATCAATCAGCATCCCAAACACAGAATGGCACGAACACGCCGAATAGCGAACAAGTACTGGGTCATGCACCGAGAGCAGAAACATCGGTCAATGTATTAACGGATAGCTTTAGTGCGGACTTTATGAATACACCAAGCGTTGGTGGATATAATGGTTTCAATGTAGGTATGACACGTTCACAAATTGAACAAGTTGCGGGGCAGTCTACCGGCACGGTTCAGTTATACGATTCAACAGTGATTCAGAAGTACAACAATATGGGTGTGGAATACGATTCCAATGATAGAGTCTCAAAAGTTTATGTCACACCAGATAATGTAACGACACAACAATTTACAAACTTCCATGGTGGGCCTAAAATAGGTGGTGGAAGCCCAATGTTATACGATAACAATCCGAACAATGGCTTTAGTATCTATGCCCATGTGCGAGATGGGTATGTCGTTGCGATTGAAAATGGACCACAATATCAGTTTGGCAGATAAGATGTTGGGACTGTTGGATGGGTCTTGGCATTCCGATAGTTAGGTGTATAGAGGTATTTTAAAGTGATAGAACAACATAAAACAGCATGTCATGTACAAGTTTAAGTTTGTACAAGGCATGCTGTTTGTTTATTCACAGGTATTATCATGAATCGTGAAGGTTTTGTTGGTGACATCCAGAGAAGCTGTGGCACCGTATGGAATGATACATTTCGGTTCATTGTGACCAAAGCTTGCATTATAAAAGACGGGTAGATCATGTAGGTCAAAGTCTTCTAACATGGTTTGCCAAGTACGTTTATATGCTTCATAGTGTTCACCATTTTGTGGTTTACCGATGATAATACCATATTGCTACTGGTTTTTCGACAGTAACGGTGGCATTTATGATTGTTATTGCTAAAACTTTAGATTTGATGTCACATTGGAATTTATATTTCTTTGTCACGCTGTTCGTTACCTTTGCAGTCACAGCACTGACAACACGTATTCCACCTATTAGTCGCATGAGTACAGAATATTATGATACGTCTGAAGTTGAAGAAGATTTAAGTTATTTGTCTTTTAAAGATAAGGTTTCACTCGCATGGAGGCGAGGACTCACAACTGTTAAAGAATCGCCAAGTTTATTGAAGAATGTATGGAAAAACTTTAAAGAAGGTATCTTGATGACGATGAGCATCTTGCCTACAATTTTATCAATTGGGCTTATTTTTATGTTACTTGTTGAGTATACACCAGTCTTTAACTATGTTGCGTATATCTTCTATCCACTAACAGCACTTTTACAAATTCCAGAACCATTCTTAGCTGTAAAAGGGACAGCCATTGGTATTACAGAAATGTTCTTACCATCACTTATTGTAGTCGGTGCACCAATTGTGACTAAATTTATAATTGCTGTTGTATCAGTGTCCACAATCATATTCTTTTCAGCCAGCGTTCCAAGTATGATGTCTACACACATACCATTAAAGATACATGAACTTGTGATTATCTGGTTTGAACGTTCGATTCTTAGTTTAATCATTGTGACACCACTGGCATTCTTATTCTTAGATTAATAAAGAAAGTTTCATCTAAATCAATAGATATTTTAGAAAAGAGTATGATGGTATTCATTTCTAGAATATCTTTTTGATGTGTAAATCTAAAAAATAAGAAAAACAATATTTTTAATTGCTTTTCTTATTTTTTAACTTGGACGGTAACACTTATTTTTTAGTCTGTTTTTTTCGAAGAGGTATTAGATGGTCGTGATTTATCATATTTTTTGTGAGTTTAAAAATTGCAAAAAATTGAAGTGTGAAAATTAAAATAATGCTTAAATAAAAAGTGATTAAGGAATATTCGAAGCGGGAGTTAATTATCATGGTTATTAAAAAAGAGTTAAATAGTATCGAAAGTATAAATGTTATATAGAATATGCTTAGATATAATTTTGTTATTAACAAGCGTTTGAACTTTCTTTTTTTACGCTTTCTTAGAGCTTTTCTTTCAATGATTTTGAAGAAACTAATATTGCTAAAGAAAAGGTAAATAGTTCTTATTAAATTGAATGTTACAATTAAGGCCACAATTATCCATGTAGGTGTGTGTAAGCCATTTAAATACTCTAGTAAATATTTCACTAACCTTCTCCTTAATTAATTACTATATTTTATCATAAAAGACTATCTCTCACTTTTTATAATATTTATGCTAGAGGACCTGAACAAATACTCTATAATTTAACTAGTAAAAGGAGTTTACCAATGATCTTACTCATAAGCAGTTTCATTAGTTTAATGATCACACGCCTATTTGTGGGTGCACCACCGATACATATGAATTATTTTTCAGGATTCCGTTCTAAGAAGGCGATGAAGAGTCAAAAGAATTGGGAACGGGCACAAAAGCTTTATACAGAACTATTTGTAAAAGCCTGTCACTATACATGGGTGGTTTCAGTTGTGCCGCTCATCATTGATATTGCTTTATTAATAATGAACAATGATAAGTTATTTATCACTTCGATTATTTCCCAGGTGATTATCTTCTTTTTAGTTCACTTTGTGGTGTATTGGAAAGTCAATCGACAGTTAGATTAGTCATGTAGTATCTGTGTTAAGGTTTGCATAGGGGAATGTATGGTTGAAAAATAAGCACGATAGAGGAGGCAATATGGATAAAGAGAAACCGTCTATGCCAAAGTCACAACAAGTCTTACTAGCAATTATCATTGTTTTACTTGTTGCTGAAGTCATTCTAACGCTGTTCTTTATTTCAGTCAGTTCACTGGTTTTAAAGGATTAACAGTTGTACATGGTCTTTTGATGATGTTGTTTGGAATACGAGAAATGAAGAGAAAAGAACGCTAAATAAATATCCCCCAACGAACACTTCACGGTGTATCGCTGGGGGATTGTTGTTATTTTTGCCATACGTTTTCGAGTTCTTCGAGTGTTTTGCCTTTTGTTTCTGGGATGAATTTCCAGATGAAGAGGCCAGATAAGATACACATCAATGCGTAGAATCCGTATGTGAATGTACCGCTGAATGCCATCATAGACGGATATGTTGATGTGATGGTAAAGTTTGCGAGCCATTGTGCTGCAACGGCAATGGCCATGGCACCACTACGAATACGGTTCGGGAAGATTTCAGAGAGTAATACCCATGTAATCGGACCCCAACTCATCATGAATGACGCTGTGTAGATAACCATGAATAACAGTGTGATGATGCCGAATGTCCCGTTTGCTGTAAGGACACTCATGCCTATCATACCGATGGCCATACCTGTTGAACCGATAATCAGTAATGGTTTACGGCCAAATTTGTCGACATATAAGATAGCGACAACGGTAAAGATAACGTTGACTAAGCCCATCACAACGGTTTGAACCATAGCTGCGTTACCACCTGCACCGAGTTGTTCAAAGATACGTGGTGCGTAGTACAGTGCGACGTTGATACCGATAAATTGTTGGAAGATGGATAGGAAAATCCCAACAATAACGACTGTTTTACCAAAACTGAAAAGTGGTGCTTTGATATCTGTTTCATTATTTTTCGTTGATACAATGTCATTAAAAACTTTTTGTGCATGGTCGGCGGATGTATAGATTTTGTTCAGTACAGACAATGCTTCTTGTTCTTTGTTGATCAATGTTAAGTAACGTGGTGTTTCTGGCACGAAGAACAACAAACAGAAGAAGACAGCTGCTGGAATGGCTTCTGTTGCGAACATATAGCGCCAACCGATTGTTTGGATCCAATCGAGTGTTTCTCCATAGATGATGCCATAGTTAACGAAGTATACAACGAGCATCCCGAAGATAATCGCGAACTGGTTGAATGATACCAAACGTCCACGAATACTAGAAGGTGAGATTTCACTGATATATACTGGTGAAATCGCTGATGCTAGACCGACACCAATCCCACCAATGACACGATAAATATTAAACATAATCAGTAATGCAAGTGTTGGTTCGCCAGGTGTGAAGAATAAAAATTCCGGATAGCCTGACAGTAATGCTGAAATGATGAATAGAATAGCCGCAACTTGTAATGTACGTTTACGACCTAATCGGCTAGAAAGTGTTGATGATAGAATCCCACCGATCACACACCCGATTAAAGCACTTGAAACGGTAAGGCCGTGAATCAGATCGTTATAATCTGCTGTAATATATTTTTGTAATGATTGCTCGGCACCAGAGATTACGGCTGTATCATAACCGAATAACAAGCCACCGAGCGTTGCGATTAAGGCAATAGTGAAAATGAATTTTTTATTATCATAGTTTCTCATGGAATGCATCCCCTTGTTTATTTGAATGACAGTAACTGTTGAGAAATGCTTTGTGTGTGTTGATAAACTGACTGGTAGATTGGGAACAGTTTCTGATAAATTTGGTGCTGTTCTGCGTTTGGTTGAACGGTCTCTTTGTAACTAATCCATTGTTCACGAATGTCTTGGAAGTCTTCAAACCAACCAGAACCCATGGCTGCAAGAATTGCTGCACCGTAAGCAGGTCCTTGTTCCTGCGTCAGTGTGATAATCTGCGCATTAAAGATATCTGCTTGAATTTGGCGCCAATTTGCATTTTTGGCACCGCCACCAATTGAGACAATTTGTGATATTGGTGTACCACTCTGGCGAATGATATTAACGCTCTCGTGAATAGAGAAAGTAATCCCTTCAATGACAGCACGTTTCAGGTCATGATCCGTTGTTGTCGCATCAAGGCCTGTAAAGCTACTGCGTATGGTTGTGTCGTTATAAGGTGTACGTTCACCGAGAAGATATGGTGTGAATAATAAACCATTTGCTCCGGCCTTCGTTTTCTCTAAACCTTCAAGAAATTGTTCAAAGTCTTCATCTGGACGTAAAAGCTTTTTGAGCCAGCCCAAGCTGTAACCTGCCGATAGCGTCACGCCCATCATGTAGTTCTGGTTAGGGACACAGTGGTTAAAGTAATGGACACTGCCATCATTCTCGAACTGTGGATCATTTTGGATAGACAGTGCGACACCAGATGTCCCGATGCTGACCATTTGTGTTTTGTCGTCCGTAATACCAGAACCGAGTGCGCCACATGCGTTATCAGCGCCACCTTGATAAATAGCGACATCATGTGAAATGCCAAGTTGTTGCTTGATAGCGTCTGTCAGTACACCATTTTCACCATGTGACGGAATGATGTCCGGTAAAATTTCTTCACGAATGTCTAATTGTTGTAATAAAGGATTCGACCATGTGCCTTCTTTAACATTAAACAGTGATGTTCCTGATGCATCAGATGGTTCGCTGAAGATATTGCCTGTCAGACGGTAGGCGATATAGTCTTTCGGTAACATGATTTTATGAATGCGATTGTAATGATCTGGTTCATGGCGACGGACCCACATTAACTTCGGTAGGGTAAAGCCTTCTAATACCGTGTTTTGCGTTTCCTTTAAGAACGTTTCTAACCCGACTGTATCAAGTAATGCGTGAACCTCATCAGCCGTACGTGTATCGTTCCATAAAATAGCAGGGCGAATGACATTACCTTGATCATCAATGGTTACGAGGCCATGCATTTGTCCAGAAAAGCTAATACCTACAATGTCCTGTGCGTCAGCTTGTTTAAAAAAGTATGTGAGACTCTCGATCGTGGCTTGATACCATACTTCCGGATCCATCTCGCTATATCCAGAGTGTGGGTGGTCTGTATGATAAGAGACTCTGTATTGATCTACAACGTCTCCCTCCATATTGACTTTAAGACTTTTCAAGCCGCTCGTACCGATGTCCATGCCAATAACATAGTTCATATGGATCATCCTTCGTTGTTAATCGTTAAAATATATTGATTAATGCGTGACTTGATGACTTCTAAGCGATCAGATTCTAGCTCGATATCGCCAAGTTCTAATGCATGTGCTTCTAACTCCGCAAATGAAGTAGCATCATTCACAATTTTTGCACCTAAGCCTTCTTTATATGATGCATATTTATTGTCGACGATGTCTTCAAAGAAACGATCTTCAATCATTTTGTGTGCAATACGTAAGCCAAGTGCGAAAGCATCCATACCTACGATGTGCGTTAAAACTAAATCTTCTTGAGCAAATGATGTACGTCTTGGTTTTGCATCGAAGTTAAGACCGCCCGGAGTCAAACCACCATTTTTCAAGATTTCATACATCGCAAGTGTTGTTTCATAAACATCTGATGGGAATTCATCTGTATCCCAACCAAGTAACGGATGACCTTGGTTCGCATCCACAGAACCTAACATGCCATTGTCACGCGCATAGCGTAATTCGTGTTGGAATGTATGTCCTGCAAGTGTTGCGTGGTTCGCTTCAATATTGAATTTGAAGACATCCTCTAAGCCGTATTTTTGTAAGAATGCATGTGCTGTCGCAACATCCGTATCATATTGATGTGAAGTTGGCTCTTTTGGTTTTGGTTCGATTAAGAATTGACCTGTAAAGCCAATTTCATCTGCGTATGCTTTTGCCATTTTGAAGAAACGTGCTAAGTTATCTAACTCCAACTTCATGTCCGTGTTGAGTAAGCTTTCATAACCTTCACGGCCACCCCAGAATACAAAGTTTTCAGCATCTAATTTTTTTGCGATTTCCAATGATTTTTTTACTTTTGCTGCTGAATAGGCGAATACATCTGCATGAGATGAAGTTGCTGCACCGTGAACAAAACGTTCATGTGTAAAGTTGTTTGCTGTATTCCATAATAACTTCTTACCAGTTTCATCCATTTTTTCTTTGATTAAGTCTGTAATGACATCTAAGTTTGCATTTGTTTCAGCTAATGTTTTGCCTTCAGGTGCGATATCAACATCGTGGAAACAGAAATATTCAATACCTGTTTTGTCCATAAATTCAAAAATCGCTTCTACACGTGCTTTTGCTTTATCCATTTCATCTAACTGATCCCAATCACGTTGTGCTGTTCCTACACCGAATGGGTCAGATAAGTCTGCAGTGAATGTATGCCAGTAAGCGACACTGAATCTTAAATGTTCTTTCATTGTTTTGTCGCCAATTTTTTCATCTGCGTTGTAATACTTAAAGCTAAATGGGTTTGTTGATGTGGGTCCTTCATAAGTTACTTTGTCTATATTGAAATATGTCATAGAGAAAACCTCCTGCATGTTAGTTTGTTTAATAAATTAACTAACTAGAATATAGCACCTTTTTAAAATTTTGTAAACGTTTTCGTAAATAAAAAAGACAACCCGAATTTGGATTGTCTTGTTAGGATGAAAAATCAAGTTTGATATTATCGATATCGAGAATCTTTTGTGTGATGCCTAAAGCACCACCAAACAGCGTCGCATATTGGACATTGGAAGTCAGTCGAATCATCGCTGCATCATGAGAATAAGCATGGAGCTTGCCTTGAATGTGGATTAAGATATCAGGAATTTCATTCATAATTGGGCAGTTGATAAAAATATGTGCTGGATTTAGCTGGATTGAAAAGTTATGAATAAGTACAGTAATTCGGTCAATAAAGTTTGCGATTTCTTCATGTACCATTGGATGTTGCGCTTTGTAATAAGTTGCGATGGTCTCTAACGTAAGCGGTTCATCTAAACGATCACGAAGACGTGAAATCAGCGCATCTTGAGAACAAATATTTTCAATTTTGTCATAGTGTGCAGGCTGTGTATCTGTAACAAGAACTAGCGATCGCCCAATCTCACCAGCACTACCATCCGCCCCACGATAAAGTTGGTTATTCAATATGAGTCCAGCACCAATCCCTTTATGAATACTAAGTGTAGCTAGACTTTCCGTACACGTATGATTGCGTAGCGCATGTTCATACAAGGCAGCCAAGTTTGCTTCATTTTCAATAAGTATAGGCACTTGCGCATATTGTTCTAAACGATTTGCTACGGAGATGTCGCCTAACTCGAGGAATGGCAATGTACGAATCGAGCGGTCTTGATTGACAATCCCGTGGATAGACACCGCAATACCAAGCAAACCGTGTTGTGTACCCAGTTGGTTGGTTGGATCTAGTTTTTCTTCCACAATCGCTAAAGCTTGTGCCATTGTTTTTTCAGAAAGTGGATAGGATTCATAATTTATGATTTGGCCATCAAATGCATTCGCCATCATATCTACAGAATCATAAGTAAAATCCAGTGATACGGTATAACAAAAGTCAGGGTTAATTTCGAGTAAGATTGTTTTTCGTCCACCCTTTTTCGTACTTTCCCCTTGACCAGCCTCTCGAATCACTTTTTGCGTTTTTAAGCGATTGACAACACTTGAAATCGTCGCCTTATTCGTATTTGTTAATCGTGCAATCTCCGTCATAGAAATTGGTTTATGATTAAAAATCGCCTTCAGTACCATCTGATCATTGGCAGTAAAGGCTAAGTGTTGCATCTGTTTCATTGTGCATACCCCTTTAATATGTTCTTACTGCGTAGACATTAGACAGGTATCTCGTAAACAACCTGTTATTAATAATACATAAGTATAGCACTAAATCGTGGCATGTGTCGTGAAAAGGGAAAAGAGATGGGGAGGAATAGATATGAGGCAGAATTGTTTAACATGTATGTAACTTGCACGTAACTTTCTCTTGCATTAGTCAGTTTATAGATGGTGGCTATATAATATTTTTAAATGACTTACATAAAAAAACTTCCGTAATTTGAAGAATACATATATACTACTTATATGTATAACCATCATATTTTTGAAATATGATAAATAAGAAGGTGTTTAATATGTCATATAAATCATTAAAAACTGTTTTTCATATGTATGGGTTAGAAGAAGTGAAAAAAGAATATGAGCTGAGAATCAATAGTTTTTCGACTTATTTGATAGGTTTAGAAATTCATCCAATTCAGGATGAGAAACAAAAAACTTCTATTTCATATCCATTATTTTTCACTATGACAAAGAAGCTGACTTCTCATTTAGAAACGGTATTACGCAATACGGCGAAAATCAAAACGTTATCTATGCTATTACCAGATGTGGCAAATCACGCATACATGAGACATTTATTAATTAATGAATTACAAAGTACGAATGAAACTGAGAATATTAGAAGTACCAAACAAGAAATTGCGGCATCAATTAACAAGGTTAAATCCAACCATAAACGATTTGATGGATTGGTTAGTCAATATATGATGATGAACGATGATGACGGAGAAATAAATGTAATTTCAGATATTAGACAGCTCTTTGATAAATTGGTGTCAACTGAGATCAAAGAGAAAGATATGCCAGATGGTGTTATGTTTAGAAAAAACCCTGTTGGTGTACATGATGGATCTAGAGATAGATGGGTGCATAGAAACGTCGCAAGTGAACAAGAAATCATTGAATACTTACAGGGGATGCTTACGTTTATCAAATATGATGAGGCACCTCAAATATTCAAAATGATGGCAAGTCATTTTATCTTTGAATATATCCATCCGTTTTACGATGGGAATGGACGCGTTGGAAGATATATTTTAGCAAAAATGCTGCATGACACACTCGATCCATTTACAGCACTGACTTTTTCATATACGGTCAATCGCAATAAATCAAAATACAATAAGGCATTTGAAAGTACTTCTAACTTTTATAATAAAGGGGAGTTAACAATCTTTATAGAAGAAATGTTGGATTTATTGATTGAAGGGCAGCATCAAGTTTTAGAGCGCTTCGAACATAATAAGGTGTTATTAGAAAATTTAAGTAACGCATTAGAAAATATAGCATCAGACAAATATGAATACGGTGTTCTATTTATTTTATTACAAGATAAAATATTCGGAAGTCATTATTCGCGTATTCCATTGAAACAGATTGAAAACGTTACAGAGTTTTCTAGAAATAAAATTAATCATGTCATTCAAAAATATGAAGAGCAACTTGTTCAATTAAAAAGAAATCCTGCTGTTTACGAGTTGAGTGACGGATTTATTGAGTCATTACTTGCAATTTAGCTTTTACTGTTTATCAATAAAAATTATTGTTATTCAATAAAATAAGTGATAAAATTTTATTGAATAACGATAAAGGGGTGATGTGTCATGAAAAGAAGTAAGAGAGTTAAGACAGCCAAAAGAGAGTTGAAGATGGAACGTATGGATTTAATATCTATTGTATTATTATATGCCTTTTTGATTTTAGGTATTGTAACAGGTATAAAAAACTATTTAAGTATAATGGCTTATTTGAAAATTTAATTCTGCATGCTTCACTTTCAATTCAGTTACATGCCTTGGTATACATTATTGAACTCATTCTATATTGTGCAATCATTATTTTAACGATAAAGCTGACAAGGACATTTAAAGGAGAATCCATTTTTTCATGGGATAATGCGAATTTACTTTTATATATTTCTTTATTGATAATTATTTATGCTTTTATCACAAATGTATCTGATTTATTAATTCATGTTGAAGGACAATATCAGCATGTGTTAAATCATGACATTATGACATCGACTTTATTATTAGTGATAGGTACATTTATAACGACAGTGGCAACGATATACAAAAAATCCTTAGATATTAAAGAAGAACACGACTTAACGATTTAGAGGTGCAGTGATGATTAAGATAAAACTGGATGAAGTGTTAAAAGAACGTAATGTGTCACTGACAGAATTGTCACAAGCGGTGGATGTCACGATCGCAAACTTATCAATTTTAAAAACGGGTAAAGCCAAGGCAGTACGTTTTAGCACACTGGAAGCGATTTGTAACTATTTAGAATGTCAACCTGGTGATATTATCGTAAATGAATAAACCTTTTAATATTACGCCACATTTCTGTTTCTAGAGGAGATGTGGTATTTTTTTATTTAAAATTTTAAAGTAGTGAATCATTAAATCAATATTCTTATATTATAATTTGTACTATAATTTTTTAACAAGTTACTAGAGAGGTTGTGTGAATACATGAAAAATCCTTGGGAAAATATAGTAGAAGAAGCAGGCAATAATTATGCTGAGCATGATAAAGCATTTCTTGTCGATTTAATAAACGATGATAAGTATCAAAATTTAGACGAAGTTTACAAATTAGACCTTGGTGTTATTCCACTGCATTATATTGGTGATATTAAAAGTGCGAATGTGTTGGTACTCAGTTTGAATCCAAGCATGAGTGAAGAATATCGTAAAAATTATGCCAACCGTAATTATGCAGAAGTGATACAAAAGAATCTTACTTTTGAAGAACCAAAATTTTTTGAGTTTGATTTTTATCATGAAAAAAAAGGATTTTGGGATAAGTTAGAGCCATTGTTCAAAAAACAATATAATGAAAAAATTGAAAAGATGAAAAGTAAAGAAGATACAACAAGTGTTGACAAATATTTTACTGAAAAAATTGCATTAGTTGAATATTTTCCATACCATTCGAGAAAGTATAGTAAAGGTCTAGATAAGCTAGTAAATAGAATGATAAAAAAGCATGGTTATTTATTCTCACAGAAGTTTGTGTTTAACATTATAAAAGAGAGACTTAGAAAGAGAGATGTTACGATTATAATTACTAGGTCTAGGAGCGAATGGATGAATGCAATACCTGAATTAAGTTCTTATAAAAGGTGTTATGCTACAAGTAGCTCTCAAAGTCCATCGTTTAAAAAAGAGAATTTATTAAAAGTAAATTGTGGACAAGAAGTTCTAGACGCTTTTAAAGATTAAATATAATATCAAACCAATGCCATATTTTCCCCCACCAAAGAGAATGTGGCGTTTTTGTGTAGCTGTCATTTATATATAAGTCATCAAAGGATATAGATCTTTAATGTCTAAAAAGCTTATGAGATAATACAATTGTAATCAATATAAAAATTTAAAATAAGGGTGATATGACTGTGAAGAAGGTATTGGGTATTCTAACAACAACAGCTTTAGTTGCAACATTAGCTGCGTGCTCAAACGGGGATAACGGGCAAAACAATCAAGCGAATAATGCAGGGCAAAATAATGAAAATCAAGCAAATCAAAGCCAGTCAAATAACAATAATACTAACGGAAATAATCAATCAAACAATCAAAATAATGGTAATACAAACCAGACAAAGCAGAAAAATTTATCTGTAGAAGAAGCAGTACAAAACTTAACGGATGAAGAAAGAGTCGCATTGGCGTTGTATGATCCTAATATTAAGGAATCAAGTATTACGGCAAATGATATGGCAAATGGCCAATTTACACAAATAGCTAATGGACCAGCAGAAACAGCAAGGCAAGTAAAGCCTGTAAGTCAGATTACATTGACACCTGAAACTAAATTTACGGTACCTGGTGCACCAAGTGATCTAAGACTGTATAAACCATATCCTCAAAAAACAATTGCTGCAGTTTGTTTTGTGGCTGTAACAGATGACCAGGTTATTTTATATGCGACTCAATATAATATTTCATATAATGAACTTCTTAACGAAAACAATCCTGCCTTAGTTAATGTCAACAGTGTCAAAGATTTATACAGTAAATATAGCAACCAAGATTATAAAGGGTTGGCAAGCAGAATTGTAATTGGACCAGAACCACCAGAAGCCAAAGCACCACAAACATCTTCATCGGATTCAAGTGATTCAGACGAAAGTGAATCAAGCTCAAGTTCATCAAGTACATCAGGCACAACGGTAACTCGTGCAAATGTGATTGATTTAGTGGAAGACTATGAAGGTCACTTATTAGATACGGATACTTACACATACAAAGAACCTGCACAATTAGATGATGGTAGCTGGGGCTTCTCATTCCTTGATAAGTCAGGTAATCTAGCAGGATCATATATTGTTAGCAAAGACGGTACGGTCACAAAATATGATGAAAAAGGTATTGAAGAGTAAATAAAATTTTAATAACAAAAACAAAAAGTGTGAACGAGATACGGCGATATCTTGCTCACACTTTTTTATATTATTTTTTGATGTTTTTACGACCACGACCCCATTCTTCAATAAGGAAAATTTCACCTAAAATTAAAAACAGGAAGAATGTTAGGAAATTAGGGAAGTGGTGTATGACATATAAATAGATCATTACCATGACGTATAGTATTGGAAGGATGGCTCCCCATATGATTGATCTACGACTTGCCATGAAATATTGAAGTGCCAGAATGCAAATAATGATGGAGATTGTAATATACGAAGGCATCAAGGTCCCCTCCTTTTAAATTATTATTAATTCTACAAAGCACGCGTAACATTCTTAGAAAATAAAAAAAGAAGATTATATTTTTATCATTAAAACAATAAATCAGTGCTTCAATATTTCAATTTTGTGTGAGAGAATAGGAACATAATCAAATACAGGCAGCAATTGAAAAATATTTATAGGAAAAGGGGATTAAGCAAATGAAAAAAATTTTGCTTGGTGCAATTGTATCTGCATTTTTATTAACAGGATGTTCAAATGTGACAAATTCAAAAGAGTTAAAGATGGGAGAAGTCTTTAATAGTGGAAAAGAGAATGTTAGTTATCTGATAGATTATTCTAGTGACTATACGGAAGATGTTGATAAAGATTCTTATGTCGATTATGTGATTATTTCTAAAAAAGGTGAAACTAAATTTTATTATATGGAAGACAGTGATATTACATTAGGTGAAGTTACGAAAATGAGCAACGATGAGGTTAAAGAAAAAGCATTAGAACTTTATAAAAATAACTTCAATGAAAATAAGAACGATGAGTTATCAAACCTAAAAACAAGTATAGAAGATCATTATGGTGTATATGATAGAAGTGAAAAGCAAAAATTTAAGAAAAGATATAATGAATTGAAAAATAAACAATACTTAGAACCAGAATTTGAAAAAATGAATTTAAAAGTAGTTACAGACGGTTCTGGTAATGAAACAAAATATGAAAAATTTACATTTAAGAGACAATGGAGTGGTGGTGAATACACATTACCAGTATCCGTTCCTATTTATCCTTTTGATATTTACGATAAGAAATATGCTGGTGTTAAAAGTAAAAAAGAGAATGCATATCTTATTACTGAAGTAGGAGACAAAGTTGAAGAGGTTGTGCTTGATTCTAAAGATGATAAATATGTAGATGAGGTAGATTAATCAATAATGCATATCGATTTGTATAGAAATGAATCTAGATGAAGGCATCAAAGGTTAGGTTTAAAATCTAACTTTTAGGGGTGTTTTCTTTTTAGAACCGGTTATCTAGGTGTATTTTTCTACTCCCTCTCCTTTTGTTATAATAAACAAAAGGGGTGAGGCTATGGAAAGGTTTATGTATGCATTAAAATTCGGGATCATTGCTATGCTTGTTCAATGTACGATGAAATATATCGTGCCATTGTCAGTTATCCATGAACACATATTTATATTTTCCATAGCAAATGGAATATTACTTGTTGCACTTACTTTCCTTTTACTAGGGAAAATGCCAAAAAATGATATAAAAGAGCCGTAAAGAAATGATGAACATCTCTTCTTTACGGCTTTTCTACGTTATAAGTCAAGGTAATGTAATGTGAAGGTTAAGTCTTTCTCTAGATGTGTTTTTAGTAAGTTTACGGCATGAT
This sequence comes from Staphylococcus sp. IVB6240, assembly GCF_025558425.1. Taxonomy (NCBI): domain Bacteria; kingdom Bacillati; phylum Bacillota; class Bacilli; order Caryophanales; family Staphylococcaceae; genus Staphylococcus; species Staphylococcus dromedarii. The sequence goes on from NZ_CP094718.1 coordinate 136,526, forward strand.
CAATTTCTCTATTTTCTAATGCGGTCACAATTTCTTTATGTTCATCAATCAGACCATGACGTCGCTTATTAATGACAGTTTTACTGAATAGGAAGATAAAGCCTTTCATCTTTTCATAGGTTTCCATAATAAATTCGTTATGTGTGGCACTCATTAGTTTTTTATGAAATTGATCGTTTGTTTCAATGACCAAGTTTTCATCTGCTTCTACATCAATACTTGTATAACTGCGTAGTTCATCGATATCTTCTTGGACAAAGACGATGGCTGCTTTTTTGAGTGCGTGTGTTTCGAGTAAGATGCGTAGCTCAAATATCTTTCTAAATTCTTCTGCGTTCGGAATGAAAATAAAGCCGTCTTTAATTAAATATTCCATTTCTAATTGTTTGATTGCTTCTCGAATAGGCGTGCGACTGACATGATATTTTTCAGCCATTTTTACTTCTGTAATTTTTTCACCAGGTTTTAAAATACCGTTAATAATATCATCTCGCATTTGTTGATAGACAGGTGTTTCTTTACGCATCATATGGTTATCCTCCTTAACAAAATTAGTGTACTACAAAATGAATAAGAAGAAAAATGTATACAATTTAAGATAAATGATATACAATAACAAAAGAAAACGTTTACATTTGGAGGGGTACACATGAAAATTGGATGCATTGGACTTGGTATTATGGGAAAACCGATGGCGAAAAATTTTATTCATGCAGGACATGAGGTTTATGTATATGACGTGAATGAAGCGGCTGTGAATGAGTTGGTTCAATTAGGTGGGAAGTCTGCATCAATGGCAGTTATGGCTGAAGAAGCAGATTACATTATTACGTCGTTACCAAATGGTGAAATTGTAAAAGCAGTACTGTATAGTGGTCAAGATGCCTTGACAACGCAAGCAACGATTAATACGAAATATGTGATTGATACAAGTTCTATTACACCAAGTGATGCAATGGAAATTCATAAAACATTAGAAGATGTTGGCGTGCAGTATTTTGATGCGCCAGTGAGCGGTGGGGAACCACTTGCGATAACAGGTGAACTAGCTGTCATGATTGGTTGTGATGAAGGTGCGCTAGAAACAGTGGAAAGCGTATTAGATCCGATTGCACGTTCTGTGATTAGAGTCGGTGATGTGGGGGCAGGTAGTGTTGTGAAACTTGCAAACCAAATTATTGTAAATACGAATATTGTGGCACTATCTGAAGCGGTTGTATTGGCGAAAAAATTCAATATTCAACTAGAAGATATGTTTGAAGCAATTCGTGGTGGTCTCGCAGGTTCAGCGGTGATGGAAGCGAAGTTCCCTAAGATGATCGCAGAGGATTATGCGCCTGGCGGAACGATTCATATTAACTATAAAGACTTAAAAAATGTCATGATGACGGCAGATACAGCTAATTTGGCATTACCAGTGGCGAATATGGTGAAGGAAATGTATAAGGCAGAAGTTGCATCTGACCGAGCAACGAATGATCATTCAGGTGTGATCAAATATATTGAAAACATTAACAAACTGTAGGTGATAGGCATGCTTAATCGACAATTGATTGAACAACAACAAGGTGATGAGATTCGTAAAGGTCTTGATACATTAAATTTTAAAATCGTTGTATTAGATGATGATCCAACAGGGACACAAACAGTGAAAGATTTACCAGTGTATACAGATTGGTCTTTACAGTATATTGAAGATGGATTCCAACAACCTCACAATATGTTCTATATTTTAACGAACTCACGTGCACTCACAGAAACAGAAACAACAACATTACACACTACTATTATTGAAAATATTGAAGCTATTTCTCAAAAATTAGATGTACCTTATATGGTGATTAGCCGTGGGGATTCTACATTGCGTGGTCATTTCTATTTAGAACCAAAAGTTTTAAATGACGCAGCAGATGAGCCATTTGATGCGGTATTTTACTTACCAGCATTTTTTGAAGGGAATCGTTTTACATATGAAGGTGTGCATTATTTAGAAGATAACGGAACCCTTATGCCAGTGGCTGACAGTGAGTTTGCAAATGATACAACATTTGGATTTAAGAGCACAACAATGGCAGATTTTATTGATGAGAAAAGTAATGGTGAGATTAAAGCTGATAATGTGAAACATATTACGCTCCAACAATTAAGAAATAGAGAGAAACTGTTTGATGTGTTTGCGCAGCTTTCAAATTTTGATGCAGTAGTCGTAGATGCGTTGAATGATGAAGATATGGATTACTTTGTAGCGAGCTTAATTACATTTCTAAATCAACAGCCGAAGCGTTTTATTTTTAGAACAGCGGCCTCATTCGTGAAAGCAATTTGTCAGACACCAGGTGAAATCATTCAACTTAATGATTATCAACAGAGTGGACATGGGGGATTGATGATTGTCGGTTCACATGTGAAGAAATCATCAGATCAATTACAGCATTTATTATCAAATACAGATATTGAAGCCGTAGAATTTGGTGTCAAAATATTAGAAACGCCTGATTTACTTGAAGGTTATATTCAAGATTTAACACAACGAGTAGAGAAATTATTAAGTGAAGGTAAAGATGTCGCATTGTATACATCACGTGATGTTGTGAAGACAAATGATATTAATCAAAACTTAAATATTTCAACGCAGATTTCTAATAGCTTGGTACAAATTGTACAAGATTTAGCGATTCAACCAAGTTTTATCATTGCGAAAGGTGGCATTACGTCGAGTGATGTCGCAACGAAAGGACTTGGTATTAAGAAAGCAGAAGTGATTGGACAAGTGACGGCAGGTGTACCGGTATGGCTCACAGGAGAAGAAGCGAAATATGCTGGTATGCCATATGTGATTTTCCCAGGAAATGTTGGGGATGTTGAAACGTTAACGAATGTCTATGAAATAAACAAAACACGTAAAGGTTAAGAGAGGGGTTACTGATATATGTTGGGAGAGTTCTGGCCGATTATTGGCGTTATTATTGGTGTTGCATTATTACTATTCTTAATTATGGGATTAAAACTGAATACCTTTATTGCCTTAATTGTTACATCAATGGTAACGGGTATTATTCTAGGTATGCCGATTGATCAAGTTGTTGCGACAGTTGAAAAAGGGATGGGCGATACCCTTGGTCATATTGCGATTATTTTTGGTCTTGGGGCTATTTTAGGTAAGCTACTATCAGATGGTGGCGGTGCGACGAAAATTGCTGATACATTGATTGTCACATTTGGTGCGAAACATGTGACATGGGCAATGATTATTGCATCATTTATTATTGGTATTTCACTATTCTTAGAAGTGGCGTTTGTCTTATTAATTCCACTTGTTTTTACTTTGGCGAAACGTATGGATATTCCAAGATTACAAGTTGGTTTGCCAATGACTGCAGCGATTGCGGTGACACATGGATTCTTACCACCTCATCCGGGTCCAGTAGCAATTGCTGAAGCAGTCGATGCAAATGTCGGTTATGTATTAATGTATGGAATTATTATTGGTATTCCACTAGCAATGATTGTAGGGGCTACTTTCCCTGCTGTTGCACGTAAACTGGTACCTTCTGCGTTTAATCAAGAAAATGAAGTGGATGCGGTAAATGGTGTAGAAGAATTAAAAGTAGATAAATTACCAAGCTTTGGTATCAGTTTATTAACAGCGCTTTTACCGGTTATCTTGATGATTATTGCAACGATTGTACAACTTGTAACAGGTCATGAAGACGGTAAAGCGAGTGGATTAGAAGGATTTATTTACTTCCTTGGATCTTCATCAACAGCGATGTTAATTGCAGTGTTATTTGCTATTTATACAATGGGTATTAGACAGCAACGTACAATGAACCATATTATGGATTCGGTTACAGCCGCTATTACACCGATTGCGATGTTATTACTAATTATTGGTGGTGGCGGTACATTCAAGCAAGTGTTAATTGATGGTGGTGTCGGTGATGCGATCTCTAATATATTCAGTGATACAAGCATGTCACCGATTGTCTTAGCTTGGTTGGCAGCCGCGCTGATGCGCTTAGCATTAGGTTCAACAACGGTATCTGCCATTTCATCAGTGGGTATCGTACTCCCAATGTTACAATCATCAGATGTGAATTTAGCACTCGTTGTATTAGCAATCGGTGCAGGTAGTATCTTCTGTTCACATGTGAATGACGCCGGATTCTGGATGTTCAAAGAATATTTTGGCTTATCAATGAAAGAAACATTTCTAACATGGACATTGTTAGAATCTATTTTATCCGTATTAGGATTAGGTTTTGTTCTACTACTAGGTATGATTATTTAAGAGATTGATATAAAACAGTGGAGACGTATGCGCTTCACTGTTTTAATGCATTAGCGTTTAAAGCGTTTTTACACATTGTTGCTAGTTAGATATAAATAAAAGATGATAATTTTTATGATGCTATGTAAACTTATATTGAATGGTAGTGTTCTCGTGATATAATATAAGTGTAAATGAGTCGGCGTTGTGGCGCAGACATAAAATTAATACTACACTAACTTGAATCGGCGTTGTGGCGCAGATATAAAAATTAATACTACATTACTAGAGTCGGCGTTGTGGCGCAGACATAAAATTAATACTACATGAAAAGATACTAATTGTATTGGTATAGCAGTATGTCATAGAAAAGGCGTTTATAACGTCTTTTCTATTATTTTGGAGTGAATGATTAATGGAAATTGTGTGTTTAGACCAACAGTTATTTCTCAAAGATTATTTACAAGGACAAGAAATTATTGATAATAAAGGGGGAAGTAGACCTTATTATTATTCTTTTAAAAATGGGACTAATAGAATTTGTATACCATTTAGAAGCAACTGTAAAACAGTCCCAAACAAATATAAAATCCACCTTGGATATGAACAGCCTAATAAGCCGCATTCTGCTTTAGATTTAACTAAATTAATTGTCATTAGTAATCAGGACTATTTACAGCATAAAACGAAAGTACATATCCCCAAAAACGTAAATAACTATTTAAAGCAACAACATTCTGCAGTTCAACGTAAGTATAATGCTATGATTAAAGATTATATTTATGCTAAAGCTACATTGAAATCTATCCCCTTGGTAAAATATTCCACTCTACAATATTTTCATGATGAATTAAAACTTAATAATAAGATAAATCGTTCTTAAAAAATTAAGATCTTAAATATGGATGAAATACAATAAATGTGTTTCTAGAAGTCAATATACAGTATCTAAATAATGAGATTTTAACTTAACAGAGAGGTAATCCCCTTTATTCCAATAGCAACACGACTAGGTCAGACTACCCTTACACTTCCGGCACTCAGAGGGGTGTCTTGTCTGTCTTAATATTGCCATTATGTTGTGAATGAAATTGGTGTATGATGAAGATATAAGCATGAAGATACTGGGGGTTATTTTGGTGACGCAAGCACAGCCAAAATTTTTAACAATTTATAATACACTTTATGAAGAAATACAAATGGGCAAGTTTCCAGGTGGAGAGTCATTACCAACAGAGAAGGTGCTGTGTGAACGTTTTGGTGTGAGCCGCATGACGTTACGCCAGGCAATCAAGTTATTGACGGAAGATGGTGTCGTTGAGAGTATTCGTGGGAAAGGGCATTTTGTTGTGTCACAACATCGCGATCATAGTACATCGAGTATGGCGCATCTGGCGCACCCACTCCAACAGATGTCACGTGAGGCAATGACTTTAGAAACGATTCACTATCGTGTGGATTTGGAAAGTGAATATACGAATCATCTGTTTCCAGATCATCCTTCTGCCGTGGTGGCGATGGAGCGTTATTATGTTCGTGAAGGAAATACGTCTAAAAACACGGATGCGATGTGTTTTACTTTTATTCCTATCAATGTGATTGATCTGTATGAGGTGTCAACGCAAGATGAAGCAGCGGTGCGTGCATTTGTTGAAGAACAGGTATACCAATATGCGGCACAGTCGGATTTGAAGTTTTCAATGACACAGAACCCACATTTTGCACATGATGGATACACATTTGATGGTGGGGATCATTGTTGGCTCGTTGCGGAGACGTTATACACTGGCCATGAGAGTCCCGTGATGATTAATAAGTGGTACGTGCCGAATATACAGGCCGATATTAATGTCACACGAATGAAAGAAACGACATAGACAAGCTCTGTTGTATAGTAGAAGTTGTCTAAAATGAATACAAGTTGTCTAGATGATAATCATCATATAAAAAGAAAAGTCATATGAGGCTTTGCACGTAGAGAGTGCAGTCTTATATGGCTTTTTTGTTGCTTTGAATATATGGGGGATCCTTGTAGAATAAGGTTTTTTTAGTATTTTAATAGATATATGGCTCTTTCCGAGATGTGTGATAACTGCTCAAATACATTGTTCGTCAATTTGTCACAAATTACATATTGAAAGCGCTATCCATAAGCGTTAAGATATAAGTGGTTAGACAAATAGACAAATTACTATACAACTCGGAGGTCGTTATTTATGAAAGCTACACCACATATTAAGCCGATGAACGGCGTTGAAATTGCTGAAACAGTTTTATTACCAGGAGATCCATTACGTGCGAAGTTTATTGCGGAGACATACTTAGAAGATGTACAACAGTTTAACGGCGTGAGAAACATGTTTGGTTACACTGGTACTTACAAAGGTCAAAAAGTATCTGTCATGGGTTCGGGTATGGGTATTCCTTCAATTGGTATTTATTCTTATGAGTTGATTCACACATTTGGATGTAAGAAATTAATTCGCGTTGGTTCATGTGGCGCAATGCAAGAAAACATCGACTTATACGATGTCATCATTGCTCAAGGTGCATCAACAGACTCAGACTACGTGAAACAATACAACTTACCAGGACACTACGCACCGATTGCATCATACAACTTGTTAGAGGGTGCAGTAAGCAAAGCACGTGAAAAAGGTGTTAACTATCACGTAGGTAATATCTTATCAAGTGACATTTTCTACAATGCTGATGAAACAGCGAACGAACGTTGGCAACGTATGGGCATCTTAGGTGTTGAAATGGAATCTGCAGCGTTATACATGAATGCAACATATGCAGGCGTTGAAGCATTAGGTGTCTTTACAGTAAGTGACCATCTTATTCATAACAAAGCAACAACACCAGAAGAAAGAGAACGTGCGTTTACAGATATGATTGAAATTGCACTATCTCTCATTTAAGGAGTGGCGACGATGACAACAGCATCATATGACAAAATTAAAAAAGCTGTACCGATTTTACTCTTCCTATTCGTATTTAGTTTAGTAATCGACAACTCATTCAAATTAATCTCAGTTGCGATTGCGAATGATTTAAATATTTCTGTAACAACAGTGAGTTGGCAAGCGACTCTTGCAGGTCTTGTAATTGGTATTGGAGCAGTGGTGTATTCATCACTCTCTGATGCGATCAGTATTCGTACACTGTTCATTTACGGCGTATTTTTAATCATTATCGGTTCTATTATTGGTTATATTTTCCAAAGCAACTTCCCACTGTTATTAGCAGGACGTATTATTCAAACAGCAGGGCTTGCAGCGGCAGAAACGTTATATGTTATTTATGTAGCGAAGTACTTATCTAAAGAAGATCAGAAGACATATCTTGGTTTGAGTACAAGTAGTTATTCATTATCACTTGTTATCGGAACGTTATCAGGTGGCTTTATTTCAACGTATCTTCACTGGACAAACATGTTCTTAATCGCGTTGATCGTTGTGTTTACGTTACCGTTCTTATTCAAACTGTTACCAAAAGAAGAATCAGAGAACAAAGCGCATCTTGACTTCATTGGTTTAGTCTTAGTGTCTACAATTGCAACAACAGTGATGTTATTTATCACGAACTTTAACTGGTGGTACTTAGCAGCTGCATTGGTTGTCATCGCGATTTTCGCTCTATATATCAAAAATGCGAAACACCCATTGGTTGATAAGAAATTCTTCCAAAACAAACGTTATGCATCATTCTTATTTATCGTATTTGTGATGTATATGATACAACTTGGTTATATTTTCACGTTCCCATTCATTATGGAACAAATCTATCACTTTGAATTAGATACAACATCATTATTACTCATCCCAGGTTACTTGGTAGCTGTGGTGGTTGGTGCATTGAGTGGTAAAATTGCGAACTTCTTAAATTCAAAACAAGCGATTATTACAGCGATTACGTTAATTGCCTTGAGCTTGTTCTTACCAGCGTTCGCAGTGGGACAACACGTTTCTATCTTCGTTATCTCAATGATTTTCTTCGCAGGTAGTTTTGCGTTAATGTATGCACCATTATTAAACGAAGCAATTCGTACAATCGACGTAAATATGACAGGGGTAGCGATTGGATTCTACAACTTGATCATTAACGTTGCAGTATCAGTAGGTATTGCGATTGCGGCGGCTTTAATTGATCTTAAAGCACTTAATTTCCCGGGTAATACAGCCCTTACATCACACTTTGGTGTAATCTTAGCTATCTTAGGCGTGATGAGTATCGTTGGACTTGTATTATTCATTATCTTAAACCGTTGGACAAAAACAGAAGCATAAAAGGAGTTATAACATGAACTACGAAAAATATATTGATCACACATTATTAAAACCAGAATCAACACGTCAACAAATTGACAAGATTATTGAAGAAGCGAAAGAATACAACTTCAAATCAGTTTGTGTCAACCCAACACACGTGGCATATTCAGCAGAAAAATTAGCAGATTCAGATGTACTTGTTTGTACAGTGATTGGTTTCCCACTCGGTGCCTCAACGTCTGAAGTAAAAGCATGTGAAACAAAAGATGCCATTTCTAAAGGCGCAGACGAAATCGATATGGTTATTAATATCGGCGCATTAAAAGATGGTCGCTATGATGATGTTCAAGCAGACATCGCGGCAGTTGTGAAAGCGTCTGGCGACAAAACAGTCAAAGTGATTATTGAAACAGTGTTATTAACAGACGAAGAAAAAGTGAAAGCTTGTGAATTATCAAAAGCAGCAGGCGCAGACTTCGTGAAAACATCAACAGGTTTCGCAGGCGGTGGCGCAACACCGGAAGATGTGAAGTTAATGAAAGATACAGTAGGTGACGCACTTGAAGTGAAAGCATCAGGTGGTGTACGTAACTTGGCAGACTTCCAAGCGATGTTAGAAGCAGGCGCAACACGTGTCGGCGCAAGTGCAGGCGTACAAATTATGCAAGGATTAGAAGCAGATACAGATTATTAAGAGAGACAAATCATACGAGGAGTGATTGTGATGACAGCACCATTTCAACGTGTCCATTTAATCGTTATGGACTCTGTCGGTATCGGGGAAGCGCCTGATGCGAAAGCGTTCAACGATGAAGGATCACATACGTTAAAACATACATTAGAAGGCTTTGATCAAAAGTTACCAAACTTAGAACGTCTCGGTCTTGGAAACATTGATGACTTACCAGTCGTTGGGCGTGTCGATGCCCCATCTGCATACTACACAAAAATGAGTGAAGCATCCGTTGGGAAAGATACGATGACAGGTCATTGGGAAATCATGGGCTTAAACATTAATGAACCATTCAAAGTGTATCCAAACGGCTTCCCAGATGAACTTGTTGAGGAAATCGAACGCCTGACAGGACGTAAAGTCGTAGCGAACCGTCCAGCATCAGGGACACAAATCATTGATGAGTGGGGTGCGCATCAGATGGAAACAGGCGACTTGATCGTCTACACATCTGCCGACCCTGTGCTACAAATCGCAGCCCATGAAGACATTATTCCACTTGAAGAACTGTATGATATTTGTGAGAAAGTTCGTGAATTAACGAAAGATCCGAAGTACTTAATCGGACGTATCATTGCTCGTCCATATGTGGGTGAACCAGGTAACTTCACACGTACAAGTAACCGTCACGACTACGCATTGAAACCATTCGGTCGTACCGTGATGAATACATTGAAAGATACCGATCATGATGTCATTGCGATTGGTAAAATCAATGATATTTATGATGGTGAAGGTGTGACAGAAGCGATCCGTACGAAGAGCAACATGGACGGTATGGATCAATTAATGAACGTCGTGAAGAAAGACTTCAAAGGCTTAAGCTTCTTAAACCTTGTAGACTTCGATGCGCTATATGGTCACCGTCGTGATAAGCCAGGTTACGCACAAGCATTGAAAGACTTTGACGAACGTTTGCCTGAACTATTAGACAATATGCGTGAAGATGACTTATTAATTATCACTGCTGACCACGGTAATGACCCAACAGCAGAGGGTACAGACCATACACGTGAATATATTCCGGTATTGTTCTACAGCCCGAAATTCAAAGGTGGCGCAGCCCTTGAAGGCGACACAACATTTAGCTCAATCGGTACAACAATCGCTGATAACTTCGGTGTTGAATTACCAGAATTTGGCCGTAGTTATTTAAAAGAATTGAAATAATATCAAGAAAACCTCTATCACTGTACGCACAGGATAGAGTTTTTTGTTCGTTTAGTTGTTGTTTTGAAGTTGTTTAACGACAGATACCATGTCGTCATGAATGACAAGTTGGGCGTCGCGATCAAATGGTGTTGGATCACGGTTAATGATCACAAGATTTTGGCCGGTAAAGTTGGAGATGAGCCCGGCAGCTGGCTGTACAAGTAGTGAAGATCCTAAAACGATAAGTGTATCAGCATTTTGTAGCTTATTAAGGGCACTAAAAATAGTTGGTTCATCGAGCATTTCTCCGTATAGCACAATATCAGGACGAATGGGTCCATCAGATTCTGGGCAACGTAATAGATGTTGGTCGATTACTTCAGCCTTCGTATACGTATGTGTATTTTTTGTACAGTAAAAACGATTGAGTGTACCATGCAATTCATCTACTTTTTGACTCCCTGCATCAGAATGTAAGCCGTCGATATTTTGTGTAATGACTCCAAGAGAGCGTCCTTGCGCCTCTAACTGTGCGATCCAATCATGAACAGGATTTGGCTTTTTATCAGAAAACAGCAAGTACTGATGGCAAAATTCCATAAAATCAACAGGGTCTGCTTTTAAATAATCATGGCTTAATAAGTACTCTGGTGAGGCTCCCTTTTGTTCAATTGCATGATACAAACCATCGTCTGATCGGAAGTCAGGGATACCGCTAGCGACTGAAACACCCGCACCTGTGAAGAAAACGATACGATCAGAAGTATCAATGATTTCTTTTAGTTTTTTGATTGAAGTATTCATTTTGTATCACTCCGTTTTTAGTGATTGATGTTGATACATTAATCGTAACATATGTTTATTTCAGGCGTGAAGTACCCATTCTCTAAGTATTATGGCGATGTATGATTTGAGTTTCTAAAGTTCGGATATTATTAAAAATTCATATTGTTGTTTAAATATTAAATTTATAACAAATCAATATTTTTCCTTTGAAATAAAGATAAAGTGCTTACAATTCATAAATAGAAATTTAAGGTATTTTTTCAATATTTTTGAGATATTTTTTGGAAACGTTATCTTATTAGTGCAGTTACACAACAATGAATAAGTTTAATTATTTATTTGAATGATGAAAATGGTTTTACAAAAGGCGAAACAAGCATTTTGGCTATATTACTTTTTACACTTGTTATTTTATGTGAAAATCACAAGAAACAATTATATTGTCCACAAGATGAAATTTTAATTAATATTAAGCAATATCAATATAATTTTATAGCCTAAATATACCATTATATTGTATGAAAATTTGTAATGGGAGTTTTGCAATGACAAGGAAATCAAGGGAATTTAATAAGAGTCTTAGAGAAGAAAAAGCGAGAGTGAAGCTTTATAAATCTGGTAAAAACTGGGTTAAAGCAGGTTTAAAAGAGATTCAATTACTTAAAATGTTAGGCTTGTCGTTTGTGATAGACAAGATTGATAAAGAGCAAAACGATAAAACAAATGTCGGCACAATCATCAAAGACAACGCACTTAAAACGACAGCCATTACAGGCGGATTATTTACAGTTAATATGTTGCATGATCAACAAGCATTAGCAGCATCTGAAACACCAGTCACATCTGAATTGGCAACAAATAGCCAAACAGTCGGTGACCAAACTTCTGTAGTGATTCAACAATCACAGTCAACGGTTGAAAGTGAACAACCATCAGAAACAAGTGAATCCCAAATCGCAAGTGAGAGCGAAACGTCATCAGAAAGTACATCTACAGAAAGTGAAAGTAAGCAATCCACTTCTGAAGAACAATCAAGTGCATCTGAATCAGAATCGAAGTCGTTATCACAATCTGAAAGTGAAAGAGCCTCACAATCAATAAGTGAGCGTCAATCAGAATTAAAAAATACGAGCGAACAATCAGAAACTTTAAATAAAAATATAACATCAGAACAAACACAAACTTCTGATAAAGCAGATACAACTTCAACTATTGAAGTGACATCAAATAGCACAACAACAGCGGAAGTAACAACTTCTCAGTCGACATCTACATCTCAAGCAGTTGAAAAACAGGTTCAAAACTTGAGTGGTTTTGCTTTCCGTTCGGTTGATTATTCATTATCACGTGCGGCAACAACTGTACCAACAGAACAAGTATTTACGGGGTCAGGAACAGATACGCTATATGGCCAAACGATTTACTACAAATTAAAGGTAACGAGTGATGGAAAAAATATGACATTCCAATATACAGTGTCATATGATAATCCAAATACGGATACAATAGAGAAACCGAAGAATAGTAATGTAACGATTGCAGCTTCACAAGATAGTTTAACAAACATGCTGAAACTAGGGAGTGCGTATGGTACACCAACGACAGCTACAGTGGGTATTACACCAGCAGGATATTCTGACACGTTCCTTACAAAACCAGTTCCTAAAAATTTTGGTGTTAATGCAAAAGATGGTGGTTACTGGTGGGACACAAGTATTCTTAATAAATTATATGCAGATCAAGGTGCAGGGTTAACAACTCAGATTACAGTCCCTATCACAAACCCATCTGGTGATACAGCTTGGTCATTCAAACCGTTTGCGACACAGGATGGAAGTAACCAAGGAAACTACTTCAATTTGGTAGGAGAAATCCCAGGAACGGAACCGATTTCAAGCGCGTCTCAAAGCCAATCTATTTCTATTAGTGAATCACAAGCTTCAACAAGCAGGTCTATATCGACGAGTGTGAGCCAAGCGAATAGTCAGAGTGCTAGTACATCAACAAGCATTGCAAATAGTCAAAGTGCAAGTACAAGTGTAGCGAATAGCCAGAGTGCAAGTACCTCGCAAAGTATTGCAAATAGCCAAAGTGCGAGTACAAGTAAAGCAAATAGTGAAAGCATGAGTGCGTCGACAAGCAAGTCAGCAAGTACGAGTCTTTCAAATAGCCAAAGTGCGAGTACAAGTAAAGCAAATAGTGAAAGTATGAGTGCGTCAACGAGCAAGAGCATCTCAGAAAGCACAAGTATTGAGAATAGTGAAAGCGTAAGTGCCTCAACGAGCAAGAGCATCTCAGAAAGTACAAGTATTGAGAATAGTGAGAGTGTAAGTGCGTCGACAAGCAAGTCAGAAAGCACAAGCATTGAGAATAGTGAAAGCGTAAGTGCCTCAACGAGCAAGAGCATCTCAGAAAGTACAAGTATTGAGAATAGTGAGAGTGTAAGTGCGTCGACAAGTAAGAGCATCTCAGAAAGTACAAGTATTGAGAATAGTGAGAGTGTAAGTGCGTCGACAAGTAAGAGCATCTCAGAAAGTACAAGTATTGAGAATAGTGAAAGCGTAAGTGCCTCAACGAGCAAGAGCATCTCAGAAAGTACAAGCATTGAGAATAGCGAGAGTGTAAGTGCGTCGACAAGCAAGAGCATCTCAGAAAGTACAAGTATTGAGAATAGTGAGAGTGTAAGTGCGTCGACATCAGTAAGCGAATCAGCTTCAGCATCGACAAGTGCATCAATATCAGTAAGCGAGTCTGGTTCAGCGTCAACAAGTGCGTCGACATCAGTAAGCGAAAGTGGTTCAGCATCGACAAGTGCGTCAACGTCAGTGAGCGAATCAGCTTCAGCGTCAACAAGTGCGTCGACATCAGTAAGCGAATCTGATTCAGTATCAACAAGTACATCGACATCAGTAAGTGAATCAGTATCTGGATCAACAAGCACGTCAACATCAGCGAGTGAATCAGTATCTGGATCAACAAGCGTGTCGACATCAGCAAGTGAATCAGCTTCAGCATCAGTAAGCGAAAGTGGTTCAGCATCGACAAGTGCGTCAACGTCAGTGAGCGAATCAGCTTCAGCGTCAACAAGTGCGTCGACATCAGTGAGCGAATCTGATTCAGTATCAACAAGTACATCGACATCAGTAAGTGAATCAGTATCTGGATCAACAAGCACGTCAACATCAGCGAGTGAATCAGTATCTGGATCAACAAGCGTGTCGACATCAGCAAGTGAATCAGCTTCAGCATCAACAAGTACATCGACATCAGCAAGAGAGTCTGCTTCAGCATCGACAAGCGCTTCAGCATCAGTAAGCGAATCAGCTTCAGCATCGACAAGCGTGTCGACATCAGTAAGTGATTCAGTTTCAGCGTCAACAAGCGCATCGACATCGGTGAGCGAATCTAATTCAGCATCAACAAGTGCGTCGACATCAGTGAGTGAATCTAATTTAGCGTCAACAAACGCATCGACATCGGTGAGCGAATCTAATTCAGTATCAACAAGTGCGTCGACATCAGCAAGTGAAAGTGACTCAGCATCAATGAGTGATTCAACTTCAGCAAGTGAATCAGTATCTGGATCAACAAGCGTGTCGACATCAGCAAGTGAATCAGCTTCAGCATCGACAAGTGCATCAACGTCAGTGAGCGAATCAGCTTCAGCATCGACAAGCACATCAACATCAGTGAGCGATTCGGCTTCAACATCAACAAGCGCGTCAACGTCAGTAAGTGACTCAGCTTCAGCGTCAATGAGTACGTCAACGTCAGTGAGTGAGTCTGATTCAGCATCAACAAGTGCATCAACATCAGTGAGCGAAAGTGATTCAGCGTCAACAAGCGCATCGACATCAGAGAGCGTTTCAACTTCAGTAAGCGAATCAGTATCTGGATCAACAAATACATCATTATCAGAAAGCACATCAATTTCTGAAAGTAACTCAACATCAATGAGTGCATCAGCTTCAACAAGCATGAGTACTTCAATGTCAATGAGTGCAAGCACTTCGACATCAATGAGCACTTCAACTTCAACAAGTATGAATGGTTCAATGTCAACAAGTACATCAACATCAATGCACACAAGCGAGTCTATGTCACAAAGTCAAGCATCTCATAGTACATCTATGGTAGACTCAGCTAAAGGAGAACTTCCTGAGACAGGACAAGCAGCATCAGAAAATAACTATGGTCTGATGGGTGGCGTTGCAGCGTTACTTGGAGGACTAGGATTGTTTAAAAGATCTAAAAAAGAGCAAAAGAAAGAACAGTCTAAGTAATAATAAATAATATGACATGCGTTGGAGAGGCAGCACTCTAGATGAGTGTTTGCCTCTTTGACAACATGTTTTAAAAAGAGGTTTAACGTGAAGAACAACTTATTACATCGCATCTTACATCAGTACGAATATAAAATTGTATACAAGCGGTCAGCATTTACATTATTGATTTTATTTATATACATATTGGGTAGTCGTATTCCTATTTTGAGTCAGTCAAAGATGGAGAACGGCAAGCAATCTTTTTATGAACTTGCAGTGA
Organism: Staphylococcus sp. IVB6240; assembly: GCF_025558425.1. Taxonomy (NCBI): domain Bacteria; kingdom Bacillati; phylum Bacillota; class Bacilli; order Caryophanales; family Staphylococcaceae; genus Staphylococcus; species Staphylococcus dromedarii. Next base: position 152,286 of record NZ_CP094718.1, read on the forward strand.
CGAATGTCGGTGGTGATATTCAGAATCTCAATATTTTTTCTTTGGGGCTCGGTCCTTGGTTAACAGCGATGGTCGTTTTAATGCTGTTGCGTTATAAAAATGTAGAAAAAATGATGCAGATGACGCGTAAAGAGAAGCACTATCAAGAAAAGTTACTGGCATTGACTTTTAGTGTGGTTCAAGGTCTTTTTGTGATTTCGCGTCATGTAGAAATGAAGCAAGTGGATTGGACCACGATTGCGATGCTGTTAATGATTATTGTGACGGGAACGATGTTGTTGATATGGTTAGCGGATCAAAATATTCGTTATGGTATCGCAGGAGCCATGCCAATTGTCTTATTAAGTATCATCCGTTCAACACTTCGTCATCATGGAGACCCAACGTCTATGGATCACATCATCATGGGCGTCATTCTTGGTCTGATCATGTTGGTGATGTTGATTCTGTTATGCATTGAGCTGGTTGAATATCGTTTACCGTATCGTGATATTATGCAAGTCACGCAAAATAATGCCCAAACTTTTGTCGCATGGAAATTAAATCCTGCCGGCAGTATTTCGATTATGATTAGTTTATCGGTTTTTATCTTATTAAGTAGTTTAGTAAATGTGATGGCATACCTTGTTGTTGGTCAAGATCAACCGCTTCATATCATAGAACTTGGTCATCCAATAGGTGTAACCATTTATATCGTATTGCAAGTTATTTTAAGTTACGCGTTGTCACGGTTGTTAATTAACACGAAACAGAAGTCCAAAGAATTTTTGAAGGCGGGCCACTATTTTGAAGGTGTCTCACCAGGGGAAGAAACAGAACATTATTTAAATCATAAAGCACGTATTATCTGCTGGACAGGTGCACTGATGATTGGTGCAACTATCGGCATACCTTTGTACTTTTCGTTGCTAGTTCCACAGTTTTCACAACAAATCTATTTCGTCATCCAAATGATGATTATGATGTATATTAGTATCAATATCGCAGAAACCATTCGAACATATTTTTATTTCGACAAATACAAACCTTTTTTAACAAAGTATTGGTAAGGAGAATTTTATGAAATATTTCATACCGGCTTGGTATAGTCAGCAAGCTATGTGGCATAGTGAGATAGAAGAGACATCATCGACAACCGCTTTCGATGACATGATTAGTCTGATGTCGATGCATCATCAAAATGAACAGCCGTTTCAACTGATTGTCTTGAATTATAAGCCCAACTTACGCACATTTTTACATCGCTATGAATTGTTTGATGCGACATATTGGTCTGTCTTTGATGAGATTCAAGGGTTCCAACATGCGACGCCGAAAGCTGTTGACTATCGACAGTTGGATTGGCCAGTGGGGACGGAATTCATCTATTTACCATCGATGATCCGTGCGATGATGCCTGACGATCGGTATGCAAATATTCACTTTAGTCAAGAAGGGTTTGTCTCTCGTATTGATGTCTATCAGTCTGAGACAAAGCAGTATGGTTACATTGTGGATGATCGTGGTTATATATCGCGTATCGATTTTTACAATGAGGTCGGCACACATGTGAAACAACAGTATTTAACACGTACGGGTGATTGGATTCTGGAAGTGACATTACCGAGTGGAGAGGTAGCGGTTCATGCCCCATATCAATCTATGTTTTCACAAAGTCACTATCCATCTATGGAGGCTGTGATTGTTGAATATGTTACACAGTATCGCCATCGTACATTTGAGTCACAAGATACAGTGGTGATTGCTTCCGATGTCCGGCATAATGAGGCGCTCGCAAAGATTTTTTCTTCATATCATCGCTGTTATTCTGTATTTCAACAGCGACACCAAACAGTGGATGACCAAATTCAAACATTGGATCCACATGCGAATTGGCTTGTTGATACGTTGGAAAATGAACAACTATTGGCTACATATCAGGCAACACACCAGTTGACGAACCAACTGATGCGCATTACGCCATTTGATGCGCAAACATTGCCGAATATCAGTAGCCAGTTACATGAAACATATATTGGCTTATGGATAGATGGCTTGGCAGATGCACGACTTGGCCAAATTTTAGATCAACTCATGGACTATATGCATCGAGATACAGCCTTGCGACTAACGTTGTTAACGCGACGTCAGAAATATACGGTGCCACAATGGTTGGTTCAGAAAGTGGATAGTATGAATACACAATTGCAACAGCCGAATGGCTCATCAGAAGTGATGAGAGAACTGATGAAAGAAGATGAATCAACGATATTTGTGGAACTGAAAAGTGTGCCATTTGAACTGGATGTGATTGAAGCACTTGCGACGTTACGTGTGATGATTGATCTGTCACATGAACCGGACTTATTCTTACAGATCAGTAGCTTGAGTGCTGGTTTGCCACAAATCAATATGCGAGCGACAGATTATGTACAACATCGGATGAATGGCATTGTTTTAACAAGTGATTCGGAATTGCCGGACGCACTAGACTTTTACTTAATTCAATTGAAAAATTGGAATCAGTCTTATGCTTATGCAATGAAGTTAGGTAAACAATATGCGTCGGATAAAATTATTGCGCAACTAGATGTATTGATTGAAGGTGAAAGTAATGACGCGTAAGTTTAAAGTATTACAAATAGGAGACCATGACTTATCTAATGCGATGCAACAACAGTCAGAAACACTTTGGCAGTTTGTTACGACAGAGCAAGTCATAACGGAATCGGAAGCGAAACTGGAAGCCTTGTCAGAGATAGGATCGTTTGATTTTATCTTTGTTCAAGCACCATTTTCTGATGCGTTCATTCAAGTCTTAGAAACATTGAGTACACCTTACACAACCTACATTGATCAAGCGTATTGGGACACAGGTTATGCGCAAAATCCGATTGTTCAACGTCAAATCATTCGACCGTTCATATATAAAGATGATGCGGAACGATTGGAAAAGTTAAAGGCAGTAACATTTCCCGGGCAATATGGTGACAAAATCTCACCTAAGTTTTGTATGGCATCTCGATCATTTGATGGAACAGCACATTATGAAGGGAATAATGCTTTTGTGCTATCAGGACAGTTTGGGGATACCATGATGCCGTTATTAACGTGGCAACGTCATCTCATCTATGACAAAAATAAAGTGATACAAGTTTGGCCAGAATATACATTATCTGGTGATGTTGAGATTGAGTTTGTTTGTCGTCTCGTCCCATTTCGTACAACAGATCAAGTGGATGAACAATTTGTCTTGCGTCATGAGGACTTACAAACACCGTTGGAAATTCCAAGTCGTGATGATGATGCGTATATTGTTATGACGATGCGCGCGAAAGGAACAGGCACGATACGAATGGGTGCGGTTCATAAGCGTTGGTCACGTTTGGATATGGGACAATTTATTTTAGGTGGCCAACGTTATACGGATGAAGCACGTAATGAGTTTATCCATTACTTTAACCCTGGCGATATGAAGCCACCGTTGAATGTGTATTTTAGTGGTTATCGTTCTGCGGAAGGCTTTGAAGGCTTTTTTATGATGAACCAACTGAATGCCCCGTTTATTTTAATCGGTGACCCTCGTGTAGAAGGGGGCGCATTCTATCTCGGTTCGCCATCTTATGAACGTGCGATTAAGCAAGTCATTCAAAATAGATTGGATGAGTTAGGCTTTGAAAATAATGAGCTCGTATTGTCGGGACTGTCGATGGGCTCGTTCGGTGCGCTGTATTATGGAGCACAGCTGAACCCCGCAGCGATTATCGTGGGTAAACCTCTAGTTAATATCGGAACTGTTGCGAAGAATATGGCATTGGTGCGACCGAATGATTTTGGTACGTCACTCGATGTCTTGCGTAAAAATGAAGGTGACCTCTCTGAAGCAGCGATACAGCGACTGAATGACAAGTTTTGGCGTTGTTTTAACCAAGCAGACTTCTCTCAAACGACCTTTGCGATTTCCTACATGATGCATGATGACTATGACAAAGAAGCATTTAACATGTTACTGCCAATACTCAGTAGTCAACATGCACGTGTCATGCAAAGGGGTGTGCCTGGGCGACACAATGATGATTCACCGACAATTACAAGTTGGTTTGTGAACTTCTATCATCTGATACTAGAAAGTCAATTCGGAAGGGAGCGTTAAGATGCAACAAAATAGTCATGTGGTTCCATGGACACAAGTCACGCCTGATACTTTTATGTATGGATCACATTTAGAGATAACTAAACAAATGACGTACTTTGAAAATGCATTGATGCCTTCTGGATGTGTGATTCATGAATGGAAGGTGATGACAGTTTATAGTACTGATAAGGCAATTCCACAACTGCCCATTTTGAAACATGGACACACGTATCGCTTTACCTTTGATTTTGATGTGGAACCAGCAGGTGGCGTGTACTTCAAAATCAATTTTAAGAAGCGCAATGGTGTGGCGTTAGAACATATCATTATTCAATCTAAGGAAATGGACGTAACCTACCCTGACGAGGCGTTCTCTTATGAGATACAAATGATTAATGCAGCGGCAACATCAGTGCATTTTCGAGCAATCCATATTACAGACCAACAAGATGAAGTGACAAAATCTGATTTGACGATTTCACCCATTTTGAATGAACAGTCTGAAACACCAACGATGAATGTTATTTGTGTGGGGGAAGAAAGATTGACGCGTGATGTGATAGACGGTGTGCATAATGTCATTCTGATTGAACATGGACGACTGGATGATATGGAACAGATGGTGACCTGCTTAGAACCTTTAGCGCGTGGATATGCGTTAAATATGATTGGTTACACTGCTGATACGAATCGACTGGCGCATCAACTGGCCATTTCCTTGAATGCAAAAGCTTGGGTGACTTCAGAAGGTGATTTGGATGAGCAAGATATGGCAATGGTTCATGTATATGGCCAAGTGTTACAGTCACTACATCAATTGGTAATGCCTTTATTTCATAAGAGCCACCATTTACAGGATTTAGATAGAGCATTATTAAACGGAGGCATACAGTCATGAAACCATATATTCAAAATGTCATTAATGGAAGGCGTTTGAAGCGTCTTTCTAAACGATTGCGACAAGTGAATGACTGGCATGAGACGTGTCGTGCTTTAAGCGATGAGGCATTACAAGCGAAGACACATGAATTCCGTGAACGTTTAGCACAAGGCGAATCAGTGATGGACTTGTTACCGGAAGAATATGCAGTGGCACGAGAAGCAAGTTGGCGCGTACTCGGCATGTATCCTAAAGAAGTACAAGTATTAGGAGCCATTGTAATGGCTGAAGGTAATATGCCGGAAATGCAGACAGGTGAAGGGAAAACGTTAACTGCGACGATGCCGCTGTACCTACATGGACTGACGAGTAAAGGGGCTTACTTAATCACGACGAATGATTATTTGGCGGCGCGTGACTGTGAAGAGATGGCGCCATTGTTTAAATGGTTAGGACTAACGATTTCACTGGGCTTTGTAGATGAACCGGATTATGAATATCAACCGGGTGAGAAAAAAGCCATCTATGCGCATAATATTATTTATACAACGAATGGGCGTCTCGGCTTTGATTATCTCATCGATCATCTTGCGGATGGCCAAGAAGGAAAGTTCTTACCAGAGCTGTATTTTGGCATTATTGATGAAGCGGATTCGATTATTCTTGATGCTGCACAAACGCCATTAGTGATCTCAGGTGCCCCACGTGTTCAGTCGAATTTATTTGGTATTACAAAGACATTTGTAGAAACGTTAGAACAAGATCAGCATTTTGAATTGAATCTCAAAGAAAAGGCTGTGTGGTTAACGCCTGAAGGGATCGCGGCGGTGAATGCTTATTTTGGCGTGAATAATATATACGAGGCACAGATGTTCGACTTAGTGCGTAATATTAACCTAGCATTGCGTGCACGATATCTGTTTGAATCCAACTTGGACTACTTTATTTACGATGGAGAAGTCGTGTTGATTGACCGTGTGACGGGAAGAATGCTGCCGGGTACAAAGTTACAATCTGGCTTACATCAAGCGATTGAAGCGAAAGAAGGTATCGAGATCTCAAAAGACATGAGTGCGATGGCGTCGATTACGTTTCAAAATCTCTTCCGTCAATTTGAATTGTTTGCAGGTATGTCTGGGACGAGTAAGTTAGGAGAAAATGAGTTTTTAGACTTATATGGCAAAATTGTCGTTCAAATACCAACGGATAAGCCAATCGAACGTATTGATTATCCTGATCGTGTTTTTAAAGATACAGATTCAAAAAATGCAGCGATCATTGAACGTGTCTGTGAATTGTATAAAACCAACCGTCCAGTTTTGCTTATCACACGAACAGCTGAATTGGCAGAGTACTTTTCCATGCAGTTTTTCGATAGAGATATTCCGAATAACTTATTGATTGCACAAAACGTTGCTAAAGAAGCCCAAATGATTGCTGAAGCGGGACAATTGGGTGCGGTCACAGTTGCGACGAGTATGGCAGGTCGAGGGACGGATATTAAACTAGCAGAAGGTGTGAAAGAACTCGGTGGATTGGCAGTTATTGTGAGTGAGCATATGGAGAATAGCCGTGTGGACCGTCAGTTGCGTGGACGTGCTGGACGACAAGGCGACCCAGGTTCATCACAGATTTACATTTCCCTAGAAGACTATGTGGTTCAGCGTTGGGGTAAGAGTAAGCTCTTGGATAGTCAGCAACTTGAACGAATTAGTGAACAAGGATTAGACGAGAGTTGATTGTTCCAACAACGTGTGAAACATATCGTGACACGTGCACAACGCGTATCTTAAGAACAAGGGGTAGCCATGCGAGAAATGGCGAATGAGTATGAAAAAAGTTTGAGTGCGCAACGTGAGATGATTTATGAAGAACGTGATCGTGTGCTGAAACAGTGGGATATCGACAAGATGGCATTACACCAACTTGCGACAGAAGTATTTCAACAAGCGTATCGCAAACAAGCTTTGAATAATGAAGAGAACTTGCGTAATTATATATATCAGCAAATTAGTTTCAAATATACAGGACAATTAGAAGAGATTGATTTAAACCGTGAGCAAGCCGTTGTAGCCCATCTTGTATCATTATTTGAACAACAATTGGCTGCACAACAGCAAGTTATCGGTGACACATACATGTTTATGCGATTTGTGCAGAAGTCGATTCTCAAAGCGATTGATAGCAATTGGATACAACAAGTCGATCATTTACAACAACTGCGCGGGAGTATTAATAATCGACAAAACGGACAGCGTAACGCAATCTTTGAATACCATCGTGTTGCATTGGCATCTTTTGAATCCATGCGAGATGTCATTAAAACGCATATCATCCATAACTTATGTCAAAGTGTGGCGACATTTGATAAGCAAGGCGATCTCGTAATACATTTTCCAAATTAAAGAGGTGATCTGAAACGTGACAATTTATAATATTAACTTTGGCATTGGCTGGGCAAGTAGTGGCTTAGAGTATGCTCAAAGTTACAGAGCCAAGCTCCTAAGAGGACTGAACGTATCGACGAAGTTTGTGTTTTTAGAGTTTATTAACAATGAGAATATCCAAACACTAACAGAGAATATTGGCTTTAAAGATGATGAAGTGATCTGGTTGTATCAATACTTTACGGATATTCCAGTGGCACCAACAACATATACGGTGACTGATATTGTGAACGATATCCATGAATCTGTAGAACATGAGACACATGAAGGGAAGATCAAGCGTCTCTACCTTCCTGGTGAACAAAACTTTATTACGTGTTATTTAAAGTATGAAGATCAAGACATTGTAGACCGTGCTGAGTTTGTCATTAACGGTATGCTCGTACGAAAAGATTTTTATAGCTATGTGCGTACTTTTTCTGAATACTATGCGCCAAGTGATAAAGCAGCGAAAGTGTATATGCGTCAGTTCTATAACGAGAATGGCACAGTTGCGTATACAGAATATATTGATGGGAAGACGAACTTGTATGACTTTCCTGATCAAAAATTATATAGCCGTGAAGCGTTTATTGCGTATTTTATTCAAAAATTGAAGTTAACGTCTGAAGATATTGTTATTCTTGACCGTGCCTCAGCAGTGGGACAGGCCATTTTACAAAATAAAGGTGATGCCAAAGTGGGTGTCGTCGTGCATGCCGAACATTTCAGCGTGAATGCGACAGATGAAGATCACGTCTTATGGAACAATTACTATGAATATCAATTTGCGCAGCATGATGAAATTGATTTTTATATCACAGCCACAGACTTACAAAATCAAATTCTGACTGAGCAATTTAACAAGTATTTGAATGTAAAACCTAGAGTGGTGACGATTCCAGTGGGGAGTGTACATGAACTGAAGTACCCTAAAACTAAACGTCGTCCGTATTCGATGATTAGTGCATCCAGATTAGCCAGCGAAAAGCATATTGATTGGCTTGTACGTGCGGCGATCATTGCGAAAAAGTCAGTACCTGAATTGCAGTTTGATATTTATGGTGAAGGTGGCCAAAAAGAAGCACTGCGAACAATCATTCAAGAGCATCAGGCACAAGACTTTATTCACCTAAAAGGACACGTGAAGTTGGATGATGTCTATGCGAACTATCAACTGTTCGTGTCAGGATCAACAAGTGAAGGATTTGGATTAACATTGTTAGAAGCGGTTGGCTCTGGTCTCGGTATGATTGGTTTTGATGTGAACTACGGAAATCCAACATTTATTAGAGATCAGAAGAACGGCTATCTCATTCCAATTGATGTAAAAGAAGAAAGTTCGGAGGATATTGTAGCGCGCTATGCAGAACACATCGTTCGATTCTTTAATGATGGACCAAAGCAACCGCATAAAACGTCTTATCAATTAGCACGTCCGTACCTAACACCTGACGTTCAACAACAATGGCAAGACTTGATTTCGGAGGTGTCTCATGATTAATCTATTTGAATATTTTGATTATCCAGCACAAACACTCTATACGACATTGCAACTTGCCGGTCACAAGCATGAGACGGTTGTTTTGGAAGATAATGGCTTTTTACCAGCATCGATCGTGACGCCATATCGCTTTTTTGCGAACTATCAAATCTCAGACGATGCCAAGTCACGTTACTTCAATCAGATTGATATCCCACGTTACTGGGAAGTTGAAGGCAACAACACTGAAGCAACCGTTAAAGATATGGGAAAAGTACGTGCTAAGATTCAATATCAAAAAGGATTAAAGCCACGTATTATCAATCGTGTAGAATGGTTAGATGAGCAAGGCCGCTTGCAGTATGTAGATCATTACACACAAGAAGGCGTTTGCTTTGCGAAGACGGTCTATGACTTAAATGGTAAGAAGATTTTCCGTCGATACTTAGACCAACAAGGGTATGAAGTGATTTATGAAAACTATGTTGCGCAAACTATCATCCTCAATTGGCAAGGTAAAGCGCATCATTTCAACAGTAAGTTTCAATTTTTACAATTTTTTATGAAGGTATTGCAATTAGATATGCAAGGTATCATCATGAATTCATTAGGGACACCATTCTTGTTGAGCTATTATTTGGATACCCCAGGAGAAGATATCTTATTCTGGCAAGAACAGAGTGGTGGAAATATCCCGGGAAATATGGCCTCAATGTTAGAAAACAATCATACAAGACAATATCGTGTCGTTGTACCAGATGCGCATGAATACGATGTTTTAACAGAAAAAATGACTGAAGTGGAACGTAACTATGTCTTTAAAGGCGGCTATATTTATGATTACCAACGCCAAAATACACAGCAACCACACATTATGACAATGACGAATTCAGATCAGTTGCCGCATATTGAAGCCATTGTAGAAGCTTGTCCAAATGCGACATTCCATATTGGTGCCGTAACAGAAATGTCGGATAAACTTATGGCCATTGAACGCTATGACAATGTGAGATTGTTCCCTGCCATTGAAATTGGAACAGTGAACAAACTCTATCAATCATGTGATATTTATTTAGATATCAATGAAGGTGGCGAGATTATTAATGCCGTCCGTAGCGCATTTGACCATGACTTGCTTATTTTAGGATATCAACAAAATGCACATAATAAGGCTGTCACAGCACCTGAAAACTTGTTCAGTAAAGAAGGACAAGGTGTTTCAGAACTGATACAAGCATTGAAAGATATTCAGCACAAGCCACGTTACTTCAAGGCACGACAGATGTATCAAAAAGCACACGTACACGAAGTCAACATAAAAGACTTCAATCATATGATGTCACAGCTTTTTAATTAGCATAAAAAAGAAGCCGTATCACAAGCTTAAATTGCTTGAATGATACGGCTTTTGTGTGTTTATTTTAAATATTTTTGGAAAAAGTCATCAATCATATCGAAAGGAATGATGTCGAGACGGTCGTATAAGTCTACATGAGAAGCATTTGGAATGACATGAAATGCTTTGTTATCGCCTTTAAGTTGTTTATACGTATCCTCACTGAAGTAGAAAGAGTGTGCAGCGTCGCCATGAATGAGTAGTACAGCACTTTCTAATTCATCGATATAATGTAACAATGGTGTGTTGATAAATGAGAGGGGCATTGTGATAGACCAACCTCTATTTGAGTTTAATGAACGTGGATGATAACCACGTGGTTGTTTGTAGTACGCATAGTAATCTTTTACAAATTGTGGTGCATCGTCTGGTAATGGATCAACCACACCACCAGCAAGTTCTGGATCTTGAGAAGCAAAGTCTTGCGTACGTTGTGCATTTAGTTGTTTTTTCTTTTCTAAGCGTTGTTCTGGGCTGTCTTCTGCATCATAATAGCCTTTCGCATTCACACGACTCATATTGTACATCGTGGTAGCAACTGTTGCTTTGACACGTGTATCAATTGCAGCAGCATTCAATGATAGTCCGCCCCAACCAAAGATACCGATAATACCGATACGCTCTTTATCAACGAGATGATTATTGGTGAGGAAGTCGACCGCTGCTTGGAAGTCTTCTGTGTTAATGTCTGGTGATGCCATATAACGGGGTGTGCCACTACTTTCTCCTGTATAAGATGGATCAAACGCGATAGCAAGATAACCTTTTTCAGCCATTTGTTGCGCATATAAACCAGAAGATTGTTCTTTCACAGCACCGAATGGTCCACTTACAGCAAGTGCTGGTAGGGGTTCATCGCCAGCATCTTTAGGCAGATATAAGTCTGCAACGAGTGTGATGCCAAAGCGGTTTGGAAAAGTGACTTTTGTATGTGTGACTTTATCACTCTTTGGGAATACTTTATCCCATGTATGTGTGATATATTGATCTGTTGTGTTTGTCATAATAAGTCCTCCTTATGATGGTTCAATTGTTTTAAGAATACGTGCAGGATTGCCACCGACAATTGTATTAGGTGGCACATCCTTTGTGACGAGGGCATTGGCACCTACTACTGCGTTTTCACCAATGGTAATACCAGGTAAAATGGTTGCAGCCGCACCAATCCATGCATTGCGTTTAATGCTAATAGGTTTCACGGTGAGTGAACGCCTTGTCTGTGGATCGATGTCATGATTGACCGTGATTAAGTTGGCACGAGGACCAATCAATACATGGTCTTCTAATGTAATGCCACCTAAGTCCGTAAACATCACATTGCTGTTAATAAATACATGCTTACCAATGGAGATATGTTTGCCAAAGTCTGTATTAAAAGGGAGATTGACTTGAACAGTTGGATCAAGGGGATGTCCTGTGATCTCTTCTAATAATTGACGTTTCTCTTCTTGAGTATGCTGTTGTGTATTTAAAGCCATAACGTGCGGTGCATTCGCATCAACAACTTCATGAATCTTTGTGAAAAGTGGATTGTCTGTATGAATCGGTGTACCAATGAAAGTATCATCCCATAAATAATCAATCATATACGTCGGCTCAATGTTAAAAAGTATGTGTAATTATCGTATAATGAAACTGTAAATATTACCAATACCTATATTGAATATAAATTTATGCCTCGTAAGCATAGGAGTGAGAAGATGGAAAACAGAGTCTTACGTTATTTTTTAACAGTTGTATCAGAAGGAAATATCAGTGCCGCCGCAAATCTTCTGCATGTCACACAGCCAACGCTCTCTCGTCAGTTGAAAGGGTTAGAAGAAGAATTAGGTGTGACATTATTTAAGAGAAAAGGCAAACATATGACTTTAACACAAGAAGGACGTTATTTGGCAGAACAGGCCAATAATATTTTAAATCTCGTTGATATGACAACCGCTAACCTAGCAACAAGTCATGATATATATGGAACAGTGACAATTGGTTTAGCAGAATCTCACACCGTCACATCCATTGCGAAAGCGATAAAAGAAGTACAACAAACGTATCCTAACACACGTTTCCATATACAGAGTGGCAATGCGCAACAAGTTTTAGAACAGTTAGACAATGGTCTGTCAGATTATGGACTCATCGTTGAACCGATTAATAAGATTGAGTATGAGGTTTTATCACTACATGATGAAGACGTTTGGGGTGTTTTGACGAGAAAAAATGGGCCACTTGCACAATATGAGACATTAACTGGTGCGCAATTGGTAGGACGCCCATTAATCGTATCAGCACAACAAGGAACAACACGAATGTTGGCAGATCAGTTGAACATGGATGAAGCGGCATTAGATATCGTGGCGCAATATAATTTGTTATATAATGCCTCATTACTTGTGGCAGAGGGAGTTGGCCATGCAGTGATGCTCGATGGCATTGTGAATACAACAGGTACAGACTTAATATTTATACCATTCGAACCAAAAATTACGTCGAAACTTAGTGTTATCTGGAAACGTGGCAAACCACTATCAACAAGTTCACAGTTCTTTTTAGAAAAGTTGAAAGCAGTCCTTGCGAGAGATATATAAGAGGCAATGAGACAGAGCTGATCTCGGGACTAGAAAAACGTACTTCCTGATTCCACCTTTCTTACACTATCGATTTTGACAAATGAACTTGTCTCTTTGACTCGTATATTATACAATACATATAAATCATAGTAATTATTGAAAAGGGATGGCATAAAGGAGGAAGTTTCATGAAAGTAATGCGTACAATATTAACCATGTTATTCGGCGGCATCATTGGTGGTATGATTGGTTTGCTTTTTGCTGATTCAAAAGGATTTCGCTTTATAACAGAACTCCATTTCGCTGAAGATCAAACAGTGAAAATGGTTGGTTATGCAATTATCGCAATGATAATTGGTTTGCTATGTTACCAATTATGGTTACAAAAACATATTCTAAAACAGAAAAGAGAAATGACACAAACACTATCGGATACACATACTGAAACAGATCAAATAGAATCACAGATATCATTATTATTTTGGCGTACCAGTGTGATTACACAAGTTTATTTATTGTTAAGTTTTATCTTTATGCTCTTCGTTGTACTGAATAATAGTGGTACAGCGATGACACTATTTGTAATTGTTATTTTCTTCATAGCATCCGTTAGTTCGTGGCCATATGGCATTTTTGTACAGGAGTATGATCCACGTTTCCCAAAATTGGGTGAAAAAAACTACACAGAAAAACTTTTGAATTTGATGGATGAAGGCGAGCAACATATTACATTGTTATCAATGTATAAAGTACATACAATGAATACGATGTTTATCGTTCTTGGTATTTTCTTGCTCAGTATCTTCTCACTTGAGTCGGGGATTAATCAATCTTTTGGTGTTATCATTTTAGTCTTCTTATTCGCATACAATCTATTTGGTTACCAATTCAGAGTACGGAAGTTTTACAAATAGTCATAGTTTGTTAACAATTTCATAAAATTAAAAGGCAATAATCTTAGTATAATTATAATTAATAAGATTATTGTCTTTTTTATTGTGAGAATGACTTAAATTTAAAAAATAATGTAAATTCAAAACGTATTTAGGGAAATAGATATAACAGTATAAAAGTTGCCAATCATTATTAATGAGATTAGAGTATTTAGTTTTATTTTTTATAATAACGTGAAAGGCTTTTAAAATTTGCAAAAAAATAAAAAAATCTATATTGTTGAACTGTAACGTCTAATTATAAGACATAAATAACTCTTTTTAGTGTGATAAAGCTAAGATTTTTATTTAGAACAATACTGCGTTTTAATCCAATTTTTAGTATTTACAACTACTTTTAACTTTTACCCAGCAACTTTATCCATAAGATGACACAATTAATGATTTAAAAAGAAATATAAGCAAGTTTATTTTGGAGGTTTTATTTAAATGAATAACAAAAACAATTTTTTATCTAATCGTCTTAACAAGTATTCGATTAGAAAAGTAAGCTTTGGCACAGCTTCATTACTTATTGGTGCCACACTATTGTTCGGTGTGAATAATGATGCTCAAGCAGCAGAAGAAACAAAAGCAAATACTGTTTCTGAAGGACAAACTGGAGAAGGCGAGCCAGCCGTCGCTGAAGAGGCAGCAACAGAAGTATCTGAAGCGCTAGTTAATGAAGAAACTGTACAAGCCGAACCATCAGAAGTTGAGGCAACAGACGTATCAGAACAAGAAGAAGTAGCGACTGATGAGTCAGAAACAACAGATGTAGTAGAAGAAGAAACTACGCAAGAAGTATCAGAAGAAACAGCGACTGAAAAGCAAACTGAAACAGAAAAAGAGACAACAACAGAAGAAACAGAAACAGCATCTGAGACACAAGAAGAGAAATCACCTGCAGAAGCGATTAAACAAGAAATCGCAGAAGCATCAGAAACAGTAACAGAAGTAAAACAACCTGATCATTATCAAGAGGCGAATGAAGCGACATCAACAGAAGAAGTGGTGACAGCGGGTGAAACTGTTCAATCAAATGAGACAGTAGAAACACCAGACGTGCCAGCTACTCGATATGATGCAGCAGTGGCACTTTCTGAAGAATTAGAGAAAAATAAACCATACGCAACAACAAGCGGTACAGCATTTCGTTCTGCTTTCCGTAGTGTTCCAACAACACGCGCAGCAGATACTTATACAGGGAAAATCATTGATTACCCAGGAGATTTGGTTCAAAAGTTAAATGATCCATCTATAGCTGTTGCACCAGGTAATATTAACTTTTCTCCAAAATTTGTAGATGGTAAAAGTAAGTCGTATGCATTTTTAGTAAATTCCAATGGAACGATTACGAAGAAGCAACTCGCAACAAATAGTTCAGGTACCGTAGTGGCATATCGTGGGACATATGTTGAGTTAAGCAATAATGCACCAGAAGCTTATGTATATTTGAGTAATGTCGGAATCGCGGGTGGCCATATTGTAGATGCTATTGCGAAAGTGTCTATCATCCCATCAAAAGACGGGGATGCAGCAAATACGCGATATTTCTTTATGTCAGGTAGAGACTATCTTTCTCTTGCTTCAAGAAAAGGTGGAGGCGCAAAAGTAGACTTAACGTTTGTCGAACATAAAGAGCAAAGTGAATTTGATAACTTATATAATACAGTTCAACTATCACAAACGACTAAAGATGCATTGCTTCAACAACTTGATAGTATTAAAGGTGCAGAAACATCAGTTAGTGGTCTATTAAATGTTTATGACCTAGATGATTACAGTGCGACTAAGAGTAAAGACTCAAGAAAATCGATTACGTTTGAACGTAATCAAGTGGATAAACTTTATGTCAGTAATGAAACAAGACAGCAATCATCTGCTTTAATGGAGTTAACTGAGGATAAAGTAACCTTAACGTCAGGGTCTGGTAATTTTGGTGGCACTTATGATAACAATAAACGTGTGACAGTGACATTTGAAAATCAAAGTCAACTTAACTATACAATCACAGGTTCGGGGGCTAGTGGTCCTGCATTCCATCCGGATGGTCTTTTACTATTACAAGTACCGCCATATCATGTGGAAGATGTTTCAACAACAACAGGGCAAGATGATCAATTTGTGATACATCAAACCGTTCCTGCGCGTGATGTGAGAAAAACCAATACATTACCGACAAATGTTACGTTAGGTGTTCAAGCACCAGAAGGCGTTAAGTTAACATTAAAAGAAAATACAACATCATTATTCACAGCAGATAAGAGTGCAAGTACGGACAATAACTTAACTATTGTACCTGGTAAGAATGGTAATAAAGATTTAAATTTATTGAAAAATGCAACGTACTATAACAAAATTTATGATTTACCAATTACGGCAAGTCATGGATTAACTTTAGCAGACATCGAGAACAACACATCAAAATGGCAAGCACTTCAACAGTACTATGATAAAGATGAAGAAGTATTAAAAGTACCACTTACTTATACATTTGATAACAGCGCACAAAGTTGGGACAATCTTACAACAGATAAAACTGTTGCGGTAATGAATGTTTCAGATGATATTAAAGATGCATTCCGTAGAATAGATGAAGCGGCGGCAGCAGTAGAAGAAGCTAAGAAAGCAGACGAAGCGGCGAAAGCAGCGTTGGCTGAGGTGAACGAAAATGGTTTAATTACGCCGACAGAAGTAGAAAAATTAACTGCAGCACAACAAAATGCTATAGCTAAGAAAACAGCTGCTACAAATATTGTGAACCAATTACCAGCTGCGTATCAAGGTGATATGCCAACCACATTAGCAGGATTAACAGGTATTGATGTACCAGCTGTAACGGATGAAAATGAAAATGGTGTAGCTGATAACGTGGATACGCTCGTGGATGACGCGAAAAAAGCTGTAGAAGCCGCGAAGGATGCAGATCAAGCCGCGAAAACAGAATTAGCTAAGGCGAATGGAAATAACTTAATCACGCCAGAAGAAGAAGCGAAGTTAAAAGACTTAGCTCAAAAGGCGGAAGAAGCAAAAGCTGCTGCAGAAGCAGCCGTGGCAAAATTACCAGAGGAACCACAATCAGTAAAAGAGCAAAAAGATACAATGACTGGTGAATTATCAAGTCTAGATGGAATTACAGTTCCAAAGATTAATGATAAAGATGGGAATAACGTAGCTGATGATGTGGATGCGCTAGTGGATGAAGCGAAAAAAGCAGTGGAAGCAGCGAAGGAAGCAGATCAAGCAGCGAAAGATGCATTGGATAAGGCAAATGAAAATAGCTTAATCACGCCAACGGAAAAAGCTGAGCTAGAAAAACTCCAACAAGTTGCAGCGGACAAGAAAGCAGCAGCAGAAGAGAAAGTTAATGATTTACCAGAAGACCAAAAAGGTGACTTACCATCAGAGTTAGACAAACTAGAAGGAATCACAGTTCCAGAAGTAACTGACGAAGATGGAAATGGTGTAGCCGACGATGTAGACAAACAAAGAGAAGCAGCTGAAGCTGCAGTTACAGAGGCAAAAGCAGCAGACAAAGCCGCAAAAGATGCATTAGCGAAGGCAAATGAAGATAGCTTAATCACACCAACAGAAAAAGCCGAGCTAGAAAAACTCCAACAAGCCGCAGCAGATAAGAAAGCGGAAGCAACAGCTAAAGTCGAAGCATTACCAGAAGACCAAAAATGTGATTTTCCAACTGAGTTAGACAAACTAGATGGAATTACAGTTCCAGAAGTGACTGACGAAGACGAAAATGGCGTAGCTGACGATGTGGACAAGCAAAGAGAAGCAGCCGAAGCTGCAGTCGAAGAGGCAAAAGCAGCGGATCAAGCAGCGAAAGATGCGTTGGCTGAGGCAAATGAAGATGGCTTAATCACGCCAACAGATAAAAAAGAATTAGAACGTCTACAAGAAGAGGCAGCAGCGAAGAAAGCAGCAGCAGAAGAGAAAGTTAATGATTTACCAGAAGATCAAAAAGGTGAATTACCAACAGAGTTAGACAAACTAGAAGGAATTACAGTTCCAGAAGTGACTGACGAAGATGAAAACGGCGTAGCTGACGATGTAGACAAACAAAGAGAAGCAGCCAAAGCTGCAGTCGAAGAGGCAAAAGCAGCAGATCAAGCAGCGAAAGATGCGTTGGCTGAGGCAAACGAAAATAACTTAATCACACCAGCTGAGAAAGAAGAATTGGAACGTCTACAAGAAGAGGCAACAGCGAAGAAAGCAGCAGCAGAAGAGAAAGTTAATGATTTACCAGAGGATCAAAAAGGTGAATTACCAACTGAGTTAGACAAACTAGATGGAATTACAGTTCCAGAGGTAAATGACGAAGATGGAAATGGTGTAGCCGACGATGTAGACAAACAAAGAGAAGCAGCTGAAGCTGCAGTTGCAGAGGCAAAAGCAGCAGACAAAGCCACGAAAGATGCATTGACTGAAGCGAACGAAGATGGCTTAATCACGCCAACGGAAAAAGCGCAATTAGAACGTCTACAAGAAGAGGCAGTAGCGAAGAAAGCTGAAGCCGCAGAAAAAGTTGAAGTATTACCAGAAGATCAAAAAGGCGAGTTACCATCAGAGTTAGACAAACTAGAAGGAATCACAATTCCAGAAGTAACTGACGAAGATGAAAATGGCGTAGCTGATACAACAGATGCTCAACGAGCAGAAGCAGAGACAGCAGTGGAAGCAGCTAAGGCAGCGGATAAAGCGGCAAAAGATGCATTAGCGAAGGCAAATGAAGATGGCTTAATCACGCCAACAGATAAAAAAGAATTAGAACGTCTACAAGAAGAGGCAGCAGCGAAGAAAGCAGCAGCAGAAGAGAAAGTTAATGATTTACCAGAGGATCAAAAAGGTGAATTACCAACTGAGTTAGACAAACTAGATGGAATTACAGTTCCAGAGGTAAATGACGAAGATGGAAATGGTGTAGCCGACGATGTAGACAAACAAAGAGAAGCAGCTGAAGCTGCAGTTGCAGAGGCAAAAGCAGCAGACAAAGCCGCAAAAGATGCATTAGCGAAGGCAAATGAAGATAGCTTAATCACACCAACAGAAAAAGCCGAGCTAGAAAAACTCCAACAAGCCGCAGCAGATAAGAAAGCGGAAGCAACAGCTAAAGTCGAAGCATTACCAGAAGACCAAAAAGGTGATTTGCCAACTGAGTTAGACAAACTAGAAGGAATTACAGTTCCAGAAGTGACTGACGAAGACGAAAATGGCGTAGCTGACGATGTGGACAAGCAAAGAGAAGCAGCCGAAGCTGCAGTCGAAGAGGCAAAAGCAGCGGATAAAGCGGCAAAAGATGCATTAGCGAAGGCAAATGAAGATGGCTTAATCACGCCAACAGATAAAAAAGAATTAGAACGTCTACAAGAAGAGGCAGCAGCGAAGAAAGCAGCAGCAGAAGAGAAAGTTAATGATTTACCAGAGGATCAAAAAGGTGAATTACCAACTGAGTTAGACAAACTAGATGGAATTACAGTTCCAGAGGTAAATGACGAAGATGGAAATGGTGTAGCCGACGATGTAGACAAACAAAGAGAAGCAGCTGAAGCTGCAGTTGCAGAGGCAAAAGCAGCAGACAAAGCCGCAAAAGATGCATTAGCGAAGGCAAATGAAGATAGCTTAATCACACCAACAGAAAAAGCCGAGCTAGAAAAACTCCAACAAGCCGCAGCAGATAAGAAAGCGGAAGCAACAGCTAAAGTCGAAGCATTACCAGAAGACCAAAAAGGTGATTTGCCAACTGAGTTAGACAAACTAGAAGGAATTACAGTTCCAGAAGTGACTGACGAAGACGAAAATGGCGTAGCTGACGATGTGGACAAGCAAAGAGAAGCAGCCGAAGCTGCAGTCGAAGAGGCAAAAGCAGCGGATAAAGCGGCAAAAGATGCATTAGCGAAGGCAAATGAAGATGGCTTAATCACGCCAACAGATAAAAAAGAATTAGAACGTCTACAAGAAGAGGCAGCAGCGAAGAAAGCAGCAGCAGAAGAGAAAGTTAATGATTTACCAGAGGATCAAAAAGGTGAATTACCAACTGAGTTAGACAAACTAGATGGAATTACAGTTCCAGAGGTAAATGACGAAGATGGAAATGGTGTAGCCGACGATGTAGACAAACAAAGAGAAGCAGCTGAAGCTGCAGTTGCAGAGGCAAAAGCAGCAGACAAAGCCGCAAAAGATGCATTAGCGAAGGCAAATGAAGATAGCTTAATCACACCAACAGAAAAAGCCGAGCTAGAAAAACTCCAACAAGCCGCAGCAGATAAGAAAGCGGAAGCAACAGCTAAAGTCGAAGCATTACCAGAAGACCAAAAAGGTGATTTGCCAACTGAGTTAGACAAACTAGAAGGAATTACAGTTCCAGAAGTGACTGACGAAGACGAAAATGGCGTAGCTGACGATGTGGACAAGCAAAGAGAAGCAGCCAAAGCTGCAGTCGAAGAGGCAAAAGCAGCAGATAAAGCGGCGAAAGATGCATTAGCTAATTTAAATAAAGAAGGTTTAATCACGCCAACAGATAAAAAAGAATTAGAACGTCTACAAGAAGAAGCGGCAGCGAAGAAAGCAGCAGCAGAAGAGAAAGTTAATGATTTACCAGAGGATCAAAAAGGCGAGTTACTAACAGAGTTAGATAAATTAGATGGAATTACAATTCCAGAGGTAAATGACGAAGATGGAAATGGTGTAGCCGATGATGTAGACAAACAAAGAGAAGCAGCCAAAGCTGCTGTAGAGGAAGCTAAGGCAGCAGATCAAGCAGCGAAAAAAGCGTTAGAAGATATAAATAAAGAAGGTTTAATCACGCCAACAGATAAAAAAGAATTAGAGCGTCTAGAAGAAGAAGCAGCAGCAAAGAAAGCGGCAGCAGAAGAGAAAGTTAATGATTTACCAGAGGATCAAAAAGGTGAATTACCAACTGAGTTAGACAAACTAGAAGGAATTACAGTTCCAGAGGTAAATGACGAAGATGGAAATGGTGTAGCTGACGATGTGGACAAACAAAGAGAAGCAGCTGAAGCTGCAGTTGCAGAGGCAAAAGCAACAGACAAAGCCGCGAAAGATGCATTGACTGAAGCGAACGAAGATGGCTTAATCACGCCAACGGAAAAAGCGGAATTAGAACGTCTACAAGAAGAGGCAGTAGCGAAGAAAGCTGAAGCCGCAGAAAAAGTTGAAGCATTACCAGAAGATCAAAAAGGCGAGTTACCATCAGAGTTAGACAAACTAGAAGGAATCACAATTCCAGAAGTAACTGACGAAGATGAAAATGGCGTAGCTGATACAACAGATGCTCAACGAGCAGAAGCAGAGATAGCAGTGGAAGCAGCTAAGGCAGCGGATAAAGCGGCAAAAGATGCATTAGCGAAGGCAAATGAAGATGGCTTAATCACGCCAACAGATAAAAAAGAATTAGAACGTCTACAAGAAGAGGCAGCAGCGAAGAAAGCAGCAGCAGAAGAGAAAGTTAATGATTTACCAGAAGATCAAAAAGGTGAATTACCAACAGAGTTAGACAAACTAGAAGGAATTACAGTTCCAGAGGTAAATGACGAAGATGGAAATGGTGTAACCGACGATGTAGACAAACAAAGAGAAGCAGCTGAAGCTGCAGTTGCAGAGGCAAAAGCAGCAGACAAAGCCGCAAAAGATGCATTAGCGAAGGCAAATGAAGATAGCTTAATCACACAAACAGAAAAAGCCGAGCTAGAAAAACTCCAACAAGCCGCAGCAGATAAGAAAGCGGAAGCAACAGCTAAAGTCGAAGCATTACCAGAAGACCAAAAAGGTGATTTGCCAACTGAGTTAGACAAACTAGAAGGAATTACAGTTCCAGAAGTGACTGACGAAGACGAAAATGGCGTAGCTGACGATGTGGACAAGCAAAGAGAAGCAGCCAAAGCTGCAGTCGAAGAGGCAAAAGCAGCGGATAAAGCGGCAAAAGATGCATTAGCGAAGGCAAATGAAGATGGCTTAATCACGCCAACAGATAAAAAAGAATTAGAACGTCTACAAGAAGAGGCAGCAGCGAAGAAAGCAGCAGCAGAAGAGAAAGTTAATGATTTACCAGAGGATCAAAAAGGTGAATTACCAACTGAGTTAGACAAACTAGATGGAATTACAGTTCCAGAGGTAAATGACGAAGATGGAAATGGTGTAGCCGACGATGTAGACAAACAAAGAGAAGCAGCTGAAGCTGCAGTTGCAGAGGCAAAAGCAGCAGACAAAGCCGCGAAAGATGCATTGACTGAAGCGAACGAAGATGGCTTAATCACGCCAACGGAAAAAGCGGAATTAGAACGTCTACAAGAAGAGGCAGTAGCGAAGAAAGCTGAAGCCACAGAAAAAGTTGAAGCATTACCAGAAGATCAAAAAGGCGAGTTACCATCAGAGTTAGACAAACTAGAAGGAATCACAATTCCAGAAGTAACTGACGAAGATGAAAATGGTGTAGCTGATGATGTAGACGCTCAACGAGCAGAAGCAGAGGCAGCAGTCGCAGATGCAAAAGCAGCGGATAAAGCCGCGAAAGATGCATTGACTGAAGCGAACGAAGATGGCTTAATCATGCCAACAGAAAAA
The DNA here is from genome assembly GCF_025558425.1 of Staphylococcus sp. IVB6240. Taxonomy (NCBI): domain Bacteria; kingdom Bacillati; phylum Bacillota; class Bacilli; order Caryophanales; family Staphylococcaceae; genus Staphylococcus; species Staphylococcus dromedarii. The sequence continues at coordinate 174,679 of NZ_CP094718.1, forward strand.
GCCGAGCTAGAAAAACTCCAACAAGCTGCAGCTGATAAGAAGGCTGAAGCCGCAGCTAAAGTTGAAGCATTACCAGAAGACCAAAAAGGTGACTTACCATCAGAGTTAGACAAACTAGAAGGAATCACAGTTCCAGAAGTAACTGACGAAGATGAAAACGGAGTAGCCGATACGACAGATGCTCAACGTACAGATGCGGAAAAAGCTGTGGAAGAGGCGAAACAAGCAGATCAAGCGGCAAAAGATGGATTAGCTAAGGCGAATGAAGATGGATTAATCACACCAACAGAAAAAGCCGAGCTAGAAAAACTCCAACAAGCTGCAGCTGATAAGAAGGCTGAAGCCGCAGCTAAGGTTGAAGCATTGCCAGAAGACCAAAAAGGCGAGTTGCCATCAGAGTTAGACAAACTAGAAGGAATCACAGTTCCAGAAGTAACTGACGAAGATGAAAATGGCGTAGCTGATGATGTAGATGCTCAACGAGCAGAAGCAGAGACAGCAGTAGAAGCAGCTAAGGCAGCGGATAAAGCGGCAAAAGATGCATTGACTGAAGCGAATGAAGATGGCTTAATTACACCAACAGAAAAAGCTGAGCTAGAAAAACTCCAACAAGATGCAGCAGAGAAGAAGGCTGAAGCCACAGAAAAAGTCGAAGCATTACCAGAGGATCAAAAAGGCGAGTTACCATCAGAGTTAGACAAACTAGAAGGAATCATAGTTCCAGAAGTAACTGACGAAGATGAAAACGGCGTAGCTGATACAACAGATGCTCAACGAGCAGAAGCAGAGGCAGCAGTCGCAGATGCAAAAGCAGCGGATAAAGCCGCGAAAGATGCATTAACAGAGGCAAACGAAGATGGCTTAATTACACCAACAGAAAAAGCCGAGCTAGAAAAACTGCAACAAGCTGCAGCTGATAAGAAGGCTGAAGCAGAAGCTAAGGTTGAACCCTTACCAGAAGATCAAAAAGGCGACTTACCATCAGAGTTAGATAAGTTAGACGGAATTATAATTCCAGAAGTAAATGATTCTGACGAAAATGGAGTAGCTGACGATACAGATGCTCAACGAGTAGATGCAGAAAAAGCAGTGGAAGAGGCAAAACAAGCTGATCAAGCCGCGAAATCCGCATTGGCTAAGGCAAATGAAGATGGATTAATCACGCCAACTGAAAAAGCAGAGTTAGAAAAATTACAACAAGCCGCAGCAGAGAAGAAAGCGGAAGCAGAAGCTAAGGTTGAAGCCTTACCAGAAGGTCAAAAAGGTGACTTACCGGCTGAATTAGATAAGCTAGACGGCATCACGGTTCCAGAAGTAAATGATTCTGACGAAAATGGAGTAGCTGACGATACAGATGCTCAACGTACAGATGCGGAAAAAGCAGTGGAAGCAGCTAAGGCAGCGGATCAAGCCGCAAAAGATGCATTAGCTAAAGCGAAAGAAGATGGTTTAATCACACCGACAGAAAAAGCCGAGCTAGAAAAACTGCAACAAGCCGCTATTGATAAAAAAGTGGAAGCAACAGCAAAAGTTGAAGCATTACTAGAAAATCAGAAAGGTGATTTACCATCAGAGTTAGAAAAACTAGATGGAATTACAGTTCCAGAAGTAAATGATGCAGACGAAAATGGAATTGCCGATGGTACAGACGCGCAACGAGTAGATGCGGAAAAAGCAGTAGAAGCAGCGAAGAAAGCAGATCAAGCGGCAAAAGATGCATTAGCAGAGGTAAATAAAGATGGATTAATCACGCCAACGGAAAAAGCAGAATTAGAAAAACTACAAGAAGCTGCAGCTGATAAGAAGGCTGAAGCAACAGCAAAAGTCGATGCTTTACCAGAAGATCAAAAAGGCGACTTACCATCAGAATTAGATAAGTTAGACGGTATTATAATTCCAGAAGTAAATGATTCTGATGAAAATGGAGTAGCCGATACAACAGATGCCCAACGAGCAGATGCGGAAAATGCAGTAGAAGCCGCGAAACAAGCAGATCAAGCGGCAAAAGATGCATTAGCCAAAGCACAAGCAGATGGTATCATTACACCGGATGAAAAGGCAGAATTAGAACGTCTACAAGAAGAGGCAGCAGCGAAGAAAGCGGAAGCGACAGCTAAAGTCGATGCGTTACCAGAGGATCAAAAAGGTGATTTACCAGAAGAACTTGATAAATTGACAGGTATCGTAGTTCCAGAAGTTACCGACAAGAATGATGGCGACCAATCTGATAAGGACACGAATACTGAAGGTCAACAAGAAAAACCTGGCGTATCACCAACGAAACCGACAGAAAAAGGCAATGATTCAATCCCTGTAGATGGAGAGACAATTAAGGAAGAAGCACCGTCTCACAAAGATTCAGAAGGTAAAAAACAAACACTTCATGAATTACCAGAAACAGGACAAGATTCACAACAACCAATCACGTTATTTGGTGGATTGATCACTGCTTTAGGTGGACTATTGTTCTTCAGAAGACGTAAAGATGAAAAAGAAAGTAAATAGGCATTAATGAAAGGAGCAGCAGAACCTTAAATGGTCTGTTGCTTTTTTCTTACCAAGACAAACAAAACCCCCTCTCTTTGGGACATGACATCCTAAAGAGAGGGGGTTATCATTTATAGATTAGTATTCGATATTTGGCATTTTGTTAACATGTGTTTGATAACGTTTTAATGCAGCTGTTGCTACACCAAGAATAATTGACACAACAATTAATTTTTTCATATCGGTGCGCACTCCTTTTATTCGTAATAGTTCAATTCTAAGTCTTTAGAAGTTTGTTCACGTGTTTTGCGCATTAATGCTTCATCATCGATTAATGATTTGCCATAAGAAGGAATCATTTTTTGGATTTTGGCTTTCCAAGCTGATAATTCTTCAGGGAAGTTGCGTTCGATTACTTCTAAAGCAACTGATACTGAAGTAGATGCCCCTGGTGATTCGCCAAGTAATGCAATGACAGTATGATCTTCAGAGTTTACAACTTCTGTACCAAATTGGATGAAGCCTTTACCGTATTCTTCTGTATCTTTGATAACTTGAACACGTTTACCAGCAGTATATAACTCCCAGTCTTCGTCACGTGCTTCAGGAACGAATGTACGTAAGTGGTTCATGCAACCTTCTTTTGTCATTAAGATTTGATCAAAAGAGTATTTTAATAATGGTAAGTTTTTCGCAGCAGACGCTAACAACGTTGTGATATTGTATGGTTTAACTGACTTGAATAAGTCTAAGTTTGAACCATTTTTCAAGAATTTAGGTCCAACGCTTGCGAATGGTCCGAATAAGATTGTTTTCTTACCATCGATGTAACGTGTATCTAAGTGAGGTACTGTCATTGGAGGTGTACCAGGTGGTTCTTTACCGTAAACTTTCACCCCATGTTCTTCAATAACAGATGGGTTTGTACATGCTAAGAATTGACCTGTAATAGGGAATCCACCTAAGTTTTTACTTTCAGGGATACCTGTTTTTTGTAATAACGGAATCGCACCGCCACCAGCACCGATAAAGATAACGTCTGCAATTTCAGTTTGAACGTTACCAGTTTTACGGTTGCGGACTTTTACTTCCCATTTGCCATCTTCACGGCGGTGGAAGTTTGTTACTTCGTGGTTATAATGAACTGCTGCATTCGGGTGTTTTTCGATGCTGCGTGCCATTTTACGTGTTAACTCACCGAAGTTTACGTCTGTACCTTCATCAATTTTACTTGCTGCCATAACGTCACTTGCGCTACGACCTTTCATCATTAATGGCATCCATTTTCTCATTACTTCGATGTCTTCTGTATATTCGATGTTATCGAACATAGGGAATTGTTTCATCGCTTCGTAACGTGCTTTTAAGAACTTCACGTTGTTTACACCACGTACGAATGAAATGTGTGGAAGTGGGTTGATGAAGTCTCTTGGAGTATCGATGTTTTTACTTTTTACAAGATAACTCCAGAATTGTTTTGAAATCTCGAACTCTTCATTGATACTTTTCGCTTTTTCGATATCAATAGAGCCATCAGGTTGTTGTACTGTGTAGTTAAGCTCGCAAAGTGCAGCATGTCCAGTACCTGCGTTATGGTTCTCGTTTGAACTTTCTTCACCTGGCTGATCTAATCGCTCGTAAAGCTTAATATTCCAGTCGGGCTCAAGGTCTTTGATCATTGAACCGAACGTTGTGCTTAGTACACCTGCTCCAATAATAATAATATCTTTGCTGTGTTTGCTTGTCATAAAGATCACCTTTCTGTTTGGCTTAAGAGCAAGGCATGGTTTTACCTTGTTATGACTTATTATATAACAGACTTTTTCCATTTTAAATGCCATATGCTTATTGATATTAAAAAATATTATATAACTTTCAAAAAACACGGATGTCCCCGTTTTCAAATGGATGAAAAAGATTAAAAAAGGAACTCAAGACACCTATGGACACATTTGTGCCTTTGAGTGTTAAATCAGATTTTTAAGATGAAGGGGCATCAGTGACATCAATCAAAATCATTTCTTTTAAAATACGTACAAAAAGTGACAAAATCGTCTGCATTATTGACAAGGTGAAAACAACTGAAAAGTCAGTAGTATCAAGAGATTGAATACTATGAGGTTTGGTGAAAATATAAGTATTTAAATATGTATTCATTTTTAAAAGTAAAATGTATACAAAGTTGATAAGTTTAAGATTGAATTAATATAAAAAAACGCTTACAATTTGATTAAACCAGTCATAAGGTCATCAGATGACTATGACGATTCATTCAGTTATTGGGGGAATTTAGATGAATGCCTTATTAATGCTTGTAGCGTTAAGTGCAGTAATCGTTCCATTTACATGTTTAGTAGTGCTACGTATGTCAGCACTCGTTGGGATGACGATTAGCGCAGTCGTTGTCACAATTTTAGGTTACTTTGTTTGGGGAATTGATGGCGGTGTGATCGCTGCGTCATTCTTACAAGGTGTACATAAAACATTAACGATTATTTTGATTTTATTCGGTGCTTTAGCGTTACTTAACACGTTGCGCGAAACAAATGCGGTTGCACGTATCAATGCGGGGTTCCAAAATGTATCACATGATATGCGTGTACAAGTCATTATTGTAGCGTTTCTATTCGGTTCGCTAATTGAAGGTGCGTCAGGATTTGGGACACCTGCAATGGTAACAGCGCCACTAATGGTTGCACTTGGGTTCAAACCATTGACGAGTGTTGTGACAGCGCTGATTGCGGATAGTGTGTCAGTATCATTCGGTGCAGTCGGAACACCGATTTTAGTAGGACTTAGTACATTAAAAGATGCGGATGAAGCATTGTTCAGCATGACAGCATTACGCGTCACAGCAATTGATTTATTAAGTGGTGTATTTATTCCACTTGTGATTGTCGCAACAATGGTAATCTTCTTCGGAAAAGGTAATCGATTGAAGTCAGTGTTAGAAATTGTGCCTTGGACATTACTTATTGGTATTGTTTATGTCGTAATGGCATGGATTTATGCGATGCTAACAGGTCCAGAATTTGTATCGATTTTAACACCATTAACAGTACTTGTTGTGGCAGTATTTACTGCGAGAAAAGGTATCTTAATACCTAAAACAATTTGGCAAGATGCACTTGAAGATGGATATGAAGTAACAACTGTGACAGGAAAACATGAGATGAGCTTGTTATCTGCATGGTCTCCTTACCTTATCGTTGTAGTACTTCTATTATTAACACGTGTCGTTGCACCGGTTAAAGACTTTACAACATCTGTTTTCAATCTTTCATGGAATGAGATTTTAGGATATGAAAGTATTTCTTCTAGTTGGGAATTACTGTATTCGCCGGGTACGATTTTATTGTTATCTGCATTCTTAGCTGTACTTATCCAACGCAAATCAATGAGAAACTTTACAAAAGCTTGTCGTGATTCCATTAAAACAATTCGTATTACTACAATTACATTGATTGCAACATTAGCAATGGTACACGTATTCAGCAACTCTGGATTAAATGCCAATGAATTAATGAGTATGCCTGAATTTATCGCCGATGGTATGGCACATGCATTTGGTGATGTATGGCTTGTCATTGCACCATTCTTAGGTGCGCTTGGTTCGTTCATTACAGGTAGTGCGACTGTATCGACATTAACTTTCTCACCAATTCAAGCGAATATCGCACAAGCAATTGGCGCAGATGTGTATACAGTACTTGGCGCACAAGTCATTGGTGCTGCAGCAGGGAATATGATCTGTGTGCATAACGTAGTCGCAGTATGTGCTGTCGTGAATATGCCGGGTAAAGAAGGTAGCGTTATTAGTAAGACACTCGGACCAGCAATGTTGTACTGTATCTTAGTGGGTATTAGTACATTGATTATGGCAACGCTTTTCTTCTAAATTAAATAAGTGATAAAGTGTCGGGGTTGAGACATACCAATTTATGCTTAGGAAATCAATAAAAGATATTCCTTAAAGCAGAAAGTTGTCCCAATCCTGGCACTTTTTTTAATATTTATGAAAGCCTTTGCAAAACTTGTACATACAAGTTATAATTTGTCTATACAAGTTAGAAAGAGAAGGAGTGTATGACATGGCAGTTAAGCGAACGGATGTACAGGATATTATCGAAGCTGTTGGTGGTGCAGAAAATGTACAATCTGTGACGCATTGTGTGACGCGTCTCAGATTGGTCTTACATGATGATGGTCAAGTGGATAAAGAGAGATTGAGTGATAATGCATTGGTCAAAGGACAATTCAAGGCGGATAATCAGTATCAAATTGTGATTGGTCCAGGTACAGTGGATGAGGTATATAAAGTCTTTGTCAGTGAAACAGGTGCTGAAGCGGTATCTAAAGATGAAGCAAAAGCACAAGCTGCGAAGAAAGGGAATCCGTTACAGCGTTTAATTAAGTTGCTAGGTGATGTCTTCATTCCTATTTTGCCAGCAATCGTTACAGCAGGTCTGTTATTGGGGATTAATAACGTACTAACAATGAATTGGACAAAAGGTGCGCCATCGATTGTTGAACGTTTTCCAGAAATTGCAGATGTTGCGAACATCATTAACGTGATTGCGACAACAGCATTTATCTTCTTACCTGCTTTAGTGGGTTGGAGTGCGATGCGTGTATTTGGTGGTAGTCCAGTATTGGGGATTGTATTAGGCCTTGTCTTAATGCATCCACAACTGTTATCACAATATGAAATCGGAACAGCAGACGAAATTCCAAAGTGGCATATTTTGGGTCTTGCGATTGAACAATTGAACTATCAAGGTCAAGTATTGCCAGTATTAATTGCTGCTTACGTCCTTGCTCAAATTGAAAAAGGTATGAACAAAATTACACCTGATTCAATCAAATTATTGGTTGTAGCGCCGGTAGCTCTTTTAGTGACTGGGTTCTTGGCATTCTTAGTCATTGGACCAGCTGCTTTATGGATTGGTAAAGGAATTACTGTTGCCATCACAACATTATTTGAAAGTGCCGGTTGGCTCGGCGGAGCGATTTACGGTCTTTTCTATGCACCATTAGTAATTACAGGATTACATCATATGTTCTTAGCAGTGGACTTCCAATTAATGGGTAGTGAGTTACAAGGAACATATTTATGGCCGATCTTAGCACAATCTAATATTGCGCAAGGTTCAGCTGCGTTAGGTGCTTGGTATATTTTCAAAAAGCGTAAAATGGCAAAAGAACAAGGTTTGGCAGCAACTTCAAGTTTATCAGGTTTTTTAGGTGTAACAGAACCAGCGATGTTTGGTGTTAACTTGCCATTGAAATATCCATTCTTTGCCTGTATCATTACAACGATGATGACAGGTGCATTGATTGGCGGAGCTGGCGTACTTGGTAAAGTCGGTGTTGGCGGTGTACCAGCGATTATCTCGATCAATCGTGAATTCTGGGGTATCTTTGCGATTGCAACAATTATTTCGATGATCGTGCCAGCTATCTTAACAGTGATCTTTTCTAAGTTCAGTCGAGAGAAGACGAAAAAGATGGTCGATAAGTCTGAAGAAATTTAAGTGAATGAATAAGATAGGGGGAGTAGAAGAGGATGAACACTTTTCTACTTCCTATTGTTTTTACAGTATCAATATACAGCATTTGGAAGGTGGCAAAATAATGAAAAAACAAGATTGGAAAAAGTCTGTTGTCTATCAGATTTATCCCAAGTCATTCAATGATACAACAGGAAATGGTGAGGGCGATTTACGTGGTATTATCGACAAGTTGGATTATTTACAGTTTTTAGGTGTCGATTATTTATGGCTAACACCTATTTATGATTCACCAATGAATGATAATGGCTATGATATCAGCAACTATTATGAAATCAACGAGCAATTTGGTACGAAAGCAGATTTGCGTGAACTTCTTGATGCGGCACATACACGTGGTCTCAAAGTGATTTTGGATATTGTCATTAACCATACATCGACAGAACACGAGTGGTTCAAAGCGGCTCGTCAGTCTAAAGAGAGTCCGTACCGTGATTATTACTTTTTTAAAGATTCTCAAGACGGTCCTCCAACTAATTGGATGTCGAAGTTTGGTGGGAATGCTTGGCAATATGATGAGCAAACAGAAGAATACTACTTGCATTTATTCGATGTCACGCAAGCTGATTTAAATTGGGAGAATGCAAATGTACGTAAAGAATTGTACAGCATCTTAAACTATTGGATTGATTTTGGTGTGGATGGATTTCGCTTTGATGTGATTAATTTAATCTCTAAAGGTGCATTTGAAGATTCAGAGGCAATTGGTAAAGAATTTTATACCGATGGGCCACGTGTCCATGAATATATTCACGAAATGAACCGTGAAACGTTTGGTGATAAGGACTTTATGACAGTAGGGGAAATGTCGTCTACAACAATTGATCATTGTATTCAATACACGCATCCAGAGAGACAAGAGCTACATAGTGTTTTTAACTTCCATCATCTTAAAGTGGATTATAAAGATGGGGGAAAGTGGACGAATCAAAAGTTTGATTTACAGCAGTTGAAAACAATTTTGATGGAGTGGCAGACAGGTATTTATGAAGGTGGCGGTTGGAATGCAATATTTTGGTGTAACCATGATCAGCCACGTGTCGTATCTCGCTTTGGGACAGATTTAGATGAGGGATTAAGACAACGTAGTGCGAAAACACTTGCGATTGTGCTACATTTATTGCAAGGAACACCGTATATTTATCAAGGTGAAGAAATTGGGATGACAGACCCTCACTTTACATCCATCAAACAGTACCGAGATGTTGAATCATTAAATGCGTATCAAGCACTTGTAGAACAGGGGTATGATGAACAAGAAATTTTAACCATTCTTGGTCAGAAATCTCGTGATAACTCTCGCACACCGATGCAATGGTCTGCAGAGTTGCATGCCGGCTTTACAACGGGAACACCCTGGATTGATGTGTCACCAAACTATGAAACCATTAATGTTGAAGCGGCATTGGAAGACCAGAATTCCATTTTTTATATGTATAAACAATTAATTGCGTTACGTCATACACATGATATTGTGACGTATGGTAATATCGTGCCGCGTTATATGGATCATGAACAGCTTTTTGTATACGAACGAAACTATAAAGAACAGACATGGCTTGTTGTAGCAAATATGACAGATCAGCCTGTGAAGTTACCGGATGATATTGAGCGAAATGGTGAAGTGATTGTTGAGAATGGGGATGTCACGGATGGGTACCTCGAACCTTATGCGGCATATGTTCTGTCTATAGAATCAAAGTAAGAGGCGAAGACAAGTCATGACAAAGCAAAATAAATTTAGACTTATATATGAAGAAATGCGAAAAGATATCATTGATGGGACGTATACTTATGGTACACGGCTACCATCAGAACCTCAGTTAGTGAAACAATACAATGTGTCACGTGAAACAGTCCGAAAAAGTTTGGACATGTTAGTGTCTGATGGCATGATACAAAAAATACGTGGTAAAGGATCTGTTGTTATTTATCAAGGTGTGACAGAATTTCCTTTCGCAGATTTAGTGAGTTATAAAGAAGTACAACAACGCCAAGGAAAAGAACATCATACGGTATTGCATACATTTGAAAAAATCCTTGCGGGTGATGTGCCGACAGTCCAACAAGCACTCAATGCTTCTATTAACACACCTTTGTGGCACATTATTCGTCATCGAAAAATGGAAGGTCATGCTAAAATCATTGATGAAGACTACTTGCTGTATGACTTATTTCCCGACTTGTTAGAAAGTCATTTATTAGATTCTTTATATACGTATGTTGAACAAGTGAAGGGTTATGATATTAGTTTTTCAAGCAAGTCTATTACATTTGAGCCATTTGGTGCAGCGGAATATGAAGCGTTTGGAGATGTGACACCGAACTACACGGCAACAGTGAGAGGTATTGTACATTTTAGAGATACGACTAAGTTTCAATACAATATTTCTAAGCACTTGGCAACGGAGTTTTGCTTTGTTGATTTTTCACGACGACAAAAATAATGACGGCTATATAGGATTACGCTTGCAAAACCATAAGGATCTATAGTAATATTAATCGTACCGTGCTAAGCGGGGAGGTAGCGGTTCCCTAGACTCGAAATCCGCTTTATGCGAGGCTGAATTCCTTTGTCGCGGATGTGTATTTGTGAGGTCTGCCCAAAGCACGAGGTGTTTGAAGACTTCGGTCCTATGCAATATGAACCCATGAACCATGTCAGGTCCTGACGGAAGCAGCATTAAGTGGATCCTCATATGTGCCGTGGGGTAGCCGAGGTTTAGCTATCGACTTTGGTAACGCTTGTGATGCACGTTCAATACAGAGGTGCACGGTTTTTAATTTTTTAAATTAGAAATAAAACATATATTGAGATATAAAGAGTTGAGACGATGCGCATTGAGCGATTGTTTCAACTCTGTTTTTGTGTTGGGAGAGACTGAGGTGGTTGGAGGCCGAGTCATTCTCTATGATGTATACTCCTATAGCACGAACTTACGCATCATATACAAGATAAATGTTATAATAATGCTGAATAATGGATTTGGCTTACTTTTCTTATGACAGGAATTCAGTTGAAGTCTAAGAGTATGTTTAACTATAAAATAGGGGGCGCTAAAATGTCGATTTTTATTAGTACACTGACAGAGATGGATTACGAGCCATCTTTAGAAATGATTAAGGAAGCTTTTAAAGATGTACCTGAATCTGAAAAAAATGAAGCACAACTTATTAAAGGTTTGCGTATGGCACCAGATTATCGTTATGAATTAGAAGTGATTGCGAAAACAGCAGATGATGAGATCATAGGGCATGCGATGTGTAGTGAAGTCACAATACAAAGTAAAGATGAATCATATGTTGCACTTGCATTAGCGCCACTCTCTGTAACACAGGTATATCAAAATAAAGGTATTGGCAAAGCATTGGTACAAGCTTTGGAAGAGCGTGCATATGCGCAAGAGTACACAACAATTGTAGTCGTGGGGTATCCTGAATTCTATGCGCAAATGGATTATGAAGTGGCAGCTGAGCATCAGATTACTGTTCCTTTTGAAGCGCCAAATGAAGCGGTACGTGTGAAGTTTTTATGGGATTCCTTAGAAGATCCACCACACGGAGAAGTTCAGTATCCAGAACATTTTTTTAATATATAAAACGTATGAAGAAAGTTTGAACTGTGATGGGCAACATGACATATGTAGTGATGCCGTTAACGTTCAAACTTTTTTATATAACTGTGTATGGCACGTACAAAATAAACGGAACATGCTATAATGAAAACATTGTATATTCGGAGGTGCAACAGTGGATTATCAAGCGCTATATCGTATGTTTCGACCACAAAGTTTTGAAGATGTTGTCGGTCAGGAACATGTGACGAAAACATTAAAAAACGCCATTGCAAAAGGGAAACAATCACATGCATATATTTTCAGCGGTCCTCGTGGAACAGGTAAGACGAGTATTGCGAAGATATTTGCGAAGGCCATCAACTGTGAAACGAATCATGATGGTGAGCCATGCAATACGTGTGCCATTTGTAAAGGTATCACACTCGGGACGAACTCGGATGTCATTGAGATAGATGCTGCGAGTAATAATGGCGTCGATGAGATACGGAACATTCGTGATAAAGTTAAATATGCACCAAGTGAGTCGCGATATAAAGTGTATATCATTGATGAGGTGCATATGCTAACAACAGGTGCATTTAATGCGTTGTTAAAAACGCTTGAAGAACCACCTGCACATGCCATTTTTATTTTGGCAACAACAGAACCACATAAAATTCCACCAACGATTATTTCACGTGCACAACGTTTTGACTTCAAAGCGATTAATCAGTCGCAAATTGTATCTAGACTTAAATACGTTGCAGAAACACAAGAGATTGGTTATGACGAAGCGGCACTCGACTTCATTGCTAAAGTCTCAGAAGGTGGGATGCGTGATGCACTAAGTATCATGGACCAAGCTATCGCATTTGGTGATGATCATTTAACGCTACAAGATGCGTTGGATGTGACAGGTAGCTTAGCGGGTGCAGATCTGAACCTATTAATGAAGGACATTGTCAAAGGGAATGTCCACGCTGCGTTTGAACGATATCATACATTTGTGAGTCAAGGTAAAGAAGTGAACCGACTGATTAATGATATGATTTATTTCGTTCGAGATACCATTATGGCTAAGACAACGGGTGCCACAATGGAGTATGATGCGCTCAGTGGGTTAGAACTCAATGTGCTATATCAAATAATCGATGTCATTAACGACACGCTCGTATCTATACGCTTCAGTGTGAACCAAAATGTGCACTTTGAAGTATTGCTTGTGAAATTATCTGAAATGATTAAGGCGAATGTAGGTTCAGGAGCCGACGCTACAGCAATACAAACACCTACACAGACAGATTCAGCACTATTAGCACGTTTAGATCAATTGGAATCAGAACTTAAGACACTTAAATCGCAAGGACCAAGTCGACAAGCACCTCCAAAAGCACAACCAATGAAACGTCGTAATGGTACTGCGACTTACTCAGTAGAACGTATCGCTAAAGTATTAGACAATGCGAATAAAGAAGATATTGCTAGTATCAAAGCACGATGGCTCGATGTGATTCAATATGCTAAGGACCGAGAACAAAAAGCATTGGTTAGTCTGCTACAAAATTCAGAGCCAGTCGCAGCTAGTGAAGATAAAGTGCTTATTAAATTTGAAGAAGAAATTCATTGTGAAATCCTGCAAAAAGATGAAGAGAAGCGTCAAAGTGTAGAAAAAGTCGTGAAAGATATCATCAATAAGTCTGTAGAAGTCGTCGGTGTTCCGGCTGATAAATGGATGCAAGTACGCAGTGATTATATAGAAGGCTTGAAACGCAATAGCAATGAACAACCTACACAAACACAGGCAAAAGCATCACAGACGCAACCAAGTGCTGTGCAAGCAGCGAAAGATATTTTTGGAGCAGACATTGTTCATGAAGTGGATAGCGAAACATGACAAGTCAAAAAAAGGTATGTATAATTGGAAACAAATGTTAAAGAACGGTTGAGATATTATTTATAGACATTCTATAGTAGGTCTCAATCGCTATTGTGATATTAAAGGAGGAACTTGATTATGCGCGGTGGCGGTAATATGCAACAAATGATGAAACAAATGCAAAAAATGCAAAAGAAAATGGCAGAAGAACAAGATAAATTAAAAGAAGAAAAAATTGAAGGTACAGCTGGCGGTGGCATGGTTAAAGTTATCGTGACAGGTCATAAAGAAGTCGTGGATGTCATCATCAACGAAGAAGTAGTTGATCCAGAAGATGTTGAAATGTTACAAGACTTAGTACTTGCTGCAACAAACGAAGCGATGAACAAAGCAGATGAACTTACAGCAGATCGTCTTGGCAAACATACTAAAGGTCTTAACATTCCAGGATTGATGTAGTATGCATTATCCACAACCGATATCAAAGCTGATCGACAGCTTTATGAAATTGCCAGGCATTGGTCCTAAGACGGCTCAACGTCTGGCTTTTCATGTATTAGAGATGAAAGAAGACGATGTTGTACAGTTTGCTAAAGCATTAGTGGATGTGAAGCGAGAACTGACTTATTGTAGTACATGTGGTCACATTACGGAACAAGACCCATGCTACATTTGTGAAGACAAGCAGCGTGATCGATCTATCATCTGTGTCGTTGAAGATGATAAAGATGTGATTGCGATGGAAAAAATGAAAGAATATAAAGGGCTTTATCACGTACTACACGGAACAATCTCTCCAATGGATGGTATTGGTCCGGAAGATATCAACATTCCGGCACTTGTAGAGCGTTTGAAAGATGAAGGTGTACAGGAGCTCATACTAGCCATGAACCCTAACTTAGAGGGAGAGTCTACGGCAATGTATCTTTCTAGGCTTGTGAAACCATTGGGTATTCGTGTGACGCGTCTTGCGCAAGGATTGTCTGTTGGTGGCGATTTAGAGTATGCAGATGAAGTGACTTTATCAAAAGCTATTTCAGGACGAACAGAAATGTAAACTTCTATAGAAGAAAATAGAAACATGGTTAGATTTTGGTAGAAAAGATGGCATTCATTCTATAAAGCTGTCTTTAACATCAACATGTCTTATCATACAGCCGAGTCGCAGAAATATGTCTGTCTCGGCTCTTTTTTATTTATTTCAATTAAAATTGGTAATAAATGTTCAAAAAGATAAAAGTGATCTAAAGAGTGTAATTTTTAGTGTTGTACAACCTGTTGAAAGGCTGTATAGTTATATCTTGTTGAGCGACAAACAAATCACTTAACAAAACGACAAAAAATAATTTTAAAAAGTTGTTGACTTTGATTGATAACTTGTGTATAATTAATTCTTGTCGAGTCGAAAGACGAAAGATATGAACATTGAAAACTGAACGACAATATGTCAACGTTAATTCCGATAATTTGAGTACTCAGAGTAGTACTTTCAAGAGTGATTGACTTAAACAATCAAACGAGCTAATCAAGCTTACTTCTTTCATGGAGAGTTTGATCCTGGCTCAGGATGAACGCTGGCGGCGTGCCTAATACATGCAAGTCGAGCGAACAGACGAGGTGCTTGCACCTCTGACGTTAGCGGCGGACGGGTGAGTAACACGTGGGTAACCTACCTATAAGACTGGAATAACTTCGGGAAACCGGAGCTAATACCGGATAACATATTGAACCGCATGGTTCAATAGTGAAAGACGGTCTTGCTGTCACTTATAGATGGACCCGCGCCGTATTAGCTAGTTGGTAAGGTAACGGCTTACCAAGGCGACGATACGTAGCCGACCTGAGAGGGTGATCGGCCACACTGGAACTGAGACACGGTCCAGACTCCTACGGGAGGCAGCAGTAGGGAATCTTCCGCAATGGGCGAAAGCCTGACGGAGCAACGCCGCGTGAGTGATGAAGGTCTTCGGATCGTAAAGCTCTGTTATTAGGGAAGAACAAACGTGTA
Source organism: Staphylococcus sp. IVB6240 (assembly GCF_025558425.1). Classification (NCBI taxonomy): domain Bacteria; kingdom Bacillati; phylum Bacillota; class Bacilli; order Caryophanales; family Staphylococcaceae; genus Staphylococcus; species Staphylococcus dromedarii. Next base: position 190,177 of record NZ_CP094718.1, read on the forward strand.
AGTAACTGTGCACGTCTTGACGGTACCTAATCAGAAAGCCACGGCTAACTACGTGCCAGCAGCCGCGGTAATACGTAGGTGGCAAGCGTTATCCGGAATTATTGGGCGTAAAGCGCGCGTAGGCGGTTTTTTAAGTCTGATGTGAAAGCCCACGGCTCAACCGTGGAGGGTCATTGGAAACTGGAAAACTTGAGTGCAGAAGAGGAAAGTGGAATTCCATGTGTAGCGGTGAAATGCGCAGAGATATGGAGGAACACCAGTGGCGAAGGCGGCTTTCTGGTCTGCAACTGACGCTGATGTGCGAAAGCGTGGGGATCAAACAGGATTAGATACCCTGGTAGTCCACGCCGTAAACGATGAGTGCTAAGTGTTAGGGGGTTTCCGCCCCTTAGTGCTGCAGCTAACGCATTAAGCACTCCGCCTGGGGAGTACGGTCGCAAGACTGAAACTCAAAGGAATTGACGGGGACCCGCACAAGCGGTGGAGCATGTGGTTTAATTCGAAGCAACGCGAAGAACCTTACCAAATCTTGACATCCTTTGACCGCACTAGAGATAGTGTTTTCCTCTTCGGAGGACAAAGTGACAGGTGGTGCATGGTTGTCGTCAGCTCGTGTCGTGAGATGTTGGGTTAAGTCCCGCAACGAGCGCAACCCTTGAGCTTAGTTGCCATCATTAAGTTGGGCACTCTAAGTTGACTGCCGGTGACAAACCGGAGGAAGGTGGGGATGACGTCAAATCATCATGCCCCTTATGATTTGGGCTACACACGTGCTACAATGGACATTACAAAGGGCAGCAAAACCGCGAGGTCAAGCAAATCCCATAAAGATGTTCTCAGTTCGGATTGTAGTCTGCAACTCGACTACATGAAGCTGGAATCGCTAGTAATCGTAGATCAGCATGCTACGGTGAATACGTTCCCGGGTCTTGTACACACCGCCCGTCACACCACGAGAGTTTGTAACACCCGAAGCCGGTGGAGTAACCATTTGGAGCTAGCCGTCGAAGGTGGGGCAAATGATTGGGGTGAAGTCGTAACAAGGTAGCCGTATCGGAAGGTGCGGCTGGATCACCTCCTTTCTAAGGATAATATACGGAATATCACCTTCAGGTGATAAGCGGATTAACGTGATATATTGTATTCAGTTTTGAATGCTCATATTGAGGATTCAACTAAAATTAAAAATTAAATTGAAAGCATTTCTCAGTCTATGAATTTCTTGATGAACGCAGCGAAGATTACTTAATGTAACTGAGCAAGTGAAGAAAGAAATGAAGCAGAATGAAAAGGCTTGCCAATTTAATGACTTGTACATTGAAAACTAGATAAGTAAGTATAAAAGATTTTACCAAGCAAAAACCGAGTGAATAGCAAAAGCTTGAAACTAAAATTATCGCTAGTCGTCAAATGACGACTCACATAATTAATAACTATAGATTAAGTTATTAAGGGCGCACGGTGAATACCTTGGCACTAGAAGCCGAAGAAGGACGTTACTAACGACGATATGCTTTGGGGAGCTGTAAGTAAGCTGTGATCCAGAGATTTCCGAATGGGGAAACCCAGCACGAGTTATGTCGTGTTATCTACATGTGAATACATAGCATGTAAGAAGGCAGACCCGGAGAACTGAAACATCTTAGTACCCGGAGGAAGAGAAAGAAAAATCGATTCCCTGAGTAGCGGCGAGCGAAACGGGAAGAGCCCAAACCAACAAGCTTGCTTGTTGGGGTTGTAGGACACTCTATACGGAGTTACAAAAGGACATGTTAGACGAATAATCTGGAAAGGTTAATCATAGAAGGTAATAATCCTGTAGTCGAAAACGTGACCTCTCTTGAGTGGATCCTGAGTACGGCGGAGCACGTGAAATTCCGTCGGAATCTGGGAGGACCATCTCCTAAGGCTAAATACTCTCTAGTGACCGATAGTGAACCAGTACCGTGAGGGAAAGGTGAAAAGTACCCCGGAAGGGGAGTGAAAGAGAACTTGAAACCGTGTGCTTACAAGTAGTCAGAGCCCGTTAATGGGTGATGGCGTGCCTTTTGTAGAATGAACCGGCGAGTTACGATCTGATGCAAGGTTAAGCAGAAAATGTGGAGCCGTAGCGAAAGCGAGTCTGAATAGGGCGAATGAGTATTTGGTCGTAGACCCGAAACCAGGTGATCTACCCTTGGTCAGGTTGAAGTTCAGGTAACACTGAATGGAGGACCGAACCGACTTACGTTGAAAAGTGAGCGGATGAACTGAGGGTAGCGGAGAAATTCCAATCGAACTTGGAGATAGCTGGTTCTCTCCGAAATAGCTTTAGGGCTAGCCTCAAGTGATGATTATTGGAGGTAGAGCACTGTTTGGACGAGGGGCCCCTCTCGGGTTACCGAATTCAGACAAACTCCGAATGCCAAATAATTTAACTTGGGAGTCAGAATGTGGGTGATAAGGTCCATATTCGAAAGGGAAACAGCCCAGACCACCAGCTAAGGTCCCAAAATATATGTTAAGTGGAAAAGGATGTGGCGTTGCCCAGACAACTAGGATGTTGGCTTAGAAGCAGCCATCATTTAAAGAGTGCGTAATAGCTCACTAGTCGAGTGACACTGCGCCGAAAATGTACCGGGGCTAAACATATTACCGAAGCTGTGGATTGTCCGTAGGACAATGGTAGGAGAGCGTTCTAAGGGCGTTGAAGTATGATCGCAAGGACATGTGGAGCGCTTAGAAGTGAGAATGCCGGTGTGAGTAGCGAAAGACGGGTGAGAATCCCGTCCACCGATTGACTAAGGTTTCCAGAGGAAGGCTCGTCCGCTCTGGGTTAGTCGGGTCCTAAGCTGAGGCCGAAAGGCGTAGGCGATGGATAACAGGTTGATATTCCTGTACCACCTAAATTCGTTTTAAGCGATGGGGGGGACGCAGTAGGATAGGCGAAGCGTGCTGTTGGAGTGCACGTCTAAGCAGTGAGATTGAGTGTTAGGCAAATCCGGCACTCGTTAAGATTGAGCTGTGATGGGGAGAAGAAATACGTTTCTTCGAGTCGTTGATTTCACACTGCCGAGAAAAGCCTCTAGCTAGAAAATAGGTGCCCGTACCGCAAACCGACACAGGTAGTCAAGATGAGAATTCTAAGGTGAGCGAGCGAACTCTCGTTAAGGAACTCGGCAAAATGACCCCGTAACTTCGGGAGAAGGGGTGCTCTTTAGGGTTCACGCTCTGAAGAGCCGCAGTGAATAGGCCCAAGCGACTGTTTATCAAAAACACAGGTCTCTGCTAAACCGTAAGGTGACGTATAGGGGCTGACGCCTGCCCGGTGCTGGAAGGTTAAGAGGAGTGGTTAGCTTCTGCGAAGCTACGAATCGAAGCCCCAGTAAACGGCGGCCGTAACTATAACGGTCCTAAGGTAGCGAAATTCCTTGTCGGGTAAGTTCCGACCCGCACGAAAGGCGTAACGATTTGGGCACTGTCTCAACGAGAGACTCGGTGAAATCATAGTACCGGTGAAGATGCCGGTTACCCGCGACAGGACGGAAAGACCCCGTGGAGCTTTACTGTAGCCTGATATTGAAATTCGGTACAGTTTGTACAGGATAGGTAGGAGCCTTAGAAGCGTGAGCGCTAGCTTACGTGGAGGCATTGGTGGGATACTACCCTAATTGTATTGGATTTCTAACCCGCAGCACTTAGCGTGCTGGGAGACAGTGTCAGGCGGGCAGTTTGACTGGGGCGGTCGCCTCCTAAAGAGTAACGGAGGCGCTCAAAGGTTCCCTCAGAATGGTTGGAAATCATTCAAAGAGTGTAAAGGCATAAGGGAGCTTGACTGCGAGACCTACAAGTCGAGCAGGGTCGAAAGACGGACTTAGTGATCCGGTGGTTCCGCATGGAAGGGCCATCGCTCAACGGATAAAAGCTACCCCGGGGATAACAGGCTTATCTCCCCCAAGAGTTCACATCGACGGGGAGGTTTGGCACCTCGATGTCGGCTCATCGCATCCTGGGGCTGTAGTCGGTCCCAAGGGTTGGGCTGTTCGCCCATTAAAGCGGTACGCGAGCTGGGTTCAGAACGTCGTGAGACAGTTCGGTCCCTATCCGTCGTGGGCGTAGGAAATTTGAGAGGCGCTGTCCTTAGTACGAGAGGACCGGGATGGACATACCTCTGGTGTACCAGTTGTCGCGCCAGCGGCATAGCTGGGTAGCTATGTATGGACGGGATAAGTGCTGAAAGCATCTAAGCATGAAGCCCCCCTCGAGATGAGATTTCCCAACTTCGGTTATAAGATCCCTCAAAGATGATGAGGTTAATAGGTTCGAGGTGGAAGCGTAGTGATACGTGGAGCTGACGAATACTAATCGATTGAAGACTTAATCAAATTTTTTCACAAGGTTTTGTTTGTGTAACTGATATACTTACTATCTAGTTTTGAATGTATAACATTCATTTTATCTGGTGCCAATGGCAAAGAGGTCACACCTGTTCCCATGCCGAACACAGAAGTTAAGCTCTTTAGCGCCGATGGTAGTTGAACTGACGTTCCGCTAGAGTAGGACGGTGCCAGGTAATTTTTCTAAGAGAGGTCAATATGACTTCTCTTTTTTTGCGTTCTAGGAGATATATTGGATGTCCATCTTTTGTGGTGGTCAGATAACTAAAAATAACTCATTCTATATTTAACTTAATCAGAACACGTAGTAATCACTATATTCATTTAAGTGTACAGTTAATGATTAATTGTGCGCTTTTTGAGTACCATCATTTCTTTAATACTCGCTTGCCAAGGCGCCTCACTTCAACTAATTTTGGCTTTGTTAAACTACAGAAAATATAATAGTTTTAAAATTGGCAATAATTTCACGACAATGATTGCTTTTTATTTGTGCTATCATATTAAAGAGTAAGAAATGGAGGCGTCGCATATGAAGCGTGCATTATGGCATCAAATGAATGAATGGGCTGAAAAAGAACCGATATCGATGCATGTGCCAGGGCATAAAAATGGCATGATTGGTAATATGTCTTTTTTACAGGCGAAGTATGATGTTACAGAAATTACAGGTTTTGATGATTTGCATCAACCTGAAGGCGTACTGAAAGAAAGTATGACATGTGTGACACGTCATCCAGATTATGATGCCTTTTACCTTGTGAATGGAACGACAAGTGGTATTCTGTCAGTTATTCATGCGTTTCAACTATTAGAGGGTGATGTTGTTTTAGCACGCAATGTGCATAAATCGGTTTTTAATGCACTGGATCTAGGGGGACAACAAGCTACTATATTGCCAACCATAGTAGATGAACAGTCATCTCAATATATACAGCCTGATATGACCCATGGACAACAATCATCTGGTAAGTTAGGTGTGGTAACGTATCCCAATTATTATGGGCAAACTTTTGATATTAAAGAGACGATTCAACATTTTCACGAAAACCATTGTCCTGTTTTAGTAGATGAAGCACATGGTGCACATTTTGATTTGGAAGGATTTCCGGTATCATCACTGAATTTTGGGGCTGATTTTGTTGTGCAGTCATTTCACAAGACATTGCCAAGCTTAACGATGAGTTCTGTTTTATTTATACATAAAGACGCACCACAACGTGATGAGGTGATTCGTTTACTACAAACATTCCAATCATCAAGTCCGTCTTATTTATTAATGGCAAGTTTAGAGACTGCAAATGATTTTTATGAAGGATATGAGAGTCAGTTGTTTTTTGAACGTCGTCAGCAGTTATTAGATGCTTTAAGTAAATGTGGGTTATCTTTTAAAGAAATGAATGATCCGTTGAAATTATTGATTTATCGTCCGGGTATGTCAGGAGATACCTTGCAGCAAGTGATGGAGTCTGTTGGTATTTATGTAGAATTGTCGGATTCACATCACGTTTTATGGGTGTTACCGTTATGGCATAAGGGAGATGCTTATCCGTTTGAGGATTTGATTACACGTATTCATCATATGACATTTACAGAAAGTATGACGGATACGCAGTCAATGCAACAAGCACTCTATACAGGTTCTGGGCGCTATGAACCACAGCATATAACGCATAGCTATTGGCTTCCTTTTGAAAAGGCTGAAGGCAAAGTATTAGCACAACATTTGGTGTTGTATCCACCGGGTATTCCGAGCATGCTCAAAGGCGAAAAGATAACGAAATCTATGATAAAATTAATAGCAAAATGGTATCAATCCCAACTAAGAGTTGAAGGATTACAAGATGGCAAAATAAAAGTGAAGGATGACTGACATGGGATTATTTATTACGTTTGAAGGGCCAGAAGGATCAGGGAAGACAACGGTGTTAAGTGCGGTTGCGAAAGAGCTTGAAAAGGCACATGATGTGGTGACAACGCGCGAACCAGGTGGTGTTGAGACGGCTGAAGCCATTCGCAATATTTTATTGGATGGAGAAGGAATGGATGGGCGTACAGAAGCACTATTGTTTGCGGCGGCAAGACGCGAACATCTTGTTCAGAAGGTACTTCCTGCACTCGAAGCGAACCGTATTGTGTTATGTGATCGTTTTGTTGATAGTTCGTTGGCGTATCAAGGGTATGCGCGTCAAATTGGTGTGGAAGGTGTACAGCGTATTAATGACTTTGCGATAGAAGGTCATGATCCAGACATCACGATTTATTTAGATATTCCAGCAGAGTTAGGACGTCAACGTATTGCCGATAATCAACGCGAACAAAATCGATTGGACAAGGAAGATGTTGCATTTCATGAGGCGGTTATTGGTGGTTATAAACAGTTGATTGCGCAAAATCCGGAGCGTTTTGCGGTGATAGATGCGAGTAAATCTGTGGATGAAGTAGTCGCAGATGTTGTGGCTGTGATTCAAAAAGAAATTGAAAGAAAATCATAAGAAATTTAATCGGATGTCAGTATAGACCCTTAATAAGATATGTTATAATAATGGGTAAGAGGTGTGACAAAAATGAAAATGATTATAGCGATTGTTCAAGACCAAGATAGCCAAGAACTTTCGGATCAACTAGTTAAACATAACTTTCGTGCAACAAAATTAGCAACAACAGGTGGCTTTTTGCGTGCAGGAAATACAACGTTTTTGTGTGGTGTGGACGATGCGCGTGTAGATGAGATATTAGATCTGATCGATACGACTTGTGGAAACAGAGAACAACTTGTTTCTCCAATTACACCGATGGGCGGAAGTGCAGATTCCTATATTCCATATCCTGTTGAAGTGGAAGTGGGCGGCGCCACAGTATTCGTGATGCCGGTAGATGCCTTTCATCAATTCTAAAAATGATAGTGAAGGTTGTGGCAGTGTATGCACGTCTTAGGATTGCAACCTGTCTCAACCTTTTTTCAATTTGATCATTCGTACGTGCAACAAAGCAATAAGGAGGATTGTGCACAATGACAGAGATTGAACGTTTAACAGCGGCACATCGCAATGACAAGTTATCACATGCCTATTTATTTGAAGGCAATGATGCGGAAGCGATGTCTTCTACGGCCTTATCATTTGCGCAATTAATATTGTGCCAAGATGATGAAGTATGTCGTACTAAAGTGCAGATGCATAATCATCCAGATTTTCATTATGTGCAAACGGATGAAGCAAATATAAAAAAAGACCAGATTGAAGCATTGGTCCATCATATGAACCGATTGCCGATTGAAAGTAATTATAAAGTATATGTGATTCAAGACTTTGAAAAGTTAACGGTGCAAGGGGAGAACAGTATTCTAAAGTTTTTAGAAGAGCCACCTACAAATACAGTGGCTATTTTGTTATCTACTAAGCCTGAACAAATTTTAGATACGATTCATTCACGCTGTCAGCACGTGTATTTTAAACCAATGGCACGTACTGATTTTGTCACATATTTGGTGGAACAAGCAGAATTTTCAAGACCGATTGCGGCATTACTAAGCACTTATACCACACAAGTGGAAGTAGCAAAACAATTGGTTGAGACTTATGAACTCGCCCCATTGAGACAAGTAACAATGCAATGGTGTGAAAAGCTTGTGAAACAACAGGATATGGCATTAATTGGTGTGATAGAGTTATTGAAACATGCTAAAAATAGACAGTTACAGCAACTCGTATTGGCAGCAGTCAATGCGTATTTTCAAGATATTCTTTATACCAAAGTAGGTATGAGCGAAAAAATAATATTTACAGAATTAGCAGGAAGTTATCAAGAGATGGTGCATCAGTTAAGTTATGCGCAACTGACACATATTGTTGAAGTGATAACTGAAGCACATAAAAAATTGACGCAAAATGTCAATCCAACGTTAGTTTTTGAGCAGATTGTGATTAAGATGAAAGGGTGATGCCTGTGCATCTCGTTGTTGGAATATATTTTGAAAAGACAAACACACTGGAATACTATGCACCATCGGATGAGACACTAATAGAGGGAACGCACGTTATTGTTGAATCTCATCGTGGTATTGAAATGGGCGTTGTAAAATATGCACCCAAAATGGTGGATGAGGCGGATGTTGTCTTACCATTGAAACCAATTCTTCGTGTGGCAACGGAAGCGGATATTGAAGCATATCATAACAATGAAGAAAGAGCGGCAGAGGCTTTTGAATTGTGCAAGGAATATGTCCAGACACTAGCCTTGGATATGCGACTTGTGAATTGTGAATACACGCTAGATCGTGCGAAGGTGATTTTTAACTTTACAGCTGATGAACGTATTGATTTCCGTAAGTTAGTACGTATGTTGGCTCAAAAACTGAAAACACGTATTGAATTACGCCAAATTGGTGTGCGTGATGAAGCGAAACTTCTAGGCGGTATTGGTCCTTGTGGTCGCTCACTTTGTTGTGCGACTTTTCTAGGTGATTTTGAGCCAGTTTCTATTAAAATGGCGAAAGATCAAAATTTATCACTGAATCCTACAAAAATCTCTGGCGCATGTGGTCGTCTGATGTGTTGTTTGAAGTATGAAAATGATTTTTATGAATCAGCACGTGCAAGTTTACCAGATATCGGTGCGTCAGTTGAAACACCAGAAGGCACGGGAGAAGTTGTATCGCTTAATATTATAGATGTCACAATGCAGGTTCGTTTGGAATGTGATAATCAATTGATGGAATACCATATTGAAGAGTTAGAGTTATTAAAATAGGGAGGCAGGCATATTGGATCGAAATGAACTGTTCAATCATTTAGTAAAGCTAGAAAATAATGTAAATCGTATCCAAGAAGATATGCAAGCACTGAAGTCTTTGACTGTTGAGCTCGTTGAGGAGAATGTCGCGTTACAAATTGAGAATGATAACTTGAAGACATTGATGAATCAAGAGCCTGAAGCAACGCCTGTTGAACGTGTTTCGAATACATCAGAGGAGAAGACGCCTCAAAAGAAACAACTACAAAGTCGAGAGTATTTTGCGACGTTATATCATGAAGGTTTCCATATTTGTCATGATGTTTTTGGTAAGCACCGTAATGGACAAGATTGTATTTTCTGTATGGATATTCTGAATGATAAGTTGTGATAGGTGGGGTACTATGTTAGAGGCTGATGAAAGATTTTATCATCTGTTGAAAGAAGACTTGCGCATTATTCAAAATGATGCGGTCTTTTCTTTTTCAACGGATGCGTTGTTATTAGGACATTTTACTAATGTTCGTAAACGAGATCGTATCCTGGATATGTGTACGGGTAATGGTGTCATTCCGTTACTTCTGTCGGATAAAGGGCATAATGAGATCACTGGTATTGAAATTCAACCCAAACTTGTGAGTATGGCCCAGCGAAGTGTTGCAGAAAATGAATTATCGCATCGTATTACGATTCAAGAAATGGATATTAATGAAATTCCGAAACATTTTAAACCTGCACAATTTGACTTGGTCACATGTAACCCGCCTTATTTCAAGGCGAATCAAGTGCACCAACATCAATTAGAAGCACATAAAATTGCGCGTCATGAAATCTATTGTACGCTGGATGACTGTTTACGTGTAGCAAATCATGCTTTGAAGCAAGGTGGGCGCATCGTTATGGTACATAGGGCGGAAAGATTGCTCGATTTAGTGACATCGATGAGACGTTACCAACTTGAACCGAAACAACTACATATGATTTATAGTAAGGCTGGCAAAGAAGCACAGACGATTGTGGTTGAAGCACGCAAAGGTGGTAATCAAGGATTGCATATTGCATCACCATTCTATATTTATGATGACAATAATGAATATACACCAGAGATGAGACGTGTGTATTATGGCTAAACATTATACGTATATGCTTGAGTGTGCTGATAAGTCTATTTATACCGGTTATACAACGAACTTAACAGCGCGCATTCAAAAACACAATGAAGGTAAAGGGGCCAAATATACAAAAATAAGACGTCCGGTAAGTCTTAAATATTATGAAATTTATGAGACGAAGTCAGAAGCGCTAAAGCGTGAGTATGCGATAAAACAACTGACACGCCAACAAAAATTAGCGTTAATTGAGGAGCGATAATATGGCGCATTTATATTTAGTAGGAACACCTATCGGGAACTTAGAAGATATCACATTTCGTGCGATTCGTACTTTAAAAGAAGTATCTACCATTGCATGTGAAGACACACGTGTCACACGCAAATTATGTCATCATTTTGAAATTGAGACACCGTTGAAATCGTATCATGAGCATAATAAAGAACAGATGACAGATGCACTTATTTCATTGTTACAAGAAGGGCAAGATATTGCACTAGTGTCAGATGCGGGGCTTCCGTTGATTTCTGATCCGGGATACGAACTGGTTGTGCGTGCGAGAGAAGAAGGCATTCATGTCGTACCGATTCCTGGAGCGAATGCAGGGTTGACTGCGCTGATGGCGAGTGGTCTGCCATCATTTACGTATACATTTCTAGGGTTTTTACCACGTAAAGCACGTGAAAAACTTGAAGTATTGCAGGTAAGAATGTTTCAAGAGAGCACGCTGATTTTGTATGAATCACCATTTCGTATAAAAGATACGCTACAGGCAATTGCGGAGATAGATTCTGAGAGAAATGTAACACTAGGGCGAGAGCTGACGAAGAAGTTTGAACAGATTGAAACAGGGTCTGTGACGGAACTAATCGCACAGTTGGAAGATGCTATCCCGCTGAAAGGTGAGTTTGTCGTCTTGATAGAAGGTAAGGAAGCACAAGAGACAGATGCGTGGTATGAGGCACTTTCTATTACTGAACATGTAGAACATTATATTGCGCAACAAATGAAACCGAAACAGGCGATTAAGCAGGTGGCACAAGAGAGAGAAATGCCATCAAAAACAATTTACAATATCTATCATGACATAGAAGTACAATCGTAGGCATATATTGAAAATAAAAGGGAATTTAGATATATTAGATTAGATAAGAAATGAGGAGGAGCGCCGATGGTGAAAGAAACATTTTATATTACGACACCAATCTATTATCCAAGTGGTAACTTGCATATTGGGCACGCATATTCAACAGTAGCTGGAGATGTGATTGCACGCTACAAAAGAATGCAAGGCTATGATGTACGCTATTTAACAGGAACAGATGAACATGGTCAAAAAATTCAAGAAAAAGCACAAAAAGCAGGTCAATCTGAAATTGACTATTTAGACGGTATGATTAAGGAAATTAAGGCGCTTTGGAAGAAGCTAGATATTTCTAATGATGATTTTATCCGTACAACAGAACAACGCCATAAAGTTGTTGTGGAAAAAATCTTTGAAAAATTATTGGCACAAGGTGATATTTATCTTGGCGAATACGAAGGTTGGTATTCTGTGCCGGATGAAACATACTATACTGAAACACAATTAGTTGAACCTGTATATGAAAATGGCAAAATCGTCGGTGGTAAAAGTCCGGATTCAGGCCATGAAGTTGAACTTGTAAAAGAGGCAAGCTACTTCTTTAAACTTTCAAATTATACGGATCGTTTATTAGCATTTTACGATGAACATCCAGACTTCATTCAACCACCATCTCGTAAAAATGAGATGATCAACAATTTCATTAAGCCAGGTTTGGCTGACTTAGCTGTGTCACGTACATCATTTGACTGGGGTGTAAAAGTCCCATCAGATCCTAAACATGTCGTATATGTATGGTTAGATGCATTGGTGAACTATATTTCTGCACTAGGCTATTTAACAGATGATGACACATTATTCCGCAAATATTGGCCTGCAGATATTCATTTAATGGCAAAAGAAATCGTACGTTTCCACTCTATTATTTGGCCAATTATTTTAATGGCGCTTGACTTACCACTACCTAAAAAAGTCTTTGCGCATGGTTGGATCTTAATGAAAGACGGTAAAATGAGTAAGTCTAAAGGAAATGTAGTGGATCCAAACGTCCTCATCGATCGTTATGGATTAGATGCAACGCGCTATTATTTAATGCGTGAACTCCCATTCGGTTCTGACGGTGTATTCACACCAGAAGCCTTTGTTGAGCGTACAAACTATGACTTAGCAAACGACTTAGGTAACCTTGTGAACCGTACGCTTTCAATGATTAATAAATATTTTGATGGTGAGTTGCCAGCTTATGCAGGTCCAAAACATGAGTTGGATGCTGAGATGGAACAAATGGCACTCGATACAGTTAAAGCCTACCATGAAAATATGGAAGACTTACAATTCTCAGTGGCATTATCAATAGTATGGAAGTTCATCAGTCGTACAAACAAATATATTGATGAGACAACACCATGGATTTTAGCGAAAGATCCTGAACAACAAGACATGCTTGGCAATGTGATGGCACATCTTGTTGAAAACATTCGCTTTGCCGCTGTATTGTTACGTCCATTCTTAACAAATGCGCCAAAACAAATTTTTGAACAACTGAACATTGATGACGCGTCATTATTCGAATTAGATAGTTTAACATCTTATGGTCGTTTGATAGCACCGATCACTGTGACTGACAAACCAACACCGATTTTCCCTCGTTTAGACGTGGATGCTGAAGTAGATCATATTAAAACATCTATGCAGCCTAAAAAAGCAGAAGCAGATGTTGTACCAAGTAAGGAACAAATCGATATCAAGGCATTTGACAAAGTAGAGATAAAAGCTGCGACAATCATTGATGCTGAAAATGTTAAAAAATCTGATAAACTTTTAAAAATTCAAGTTGATTTAGGTCATGAAAAATGCCAAATCGTTTCAGGTATTGCGAAATTTTATCAACCAGAAGATATCATTGGTAAAAAAGTAGCTGTTGTTACAAACTTAAAACCTGCGAAATTAATGGGCCAAAAATCTGAAGGTATGATTTTATCAGCTGAAAAAGATGGTGTGCTGACTTTAATCAGCTTACCAAATGCTGTACCAAATGGTGCCGTGATTAAATAATGATGTATGAAGAGGTGAGGTCATGTATTGGAGACTCACCTCTTTTCTATAAGAAGACTATGAAGGAGGAAGACACATGTTAATTGATACACATGTTCATTTAAATGCAGATCAATATGATGAAGATTTACAGGAAGTGATTGATCGCGCGTTAGAAGCGGGTGTTGATCGCATGTTTGTTGTTGGATTTGATACGAAAACGATTGAGCGTGCGATGCAATTGATTGAAGACTATGATTTTATTTATGCAATTATCGGATGGCACCCAGTTGATGCCATTGATTTTACTGAGGAACGCTTATCTTGGATTGAAAAGCTCTCAGAACATCCAAAAGTGATTGGTATCGGTGAGATGGGATTAGACTATCATTGGGATAAATCACCAAAAGATGTCCAAAAAGAGGTTTTCCGTAAACAGATTGCATTGGCGAAACGTGTGAAACTCCCAATTGTGATTCATAATCGTGAAGCAACACAGGATTGTATTGATATTTTAATTGAAGAACATGCAGAAGAAGTGGGCGGTATTATGCATAGTTTTAGTGGCTCACCAGAAATTGCTGATGTTGTGATTAATCAACTCAACTTCCATATTTCATTGGGCGGCCCTGTTACATTCAAAAATGCGAAACAACCAAAAGAAGTGGCAAAACATGTACCGTTAGATCGCTTATTAGTGGAAACGGATGCGCCTTATTTAACACCACATCCATATCGTGGAAAGCGTAATGAACCTGCTCGTGTCACACTTGTGGCAGAACAAATTGCAGAGTTACGTGGCATCACATATGAAGAAGTCGCAAAACAAACGACTGAAAATGCAGAGAGACTCTTTAACTTATAATATATGCTGGGAAAGATTAAAAAGAAGGTGTCATCATGAAAATTAATGAATTTATCGTCGTGGAAGGCCGTGATGATACAGCACGTGTGAAAAGTGCCGTTACATGTGAAACAATTGAAACCAATGGGAGCGCGATTGATCAGGAAGTGTTAGATGTGATACGACAAGCGCATGAGACGAAAGGTGTCATAGTATTGACGGACCCTGATTTCCCGGGTGATAAAATACGTACAACGATTCGCAATGCGGTTCCAGGTGTCAAACATGCTTTTATCGATCGAGAAGCAGCTAAAAGTAAACGTGGTAAAATTGGTGTAGAACATGCCTCTCTAGAAGATATTCGAGAAGCATTGATGCATGTTGCGACGCCTTTATCTGAAGGTGAAGAAACGATCGATAAAGCCGTGTTAATTGATTTAGGTTTGATTATTGGACCAGATGCGAGACGTCGACGAGAAATATTAGGTAGAAAGCTTCATATCGGTCATTCGAATGGTAAACAATTATTAAAAAAACTGAATGCGTTTGGCTATACAGAAGAAGATGTGCGACGCGCATTGGAAATAGAGGAGTAAACAGATATGTTCGAAAAAGATATTGCAACGCCTTCGAGAACGAAAGCGTTGCTGAATCAGTATGGATTTAGTTTTAAGAAAAGCTTAGGACAAAACTTTTTAATCGATGTCAATATTATACACAAGATTATCGATGCATCAGGGATTGATGAGAATACAGGTGTTATTGAAATCGGTCCTGGTATGGGGTCATTAACACAACAATTAGCCAAACACGCGAAACAAGTTCTTGCATTTGAAATTGACCAGCGTCTGATTCCCGTATTAGGTGAGACACTGGCGCCTTATGATAATGTCACAGTAATTAATCAAGATATTTTAAAGGCAGATGTTGCCAGTGAAATCGCAACATATTTACAAGGGTGCGATAAAATCATGGTAGTTGCAAATTTACCGTATTACATTACAACACCTATTCTATTAACGCTTTTAGAACAAAATATCCCAATCGATGGGTATGTTGTGATGATGCAAAAAGAAGTGGGTGAACGTTTAAACGCACAAGTCGGCACGAAGGCATATGGTTCTTTATCTATTGTGACGCAATATTATACTGAAACTTCAACTGTGATGACGGTACCGAAATCGGTATTCATGCCACCACCAAATGTAGATTCAATCGTTGTTAAATTAATGAAGCGTCCACAACCACTGGTCGACATTGATGATACCGCACTTTTCTTTAAAATGACGAAGGGTGCATTTGCACAAAGACGAAAAACGATTTTAAATAACTATCAAAATTTATTTATAGACGGAAAACAATATAAAGAAGATATCCACTTGTGGCTTGAACAAGCTGGTATTGATTCGAGAAGACGTGGGGAAACGTTGTCAATACAAGAATATGCACGATTGTATGACGAATTGAAAAATTTCCCGAATTTAAAAGTTTAAAACAATTGACATTACAAATATGCCTTGTTAAAATTAAAGATTTCTGTTGACTTCTACGCTAATTTTGTGTTATAATACACCTATAGCGAGGTGGAGCGATATGCCAAAATCTATTGTAGACATCAAAAATCGACTTGATTGTCAGTTAGGGAATCGTATTGTACTTAAAGCTAATGGGGGACGTAAGAAAACAATTGAACGTTGTGGTGTGTTAACGGAAACGTACCCATCAGTGTTCGTTGTTGAACTTGATCCGGATAAACACAACTTTGAGCGTGTGTCATATACATATGCGGATGTACTTACACAAAATGTACATGTCTCATTTGTCGACGATGACACTTATCAAGAAGTCAGCGCAAGATAAATTTAAATATGCATAACAGCATTTATATTGAAGCAGAAAGTCATTCAATCATGGGATTGGATGGCTTTTAGTCATTTATGGGGGATATTAGACAGTCGTATTTGATGCATGAGATTTAAATATTGATTCATTGATTCTATATAGAGGGATAATTTTTATATCTTCAAAATTTTTAAGATTATCCTGCTATTAATATGTGTGTGTTTAAACTTTTTTATAATATTAAAAGAACTTTTCAAATGTCGGTTGTTTTCATTGTTAATTGAGGTTATTATACGAATATGAGATTCATGTAATATTTTATAAAACTTTGTATGTACTTTTAGTATCCTAAAATTTAATTTCGAGTTATACGGCTAATTATGGTAAAATCACTGTAATACCAACTTGAAAGAGGAAATTGTGATGATTTATGAAACAGCGCCAGCTAAGATTAACTTAACATTAGACACTTTGTTCAAAAGAGATGATGGTTATCACGAAGTTGAGATGATTATGACAACGATTGACTTGAATGATCGCTTATCTTTTCAAAAACGTCGTGATAACAAGATTGTTTTGAAAGTGGATGAAAGCTTTATTCCGTCAGATGAACGCAATTTAGCTTATCGTGCGGCACAGTTGATGAAAGAAACATATGGCATTCAACAAGGTGTGACGATTACTTTAGATAAAAATATTCCTGTAGCGGCTGGTTTAGCAGGAGGCTCCAGCGATGCTGCTGCAACGATGCGTGGACTGAATCGTTTATTTGAGTTGGATCTATCATTGGAAGAATTGAGTACATTGTCTGCAGAGATAGGATCAGATATTCCTTTCTGTGTGTATGGAACAACGGCTTTGTGTAAAGGGCGTGGAGAACAACTCGAGCTCTTGAAGCGACCACCATCATCTTGGGTGGTGATTGCAAAGTCACAAGCAGGTTTATCAACACCTGAAGTTTATGGGGGACTTGACTTAAGTAAACCATATGATGTACATACAGAGGCATGCTTAAAAGCGATTGAAGAAGAAGATTATGAACTGATGTGTCAAAGTCTATCCAATCGACTTGAACCTGTCTCAATGCAATTACAACCTGAGATCGAGAAAATCAAAAGAACGATGTTGAACAGTGGCGCAGACGGAGCATTGATGAGTGGCAGTGGACCAACTGTGTACGGATTCGCACAGCGAGAGCGTCAAGCACGTCATATTTATAACGCTGTATGTGGTTGTTGCAACGATGTTTACCTTGTGAGGACACTTGGTTAACTGATAGAGAAAGGATGAATAATAAAGGTGCGATACAAAAGAAGTGAACGAATTGTTTACATGACTCAATATTTAATTAGCAATCCAAATAAACTCGTACCGCTGACTTACTTTGTAGAGAAGTTTCAACAGGCAAAGTCATCGATTAGCGAAGATGTTCAGATTATTAAAGACACAGTTGTTAAAGAAGGACTCGGTTCAATTGAGACCGTTGCAGGTGCGAGTGGAGGCGTCAGGTATCGACCTCAGATGCAACGCGAAGAAGCGGAAGCAGTCGTGCAAGAGGTGACGTCGTTATTGCAAGAAAAGGACAGATTGTTACCCGGTGGCTATCTCTTTTTATCTGATTTGATGGGGAATCCTACATTATTGAAAAAGGTAGGTAAACTCATCGCAACCATCTATATGGATGAAGAGCTTGATGCGATTGTAACGATTGCAACGAAAGGGATTTCTCTTGCGAATGCTGTGGCAAGTGTACTCAATCTCCCAGTAGTTGTGATTCGTAAAGACAATAAGGTGACGGAAGGATCTACCGTATCGATTAACTATGTATCCGGTTCTTCAAGAAAGATTGAGACGATGGTATTGTCAAAGCGAACATTGAAAGAACATTCAAATGTGCTCGTAGTAGATGATTTTATGCGTGCGGGAGGTTCAATCAATGGAGTTATGAATCTGATGGCAGAGTTTAAAGCACAGGTAAAAGGGGTATCTGTACTTGTGGAGTCCAAAGAAGTAAAACAGCGATTGATTGAAGATTACACTTCTCTTGTCCGCTTGTCTGATGTTGATGAATATAACCAAGACTTCAAAGTGGAACCAGGTAATAGTTTATCTAAATTTTAAAAAGGAGAAGCGAACAACATGAAACTAATTAACACACAAAAAGCACCAGCAGCAGTTGGACCATATTCACACGCAGCAATTGTTAACGGTATGGTTTATACGTCAGGTCAAATCCCATTAAATACAGAAGGGGAGATTGTGAGTGACGCTATTGAGGAACAAACGAAACAAGTCATTGAAAACTTGAAAGTTGTTCTTGAAGAAGCAGGCTCTGATTTAGATCACGTGGTTAAAGCGTTAATCTTTTTATCTGACATGGAAAACTTCCAAAAGGTAAATGAAGTATATGGTTCATATTTTGATGCACATAAACCAGCAAGAAGCGCGGTTGAAGTTGCACGTTTACCAAAGGATGTAAAGATTGAAATCGAAATGATTGCTGAAGTTAAAGAATAGAGATTGGATCAATACTTGTTTTGGGAGTCATTCAGCGACTCCCCTGAGCGCAAACAAGTAGTGTCTCAAACTCGTTCTAAAAAATTATATACAAATCTATGGGGGGCGCACTTATGAAAGTGACAGATGTTAGACTTAGAAAAATACAAACGGAAGGAAGAATGAAGGCCTTAGTATCAATCACACTTGAAGATGCTTTTGTTATTCATGATTTACGCGTTATTGAAGGCAACTCAGGTCTTTTTGTCGCAATGCCTAGCAAACGTACAGCAGATGGCGAATTCCGTGATATTGCACATCCAATCAACTCAGAAATGAGAAAAGAAATTCAAGATGCCGTAATGAAAGTATATGACGAGACAGACGAAGTACTTCCAGCGCAAGAAGAAACAGAAGAATAATAACACTGAAAAGTAGGCAGAAGATACATGGTGATGTGAATCAGTCTACACAGAGGCTAAGATAGAACTTTTAATTGTTCCTATCTTAGCCTCTTTTTGAATTTTGGATTGGGATTGAACCATAATGAGTGTTTGCTTTTGGAAATGGTTTATAAGTATTTAAGTGGGAGATTTTTCAGCAAGGATAGTACGATTTTGGAAAAATTTAGGATCTAATTTTGCTTATCGGTTAATTTTTTGTAAATACTAAGCCTTTTTGTCAGAGTTTCTATTATGTGAATATCGTGTTTCTTGTTTTACTTCTTGAAAGTGTACACACGCTTAAATTATAATTATAGAGAAGTGCAAAAAAACTGGAGGTTCATTACCATGCAGAGACACGCGATTGTTTTAGCAGCTGGCAAAGGGACGCGGATGAAATCAAAGCAATACAAGGTGCTTCATGAAGTGGCTGGGAAGCCTATGATTGCGCATGTGATTGATCAAGTGCAACAATCAGGTGTAACGAATATTGTAACGATCGTTGGTCATGGAGCAGAGCAAGTGAAAGCAACACTTGGAGAGACTTCACAATATAGTTTTCAAGCAGAACAGCTAGGAACTGCACATGCGGTGAAGCAAGCGGCAGAACATTTAGCAACACAACAAGGCATTACATTAGTGGTATGTGGTGACACACCACTGATCACCTCAGAAACATTATCAAAATTAATGGCACATCATGAGGCTTCAAAATCACAAGCAACTGTGCTATCAGCGACAACAGCTCAACCTTTTGGCTATGGTCGTATTGTAAGAGACGAACAAGGCGCACTCTTAGAAATTGTTGAAGAGAAAGATGCGACAGAAGCACAAAAAGCAATTCAAGAAATCAGTTCAGGTATTTTCGCTTTTGATAATGCAACGTTATTTACATTATTAGATCAAGTAGATAACAATAATGCACAAGGTGAATACTACCTTCCACAAGTGTTAACACTTATCTTACAGCAACAAGGTCATATTGGTGTGTATCATACAGAAGACTTTGATGAAATTATGGGTGTCAATGATCATGTTGCATTGAGTCGTGCAGAACAAGCGTATCGTATTCGCACAAATGAATATCATATGCGTGAAGGTGTGACGATTATTGATCCAAACACAACATACATTGGTCCAGATGTGATAATTGGTCCAGATACCATTATTGAGCCGGGTGTCAGAATTACAGGTCGAACAACAATCGGAAGCGATGTGCGTATTGGTCAATATTCTGAAATACGCGATAGTCAAATTAATGATGACGCAGTTATCAAACAATCAGTGATTGCCGAAGCGGTTGTTGGTGCAAAATCAGCAATTGGGCCATTTGCGCAGTTACGACCAGGTGCAGATCTTGGACAAGAAACGAAGATTGGTAATTTCGTGGAAGTTAAAAAGGCACGTATCGATGACGGTGCAAAAGTATCACACTTAAGTTATATCGGTGATGCAGAAGTGGGCGCCCGTACAAATATTGGTTGCGGTACGATTACTGTGAATTATGACGGTGTGAACAAGTTTAAGACAACAATTGGTAAAGATGTCTTTATCGGTTGTAATGCAAACTTAGTTGCGCCAGTGTCAATTGGTGACGGTACGCTTGTTGCAGCAGGTTCAACGATTACAGATGATGTTCCTGAAAAGAGTTTGGCACTTGGACGTGCAAGACAAGTCACAAAAGCAGGCTACTTAGACAATGAGTCAACAGAATCATAAAGTGTAAAATAAGTGGAATAAAATTTAAAATAAATTAGTGATCAAAACAATTATTGGAGGATTTATCATGTTAAATACCGAATATAAAAACTCGTCTCTGAAGATTTTCTCATTGAAAGGTAATGAACCACTCGCAAAAGAAGTAGCAGACCAAGTGGGTGTGGAACTTGGAAAATGTACAGTAAAACGTTTTAGCGATGGTGAGATTCAAATCAATATTGAAGAAAGTATTCGTGGTTGTGATGTTTTTATTATTCAACCAACTTCAAATCCAGTGAACGTTCACTTGATGGAATTATTAATTATGATTGATGCATGTAAACGTGCGTCTGCAGCGACAATTTCAATCGTTGTACCTTACTATGGTTATGCGCGTCAAGACCGCAAAGCACGTAGCCGTGAACCGATTACAGCGAAACTTGTAGCAGATTTATTTGAAACAGCAGGTGCAGATCGCATGATCGCTTTAGACCTACATGCACCACAAATTCAAGGATTCTTTGATATTCCGATTGATCATTTAATGGGCGTACCGATTTTAGCTGATTACTTCATCAATAATAAAGATATCGATCCAGAGAAATGTGTTGTAGTTTCTCCAGACCACGGTGGTGTAACACGTGCACGTAAACTTGCGGACATTTTAAAAACACCAATTGCTATTATTGATAAACGCCGTCCAAAACCAAATGTTGCAGAAGTGATGAACATTGTGGGTGAAATTGAAGGGCGAACAGCAATTATTATCGATGACATTATCGACACAGCAGGTACGATCACATTAGCTGCACAAGCATTGAAAGATAAAGGGGCTACAGAAGTATATGCTTGCTGTACACACCCAGTATTATCAGGCCTTGCTAAAGAACGAATTGAAAACTCAGCAATTAAAGAATTGATTGTGACTAACTCAATTTTATTAAAAGATGAACAAAAACCTAAAAACATCAAAGAACTTTCTGTTGCTGAATTATTAGCACAAGCGATTATCCGTGTGTATGAGCGTGAATCAGTAAGTGTATTATTTGTCTAAGATAGGTTGACTTCTTGTTAAAATCTGTGTAGAATAACTCTGTTCGTGTCATGACGGACAAATACACATTTGCAAGCAGCGAATAAGCTGATGGGCAAATGCTGCACGAGAGACGTGCAACGGAAAGGTGGAAAATGAATATGGCTTCATTAAAGTCTATTATTCGTCAAGGTAAACAAACACGCGGAGATTTACGTAAAATCCGTGAAGCAGGTAAAGTACCAGCAGTAGTATATGGTTACGGTACAAAAAACGTATCAGTTAAAGTTGATGAAGTAGATTTCATCAAAGTGATTCGTGAAGTAGGACGTAACGGTGTTATCGTTTTAGGTGTAGGTTCAAAAGAAATCAAAGTAATGGTATCTGATTACCAATTCGATCTTCTTAAAAACCAAATTACACACATCGACTTCTTAGCAATCAACATGAGCGAAGAGCGTACTGTTGAAGTACCAGTTCACTTAATCGGTGAAGCACCTGGTGCAAAAGAAGGTGGCGTAGTTGAACAACCATTATTCGACTTAAACATTACTGCTACTCCTGACAGCATTCCTGAAAGCATCGAAGTGGATATCAGCGAATTAAACGTTGGTGATACTTTAAGCGTACAAGACATTAAAGTATCAGGCGACTTCACTATCGAAAATGATGCTGAAGAAGCAGTTGTATCTGTTGTTGCACCAACAGAAGAACCAACTGAAGAAGAAATCGAAGCAATGGAAGGCGAAGCAACTACTGAAGAGCCTGAAGTTGTTGGCGAAGAAAAAGAAGAATCTGAAGAAGAATAAGATATCTTCTAAAGAGCATTATCCATCTCAATGGGTAGTGCTCTTTTTTTACGGGCAACAGTGTTCAATAGAGCGAAAAAAGGGCTTTTTGTGTTACGATAGATAGGTCATATATCGTGATAATTAACGACATAAATGGAGATAAATCACACAAGTGTAAGTGTAATGAGAATAATGGAGGAACAAGTGATGAAATGTATTGTGGGTTTAGGAAATATTGGCAAACGCTATGAGCGCACAAGACACAATATTGGCTTTGAAGTCATTGATGCGTTGTTAGATCAACATCAAATAACATTGGATAAGCAAAAATTTCGTGGGGCTTATACAATTGCGCGTATCAATGGCGAAAAAGTCATGTTGATTGAGCCTTTAACATTAATGAACCTTTCTGGAGAAGCAGTCGGCCCATTAATGGATTATTATAATATTGAAATAGAAGACTTATTAGTGCTTTATGATGATCTTGACTTGGCACAAGGCAATATCCGCTTGAGACAAAAAGGGAGTGCAGGTGGTCATAATGGGATGAAATCCATCATTGCACACCTAGGAACAAGTGACTTTAAACGTATCCGAATTGGTATTGATCGACCGACCAATGGGATGTCCGTGCCTGACTATGTTCTACAAAAGTTTTCTGATTCAGAAATGAAAACGATGCAACCAGTCATTGAACATGTTGCAAAGGCAGTGGAAGCATTCATCGGCGGTGAAACTTTTGAGAATGTCATGACACACTACAATGGTGAGATTCAGTGAAACCAATCATTAATGAAATCATAAAGAGAGATACACAGTTTAATGCTTTAATGGAAAAAGTAGGCGACAATAACCTGTTAGTGACAGGATTGACGCCTTCTGCCAAAGCAGCTATGATTGCAGAGACGTACCAGTCGAGTCATAAACAAGTTTTATTGGTGACAAATAACTTGTATCAAGCAGATAAGTTAGAAGCCGACTTATTACAGTTTGTGCCGGATGATGAACTGTATAAATATCCTGTTCAAGATATGATGACTGAAGAGTTTTCAACACAAAGCCCAGAGTTTATGAGTGAACGTGTCCGTACATTAACAGCACTCGCGCATGAGCGTCGCGGGTTATTTGTCGTTCCATTGAATGGATTGAAGAAATTACTTACACCAAAAGCATTATGGCAATCACATCAGATGGTTTTAAATATCGGTGATGATCTAGATTTGGATGCATTTTTAACGAAGCTTGTGAGTATGGGGTATCGTCGAGAGTCCGTTGTAACGAATATTGGTGATTTTTCCGTTCGTGGTGGCATTATTGATATTTACCCACTACTTGGCGAACCGGTGCGTATTGAGTTATTTGATACAGAAGTGGATTCCATGCGCTTATTCGATGTGGAGACACAACGTTCATTGGAAAATGTTGATACGATCGAAATTACGACAACGCATGATTTTATTATGACTGAGTCGGTGAGATCGCATACAGTTGAAAAATTAACAGCAGCTTATGAAGAAACACGTCCAAAAATTGAAAAATCATTCCGCCAAGATTTAAAAGATACGTATGATGCCTTTCATATTACGGATGAAGAACGTTTTGATCCTCAAGTGTTAAGACGATTGATTGCCTTTATGTATGAGCAGTCAGAAACCATCATAGACTACTTTAAAGACAATGCGATTGTGTTAGTCGATGAATACCAACGGGTAAAAGAAACTGAAGATACATTGACTGAAGAGACGACTGACTTTTTACAAAATCTTGTAGAAAGTGGAAAAGGCTTTATCGGTCAGCGATTTATGGATGATGATGCTTTTGAAACACTGATTCGTCAGCGACAGATTACGTATTTTACATTGTTTACTGCATCGATGCCTGTGAAGCTAGATGAGATTTTCAAGTTTTCATGTAAGCCCGTCCAACAGTATTATGGTCAGTACGATATTATGACTTCTGAACTTCAACGTTTTATGCGTCAAGAATATCGTATGGTCATTGTTGCGGAAACAGAGACGAAAAAAGAACGTATTCAAGCGATGCTCAGTGAGATGCATGTGCCAACATTGTTAGAACCGGATATTGAAGCGATGTTGCCTGGTCATGCAGCGATTGTTGAAGGGAGTTTATCAGAAGGCTTTGAACTACCCTATATGTCTCTCGTTGTGATCACCGAACGTGAACTATTCAAATCAAGACAGAAGAAGACTTCTAAAAAACGTCGTAAAACATTGACGAATGCTGAGAAGATTAAGTCATATCAAGAATTGAATGTAGGGGACTATGTCGTTCATGTACATCATGGTGTGGGACGCTACCTGGGTGTTGAAACACTTGAAGTAGGCGATGTGCATCGTGACTACATGAAGATTCAGTATAAGGGAACAGATCAGCTATTTGTTCCTGTTGATCAGATGGACCAAGTACAAAAATATGTCGGTTCAGAAGATAAAACACCTAAGTTATATAAATTAGGTGGCAGTGAATGGAAAAAAACAAAAGCGAAAGTACAAAGTAACGTTGAAGATATTGCTGATGAATTGATTGCACTATACAAAGAGCGTGAGCAATCTGTCGGTTACCAATTTGCACCTGATACTGAAGAGCAACATGCTTTTGAAATGGACTTCCCATATGAATTGACGGAAGACCAAGATAAGTCAATTCGAGAAATTAAGGCCGATATGGAAAGTGCGCGCCCAATGGATCGTCTACTCTGTGGTGATGTGGGTTACGGTAAAACAGAAGTGGCCGTACGCGCGGCGTTTAAAGCAGTCATGTCAGGGAAACAAGTAGCATTTCTTGTTCCAACGACGATATTGGCACAACAACACTATGAAACATTGATTGAACGCATGCGCGATTTCCCTGTTGAAATTCAATTAATGAGTCGTTTCCGTACTGCAAAAGAAATCAAAGAAACAAAAGAAGGCTTAAAATCAGGCTTTGTTGATATTGTGGTAGGTACGCATAAGCTATTAGGCAAGACTATTGAATATAAAGACCTTGGTTTGTTAATTGTCGATGAGGAGCAACGCTTTGGTGTGCGACATAAAGAAAAAATTAAAGCCTTGAAAGCAAATGTGGATGTCCTCACATTGACAGCAACACCGATACCGAGAACATTGCATATGAGTATGTTAGGTGTGCGCGACTTATCAGTGATTGAAACACCACCTGAAAACCGTTTCCCTGTTCAAACATACGTCTTAGAGCAAAATGCGAACTTTATCAAAGAAGCATTAGAACGTGAATTATCTAGGGAAGGTCAGGCTTTCTACTTGTATAATAAAGTACAATCCATTTATGAGAAGCGCGAACAGCTGCGCATGCTGATGCCAGAAGCGGAGATTGGTGTGGCGCATGGACAGCTGACAGAGCGAGATCTCGAAGAAACGATGTTGAACTTTATTAACGGTGAGTATGACATTCTGCTCACAACAACCATTATTGAAACAGGTGTGGATGTGCCGAATGCGAACACACTGATTATTGAAGAAGCGGATCGTTTTGGCTTGAGTCAATTGTATCAATTACGTGGACGTGTGGGACGTTCAAGTCGTATTGGGTATGCTTACTTCTTACATCCACAAAATAAAGTGCTCACCGAAACAGCAGAAGATCGTCTACAAGCGATTAAGGAATTTACAGAGCTTGGTAGCGGATTTAAAATTGCGATGCGCGATTTGAATATTCGTGGTGCAGGGAACCTATTAGGAAAGCAACAACACGGCTTTATTGATTCTGTTGGTTACGACCTCTATGCGCAAATGTTGGAAGAAGCGGTTAATGAGAAACGCGGTGTCAAAGTGGAAGCACAGGCACCAGAACTTGAAATGGATTTACGATTGGATGCCTATTTACCAGCATCTTATATTCAAAATGAACAAGCAAAAATTGAGATTTATAAAAAATTACGTGCAACAGAAACACATACACAATTGATGGACATTAAAGATGAATTGTTAGATCGCTTTAATGAATATCCACAAGAAGTTGCCCATTTATTAGATTCTGTAGAAATTAAAACGTATTTATTACAAGTAGGCGTGCAACATGTGAAAGATACAGGCAAGACGATTGAAATCTTGTTGACACCAGCAGGAACGAATCGTATCAATGGTGAAGAACTCTTCCGTCAATCTGAGCCACTTGGTCGTAGTATGACACTGGGTGTGAAAGATGGCAGTATGAAAGTGACCTTGAAGAAAGGTAATCAATGGTTGGAATCACTGAAGTTTTTAGCGAAGATTCTAGCAGAAAGTTTGAGGTTAGAAGATGAAGTCGAAAGCGGCATTTAATGGTGTCGTTGTCTTAACGGTTGCTTTAATCGCAGTGAAAGTACTGAGTGCATTATATCGTGTGCCTTATCAGAATGTACTCGGAGATGAAGGACTGTATGCGTATCAACAAATATATCCAATCGTTGCATTAGGCGTCGTGTTATCGAGCAATGCGATACCAAGTGCTTTTACACAAATTTTAGACGGTCGCCCTCCGAGTCGTCCTATGTTTCGTCGCTTGATTTTGATCATGGAACCAATGGGTATTCTTATTTGGGCTCTGTTATATATGGGAGCAGGTCAGATTGCCCGATGGATGGGAGACCCTCAGTTAACGCCTATGCTACAGGCGGCAAGTGTCAGCTTTCTTGTAGTGGGTATTTTAGGACTGTTACGCGGACATTTCCAAGCACAACATCAAATGAACTACCCAGCTTACTCACAAGTGATTGAACAATGTATTCGTGTTGGGATCATTGGTATCGTCATTGTCTATTTTATTCGTCAGGACGTATCGATCTATACAGCTGGGACGTGGGCGATCTATGCATCGACTGCTGGTTTTATCGTTTCTACATTGTACTTGTGGTGGCGACGTGATACAAAGTCATTCGAGCAACAAGCGCCTTCTCTCCCATTGCGACAATTCTTTATCGCAATCATTATCTTTGCGGTAAGTCACTTGATTGTGATTTTATGGCAAGTTGTCGATAGTTTTACAATTGTAAACATGTTACGCTCTGGTGCGGGATATGCATTTCAAGATGCTATTATGCAAAAGGGGATATATGATCGAGGTGCCTCTTTTATTCAAATGGGACTTATCGTTACCACGACATTTTGTTTTGTTTTAGTACCATTGTTGACGGATACGAAACGACGTGGTGCGATTGATGAGATGAATAGTTATGCGAATGCTTCACTTAAAATGACGATTGTTATTAGTAGTGCAAGTGGTATTGGCTTGATGAACTTATTGCCAAATTTGAATCGGGTCTTTTTTGAAAGCAACGCATTGACGATGACACTGACGATTTATATGCTCACTGTTATCTGTGTTTCAATGATGATGATGTATATGGCATTGTTAGAGATTTATGAACGTTATCGCTTGATTATAGGTGCCGTTCTAATGGGATTAGTGAGTAAATTAGCACTGAATATTTTGCTCATTACACATATTGAGATGCTAGGTGCCAGTCTTGCTACTGTCCTATCTCTAGTGATCACCGTTATGACGCTGCATCAAGGTGTCGTGCGCTGTTACCAACTTCATCGATTAAAAAACTTTTATGGCAAGTTAGCTGTTTCATTAGTTATCATGACAGTGACTGTTCAACTTAGCCAGTGGCTCATACCTGCTACATCTCGATTCGGTAGCTTATTAGAACTGCTTGTTGCAGCGATGATCGGCGTTTTGACAATCGGATGGATGTTAGTACGTCTTAATATTTTAGATGAAGAAGAATGGTCACACTTACCATTTGGAGATAAAATGTATAACTGGAAGAAAAGGAGAAAATGATGACACATCAATTAACAATTATTGGTCTTGGTAACTATGGTTTGGATGAGTTGCCGATGGGTGTTTATCGCTTAATCACACAACAAAAATGCTTATATGTAAGAACAGCAGACCATCCAGTCATTCAAGAGCTATCAGATATAGAGATTCAATCATTTGATCATGTATATGAACAATACGATACATTCGAACCCGTATACGAAGCGATTACAACGCAATTGTTGGAACGTGCACAACAGGAAGATATTGTTTATGCCGTTCCTGGACATCCACGTGTTGCCGAAACGACGACACAGCTATTATTGACGCGTGCAGCAGACTACGATGTTAAAGTCGTATTAAAAGGCGGACGTAGTTTCATTGATGATATTTTCGCAGCAGTAGATGTAGATCCAAATGATGGATTTACGATGCTTGATGCCACAGCGCTAGATGTTGTAGCACTGAATCCACGCACGGCAACTATTTTAACGCAAGTCTATAGTGAGATGGTGGCAGGAGAGTTGAAACTGACATTGATGGAACGCTATCCAGATGACTTTGAAGTATTTATTGTAGATGGCGCAAATCAATCTGGTGCAGCAGTTACCCAAGTGCCACTTTATGAATTAGATCATCAAGCCATTTTCACAAACTTAACAAGTGTATTTATTCCAGCTGTGACGGATGAAAAAGCTTTGTACGGTGATTTTGACTTTGCAAATCAGGTCATTGCGCAGTTAGTAGATGATGAAACAGGATGTCCGTGGGATAAAGTACAAACGCATGAAACATTGAAACGTTATTTATTAGAGGAGACATTTGAACTTTTCGAAGCAATTGATCATGAAGATGATTGGCATATGATTGAAGAGCTTGGAGATATTTTACTTCAAGTCTTATTACACGCACATATCGGTCAGAAGTCAGGCTACATGGATATACGTGAGGTAGTGACATCCCTATCAGATAAAATGATTCGCCGTCATCCACATGTATTTAATGATGAAAAAGCAGATGATGTGGAAGATGTGATGTCAATTTGGCAGACACAAAAAGCCGCAGAAGGTAAAAAAACACGTGTGAAGTTCGAGAAAGTATTTGCACGTCATTTCTTAAAACTGTATGATGAAGTCAAAAATAAGGACTTTACAGAAGAAGCGCTAGATCAATATTTGGCACAAGGAGGAAACCATGAGACTTGATAAATATTTAAAAGTATCGCGTCTAATCAAACGCCGTACGCTTGCGAAAGAGTTGAGCGATCAAGGTCGTGTTGCAGTGAATGGTCAAACAGCCAAAGCAGGTACCACTGTAAAAATAGACGATGAGTTAGTCATTCGTTTTGGTCAGAAAGTCGTAACGGTTAAAGTAACGGCATTGAATGAACATGCAACAAAAGAAAATGCAAAAGGTATGTACGAGCTTGTTAAAGAAGAACGATTACAGTAATGGATGTTGAGAGAGGTGATGCCACGTGAGCAAAAAAGTGCAAGGTATTGGCAATCAATACACATCAGAAGAAAATGCGAAGCGTCAGCGTCAAGAACGCTTAAAAAAAGTCGTTAAGAAACGGATGCTCGTATTTGGAGGTGGACTTCTTGCGGTTATTATTGTCTTGTTAATCATGGTGGGCGTACAAATGCACAGTAATCAACAAGCCTCTCAAGAGCGACAAGCGAAAGAAGAAGAATACCAGAAGATTCAAGATGAAGAAATTGAATTAAAAGAACGATTGAATAATTTAAATGATGATGAATATATCGAAAAAATTGCACGAGATGAATACTATTTGAGCAATGACGGTGAAGTCATCTTTAAATTGCCTGAAGATCAGAAAAATAATCAACAAGAATAGTATAGAAGGGCGCATGTTGAAAGTGTCAGAAACAGTCAGCATGTCGCCTTTTTGAATTCTGCTAAAACCTAAAGGCTCTTTTCACAACCTCGTGATGTCAGTGTTCGAGGAGCAGAATTCTCGACAGAACTCAGTCATTTTGCAAAATCAAAAATCAATTTTGAAAATGACTTTTGTTCTGCTCAAATTCTAAATGCTTCTCTCACAACCTCGTGATGTCAGTGTTCAAGGAGCAGAATTCTCGGTAGAACTTCACAGCTCTACAAAATTTGAAAATCAATTTTGATCGCTGTTCTAGTTCTACTCGAATTCTAAGCGCTCCTTTCACAACCTCGTGATAAAAATATTAAAGAAAAGGGTTAAATCGGTTTTTGTCGTTGTGTAAATAGTCAAACAACCGTATAATAGAGTTAAATATCGAACTCGGGAGGATTCATTATAACAATGGCAATCGAAGTAGGAAGTAAAGTCAAAGGTAAAGTCACTGGTATCAAAAAATTTGGTGCGTTTGTGGAGTTGCCAGAAGGAAAGAGCGGGCTTGTGCATATCAGTGAAGTGGCTGATAATTACGTTGAGAACGTAGAAGATCATCTATCATTAGGTGATGAAGTTGAAGTAAAAGTACTTTCTATTGCGGATGATGGTAAAATTAGTTTATCAATCAAAAAAGCAAAAGAACGTCCACGTCGACAAAAACCAGCACAAAAACCGGAAGACTTTGAGAAAAAACTATCTAACTTCTTAAAAGATAGTGAAGATAAACTTAATTCTGTGAAACGTCAAGCAGAGTCAAGACGTGGTGGCCGAGGTTCACGTCGATAAGTCATCACAATCTAGGGGTTGAGAAACGAAGGGAACTTTGAATCTCAACCTCTTTTTCGCTGTTAAAGTGAAGAACCGACAGTGTAAGAAGATTAAATCAAGGAGTGCTTGTGTGATGAAACCATTTTGGCAGTCAACGGATCATATTGTACTAGCTGTATCAACTGGAATTGACAGTATGGTGCTTTTACATCAATTACTGACAGAATATGCCGATACGTATCAGCAACTCACTTGTTTACATGTGCATCATGGACTGCGAGAGGCCTCTGATCAAGAAGCCAAATTTTTAGAAGCTTATTGTCAGGAACGAGGTGTTCCGTTACATATTCACTACTTAGATTTAACAGAAGAGACTGAAGCGGGACGGAGTATTCAGAATGAAGCCCGACAGTTACGCTATGCTTGGTTTGATGATATGGTGCGAAATTTACAAGCTGATTATTTATTGACGGCACACCATCAAGATGACCAGCTAGAGACGATCTTTTATCGTATCTTTACAGGTCGTGTGGATCGTAGTTCATTAGGTATCCCATCAAGTGAACAACGGGAAGGCTATCGTCTAATTCGACCACTCATCACAACAACGAAGGCACAAATTCATGCCTATCAACAACAGCATGCAGTACCATACTTTGAAGATGAAAGTAATCAAAGCAATGCTTATGTACGTAATGATATTCGTAATCGTTTACTACCTCGTATTGAAGAAAATCCACATTTACAAAGTGAGCAATTACTGAAGCTGATGTCGGTTCATGAAGAAGCATTAGCTCTTTTTACAGAACAGGCGAGACAATTTATTTCCCGGGAAGTGATCCAAAAAGGAACACAACATTGGGAAGTACCAAGAAAAACATTCAATCAATTATCACCGCATGTTAAAATGAAAGTCTTGGACGAGCTACTCCTGCACTTCGAATCAGTCGTGACGGTGAGTGAACGTACGTATCAAGATTGGTTTGTTAAACTGCACAGTGATGTTGCACAAACGACATTAATGCATACAAACAGATGGCATGTCGATATCGTGTATGATAAATTAGTCATAGTGCCTGCTAAGACAGAAATAGCACTGTCATCACGAGCTGTGACGACAGGAGGCACGTATGATATCGGTTCATATCACATTGAGATTGCAGAAGATATTTTTCGATTGCATCCGGTGTTATATATTCGAACACGCCAGACCGGTGACCGTGTAAAACTTTCAAATGGACACCATAAAAAAGTGACACGGCTTATGATTGATCAGAAAGTTCCTCGAGGACAACGAGAACAGATGCCGATCGTTACAACAGATCAAGATGAGATTTTGGCAGTCGGAACGTGTTACCAACATGCTACATATCATCAATATATACACATTCAATATTTGGGAGATGACATAAATGAAAAATGATTTAAAAGATATTTTATTAACGGAAGAAGAAATTCAAGAGATTTGCGAACGACTTGGACGCGTTTTGACTGAGGATTACAAAGATAAAGATTTATTCTGTGTTGGGATCTTAAAAGGTTCTATTTTGTTCATGACAGACTTAATCAAACGTATCGACACAAAACTTGCGATTGATTTTATGGATGTATCAAGTTATCACGGTGGTACTGAGTCAACAGGAGAAGTACAAATTCTAAAAGACTTAGGCTCATCAATTGAAAACAAAGATGTCTTAATCATTGAAGACATTCTTGAAACAGGCACAACATTGAAATCTATTACGGAATTATTAGAATCACGTCGCGTTAACTCATTAGAGATTGTGACGTTGTTAGACAAACCAAATCGTCGTAAAGCAGATATTCAAGCGAAATATGTAGGTAAAGTGATTCCGGACGAATTTGTTGTTGGATACGGTCTTGACTATAAAGAAGAGTACCGTAACTTACCTTATATTGGTACGTTGAAGCCTGAAATTTACACGCAAGGATAGTTATATGATGAAAGACGGGTTGCCATAGGAAGATTCAAAACAGATGTTAGAAACTATGGAAATCTGTCTTTTGTTGTATACAAGTGACATTAAGCACAATTACTAGCAAGAAGACTTTAGATTATGGTAAAATTTTTGTTAGCTTTATATTTGGAGTAGGAGGAAACGTCGCATGCAGAAAGCTTTTCGTAACGTGCTATTTTTAGCGATGATGGGCGTCGTCATCTTTGGGTTATTTTCATGGGTTAATGGCAATGGTAATATCCCGAAAGAACTTACTTATAATCAATTTATGCAAAAGTTGGAGAAGGGTGACGTTAAGTCATTGGAGATTCAACCAGAAAATAATGTGTATAAAGTGAGCGGTAAGTTGAAAAATAACGATGACTTTGCGTCAACGGTATTGTTTAATAATGATAAAGAGCTCGATAAAATCACTGATACAGCTCAAAACCAAAAAGGATTAGAATTCACAGTCAAAGAAGAAGAAGGACAGAGTATTTTTGTTAGCATCATTTCAACATTAATCCCAGTCTTAGTGATCGCACTGCTCTTCATTTTCTTCATGAGTCAAGCGCAAGGCGGCGGTGGTGGCGGTCGTATGATGAACTTTGGTAAATCCAAAGCAAAAATGTACGATAGTCAAAAAGGCCGTGTTCGTTTTTCAGATGTTGCGGGTGCAGATGAAGAGAAACAAGAATTAGTAGAGATCGTTGACTTCTTAAAAGACAATAAGAAATTTAAAGAAATGGGATCACGTATTCCTAAAGGTGTACTTTTAGTAGGTCCACCAGGTACAGGTAAAACATTACTTGCACGTGCTGTAGCGGGTGAAGCAGGCGTGCCGTTCTTCTCAATTAGTGGTTCAGACTTTGTTGAGATGTTCGTAGGTGTCGGTGCAAGCCG
The DNA here is from genome assembly GCF_025558425.1 of Staphylococcus sp. IVB6240. NCBI lineage: Bacteria > Bacillati > Bacillota > Bacilli > Caryophanales > Staphylococcaceae > Staphylococcus > Staphylococcus dromedarii. The sequence goes on from NZ_CP094718.1 coordinate 223,972, forward strand.
TGTTCGTGACTTATTTGAAAATGCTAAAAAGAATGCACCATGTATTATCTTTATTGATGAGATTGATGCAGTGGGTCGTCAACGTGGTGCCGGTGTCGGCGGTGGACATGATGAACGTGAACAAACATTGAACCAATTATTAGTTGAAATGGATGGTTTCGGTGAAAATGAAAATATCATTATGATTGCAGCAACAAACCGCCCTGACATTTTAGACCCAGCACTTTTACGTCCAGGTCGTTTTGACCGTCAAATTCAAGTCGGTCGTCCAGATGTTAAAGGACGTGAAGCAGTTTTACATGTACATGCTAAGAACAAACCATTAGATGAGACGGTAGACCTTAAAGCCATTGCGCAACGTACACCAGGTTTTTCAGGTGCAGACCTTGAGAACTTGTTAAATGAAGCATCATTAATTGCTGCGCGTGGCGGTAAGAAAAAAATCGATATGCGTGATATTGAAGAAGCAACAGACCGTGTTATTGCAGGTCCAGCTAAGAAATCACGTGTGATCTCTGAAAAAGAACGTAACATTGTGGCGCACCACGAAGCAGGTCACACTGTTATTGGTATGGTGCTTGATGAAGCAGAAGTCGTTCACAAAGTAACGATTGTACCACGTGGTCAAGCCGGTGGTTATGCGATGATGTTACCAAAACAAGATCGTTTCTTAATGACAGAACCCGAATTGTTAGATAAGATCAGTGGTCTTTTAGGTGGCCGTGTTGCAGAAGATATCATTTTTAATGAAGTATCTACAGGCGCTTCAAATGACTTTGAACGTGCAACACAAATTGCACGTGAGATGGTAACGAAGTATGGTATGAGTAAAAAACTTGGACCTTTACAATTCTCACATGGTGGCGGTCAAGTCTTCCTAGGCAAAGATATGTCAGGAGAGCCTGAATATTCAGGTCAGATTGCTTTTGAAATTGATAAAGAAGTACAGCGTATCATTAAAGAACAATATGAACGCAGTAAACAAATCTTATTAGAACACGAATCACAATTACGTTTAATCGCTGAAACATTATTAACAGAAGAGACATTAGTGGCTGAGCAAATTCAATCATTATTCCATGAAGGACATCTACCTGAAGTGAATTATGATGATGCAAAAGTCGTTGAACGTTCTGAAGATGATGAATACAGTGAAGGTAAGTATGGTAAATCATACGAAGAGATTCGTCGTGAACAAGAAGATATGACTAACCGTTCGCATACAAGTGCATCAGATCGTGACGAAACATCATCAGAAGATAAAGATGATGAAGATACAACAGCTTACGATCAAGCACCGGAAATCGATCAACCTGGTGATGATCAAACACCACCACGTCAATCATAGGTCGTTGAATAAGACTTTCTCATAGAGGGAACACCCCATCTATTGAGAAGGTCTTTTTTTTATGGTTCGAATTATGGTAAAAATGTCGTGTGAGTCATATCAGTTGTACTTATGAGTCTACGCGAGTATGATAGTGCAACATAGATAAAATATGATAATCAAATTTGAACGAAGTCGCTGTGAGTAGGGACTTTATTTCTAAGAAGAACGCTGAGATGGAGATGTTTTATTTATAGATTGTGACAACCGTTCTATGAATAAAGGTCATCAAATGAATTGAGCACCTTAGAAAAAGGATATCCCTTGGACAAGGTTATTGAGTTGAAATTTCTTGAGAATTAAGTGAAACGGATTTTTGAATCATGCAAAAGTTAAGCGTGTGTTACTTAATGGTTTTATAGGGAACGATTTTATGGTTTAATAACCTCTGACTTAACAGAAAACGAAATCAATGACGTACTCGTATCATCACATTGTCATATTAAAAAAGGAGATTAGAGAAAATGACGCAAGATTATATTGTAAAAGCACTCGCATATGGTGGAGAAGTCCGTGCATATAGTGCGAAAACAACAGATGCGATTCAAGAAGCACAAACGCATCATTATACATGGCCAACTGCCTCTGCAGCACTAGGTCGTACGATGACAGCTACGGTTATGATGGGTGCCATGTTAAAAGGTGAACAAAAATTAACTGTGACAGTAAACGGCGATGGCCCAATTGGTAAAATTGTTGCAGATGCGAATGCACAAGGAAAAGTACGTGGCTACGTAACAAATCCACAAACCCACTTTGCATTAAATGATCATGGTAAATTAGATGTACGTCGTGCAGTTGGGACGAATGGTTCTATCAACGTTGTAAAAGATGTTGGGTTACGCGATTACTATACAGGAAACAGTCCGATTGTGTCTGGTGAACTTGGCGAAGACTTCACATACTACTTTGCAAATAGTGAACAAGTACCGTCATCTGTTGGTGTAGGTGTTCTTGTTAATCCAGACAACACAATTAAAGCGGCAGGTGGTTTTATTATTCAAGTGATGCCTGGTGCAAAAGAAGAAACAATTACAAAATTAGAAGAAGCAATCAACAATATGACACCCGTTTCTAAGTTAATTGATCAAGGTCATACGCCAGAAAGTATGCTACAAGAAATTCTAGGTGTGGATAACGTTGAATTCTTGGAAACAATGCCTGTTGAATTTGAATGTAACTGTGGTCACGACAAATTCTTAACAGCAATTAAAGGTCTAGGTGAAGCGGAAATTGAAAGTATGATTCGCGAAGATCACGGTGCCGAAGCGGAATGTCACTTCTGCCGTACAAAATATCAATATACAGAAGCAGAACTAGAAGAATTACTTGTATCCATGAAATAATGTGAAATTTTTGTGTGATATCATTCATTTTACTTTTGAAATTGTCTGAACAATGATACACTAATTATATCCGATATATTAACTAAGTATTTGAATGAATAATATAACAAAAGTGAGGTTATCGAATATGGTAAGAAAACCCGTAGAAAACATTACGCAAATTATTGGTCAAACACCAGTAGTGAAGTTACGTCATCAAGCAGGTGAAGACGCAGCAGACATTTATGTGAAATTAGAATACCAAAACCCAGGTGGTTCAGTTAAAGACCGTATCGCATTAGCAATGATTGAACAAGCTGAAAAAGAAGGTAAAATCAAACCAGGTGATACAATTGTAGAACCAACAAGTGGTAACACAGGTATCGGTCTTGCATTTGTATGTGCTGCAAAAGGCTACAAAGCCGTTTTCACAATGCCTGAAACAATGAGTCAAGAGCGTCGTAACTTATTAAAAGCATACGGTGCAGAGCTTGTTTTAACACCTGGTGCAGAAGCAATGAAAGGTGCCATTAAAAAAGCGAAAGAATTAAAAGAAGAACACGGTTATTTCGAGCCACAACAATTCGAAAACCTTGCAAACCCACGTGTGCATGAGTTAACAACAGGTCCAGAACTTGTTGAACAATTCGAAGGCAAAACAATTGATGCATTCTTAGCAGGTGTCGGTACAGGTGGTACATTATCTGGTGCAGGTAAAGTATTAAAAGAAAAATACCCAGATATCCAAATCGTTGCGATTGAGCCAGAAGACTCACCAGTATTAAGTGGTGGAGAACCAGGACCTCACAAATTACAAGGTTTAGGTGCTGGATTCGTACCAGGTACATTAGACACTGAAGTGTATGAAGAAGTAATCAAAGTTGGTAACGAAGTAGCGATGGAAACATCACGTCGTGTTGCAAAAGAAGAAGGTATCTTAGGTGGTATTTCTTCAGGTGCTGCAATCTATGCTGCAATTCAAAAAGCTAAAGAACTTGGTAAAGGAAAAACAGTTATAACAGTCTTACCAAGTAATGGTGAACGTTACCTTTCAACACCACTTTACAACTTTGATTAATTAATGCTTTTATCCCGTTAATGTGATTGCTATACATTAACGGGAATTTTTATGTTTTGGACTAAGATGAGACGGGTGAGTTTTAAAGAGAATGATTTTATTTATTGCTATCAAGATTAAAAGTGCTACTTATATGATTTACTAACATTCCCATTGCCTCGTTGACAATTTTGTCGAGCTTACATATCCGTTGTATGCGGCAAACTTTGTTATAATAAATCCATTGAATCAAATAAAACTTTCGTGAAAAACTTGGAAAGGAAGTATTCTGATGAGTGAGACACAAATCATGGGGATTTTAAATGTGACACCTGATTCATTTTCTGATGGCGGTCAATACACTGAATTGGATAAAGCAGTTGCACATGCCAACCAAATGATCCAAGAGGGTGCACATATTATTGATGTCGGTGGTATTTCAACGCGCCCTGGCTTTGAAGAAATTTCAGTTGAAGAAGAAATAGCACGTGTTGTGCCTGTAGTAGAAGCGTTAAAAGGAATTCCAGCTACACTGTCAGTGGATACATATCGCAGTGAGGTAGCAGAAGCGGCACTCCAAGCAGGGGCAACGATGATTAATGATCAATGGGCAGGGCTTTATGACCCCGATATATTCAAAGTCGTAGCAGAACATGACGCTGAAATTATCTTAATGCATAATGGAGACGGTCAACGTGATGAACCAGTTATGGATGAAATGCTTGTGACATTATTGAAACAAGCTAACAAAGCTGAACTAGCCGGAATCCCAAAAGAGCATATTTGGCTTGATCCAGGTATTGGTTTTGCGAAAACACGTGAAGAAGAACGGGAAGTAATGGCGCAGCTTGATGCACTCGTTGCAACTGGTTTTAAAGTATTACTTGCGACAAGCCGTAAGCGCTTTATCAAGGAAATTCTTGGTGGAGATAATCAAGTGGATGAACGTGATGAAGCGACAGCTGCGACTACAGCATACGGTATTATGAAAGGTGTTCATGGTGTCCGTGTTCATAACGTATTGATGAATGCACGTTTAGCAAAAGCGATGGACAGTTTGAGAGGTTATGAAAATGAGCGATAAAATCTTTTTACAAGGCTTAGAATTTTATGCCTATCATGGTGCATTACCTGCTGAAAATGAGATTGGACAAATCTTTACAGTAGATATTGAAATGAAAGTAGATCTTAAAGAAGCTGGTCATTCTGATCGAGTAGAAGATACGGTCCATTATGGAGAAGTGTATGAAGATGTGAAGGCAATCATGGAAGGTGAGCCGGTGAATTTATTGGAACATCTTGCTGAACGTATTGCAAAGCGTATAAATTCACACTATAATCGTGTAATGGAAACGAAAGTAAGAATCACTAAGAAAAATCCACCAATACCAGGTTATTATCAAGGTGTTGGTATCGAGATAGTAAGGGTGAAGTAAAATGATAGACGCGTATCTAGGACTTGGTGGGAATATCGGTGATCGTGAAGCACAAATAAAAGAAGCGATTGCTCAGTTAGATCAACATGCTCAGATTGATGTGATAGCTGTATCGCCGATGTATGAAACAAAGCCAGTGGGTTATGTAGATCAACCAGACTTCCTTAATGTGTGTGTACATGTCAAAACGACATTATCAGCGATCGAATTGTTAGATGTAGCTCTTGAGGTGGAAGCAGCGTTACATCGCGTACGTGAAGTACGTTGGGGTCCGCGTACAATTGATATTGACGTGCTTTTATATGGACAAGATATTGTTGAAACAGAGCGTGTGACGGTCCCACATCCTAGAATGACAGAACGTGCTTTTGTGATGATCCCGCTGAATGACATCGCACCACATGTGATTGAACCAAGATCAGGCAAGGCAATTCATACACTTGTAAAACCTGATGACACCGTTGTTCGTTATGGTGGATGAATACGTGTTTAATAGATAGAACGGAAAGAATGGAGGAATCCATGTTATGTGGAAAATTGGAGATGTTGAAATAGAGAACAGAGTCGTACTTGCTCCAATGGCAGGTGTTTGTAATGCGGCATTCCGTCTTACAGTGAAAGAATTTGGAGCGGGTCTTGTATGCGCTGAAATGGTCAGTGATAAAGCCATTTTGTTTAATAACCCAAAGACAATGAAAATGTTATATATAGATGAAAATGAACGACCACTTTCACTTCAAATCTTTGGTGGTGAAAAGGAAACGCTTGTTGAAGCTGCAGAATATGTAGACAAACATACAACAGCGGATATTATTGATATCAATATGGGCTGCCCTGTATCTAAAATTATCAAGTGTGAAGCAGGTGCGCGTTGGTTATTAGACCCGAATAAAATATATGAAATGGTTTCTGCTGTCACAGAACGTGTGAGCAAGCCAGTCACATGTAAAATGCGTATTGGTTGGGATGAAGATCATATCTTTGCTGTAGAAAACGCAAAAGCAGCAGAGCGTGCAGGTGCTGCAGCTATTTCTATTCATGGTCGTACACGCGTACAAATGTATGAAGGTCAAGCGGATTGGGATATCATTCGCCAAGTAAAAGAAGCAGTTTCTATTCCGGTAATTGGAAATGGTGATGTAACAAGCCCAGAACTTGCACAAAAAATGCTTGATGAAACAGGCGTAGATGCTGTAATGATTGGTCGTGAAGCACTTGGTAATCCATGGATGATATACAGAACAGTACATTATCTTGAAACAGGAGAATTGATTGAAGAACCACAAATTGAAGAAAAAGTTGAAATTGCTTTATTACATCTGCGCCGTTTAGTAGAATTAAAAGGTGAAAAAGTAGGTGTCATGGAAATGCGTAAACATGCATCATGGTACCTCAAAGGTGTGCGCGGTAACGGAAAAGCACGTAAAGCCTTGAATCAAGCAGAGACGGAAGCGGAAATGATTGAGATACTTACGAATTTCCGAGATGAAATGAACGCACAACAAAAAGTAGAAGTGTAAGACGAAAAGGAGAGGTAAGAATGACAGAAGAAATGAATGATCAGATGCAGGTGCGTCGCCAAAAATTACAAGAATTACGCGACTTAGGAATTGATCCATTTGGTGAGAAGTTCGAACGTACAGGTACAGCAGAAAGCTTAAAAGCAGATTGGGATCAGTACTCAAAAGAAGAACTTGCAGATAAAGAAGATGAAAGCCGTACCGTTATTGCCGGTCGTATTATGACAAAACGTGGTAAAGGTAAAGCTGGTTTTGCACATATCAAAGACTTAACAGGGCAATTACAAATCTATGTAAGAAAAGACCAAGTTGGTGACGAAGCATTCGATATCTGGAAATCAGCAGACTTAGGTGACATCGTAGGTATTGAAGGTGTTATGTTTAAAACAAATACAGGCGAATTGTCAGTTAAGGCGAAATCATTCAAACTTTTGTCTAAAGCATTACGTCCATTACCAGACAAACATCATGGTCTTCAAGACATTGAGCAGCGTTATCGTCAACGTTACTTAGACTTGATTACAAATGAAGAGTCAACACAAACATTTATTAATCGTAGCCGTATTGTTCAAGAAATGCGTAATTACTTAAATAGTAAAGGATTCTTAGAAGTTGAGACACCAATGATGCATCAAATCGCTGGTGGTGCAGCTGCACGCCCATTCGTAACACATCATAATGCGTTAGATGCAACACTTTACATGCGTATCGCAATCGAATTGCATTTGAAACGTCTGATTGTTGGTGGGCTTGAAAAAGTATATGAAATTGGCCGTGTATTCCGTAATGAAGGTGTTTCTACACGTCATAACCCAGAATTCACAATGATTGAATTATATGAAGCATATGCAGATTATAAAGACATCATGTCACTTACAGAAGAAATGGTTGCACATATTGCGCGCCAAGTATTAGGAACAACTTCAATCCAATACGCTGGAGAAACAATTGATTTAGAACCAAAATGGCGTCGTCTACATATGGTAGATGCCGTTAAAGAAGCAACAGGTGTTAACTTCTTTGATATTTCATCAGATGAAGAAGCGCATCAAGTAGCGAAAGAACATGGTATTGAAGTAGATAAACACATGAAGTATGGTCATATCTTAAATGAATTCTTTGAACAAAAAGTAGAAGAAACGCTTATTCAACCAACATTTATTTATGGTCATCCAATCGAAATCTCACCATTAGCGAAAAAGAATCCAGAAGATCCACGTTTTACAGATCGATTTGAGCTATTTATTGTAGGGCGTGAACATGCGAATGCATTCACAGAACTTAATGATCCAATCGATCAACGTGAACGTTTTGAAGCGCAACTTGTAGAAAAAGAACAAGGTAATGATGAAGCGCATGAAATGGACGATGACTTTATCGAGGCATTAGAATATGGTATGCCGCCAACAGGTGGACTCGGTATTGGTATCGACCGTCTAGTGATGTTATTAACAGATGCACCGTCTATCCGTGACGTATTACTTTTCCCTTACATGCGTCAAAAATAATAGTTCAGCATCATCATATGAAAAAAGTGGACTGCAAATGCAAGGTAATGAGATTTGTGTTTGTGGTTCGCTTTTTATATTATAGAGACTAATGATGAGAAAAAGTATAAAGATATAGGATAGTTTGAAGGCTGTAATAGGGTAATGATATTTAAAAGCCGTTCGTATATTAAGTGCGGTTTAGTAGAGAGAAATAAATTTATAAAAAGATTATCTAAAGTGTTGACATTTATAAAGAGATTGTTTATTATATAAAAGTCGCTGAAAACAGCTGACAGAAAAACATAAGCAGTTTGCAAAAAGCATCAATAAAGTGTAAAATTAACTATTGAAAAGTTATTGCAAAGCTAGTATTATTAATAAAGTAGTCACGACGCACTACGAAATAACAATTGTCTGGTGATAATGGCAAAGAGGTCACACCTGTTCCCATGCCGAACACAGAAGTTAACCTCTTTAGCGCCGATGGTAGTTGAACTGACGTTCCGCTAGAGTAGGGCGTTGCCAGTCTATTGCATAATAATGGAGAATTAGCTCAGCTGGGAGAGCATCTGCCTTACAAGCAGAGGGTCGGCGGTTCGAACCCGTCATTCTCCACCATTTGCCGGCCTAGCTCAATTGGTAGAGCAACTGACTTGTAATCAGTAGGTTGGGGGTTCAAGTCCTCTGGCCGGCACCATTTCTTGAGCCATTAGCTCAGTTGGTAGAGCATCTGACTTTTAATCAGAGGGTCAGAGGTTCGAATCCTCTATGGCTCATCATATCAATTTTATAATGCAGAAGTAGTTCAGCGGTAGAATACAACCTTGCCAAGGTTGGGGTCGCGGGTTCGAATCCCGTCTTCTGCTCCATTATTTTTGCCGGGGTGGCGGAACTGGCAGACGCACAGGACTTAAAATCCTGCGGTAAGTGATTACCGTACCGGTTCGATTCCGGTCCTCGGCACCATCTAAAATTTAAAATGCGCCCGTAGCTCAACTGGATAGAGCGTTTGACTACGGATCAAGAGGTTATGGGTTCGACTCCTATCGGGCGCGCCATTTTAATAACGGGAAGTAGCTCAGCTTGGTAGAGCACTTGGTTTGGGACCAAGGGGTCGCAGGTTCAAATCCTGTCTTCCCGACTTACTTAAATAAATTATGGGGGCTTAGCTCAGCTGGGAGAGCGCCTGCTTTGCACGCAGGAGGTCAGCGGTTCGATCCCGCTAGTCTCCACCATATTTTCTAAAATGAACATTGAAAACTGAATGACAATATGTCAACGTTAATTCCGATAATTTGAGTACTCAGAGTAGTACTTTCAAGAGTGATTGACTTAAACAATCAAACGAGCTAATCAAGCTTACTTCTTTTATGGAGAGTTTGATCCTGGCTCAGGATGAACGCTGGCGGCGTGCCTAATACATGCAAGTCGAGCGAACAGACGAGGTGCTTGCACCTCTGACGTTAGCGGCGGACGGGTGAGTAACACGTGGGTAACCTACCTATAAGACTGGAATAACTTCGGGAAACCGGAGCTAATACCGGATAACATATTGAACCGCATGGTTCAATAGTGAAAGACGGTCTTGCTGTCACTTATAGATGGACCCGCGCCGTATTAGCTAGTTGGTAAGGTAACGGCTTACCAAGGCGACGATACGTAGCCGACCTGAGAGGGTGATCGGCCACACTGGAACTGAGACACGGTCCAGACTCCTACGGGAGGCAGCAGTAGGGAATCTTCCGCAATGGGCGAAAGCCTGACGGAGCAACGCCGCGTGAGTGATGAAGGTCTTCGGATCGTAAAGCTCTGTTATTAGGGAAGAACAAACGTGTAAGTAACTGTGCACGTCTTGACGGTACCTAATCAGAAAGCCACGGCTAACTACGTGCCAGCAGCCGCGGTAATACGTAGGTGGCAAGCGTTATCCGGAATTATTGGGCGTAAAGCGCGCGTAGGCGGTTTTTTAAGTCTGATGTGAAAGCCCACGGCTCAACCGTGGAGGGTCATTGGAAACTGGAAAACTTGAGTGCAGAAGAGGAAAGTGGAATTCCATGTGTAGCGGTGAAATGCGCAGAGATATGGAGGAACACCAGTGGCGAAGGCGGCTTTCTGGTCTGCAACTGACGCTGATGTGCGAAAGCGTGGGGATCAAACAGGATTAGATACCCTGGTAGTCCACGCCGTAAACGATGAGTGCTAAGTGTTAGGGGGTTTCCGCCCCTTAGTGCTGCAGCTAACGCATTAAGCACTCCGCCTGGGGAGTACGGTCGCAAGACTGAAACTCAAAGGAATTGACGGGGACCCGCACAAGCGGTGGAGCATGTGGTTTAATTCGAAGCAACGCGAAGAACCTTACCAAATCTTGACATCCTTTGACCGCACTAGAGATAGTGTTTTCCTCTTCGGAGGACAAAGTGACAGGTGGTGCATGGTTGTCGTCAGCTCGTGTCGTGAGATGTTGGGTTAAGTCCCGCAACGAGCGCAACCCTTGAGCTTAGTTGCCATCATTAAGTTGGGCACTCTAAGTTGACTGCCGGTGACAAACCGGAGGAAGGTGGGGATGACGTCAAATCATCATGCCCCTTATGATTTGGGCTACACACGTGCTACAATGGACATTACAAAGGGCAGCAAAACCGCGAGGTCAAGCAAATCCCATAAAGATGTTCTCAGTTCGGATTGTAGTCTGCAACTCGACTACATGAAGCTGGAATCGCTAGTAATCGTAGATCAGCATGCTACGGTGAATACGTTCCCGGGTCTTGTACACACCGCCCGTCACACCACGAGAGTTTGTAACACCCGAAGCCGGTGGAGTAACCATTTGGAGCTAGCCGTCGAAGGTGGGACAAATGATTGGGGTGAAGTCGTAACAAGGTAGCCGTATCGGAAGGTGCGGCTGGATCACCTCCTTTCTAAGGATAATATACGGAATATCACCTTCAGGTGATAAGCGGATTAACGTGATATATTGTATTCAGTTTTGAATGCTCATATTGAGGATTCAACTAAAATTAAAAATTAAATTGAAAGCATTTCTCAGTCTATGAATTTCTTGATGAACGCAGCGAAGATTACTTAATGTAACTGAGCAAGTGAAGAAAGAAATGAAGCAGAATGAAAAGGCTTGCCAATTTAATGACTTGTACATTGAAAACTAGATAAGTAAGTATAAAAGATTTTACCAAGCAAAAACCGAGTGAATAGCGAAAGCTTGAAACTAAAAATTATCGCTAGTCGTCAAATGACGACTCACATAATTAATAACTATAGATTAAGTTATTAAGGGCGCACGGTGAATACCTTGGCACTAGAAGCCGAAGAAGGACGTTACTAACGACGATATGCTTTGGGGAGCTGTAAGTAAGCTGTAATCCAGAGATTTCCGAATGGGGAAACCCAGCACGAGTTATGTCGTGTTATCTACATGTGAATACATAGCATGTAAGAAGGCAGACCCGGAGAACTGAAACATCTTAGTACCCGGAGGAAGAGAAAGAAAAATCGATTCCCTGAGTAGCGGCGAGCGAAACGGGAAGAGCCCAAACCAACAAGCTTGCTTGTTGGGGTTGTAGGACACTCTATACGGAGTTACAAAAGGACATGTTAGACGAATAATCTGGAAAGGTTAATCATAGAAGGTAATAATCCTGTAGTCGAAAACGTGACCTCTCTTGAGTGGATCCTGAGTACGGCGGAGCACGTGAAATTCCGTCGGAATCTGGGAGGACCATCTCCTAAGGCTAAATACTCTCTAGTGACCGATAGTGAACCAGTACCGTGAGGGAAAGGTGAAAAGTACCCCGGAAGGGGAGTGAAAGAGAACTTGAAACCGTGTGCTTACAAGTAGTCAGAGCCCGTTAATGGGTGATGGCCTGCCTTTTGTAGAATGAACCGGCGAGTTACGATCTGATGCAAGGTTAAGCAGAAAATGTGGAGCCGTAGCGAAAGCGAGTCTGAATAGGGCGAATGAGTATTTGGTCGTAGACCCGAAACCAGGTGATCTACCCTTGGTCAGGTTGAAGTTCAGGTAACACTGAATGGAGGACCGAACCGACTTACGTTGAAAAGTGAGCGGATGAACTGAGGGTAGCGGAGAAATTCCAATCGAACTTGGAGATAGCTGGTTCTCTCCGAAATAGCTTTAGGGCTAGCCTCAAGTGATGATTATTGGAGGTAGAGCACTGTTTGGACGAGGGGCCCCTCTCGGGTTACCGAATTCAGACAAACTCCGAATGCCAAATAATTTAACTTGGGAGTCAGAATGTGGGTGATAAGGTCCATATTCGAAAGGGAAACAGCCCAGACCACCAGCTAAGGTCCCAAAATATATGTTAAGTGGAAAAGGATGTGGCGTTGCCCAGACAACTAGGATGTTGGCTTAGAAGCAGCCATCATTTAAAGAGTGCGTAATAGCTCACTAGTCGAGTGACACTGCGCCGAAAATGTACCGGGGCTAAACATATTACCGAAGCTGTGGATTGTCCGTAGGACAATGGTAGGAGAGCGTTCTAAGGGCGTTGAAGCATGATCGCAAGGACATGTGGAGCGCTTAGAAGTGAGAATGCCGGTGTGAGTAGCGAAAGACGGGTGAGAATCCCGTCCACCGATTGACTAAGGTTTCCAGAGGAAGGCTCGTCCGCTCTGGGTTAGTCGGGTCCTAAGCTGAGGCCGAAAGGCGTAGGCGATGGATAACAGGTTGATATTCCTGTACCACCTAAATTCGTTTTAAGCGATGGGGGGGACGCAGTAGGATAGGCGAAGCGTGCTGTTGGAGTGCACGTCTAAGCAGTGAGATTGAGTGTTAGGCAAATCCGGCACTCGTTAAGATTGAGCTGTGATGGGGAGAAGAAATACGTTTCTTCGAGTCGTTGATTTCACACTGCCGAGAAAAGCCTCTAGCTAGAAAATAGGTGCCCGTACCGCAAACCGACACAGGTAGTCAAGATGAGAATTCTAAGGTGAGCGAGCGAACTCTCGTTAAGGAACTCGGCAAAATGACCCCGTAACTTCGGGAGAAGGGGTGCTCTTTAGGGTTCACGCTCTGAAGAGCCGCAGTGAATAGGCCCAAGCGACTGTTTATCAAAAACACAGGTCTCTGCTAAACCGTAAGGTGACGTATAGGGGCTGACGCCTGCCCGGTGCTGGAAGGTTAAGAGGAGTGGTTAGCTTCTGCGAAGCTACGAATCGAAGCCCCAGTAAACGGCGGCCGTAACTATAACGGTCCTAAGGTAGCGAAATTCCTTGTCGGGTAAGTTCCGACCCGCACGAAAGGCGTAACGATTTGGGCACTGTCTCAACGAGAGACTCGGTGAAATCATAGTACCGGTGAAGATGCCGGTTACCCGCGACAGGACGGAAAGACCCCGTGGAGCTTTACTGTAGCCTGATATTGAAATTCGGTACAGTTTGTACAGGATAGGTAGGAGCCTTAGAAGCGTGAGCGCTAGCTTACGTGGAGGCATTGGTGGGATACTACCCTAATTGTATTGGATTTCTAACCCGCAGCACTTAGCGTGCTGGGAGACAGTGTCAGGCGGGCAGTTTGACTGGGGCGGTCGCCTCCTAAAGAGTAACGGAGGCGCTCAAAGGTTCCCTCAGAATGGTTGGAAATCATTCAAAGAGTGTAAAGGCATAAGGGAGCTTGACTGCGAGACCTACAAGTCGAGCAGGGTCGAAAGACGGACTTAGTGATCCGGTGGTTCCGCATGGAAGGGCCATCGCTCAACGGATAAAAGCTACCCCGGGGATAACAGGCTTATCTCCCCCAAGAGTTCACATCGACGGGGAGGTTTGGCACCTCGATGTCGGCTCATCGCATCCTGGGGCTGTAGTCGGTCCCAAGGGTTGGGCTGTTCGCCCATTAAAGCGGTACGCGAGCTGGGTTCAGAACGTCGTGAGACAGTTCGGTCCCTATCCGTCGTGGGCGTAGGAAATTTGAGAGGCGCTGTCCTTAGTACGAGAGGACCGGGATGGACATACCTCTGGTGTACCAGTTGTCGCGCCAGCGGCATAGCTGGGTAGCTATGTATGGACGGGATAAGTGCTGAAAGCATCTAAGCATGAAGCCCCCCTCGAGATGAGATTTCCCAACTTCGGTTATAAGATCCCTCAAAGATGATGAGGTTAATAGGTTCGAGGTGGAAGCGTAGTGATACGTGGAGCTGACGAATACTAATCGATCGAAGACTTAATCAAATTTTTTCACAAGGTTTTGTTTGTGTAACTGATATACTTACTATCTAGTTTTGAATGTATAACATTCATTTTATCTGGTGCCAATGGCAAAGAGGTCACACCTGTTCCCATGCCGAACACAGAAGTTAAGCTCTTTAGCGCCGATGGTAGTTGAACTGACGTTCCGCTAGAGTAGGACGGTGCCAGGTAATTCTTTTATTATGACCATGAGGTCATTTTTCTTTTGAAAAAATTAATAAAAGAGTTGACTTTTGATTAAGAAGTGTTTATAATTATTTCTTGTCAAGTCAAAAGAAAGACATGAACATTGAAAACTGAACGACAATATGTCAACGTTAATTCCGATAATTTGAGTACTCAGAGTAGTACTTTCAAGAGTGATTGACTTAAACAATCAAACGAGCTAATCAAGCTTACTTCTTTCATGGAGAGTTTGATCCTGGCTCAGGATGAACGCTGGCGGCGTGCCTAATACATGCAAGTCGAGCGAACAGACGAGGTGCTTGCACCTCTGACGTTAGCGGCGGACGGGTGAGTAACACGTGGGTAACCTACCTATAAGACTGGAATAACTTCGGGAAACCGGAGCTAATACCGGATAACATATTGAACCGCATGGTTCAATAGTGAAAGACGGTCTTGCTGTCACTTATAGATGGACCCGCGCCGTATTAGCTAGTTGGTAAGGTAACGGCTTACCAAGGCGACGATACGTAGCCGACCTGAGAGGGTGATCGGCCACACTGGAACTGAGACACGGTCCAGACTCCTACGGGAGGCAGCAGTAGGGAATCTTCCGCAATGGGCGAAAGCCTGACGGAGCAACGCCGCGTGAGTGATGAAGGTCTTCGGATCGTAAAGCTCTGTTATTAGGGAAGAACAAACGTGTAAGTAACTGTGCACGTCTTGACGGTACCTAATCAGAAAGCCACGGCTAACTACGTGCCAGCAGCCGCGGTAATACGTAGGTGGCAAGCGTTATCCGGAATTATTGGGCGTAAAGCGCGCGTAGGCGGTTTTTTAAGTCTGATGTGAAAGCCCACGGCTCAACCGTGGAGGGTCATTGGAAACTGGAAAACTTGAGTGCAGAAGAGGAAAGTGGAATTCCATGTGTAGCGGTGAAATGCGCAGAGATATGGAGGAACACCAGTGGCGAAGGCGGCTTTCTGGTCTGCAACTGACGCTGATGTGCGAAAGCGTGGGGATCAAACAGGATTAGATACCCTGGTAGTCCACGCCGTAAACGATGAGTGCTAAGTGTTAGGGGGTTTCCGCCCCTTAGTGCTGCAGCTAACGCATTAAGCACTCCGCCTGGGGAGTACGGTCGCAAGACTGAAACTCAAAGGAATTGACGGGGACCCGCACAAGCGGTGGAGCATGTGGTTTAATTCGAAGCAACGCGAAGAACCTTACCAAATCTTGACATCCTTTGACCGCACTAGAGATAGTGTTTTCCTCTTCGGAGGACAAAGTGACAGGTGGTGCATGGTTGTCGTCAGCTCGTGTCGTGAGATGTTGGGTTAAGTCCCGCAACGAGCGCAACCCTTGAGCTTAGTTGCCATCATTAAGTTGGGCACTCTAAGTTGACTGCCGGTGACAAACCGGAGGAAGGTGGGGATGACGTCAAATCATCATGCCCCTTATGATTTGGGCTACACACGTGCTACAATGGACATTACAAAGGGCAGCAAAACCGCGAGGTCAAGCAAATCCCATAAAGATGTTCTCAGTTCGGATTGTAGTCTGCAACTCGACTACATGAAGCTGGAATCGCTAGTAATCGTAGATCAGCATGCTACGGTGAATACGTTCCCGGGTCTTGTACACACCGCCCGTCACACCACGAGAGTTTGTAACACCCGAAGCCGGTGGAGTAACCATTTGGAGCTAGCCGTCGAAGGTGGGACAAATGATTGGGGTGAAGTCGTAACAAGGTAGCCGTATCGGAAGGTGCGGCTGGATCACCTCCTTTCTAAGGATAATATACGGAATATCACCTTTAGGTGATAAGCGGATTAACGTGACATATTGTATTCAGTTTTGAATGCTCATTATTGAGGATTCAAAAATATAAATGGGCCTATAGCTCAGCTGGTTAGAGCGCACGCCTGATAAGCGTGAGGTCGGTGGTTCGAGTCCACTTAGGCCCACCATTTAAATTAAAACTTAAATGATTTAATTGTACATTGAAAACTAGATAAGTAAGTATAAATGATTTTACCAAGAAAAAACCGAGTGAATAGCGAAAGCTTGAAACTAAAATTATCGCTAGTCGTCAAATGACGACTCACATAATTAATAACTATAGATTAAGTTATTAAGGGCGCACGGTGAATACCTTGGCACTAGAAGCCGAAGAAGGACGTTACTAACGACGATATGCTTTGGGGAGCTGTAAGTAAGCTGTGATCCAGAGATTTCCGAATGGGGAAACCCAGCACGAGTTATGTCGTGTTATCTACATGTGAATACATAGCATGTAAGAAGGCAGACCCGGAGAACTGAAACATCTTAGTACCCGGAGGAAGAGAAAGAAAAATCGATTCCCTGAGTAGCGGCGAGCGAAACGGGAAGAGCCCAAACCAACAAGCTTGCTTGTTGGGGTTGTAGGACACTCTATACGGAGTTACAAAAGGACATGTTAGACGAATAATCTGGAAAGGTTAATCATAGAAGGTAATAATCCTGTAGTCGAAAACGTGACCTCTCTTGAGTGGATCCTGAGTACGGCGGAGCACGTGAAATTCCGTCGGAATCTGGGAGGACCATCTCCTAAGGCTAAATACTCTCTAGTGACCGATAGTGAACCAGTACCGTGAGGGAAAGGTGAAAAGTACCCCGGAAGGGGAGTGAAAGAGAACTTGAAACCGTGTGCTTACAAGTAGTCAGAGCCCGTTAATGGGTGATGGCGTGCCTTTTGTAGAATGAACCGGCGAGTTACGATCTGATGCAAGGTTAAGCAGAAAATGTGGAGCCGTAGCGAAAGCGAGTCTGAATAGGGCGAATGAGTATTTGGTCGTAGACCCGAAACCAGGTGATCTACCCTTGGTCAGGTTGAAGTTCAGGTAACACTGAATGGAGGACCGAACCGACTTACGTTGAAAAGTGAGCGGATGAACTGAGGGTAGCGGAGAAATTCCAATCGAACTTGGAGATAGCTGGTTCTCTCCGAAATAGCTTTAGGGCTAGCCTCAAGTGATGATTATTGGAGGTAGAGCACTGTTTGGACGAGGGGCCCCTCTCGGGTTACCGAATTCAGACAAACTCCGAATGCCAAATAATTTAACTTGGGAGTCAGAATGTGGGTGATAAGGTCCATATTCGAAAGGGAAACAGCCCAGACCACCAGCTAAGGTCCCAAAATATATGTTAAGTGGAAAAGGATGTGGCGTTGCCCAGACAACTAGGATGTTGGCTTAGAAGCAGCCATCATTTAAAGAGTGCGTAATAGCTCACTAGTCGAGTGACACTGCGCCGAAAATGTACCGGGGCTAAACATATTACCGAAGCTGTGGATTGTCCGTAGGACAATGGTAGGAGAGCGTTCTAAGGGCGTTGAAGTATGATCGCAAGGACATGTGGAGCGCTTAGAAGTGAGAATGCCGGTGTGAGTAGCGAAAGACGGGTGAGAATCCCGTCCACCGATTGACTAAGGTTTCCAGAGGAAGGCTCGTCCGCTCTGGGTTAGTCGGGTCCTAAGCTGAGGCCGAAAGGCGTAGGCGATGGATAACAGGTTGATATTCCTGTACCACCTAAATTCGTTTTAAGCGATGGGGGGACGCAGTAGGATAGGCGAAGCGTGCTGTTGGAGTGCACGTCTAAGCAGTGAGATTGAGTGTTAGGCAAATCCGGCACTCGTTAAGATTGAGCTGTGATGGGGAGAAGAAATACGTTTCTTCGAGTCGTTGATTTCACACTGCCGAGAAAAGCCTCTAGCTAGAAAATAGGTGCCCGTACCGCAAACCGACACAGGTAGTCAAGATGAGAATTCTAAGGTGAGCGAGCGAACTCTCGTTAAGGAACTCGGCAAAATGACCCCGTAACTTCGGGAGAAGGGGTGCTCTTTAGGGTTCACGCTCTGAAGAGCCGCAGTGAATAGGCCCAAGCGACTGTTTATCAAAAACACAGGTCTCTGCTAAACCGTAAGGTGACGTATAGGGGCTGACGCCTGCCCGGTGCTGGAAGGTTAAGAGGAGTGGTTAGCTTCTGCGAAGCTACGAATCGAAGCCCCAGTAAACGGCGGCCGTAACTATAACGGTCCTAAGGTAGCGAAATTCCTTGTCGGGTAAGTTCCGACCCGCACGAAAGGCGTAACGATTTGGGCACTGTCTCAACGAGAGACTCGGTGAAATCATAGTACCGGTGAAGATGCCGGTTACCCGCGACAGGACGGAAAGACCCCGTGGAGCTTTACTGTAGCCTGATATTGAAATTCGGTATAGTTTGTACAGGATAGGTAGGAGCCTTAGAAGCGTGAGCGCTAGCTTACGTGGAGGCATTGGTGGGATACTACCCTAATTGTATTGGATTTCTAACCCGCAGCACTTAGCGTGCTGGGAGACAGTGTCAGGCGGGCAGTTTGACTGGGGCGGTCGCCTCCTAAAGAGTAACGGAGGCGCTCAAAGGTTCCCTCAGAATGGTTGGAAATCATTCAAAGAGTGTAAAGGCATAAGGGAGCTTGACTGCGAGACCTACAAGTCGAGCAGGGTCGAAAGACGGACTTAGTGATCCGGTGGTTCCGCATGGAAGGGCCATCGCTCAACGGATAAAAGCTACCCCGGGGATAACAGGCTTATCTCCCCCAAGAGTTCACATCGACGGGGAGGTTTGGCACCTCGATGTCGGCTCATCGCATCCTGGGGCTGTAGTCGGTCCCAAGGGTTGGGCTGTTCGCCCATTAAAGCGGTACGCGAGCTGGGTTCAGAACGTCGTGAGACAGTTCGGTCCCTATCCGTCGTGGGCGTAGGAAATTTGAGAGGCGCTGTCCTTAGTACGAGAGGACCGGGATGGACATACCTCTGGTGTACCAGTTGTCGCGCCAGCGGCATAGCTGGGTAGCTATGTATGGACGGGATAAGTGCTGAAAGCATCTAAGCATGAAGCCCCCCTCGAGATGAGATTTCCCAACTTCGGTTATAAGATCCCTCAAAGATGATGAGGTTAATAGGTTCGAGGTGGAAGCGTAGTGATACGTGGAGCTGACGAATACTAATCGATCGAAGACTTAATCAAATTTTTTCACAAGGTTTTGTTTGTGTAACTGATATACTTACTATCTAGTTTTGAATGTATAACATTCATTTTATCTGGTGCCAATGGCAAAGAGGTCACACCTGTTCCCATGCCGAACATAGAAGTTAAGCTCTTTAGCGCCGATGGTAGTTGAACTGACGTTCCGCTAGAGTAGGACGGTGCCAGGTAATTCTTCTAAGAGAGGTCAATATGACTTCTCTTTTTTTGTGTTTTAAAAGCAGAGAAGAAAGGTGAAAGAACATGAAGCATTATTTAAAACATGTCACTTATGTGGATACCAATAAGATTGATATGAATCGTGGTATTCGCCAAGGATTGTTGATGCTCTTGCCACTTTTATATGGTGTGTGCACGCATAACATGTCACTTGCATTACTCGTCTCAATTGGGACATTTGCACATATTTATGTTTTTAAAGGGACCTTTACGTCGCGTATGCGTGCAGTGACTTTTGCGACATGTGGTTTAGTTGTTGCGATGATGTTGGGGACATTCACTGTAAGTTACCCGATTTTATTTGGTATTGGGCTGCTCTTAGTAGCTGTCATTCCGTATTATGTTTTTACCACACTCCATATTCCGGGGCCTTCTTCAACATTCTTTATCATTGCTTATAGTTTATCGAGTGTAATGCCTGAAGATCCTCATGCCTTTTTGTATCGAGGTGCTTTAGTTGGATGTGGTGGCTTGTTAGGGATGATTCTTGTATATGTGGAAAGTAAGTTAAAAGGGGAACAACCTGAACAAGCAGCTGTGCAACAAGATTATATTCAGATTAGACAATTGGTGCATCACTTTAATGACCAAGTCACGTTCAATGATTTAACAAAGACAGCTGTTACGACATTGATTTTGTCATCTGATATTTTGAGTACGACGCGATCGTCTCTACAAAGAAAGTCTGCGTCATATCAACGATTTATTCTCCTTCATTATGTGGCTGAAGGAATCTACTCTGAGTTGCTTGAACTAAATGCTAAAGGGCATCGTCCATTACCACCCATTGTGTTGGAAATGATGGATTATCTGACTTCAAGTATGATTGAAGGTGTTTCACCTGATGAGGCTTGGCGTAAACGGATAGACGTTCCAGAAAAATTTGATGGCTTAGTTCAACTCATTTATAAGATAGACGAGGTTTTACATATGCCAGATGATCAAGTAAAACGTCAGGCACAGGTAAAGTCTCCTCAATATTTGGCAAGACTTCGATACAATTTGACACCAGAATCAATGAATTTTATTGCGACTATGCGATATTCATTGATTGTGGGATGTGCGATTGTGATTGCACTGACTTTTGACTTTGAACGGGCTTATTGGATCCCACTTAGTGCGCACACTGTACTTATTGGAGGTACGACTATTGCCAGTATTGAAAGGGCAGGTGGTCGTTGGATTGGGACGTTGATTGGTATTGTGATTGCGATCGGGCTGCTACTATTTGAGCCGAATTTGATTACTGTCGTGCTGGTAATGTGTATATGCAGTGCATTGACTGAGATGTTGATTGGAGCAAATTATGCTTTGGCAATGATTGCAATTACCGTGCAAGTTATTTTATTAGGAGGTCTAGCACAAGGGCATTTAACGATGATGATTGCGTTACCAAGATTCCTTGATACGACTGTTGGGATTCTTATTGCAGTAATAGGTGTGCTTTTAATTGGACAACGTTTGGCAAGTAAACGTCTACCGGAAATGATGGGAAATGTTGTACGTATTGAAAGTCAAATGTTTCATTATTTATTTTCGGATAATGGATATCCAGTTGAGAGAACGGTACATCGTGATAGCTTACGTCTAAAGTTGCAGTTAGATAATATGGAGACAATGTATCGTCATGCTTATGGAGAGTGGTCTTCTAATCGGAAACGAACGCAATATTATTATCCGGCGATGTTTCTCTTACAACAAATTCATTTTAAGTTACTTCAATGTTTACAATACCCACCTAAAGATCTATTGAATGCGGAGACAATGGGGTCATACTTACTTGTGTTTGAGAACATTGCTAAGCATCTGGAATACGGAATTGTTCAGCAAGAAATGACGACTTTACCAGACTTGAATCATTATGCACAAATACGACGTGCGTTGATGCAGTTACAGGAAATTGCTTTATATGATAAAGGGGATCAACGTAATCCACATTTATTAGAACACTAAGAAAAACCTTCTTACAAGTCATATATCGACTGTGTAAGGAGGTTTTTGTCGTAGCTAGATATGTAATACGATTTTTATTGTAAAGCATGTATGAGTCGTTCGGCATGGTATTGTAGGTCATCATCTTCAATGCCTCCGAAACCTAAGACAAAACGTGGTGTATTTTCCTGGTATTGACAATGATAATCTGATAATGGTTGCAGATTAATATCATATGACTTGAATCGTTGCAGACACTCCTGTTCGCTCAGACCATTTTTGATTGTAATAACAAAATGCATGCCGGTTTGAGCACCATCAATTTCAATAAGTGACGGGAACTGTGTTAAATAATTGATAAGGATATCACGCTTTTGACGATAAATTCGACGCATACGGTTAAGGTGACGCTCAAATTGATTACTTTCCATAAATTGACTAACAATGTATTGTGTATGACGCGGAACGGTGCCACCTTCGATATTCTCTGTTCTTTGGTATTGTGTTGCTAAATGAATGGGTAAGACAGCATAAGCAATACGAATACTTGGTGCAATGGATTTTGAGAAAGTACTCACATATATGACACGTTCTCCATTATCTAAACTTTGGAGTGCTGGAATGGGCTTTCCTTCATAGCGAAATTCTGAATCGTAGTCATCTTCAATAATATAACGGTTAGGATGCTGGTTTGCCCATTTAAGTAATTTAATTCGATTTTGTAAGCTCATGGTCACACCTGTAGGAAACTGATGACTAGGTGTAATATAAATAATATTGTTTTGACACTGTTCAATATCACGCATTTGAATACCGTCTGTTTGTACAGGGATAAAGCTATATGGGATATGTTTCCGATTGAGTAATTGTGGTACTTGCGGGTAAATCGGATCTTCCAACATAAATGCGTGCTGCTCAGGCAATAAATCTGTAATGATAGACAGCAATTGTTCTGTTGATGATGCAATGATCACTTGTTCAGGTGTAGATTGTACGCCACGACTGTGAAAGAGATAGTGACTGATTTGTTGTCTCAATGCAAATTCTCCTTGAGGATTCCCAGATTCTACTAAGTTGTCCTGAAGTGTATCAAACGCTTCTTTAGCAAACTTACGAAATTGTTTAAATGGAAAATGCGCTTTATCAATCGCACCTAACTGAAAATTGTAACGTGATTGTGAGGAAGTTTTGGGCATTGAAATAGTCTTTGATTCGATATCGTTTTGAGATGTAGTCAATGGCAATGTATCAATATCACTCACAAAGTAACCCGAACGTTGTTTACTATAGATATAGCCTTCATCAATTAATTGTGCATAGGCATTTTCAATCGTTGTTTGACTAATTGATAGATAGTCACCTAATAAACGCTTTGATGGTAATTTTTCATCTTCTTGTAGTTGTCCGTTAATGATGCTACTGCGAATATTTTCATATAATTGCATATAAATGGGTTGGTTTTGTGACTTATCGATATGAAACATGAGCATTTCCATAGAACTTCTCCAATCTGACCTCTTTATTTTTTATTAATTTGATACTTTAACCAGTTCAGTTAATAGTATAAGCTACATCTAAACAACTATAAAGGGGGAAATTTTTTATGACAAAGCAAGTAGGATCAGAACGTGTTAAACGTGGGATGGCAGAAATGCAAAAGGGTGGCGTCATTATGGACGTTGTCAATGCTGAGCAAGCAAAAATTGCAGAGGCTGCAGGTGCAGTTGCTGTCATGGCACTTGAGCGCGTGCCATCAGATATTCGTGCAGCAGGTGGTGTTGCGCGTGCATGTAACCCGAAAATTGTAGAAGAAGTAATGAATGCTGTATCAATTCCAGTCATGGCGAAGTGTCGTATTGGTCATATTACAGAAGCACGTGTATTAGAAGCAATGGGTGTCGACTACATAGATGAATCAGAAGTATTAACGCCAGCGGATGAAGTTTTCCATTTGAAGAAGAGCGACTATACGGTACCATTCGTATGTGGCTGTCGTAATTTAGGTGAAGCTGCACGTCGTATTGGCGAAGGTGCGGCAATGTTACGTACAAAAGGTGAGCCAGGTACAGGTAACATTGTGGAAGCAGTACGCCATATGCGTCAGGTGAACCAAGAAGTAGCGCGTATTACTGTGATGAGTGATGATGAGTTGATGACAGAAGCGAAAAATATTGGTGCACCTTACCATATCCTTCAAGATATTAAAAAGCATGGTCGCTTACCAGTTGTTAACTTTGCGGCAGGTGGTGTTGCAACGCCACAAGATGCGGCATTGATGATGGAACTTGGTGCGGATGGTGTGTTTGTTGGTTCAGGTATTTTTAAATCAGAGGATCCAGAAACATTTGCTAAGGCGATTGTACAAGCAACAACACATTACCAAGATTATGAATTAATTGGTCGTCTTGCGAAAGATTTAGGTGCGGCAATGAAAGGCTTGGATATCAATCAACTTTCATTAGAAGAACGCATGCAAGAGCGTGGTTGGTAAGATGAGAATTGGTGTATTAGCATTACAAGGGGCTGTTCGTGAGCATATGCGACAAATTGAAGCATGTGGTCACGAGGCGGTCGCTGTGAAGACTGTCGCACAGTTAGAGACGTTAGATGGTTTGGTGATACCAGGTGGTGAGTCTACAACGTTACGTCGTCTGATGACGTTATATGGTTTCAGAGAGGCATTGCGTGAATCTTCACTACCGATGTATGGTACTTGTGCAGGACTCATCGTGCTTGCAGATGATATTGAAGGCGAAGAAGGGTACTTGAAAAAGTTGAATATTACGGTTGAACGTAATTCATTTGGTCGCCAAGTAGATAGCTTTGAAGCGATGTTAGATATTGAAGGGATTGAACAACCAGTAGAAGGTGTTTTTATCCGTGCGCCACATATCCAATCTGTACGTGAGGGTGTTGCTGTACTTGGTACCATTGATGACAAAATCATTGCGGTACAACAGGGACGTTACTTAGGTGTGTCATTCCATCCAGAATTAACAGAAGATATATCGATGATGCGTTACTTTATTGAAAAAGTAGTCTCATTATAATTGAAAAAGTAAAGTTTAAAGCAGGACGTTATCAATGATTGATAAATACTGTTTTAGAAACCGTATCTTTCCATAAGAAAAAGCCATTCGAGTTCGATAATGAACTTGAATGGCTTTTGTCATATTTAAATAAAGAATCCTGCGATTGTTGCAGAGATGAATGATACAAGTGTTGCACCGAATAAAAGTTTTAATCCGAAGCGGGCAACAACGTCACCTTTTTCATCGTTTAATGATTTGATAGCACCTGAGATGATACCGATTGAGCTGAAGTTGGCAAATGATACTAAGAAGACAGATACAACACCAACAGCGCGTTCTGATAAGCCTTGTACTTTAGCAAGTTCTGTCATTGCAACGAACTCATTTGATAATAATTTTGTTGCCATAATTGAACCAGCGTCAACAGCATCGCTCCAAGGAATCCCTGTTAAGAATGCAAGTGGTGCGAAGATGAATCCGATTAATGTTTGGAAGTTCCAATCTAATGAACCGCCTGAAACCATTGCGATAATACCGCCTACGATACCATTTAATAATGAGATCAATGCGATATAACCAATTAACATAGCACCTACGATTACAGCAACTTTGAAACCATCTAAAATGTATTCCCCTAACATTTCAAAGAATGATTGTTTTTTTTCTTCAGTATCGATTAATAACTTATCATTCTCTTCATCTACTTTATATGGATTGATAATAGATGCGATGATGAAACCGCCGAATAAGTTTAAGACAACGGCTGTTACTACATATTCCGGTTTAATCATTGTGAAGTATGCCCCAACGATTGACGCAGAAACTGTTGACATAGCTGATGCTGTTAATGTGTATAAACGGTGTTTTGGAATGAATGGCAGTTGTTTTTTCAATGAAATGAATACTTCAGATTGTCCCAAGATAGCTGAAGCAACTGCGTTATAAGACTCTAAACGTCCCATTCCGTTTACTTTTGAGATTAAGAAACCAAGTACATTAATGATGACTGGTAAAATTTTTAAGTATTGTAAAATACCGATTAATGCTGAAATGAATACGATCGGTAATAAAACGTTAATGAAGAAAGTTGATTCGCCTTCGTTCATTAAACCACCGAATACAAAGTTAATCCCTTCTGCTGCTTGTTTAAGCAAGTATCCAAATCCGGCAGCGACACCACCGACAATTTTAATCCCAATGCTCGTTTTGAGTAAGAAAAAGGCTAAAACGACTTGGATAGCAAGCATAAGACCAATGTATTGCCAGCGAACATTCTTTCTGTCTGAACTTGCAACTAGCGCAAGGGCTAAGAAAACAAGGATGCCGACAATCCCAATAATAATATGCATGTATTACACCTCTAATTCAAATTTATTATTTTTTTCACTAACTCTATAATACAACATAAATGTAAGCATTAACATGACAAAATTAAGAAATAAAAAACATATTGTTTGAAAAAGGTCAAAGTTGGTCATATAATATAGTCAAAGATGGTCAAAAGGGGTGATATGATGCACAATATGTCAGATATTATAGAGCAATACATTAAGCAATTGTTTGAAGAGGCACAGGCGGATGTTGTGGAAATACAACGTGCGAATATTGCCGAACGTTTTGATTGCGTACCATCTCAGCTCAATTATGTAATAAAGACAAGATTTACGAATGAACACGGTTATGAAATAGAAAGTAAACGTGGTGGCGGTGGTTATATTCGTATCACTAAGATTGAAACGAAAGATCACGCCAACTACATTAAACACTTGATGTCACTGATTGGTACATCGTTATCGCAACAGCAAGCTTACTATATTATAGATGGCTTGTTAGAGAATGACTTAATTTCAGAGCGT
This sequence comes from Staphylococcus sp. IVB6240, assembly GCF_025558425.1. Taxonomy (NCBI): domain Bacteria; kingdom Bacillati; phylum Bacillota; class Bacilli; order Caryophanales; family Staphylococcaceae; genus Staphylococcus; species Staphylococcus dromedarii. The sequence goes on from NZ_CP094718.1 coordinate 250,677, forward strand.
GAAGCGAAAATGATTGCAGCAGTGATTGATCGTGAAACATTGAAATTAGATGTGGCTGCACGTGATATTATTCGTGCCAATATCATGAAACGATTGTTACCAGTGATTAATTATTATTAAAGGTGAGAAGGTGATGCGTCATGTATCGTCATGAAGAAGAGCAACAATTGAAAAAAGCAAATTCACATAAAGAAACGGACATTCATCTGTCTCAAGATCATTCACATGGACATTCAGATGCACAGTGGCATGAAGGTGATGATGTAGAAGGTACATTTGTCATTCAGCAAATCTTACAACATCTTGCAGCAAAACACGGTATTAATGTAGATCAAATGATGTATCGTGAAGAAAAGCGCTGTCCAACTTGTCAGATGACATTAAAGGATATCGCACACGTTGGTAAGTTTGGATGCAGAGATTGTTATGACACATTTCGTGATGATGTGGCTGATATTGTACGCCGTGTACAAGGGGGTCACTTGGAGCATTCGGGTAAGTATCCGAAGTCATCACATAACAAACGTTTATTAAGACGTCAAATTGAAGAAAAGCGTGCCCACTTAGAAAAACTCGTTGCACAACAAGCTTTTGAAGAAGCGGCTGTTGTCCGTGACGAAATCCAAGCATTAGAAGAAACGAAACAAAGCGAGGTGTTGAGACAAGATGACGAATGAATATGATGCACCGTTGCAAAATGAACAACAGGAAGTTCTTCAACCAGTCGTTATGTCTTCACGCATTCGCTTAGCACGTAACCTTGAAAATTACGTTCATCCTTTGATGTTTCCTAATGAAGATGAAGGACATCGTGTCGTGAATGAGGTACAAGATGCACTCACAGATTTAAAAGTGAAACGATTATCTGATATGGATCAACAAAGTGCCTATAAGCTTGTAGCAAAGCATTTGATCAGTCCAGAACTCACAAAACAGCCCGCTGCGGCAGTTTTGTTGAATGACGATGAAACAGTGAGTGTCATGGTTAATGAGGAAGACCATGTACGCATCCAAGTAATGGGCAATGACTTAGCACTAGATGACCTGTATCAACGTGCATCAGATATTGATGATCAGCTAGACGCAGAGGTTGATATTAGCTATGATGAGACGCTTGGCTATTTGACAACTTGCCCAACAAATATTGGAACAGGTATGCGTGCTAGTGTGATGTTACACCTTCCTGCCTTATCCATTATGAAACGCATGAACCGTATTGCCCAATCCATCAACCGTTTTGGCTTTACGATTCGTGGTATTTATGGTGAGGGGTCACAAGTGTATGGTCATGTGTACCAAGTGTCGAATCAGCTCACACTTGGTAAGTCAGAAGAAGAGATTATTGAGGCATTAACAGAGTTGGTGTCACAAATTATTAATGAAGAATTAGAAGAACGCCAACGCTTGTTAGCACACAAGGAGAATGAGACGCTAGATCGCATTTACCGTTCTCTCGGTATTTTAAAATATGCTCGCCGTATTTCTGTAGAAGAGGCGTCTTATCGTTTGAGCGATATTAAGCTAGGTATTGATCTCGGTGTGTTAGATATGCCGGAATTTGATTTTAATGCAATGATGATTGCGATACAATCACCATTTTTAATAGATGAGGAAACAGCGCATCCAATCGAAGCAAAACGCGCATATATTTTAAGACAGTATTTATAAAATTGGAGGTTAACTTATGTTATTTGGTAGATTAACAGAACGTGCACAACGTGTATTAGCACATGCACAAGAAGAAGCAATTCGATTCAATCATTCGAATATTGGAACAGAACATTTATTATTAGGTTTAATGAAGGAACCAGAAGGCATTGCAGCAAAAGTATTAGAAAGCTTTGATATTACTGAAGAAAAAGTAGTCAATGAAGTTGAAAAATTGATTGGTCACGGACAAGAACACATCGGTACATTGCACTATACACCACGTGCAAAAAAAGTCATTGAACTATCAATGGATGAAGCACGTAAACTTCAACACAACTTTGTTGGAACAGAACACATCTTACTTGGATTAATTCGTGAAAATGAAGGTGTCGCAGCACGTGTATTTGCGAACTTAGATTTAAATATTACAAAAGCACGCGCACAAGTTGTTAAAGCACTTGGTAGCCCAGAAATGGCATCAAATAATGGTCAAGTTTCTAAATCAGACAATACACCAACATTAGATAGTTTAGCACGTGACTTAACAGTGATTGCTAAAGATGGCACATTAGATCCTGTTGTGGGGCGTAGCAAAGAAATTACACGTGTGATTGAAGTATTAAGTCGTCGTACGAAAAATAACCCAGTATTAATTGGTGAACCAGGTGTTGGTAAAACAGCGATTGCAGAAGGATTAGCACAAGCAATTGTTAACAACGAAGTACCTGAAACATTAAAAGGTAAACGCGTCATGTCATTAGATATGGGGACAGTGGTAGCAGGTACAAAATACCGTGGTGAATTTGAAGAACGCTTGAAAAAAGTAATGGAAGAAATTCATCAAGCGGGCAATGTCATTCTCTTTATCGATGAATTACACACATTGATTGGTGCAGGTGGTGCAGAAGGTGCAATCGATGCATCAAACATTTTAAAACCAGCTTTAGCACGTGGAGAAATCCAATGCATTGGTGCAACAACATTAGATGAATACCGTAAGCATATCGAAAAAGATGCAGCGCTTGAGCGTCGTTTCCAACCTGTACAAGTAGACGAACCAAGTGTTGAAGATACCATTTCAATCTTAAAAGGATTAAGAGATCGTTATGAAGCGCATCACAGCATTAACATTTCTGATGAAGCAATCGAAGCAGCAGCGAAGTTAAGTGACCGTTATGTTCAAGACCGTTTCTTACCAGACAAAGCGATTGACTTAATCGATGAAGCAAGTTCAAAAGTACGCTTAAGACATCATACAACACCAACGAACTTAAAAGATCTTGAGCAACAAATTGAACAAGTGAAAAATGAAAAAGATGCGGCAGTTCATGCGCAAGAATTTGAAAATGCAGCTAACTTACGTGATAAACAAACAAAATTAGAATCACAATATGAAGCGGCAAAAAATGAATGGAAAAATAATCAAGGTGAGCAGCATACAAAACTTGTAGCGGATGATATTTCAGAAGTAATCGCAGGTTGGACAGGCATTCCGTTAACACGATTGAATGAAACGGAATCTGATCGTTTACTCAACCTTGAAGAAACATTACATGAGCGTGTCATTGGTCAAAAAGATGCCGTGACTTCAATTTCTAAAGCGGTACGTCGTGCACGTGCAGGACTTAAAGATCCAAAACGTCCAATCGGTAGCTTTATCTTCTTAGGACCAACAGGTGTTGGTAAAACTGAACTCGCACGTGCTCTTGCTGAATCTATGTTCGGTGAAGAAGATGCGATGATTCGTGTTGATATGAGTGAATACATGGAGAAACATGCTGTGAGTCGTTTAGTCGGAGCACCTCCTGGATATGTAGGTCATGATGACGGAGGTCAATTGACAGAAAAAGTACGTCGCAAACCTTACTCAGTTATTTTATTTGATGAAATTGAAAAAGCACATCCAGATATTTTCAACGTATTATTACAAGTACTAGATGATGGTCATTTAACAGATACAAAAGGTCGCCGTGTTGATTTTAGAAACACAGTGATTATCATGACTTCTAACGTTGGGGCACAAGAATTACAAGATCAACGTTTTGCAGGTTTTGGTGGCAAATCAGAAGGCAGCGACTATGAAACAATTCGAAATACAATGATGAAGAGTCTTAAAAATGCCTTCCGTCCAGAGTTCTTAAACCGTGTAGATGATATTATCGTCTTCCACAAATTGGATAAAGACGAATTAAAAGAAATCGTTACAAAAATGGTAAATCAATTAACAAAACGCTTATCTGAACAAAATATTCATGTAAGTGTGACAGAAGCAGCAAAAGAAAAAATTGCAGCTGAAGGTTATGACCCGGAATATGGTGCACGTCCACTCGTTCGTGCAATCCAAAAAACAGTAGAAGACAACTTAAGTGAATTAATTCTTGAAGGAAAAGAATTAGATGGTAAATTGGTAACAGTTGATTACGATGGTGAAACATTCCAATACAATGTAACAGAACGTGAATCAGCAGAGCCAACAGCATAATATATGTTTAAAGATTGAGATGGCGGAACCTTTTAATATAGAGGTTTCGTGCTCAATCTTTTTTTTGTTTAAATGTATGATAGTGTCGCCGTTGTCAAGTAACGGTCACCAGTATAAAATAGATGAGGAGATAAAAGAGATGGAGGTGTTATCGGTATGGCGAAAAAGAAAGTAACCTTTGAATGTACAGCGTGTGGTTATCAATCTCCCAAGTGGATGGGTAAGTGCCCAAATTGTGGCGCATGGAATAGTATGGAAGAGACGATTGAACAGAAGACAACGAGTGCGAAACATGGTGTACGCTCTGAATCAACAGCAAAAGTTCAAAAATTGAATGATGTGAAACAAGAACAAGCACCTCGTATTTTGACGAAAAGTCGAGAATTAAATCGTGTATTAGGTGGGGGCATTGTCCAGGGGTCACTTGTATTAATCGGTGGTGATCCAGGAATTGGGAAATCAACCTTGTTATTACAAATGTGTGCGTCATTATCTAAAGAACGTAAGATTCTGTATATCACAGGTGAGGAATCATTAAACCAAACAAAATTGCGCGCAGATCGTTTAGAAGAAGATGCGAGTGCTTTAAATGTTTTTGCGGAAACGAATTTAGAAATTATTCATGAAGCCGTGAAAAAATTAGAGCCAGAGTTGATTGTTGTCGACTCGATTCAAACGATTTTTCATCCAGATATTACATCAGCGCCAGGGTCAGTGTCACAAGTACGAGAGAGTACACAAAGTTTGATGCATATTGCTAAACAAATGAATGTGGCGACATTTATTGTAGGTCATGTGACAAAAGAAGGTCAGATTGCAGGGCCACGTTTGTTAGAACATATGGTAGATACTGTTCTCTATTTTGAAGGGGACGAGCATCATGCGTATCGTATTTTACGCGCGGTGAAAAACCGTTTTGGTTCTACAAATGAAATGGGCATTTTTGAAATGAAACAGTCAGGGTTACATAGCGTTGTGAATCCATCAGAAATGTTTCTGGAAGAGCGCTCATCTAATGTGCCAGGATCGACAATTGTTGCTACGATTGAGGGGACACGCCCATTATTAATTGAAGTTCAAGCACTTGTTACACCAACTACCTTCAACAACCCACGTCGTATGGCAACGGGGATCGACCATAATCGCTTAAGCTTGTTAATGGCTGTGCTAGAGAAGAAAGAAGGCTACTTGTTACAACAGCAAGATGCCTATATTAAAGTGGCAGGGGGCGTGAAATTAACAGAGCCTGCTGTCGACTTAGGGATTATTATCGCGACAGCAACAAGTTTCAAAGATCGTGCTGTAGATGGTTTGGATTGCTTTGTAGGCGAAGTGGGGCTTACAGGGGAAGTGCGACGTGTGTCACGTATTGAACAACGTGTGCAAGAAGCAGCTAAGTTGGGATTTAAACGTGTCATTATTCCTCAAACAAATATCGGGGGATGGACGTTCCCTGAAGGTATTGAAGTAATTGGTGTCACGTCGGTACATGAAGCATTGAAATATGCGTTGAAATGATAAAAATCAGACATAGCAATAAAATAAAAAGGTGGCTAAGTGAATGACAGATTATCATGTGATTATCCCAGCGGCTGGTAAAGGGACGCGTATGGGACGTACGTATAATAAATTACTTATTGAAATTTCACAGCAAACGATCATTGAACATACTGTCCATGTGTTCCAACAAGATCCAGCTTGTAAAGGCATATATCTTGCTGTTCAACCTGAGGATCAACAGATATTGACAACGCGCCTTGCATGCTTTGATAAAGTAAAGGGATTCATCGAGGGTGGTCGAGAGCGTCAAGAAAGCATTCATAAAGTTATTGATCAATTAGAACTGCCGGGTGAGGATGTTGTATTAGTACATGATGGTGCACGTCCATTTATCACACAATCAGCAATTCATGACCTCGCAGATGCAATACATACACACGGTGCAGCAGTGATTGGTGTGAAAGCCAAAGATACAATTAAAGTCGTTCGTGATCAATTCGTGACTGAGACGTTAGATCGCAATTATTTGTGGCAAGTACAAACGCCACAGGGTGCCACTTATCAAGTATTAAAAGATGCATATGATCAGGCACGTACAAAAGGTATTGTTGGTACAGATGATGCCTCTCTACTTGAGTATGCAGGACATTCAGTATTTATGGTAGAAGGCAATTACGATAATATTAAAGTAACAACAGAAGAAGATTTAACAAATGCACAGGCAATTATTGAAAAAAGGAGTGGCATAGATCATGTTTAGAGTAGGGTTAGGATACGATGTCCATGCTTTTGATGAAACACGACCTCTCATTATTGGAGGAATTGAAGTTCCACATACACATGGACTTAAAGGACATAGCGATGCCGATGTTTTGTTACACGCAATAACAGATGCAATGTTAGGTGCATGTGCGCTTGGAGATATTGGTAAATTATTTCCAGATACGGATATGGCCTTCAAAGATGCCGATTCAAAAGTATTATTAAAAGAAGCATATAAAGAAGTAAAAGCATTAGGCTATGTCATTAATAATGTAGATGCAACCATTATTGCAGAGCGACCAAAATTCCGTCCACACATCGATACAATGCGTCAAGTGATTGCGGATTTATTTGAAATCGGTATTGAATGGGTCAATGTGAAAGCAACGACAAGTGAAAAACTTGGATTTACAGGTCGCCAAGAAGGTATTGCAGCACAAGCCATTGTTTCAGTTGTACAAAAACAGGGGTAAAAGGTGAGCGTAGTTGACTTAAAATCAAAAGATGTCAGTGTTCAAGGAGCAGGTTTTTCAGAAAAATAGGGAGTATTACAGAAAACATAAACATTCCCTGTAAAGGTGATTAGATATGTGACAAGTCTTAAAAGACACGAACGCATATCAATCAACTACTACACGTAATTCGACAAAATCAAAAAGCAATTTTTCTCATTGTTCTGATTCTGCTCAAATCCAAAGCGCTTCCCTCATACCTCATAAGCACTACGATGAAATCTTTGTTAAAACATGAGATTTCTGTAGTGTTCCCGTGTTATAATATAAAAATTGAAGATAAAAACAGGAGTGAATACGATGAGTGAACGAGTAAGAGTAAGATATGCACCAAGTCCAACAGGATATTTGCATATTGGTAACGCACGTACAGCATTATTTAACTATTTATTCGCTAAACATTACGGTGGCGATTTTGTAATTCGCATTGAAGATACGGATTCAAAGCGTAACTTAGAAGATGGTGAATCATCACAATTTAATAACTTACAATGGCTAGGTCTTGATTGGGACGAATCAGTGGATAAAGATAAAGGCTACGGTCCTTATCGCCAATCAGAGCGTGGACACATTTATCAACCATTAATCGATCAGTTGTTAGCAGAAGATAAAGCATACAAATGTTATATGACAGAAGAAGAATTAGAAGCGGAACGACAAGAGCAAATCGAACGCGGTGAAATGCCAAGATACGGTGGTAAGCATGCACATTTAACAGAAGAAGAACGTGCACAATTTGAAGCGGAAGGTCGTCAACCATCTATCCGTTTCCGTGTACCACAGGATCGTACGTACAAGTTTGATGATATGGTTAAAGGCGAAGTGTCTTTTGAATCAGATAACTTCGGTGACTGGGTGATCGTGAAAAAAGACGGTGTCCCAACATATAACTTTGCGGTAGCAGTGGATGACCACTACATGGAAATTACAGATGTAATTCGTGGAGATGACCATATTTCAAATACACCAAAACAATTAATGATTTACGAAACATTCGGTTGGGAACCACCACGTTTCGGTCACATGACATTGATTGTGAATGAACAACGTAAAAAGCTAAGTAAACGTGACGGTCAAATTTTACAATTTATCGAGCAATATCGTGATTTAGGTTACCTTCCTGAAGCGATTTTTAACTTTATCGCGTTATTAGGTTGGTCTCCAGAAGGTGAAGAAGAAATTTTCTCTAAACAAGAATTCATCGATATCTTTACTGAAAAACGTCTTTCAAAATCACCTGCATTTTTCGATAAACAAAAGCTTGAGTGGATTAACAACCAGTACATGAAAGAAAAAGATGCAGAGACAGTATTTGAAATGACATTGCCACATATGATTAAGGCAGGTCTATTACCGGAGTCTCCATCTGAAGCGGACCTTGAATGGGGTCGCAAGTTGGTTGCTTTATACCAAGAACAAATGAGTTATGCGGGTGAAATTGTACCACTTTCTGAGTTGTTCTTCCGTGATGAAAAAGAACTTGATGAAGCTGCTCAAGAAGTATTGAATGGGGAGCAAGTTCCTGAATTGATGCGCGTATTGAGTGCGAAATTAGAAGCACTTGAAACTTTCAAAGCAGAAGATATCAAAAAAGAAATTAAAGCGGTCCAAAAAGAAACAGGTATTAAAGGGAAAAATCTGTTTATGCCAATTCGAGTTGCTGTGACAGGACAAATGCATGGACCAGAGTTACCGAATACAATTGAAGTATTAGGTAAAGACAAAGTATTGACACGTATTCAAAAGTTACTATAGTGTTTAACTTGATATCGGTAGTTAAATCGACTACTATTAAAGTGAATTTGGAATAAAGGATTAGTAAGCTATTACAAGTGTTTCAGAGAGTGTACGGATGCTGCGAGTACATCACCTGTATAGTCGAATGCACCTTTAGGATAACAGTTTTATAAAACCAATAAGTGAATATACAATACATGATTTGATGTGTGTATATTAATTGAGAGTGGAACCGTGCAATAGCACCTCTGACAAATTGATGTTAGAGGTGCTATTTTTACAAAGCACATTAAAACCGTGAGAAAAGAGGGAACGATATGTTAAGACGCATGATGGATGATGTGAAGATGGTATTTGAACAGGACCCAGCTGCACGTTCAACCTTTGAAGTCATTACGACATATGCTGGTTTGCATGCTGTATGGAGTCATTTAATCGCGCATAAATTGTATCAAAAAAAGCATTACGTATCAGCGCGCATTATTTCACAAATTTCACGCTTTTTTACAGGTATTGAAATACACCCAGGTGCCAAGATTGGACGTCGTCTATTCATCGATCACGGGATGGGTGTTGTTATCGGTGAAACGTGTACAATCGGAGACAATGTAACGATCTATCAAGGTGTTACTTTAGGTGGTACAGGTAAAGAAAAAGGAAAGCGTCACCCTGATATTGGTGATAATGTACTGATTGCAGCGGGTTCTAAAGTTTTAGGGAACATTACAGTGCATTCGAATGTGAATATCGGAGCAAACTCTGTTGTATTAAGAGATGTTCCAAGTTTTACAACAGTTGTAGGTATTCCTGGACGTATTGTAAAACAAGGTGGCAAGCGCATCGGTAAAAACTTCGATCACTTGAACTTACCAGACCCAATTTACGAACAAATTAAACAACTTGAAAGACAACTCGAACAAACGAAAAACGGAGAGATTAAAGATGATTACATTATATAATACATTAACGCGCCAAAAAGAGCCCTTTAAGCCCATTGAACCAGGAAAAGTAAAAATGTATGTATGTGGACCAACCGTCTACAACTACATCCATATCGGTAATGCACGACCAGCAATCAATTATGATGTAGTAAGACGTTATTTAGAATATAAAGGTTTTGAAGTGAATTATGTATCGAACTTCACAGACGTAGATGATAAACTCATCAAACGTTCACAAGAATTGAATGAAACCGTTCCGGAAATTGCTGAAAGATATATTAAAGCATTCCATGAAGATACAGGGGCATTGAATGTTAAGCCTGCAACAGCGAACCCACGTGTTATGGATCATATGGATGAGATTATTGCATTCATTAAAAAACTTGTTGATGAAGGATATGCTTATGAAAGTGGCGGCGATGTCTACTTCAGAACACGCAAGTTTGATGAGTATGGGAAGTTAAGCCATCAATCATTGGACGATTTAAAAGTCGGTGCGCGTATTGAACAAGGTGAAAATAAAGAAGATGCTTTAGACTTCACATTGTGGAAAAAAGCGAAACCTGGTGAAATTAGTTGGGAAAGTCCTTTTGGTGAAGGGCGTCCAGGCTGGCATATTGAATGCTCTGTAATGGCATTTGAAAAACTTGGGCCAACAATTGATATTCATGCAGGTGGTAGTGATTTACAATTCCCACACCATGAAAATGAAATCGCACAATCTGAATGTCATAACCATGCCCCATTTGCAAACTATTGGATGCATAACGGCTTCATTAATATTGATAATGAGAAGATGAGTAAGTCACTTGGGAACTTTATTTTAGTTCATGACATTATTAAAGAAGTAGATCCGGATGTATTACGCTTTTTCATGATCAGTGTTCATTACCGTAGCCCGATTAACTATAACTTAGAGCTTGTTGAAGCTGCGAAGAGTGGACTAACACGTATTCGCAATAGTTATGAGGCACTGATTGCACGTGAATCAGCTGCGACAGACTTAGTAGTTGCACAGGATTATATCGACCAAATTGATGCGATTTTAGCACAATTTGAAAAAGTGATGGATGATGACTTTAACACAGCGAATGCTATTACTGCTTGGTATGACTTAGCAAAATTAACAAATAAATACTTGTTAGAAGATAATACAGCAACAGCCGTTATCACACGCTTTAAAGAAGTATTCCAAATCTTTAGCGATGTATTAGGTGTTCCACTTCAATCATCACGTACAGAAGAATTGCTGGATGCAGATGTTGAAGCATTAATTGAAGAACGTAATGAAGCGCGTAAAAACAAAGACTTTGCTCGTGCAGATGAGATTCGCGACCAACTCAAAGCACAAAATATTTTATTAGAAGATACGCTACAAGGTGTGAGATTTAAACGTGTGTAATCCGAATGATTTCAAACAATTAAGCCCACTCACACTTGCCTATATGGGAGATGCGGTGCTTGATCAGTTTGTTCGTCAGCACATTATTTTAAAGTATCAAAGTAAACCGAACCGTTTGCATCAAGAGGCCAAACGGTTCGTTTCTGCTAAAAGTCAAGCACAGACATTAGAAACGTTGTTAGCAGATGATTGGTTTACAGAGGAAGAATTAGCTATTGTAAAGCGTGGTCGCAACGCTAAAAGTCATACAAAAGCAAAAAATACGGATATTCAAACATATCGCAAGAGCTCAGGGCTTGAAGCGGTAATTGGCTATTTACATTTAACAGAACAAGCATCACGAATGGGTGCATTGTTAAGTGAAATTGTAAGACAAGTAGAAAAGAGGTGTTAGATAATGGAATCAGAAGTAATCGTTGGACGTCATGCCGTTCGTGAAGCTATTACGAGTGGCCATGCTGTGAATAAAGTCTTAATTCAAGAGGGTGTAAAAAAGCAGCAGATTGACGATATTTTAAAATATGCGAAAGATTTAAAATTGGTGGTACAAACCGTCCCAAAATCGAAATTAGACCAAATTTCAACAGCGCCTCATCAAGGGGTTGCAGCATATATTGCGCCATATGAATATGAGACATTAGAAAATTTCTTGGCACAACAAGGAAAGAAAGAAGGACTTTCAACCGTTCTTATTCTTGATGGTTTAGAAGATCCTCATAACTTGGGTTCTATTCTGAGAACAGCGGATGCAACGGGTGTAGACGGGATTATTATTCCTAAGCGTCGTTCAGTTGCACTGACACAAACAGTTGCTAAAGCATCAACAGGCGCCATCCAACACGTACCAGTAATACGTGTTACAAATTTATCTCAAACAATTGATGTACTGAAAGACCAAGGATATTGGGTGGCAGGTACAGAAGCCGATCATGCAACGGATTATCGTCAAATGCAAGCAGATATGCCACTTGCAATTGTCATCGGCAGTGAAGGGCAAGGAATGAGTCGTCGTGTCAAAGAGAAGTGTGATTTCTATATTAAGATTCCAATGGTCGGTCATGTGAATAGCTTAAATGCGTCAGTTGCAGCAAGTTTGATGATGTATGAGGTGTTGAGAAAACGTCAACCTATTGGCGGTGACAAGTAATTCATGAAAGATTATTATGTGATTATTGACGGTTATAATATGATCGGCCAATCACCAGAATTAATGCGCCTTGCCAAGGAAAACCTTGAGGAAGCACGAGAACAATTACTCATTGAAATCGCAAACTATAATGCACTCGTGAAGGGGCATATCATTTGTGTGTTTGATGCATACGAACAAGGCTCACCACAGTCAGAGACAGTGTATCATGGCGTGAGGGTGATATTTACAAAAGAGGGAGAAACGGCAGATAGCTTTATTGAACGCTATGTTTATAATATCTATAATAAACATTTAACGCATATTACCGTTGTAACGAGTGATATGAGCGAGCAACATGCTATCTTTGGTACGGGGGCTTACCGTATTTCTTCTAGAGAAATGTGGCGCCATTTAAAAGAAAATAAAACAGCTGTTACCAAAACGCTCTCATCTTTTGAAGCACAAAAACCACGTACACGAATGCACTTGTCGGAAGAAGTCTTAACAGAATTTGAAAAAATAAGACGTGGTAAACATCAATAATTGAAAGGTCTCGATTTGATTTTTTGGGAGGATATTCATACGCTAATATCCCACCCTGTAAATAAAGCGAGGCGATTCAATGAATCAAATTGAAAAATCCCCATGTCCTTATCTTCCAGCTTCCTCGGCTAGTGAATTCCACCACCTAGAACTACAACTGAAAGATATCCGAAAGCGGGCGACCCAGTCTTTTGATGATTTTAGTATTCATGATTATGAGCGTGAAGACTTAGTTCAAGAGACGGTCATTCGCTTATATCAAAAATTATGTCATTCTCCTGAGACGCACTCAGCCCCCTTTGAACATTACATCAATCGAACAATTCGTAGACGCAAGTTAGACTATCGACGCAAAAAAAATGAACAGACAACGTATTTTTGATTTGTATATGCAATCTACACAATATCAAAATGCTTACAAATGTCATGTTTATGAAAATCCGGTAGATGCAGCCATTTACAATGATATGTTATGTTCGGTAAATAAAGAGTCATTTAGAACATTTACACCAATTGAAAGACAAGTGTGTGAATATTTATACCAAGAGTGGAAACCGGCAGAAATAGCACGAGAGATGGCATTGCCCCCAAAGAAAATATATAATACGATCTACCGTGTACGAGAGAAATTGAAAGCTGTATTGCATGTGAATGTAGATTGACAACTGAACGTGACCTTATGTATAGTTAATGAGTATTATAGGATTAAGGTGAGTTAAAGTGAAAAAAGTACCGCTTAATTGTGAAAAATGTGGAAGCCGCAACTACCATCTTCCAAAATCAACCAATCGAACAGATCGATTAGAATTAAAGAAGTTTTGTGCGGCATGTCAAACACATACGCTTCATAAAGAATCCAAATAATTGGAGGGAAAGACGACTATGGCTAAAAAAGAGAGCTTCTTCCAAGGTGTCAAGTCAGAGATGGAAAAAACAAGTTGGCCTACCGGTCCCGAACTTGTAAAATATACAACAATCGTAGTACTTACAGTAGTGTTCTTCTTGCTATTTTTCTACGGTTTAGATATTGGAATTGGTCAAGTAATTAAAATGATAAAATAGTGAGTGAGGAGATGTCAGCATGTCTGAAGATTTCGGTGCGAAACATTGGTATGCAGTTCATACCTATTCAGGATATGAGAATAAAGTAAAACAAAATTTGGAAAAACGTGTTGAGTCTATGAATATGACTGAACAAATTTTCCGCGTTGTGATTCCTGAGGAAGAGGAAACACAAGTAAAAGATGGTAAAGCAAAAAAATCAATGAAGAAAACATTCCCAGGGTACGTACTAGTAGAATTAGTTATGACAGATGAGTCTTGGTACGTTGTACGTAATACACCTGGTGTAACAGGTTTTGTTGGATCAGCAGGGGCAGGTTCTAAACCGAACCCATTATTACCTGAAGAAGCACGCTTTATCTTGAAACAGATGGGCATGAAAGAAAAAACAATTGATGTTGAAGTTGAATTAGGCGAACAAGTACGTGTTACTTCTGGCCCATTTGCAAACCAAGTTGGTGAAGTAGAAAGTATTGAAGCAGACAAATTCAAATTGACAGTATTGGTAGATATGTTTGGTCGTGAAACACCAGTTGAAGTAGAATTTGACCAAATTGAAAAACTTTAAATCAGTGTAATAAGAAAATAAAGTTTTGTGTTGTAATCTAAACATCTAGATGATATAATAACGAGGTCGCGCATTTATAGCGCTACATTTCGTCACGAAATGTTAAGAGTGGGAGGGCAAAAATGAGCCCTGTGACCACATCACGATATCAAGGAGGTGCACATCGTGGCTAAAAAAGTTGAAAAAGTAGTTAAGTTACAAATTCCAGCAGGTAAAGCAAACCCAGCACCACCAGTTGGTCCTGCATTAGGTCAAGCCGGTGTGAACATTATGGCTTTCACAAAGGAATTTAACGCACGTACGCAAGAACAAGTAGGTTTAATCATTCCAGTAGAAATTTATGTATATGAAGACCGTTCATTTACATTCATTACTAAAACACCACCTGCAGCAGTTTTACTTAAAAAAGCAGCAGGCGTTGAAAAAGGTTCTGGTGAGCCTAACAAAACAAAAGTTGCTACTGTAACTAAAGATCAAGTACGTGAAATTGCTAACACAAAAATGCCAGACTTAAACGCTGCTGACGAAGAAGCGGCTATGCGTATCGTTGAAGGTACTGCACGTAGTATGGGTATTGTTGTTGAGTAATTGTATTAACGTCAACACGTAATTAAAACGAACAAATGATAAATTTTGTAGTGAACGCAGATAGACCCCTTTGTTATGTCAGATGACATTGTAAAAGCGCAAAGACGCATGGGCTATCTGCGCTCAACTTGCTATTAAGGCAAGTAAACGTGGGAGGACATTCCGATAACACCACTAAAGGAGGACAATAATAATGGCTAAAAAAGGTAAAAAGTATCAAGAAGCAGTTAGCAAAATTGATCGCCAAGCATTCTACGCTGTAGAAGAAGCGATTAAATTAGCTCAAGAAACTTCAGTTGCTAACTTCGATGCTTCAGTTGAAGTAGCATTCCGTTTAGGAATTGATACACGTAAAAACGACCAACAAATCCGTGGCGCGGTAGTATTACCACACGGTACTGGTAAATCACAACGTGTATTAGTATTCGCTAAAGGCGACAAAATTGCAGAAGCAGAAGCAGCAGGCGCTGACTACGTTGGTGACGCTGAATACGTGAACAAAATCCAACAAGGTTGGTTTGATTTTGACGTTGTTGTTGCAACACCTGACATGATGGGTGAAGTTGGTAAATTAGGTCGTGTATTAGGACCTAAAGGTTTAATGCCAAACCCTAAAACAGGTACAGTAACAATGGATGTTACAAAAGCTGTTGAAGAAATCAAAGCTGGTAAAGTTGAATACCGTGCTGAAAAAGCAGGTATCGTACATGCATCTATCGGTAAAGTATCATTCGATGCTGACAAACTTGTAGACAATTTCAAAACATTATTAGATGTTTTAACAAAAGCGAAACCAGCATCAGCTAAAGGTACTTACTTCAAATCAGTTTCAGTTACAACTACAATGGGCCCTGGTGTCAAAGTAGATACTGCAACTTTCAAACTATAGTTTATTGATACAAGCGTAAAATGATCACTAGATTGTTTTGCGCTTTATTTTAAACAAAGTTAGAAATAATTGTTGACTAATGAGAAGAAAACAGTTATATTTAACTTTGTTGAATATTTTACCTAAGACAGTAGGAGTATGAATATACTTAAAAGATCATCCTACCGAGGCTAAATTGACTTGAACGTGAAAACTTTCAAGCACTTTTTGCCCTGGGTAAAAAGTGCTTTTTTTATTCGAGAGACATCTTGGATATTTAAAAGCATAAAAATTATCTATGGAGGTGTCTAAATGTCTGGAATCATTGAAGCGAAAAAACAACAAGTTGACATCATCGCAGAGCAACTTAAATCTTCTGTTTCTACAGTAGTAGTTGACTACCGTGGTTTAACAGTAGCTGAAGTGACAGAATTACGTAAGCAATTACGTGAAGCAGGCGTACAATACAAAGTTTACAAAAACACATTGTTACGTCGTGCAGCTGAACAAGCTGGTATCGAAGGTTTAGATGAACATTTCACTGGACCAACTGCAGTTGCTTTCACAACTGAAGATGTCGTTGCACCAGCTAAAGTTATCGCTGGATTCGCTAAAGAACACGAAGCTTTAGAAATTAAGACAGGTGTCATGGAAGGTAGCGTAATCACTGCTGAAGAAGTTAAAACAGTTGGTTCATTACCATCACACGACGGTCTTGTATCAATGCTTCTTTCTGTATTACAAGCGCCAATCCGCAACTTCGCTTATGCAGTTAAAGCTGTTGGTGAAAACAAAGAAGAAAACGCAGAGTAATCAATACATTAAACAAATTAGTTAAAAAATGGAGGAATATTAACATGGCTAATCAAGAGCAAATCATTGAAGCAATTAAAGAAATGTCAGTTTTAGAATTAAACGACTTAGTTAAAGCAATCGAAGAAGAATTTGGTGTAACTGCAGCAGCACCAGTTGCAGCAGCAGGCGCAGCAGGTGGAGACGCAGCTGCTGAAAAATCTGAATTTGACGTTGAGTTAACTTCAGCTGGATCATCAAAAATCAAAGTTGTTAAAGCTGTTAAAGAAGCAACTGGCTTAGGCTTAAAAGACGCTAAAGAATTAGTTGACGGTGCTCCAAGCATCATCAAAGAAGCTATGCCTAAAGAAGAAGCTGAAAAACTTAAAGAACAATTAGAAGAAGTTGGCGCTTCAGTAGAATTAAAATAATTCATTGATAAGTGAAAACCCGCTATTTCATGAAAATAGCGGGTTTTTGAATATATAAATGAGTCAGAAATATCATGAATGTGTATTGAGCAAACAATTAAATGATGTTTCGGAAGTGGGACTTTCGATAAGGTGCAGAACATAGTTTATACATTGTTCGATTCATTTTAAATCGTCAACGCTTTTATCCTAACCTCATTTATATTAAAAGAATTTATATAGAAATAAGGTGTGAAGGTCTATGAGTCATTATTATGACGCACATCCTGATGCACAATCTGATGAAAGAGAAATCGTTTATGAGTGCTATAAACAGCGCCTAACATTAACGACAGATGCAGGGGTCTTTTCAAGAGATAAGGTTGATTTTGGTTCTGATTTATTAGTGCAAACATTTTTGAGTGAGCATCCACCAGGTCAAGCGAAGTTAATTGCGGATGTTGGGTGTGGGTATGGTCCGATTGGATTGTTACTTGCTAAAGTTGCGCCGCACGATCAGCTTACAATGCTTGATGTCAATCATAGAGCGCTTGAGTTAGCACGTAAAAATGCAAAACGTAATCAGATTGATAATGTATCAATACAAGAAAGTGATGGATTAGCTGAAGTAGCAGCGGCATCGCAACACTATATCTTAACCAATCCACCTATTCGTGCTGGAAAGCAAGTTGTACATCAGATATTGGAAGATGCTTATGATAAGCTGATGCATGAAGGTGAATTATATGTTGTTATTCAAAAGAAACAAGGGATGCCTTCAGCTAAGAAAAAGATGATGGCAGTCTTTGGAAATGCAGAATCAATTAGGAATAGTAAAGGCTATCATATATTGAAAAGTGTTAAATGTTGATTTTGATATATATGTATGGTAAAGTAATAAGATGAAAAATTTATGTTCAACAAGTGTGTACTTTTACGGGTAAAGTTTCATTGTAACATTGAAAAATAGCGTGATTAGAACAGAAAATGGTGTCATCAAACATGTGCTACCGTTTTCTTTTTGTCTTGATATGCAATATAGCTGTAAAGTACGACACAATATTTGAGGGGTGAATCTGTTTGGCAGGTCAATTTGTCCAATATGGAAGACATCGTAAACGTAGAAACTACGCAAGAATCTCAGAAGTTCTAGAATTACCAAACTTAATTGAGATTCAAACAAAATCATATGATTGGTTCTTGGAAGAGGGCCTTTTAGAGATGTTTAGAGATATCTCACCAATCGAGGACTTTACAGGCAACTTGTCTTTAGAGTTCGTTGATTACAGACTAGGCGAACCTAAGTATGATTTAGAAGAGTCTAAAAACCGTGATGCGACTTATGCAGCACCATTACGTGTGAAAGTTCGTTTAATCATTAAGGAAACAGGCGAAGTAAAAGATCAAGAAGTATTTATGGGTGATTTCCCATTAATGACTGAAACAGGTACTTTCGTGATCAATGGTGCAGAACGTGTTATCGTTTCACAATTAGTGCGTTCGCCATCAGTATACTTCAATGAGAAGTTAGATAAAAATGGTCGTGTGAACTATGACGCGACAGTGATTCCAAACCGTGGTGCATGGTTGGAATATGAAACAGACGCTAAAGATATTGTTTATGTGCGTATCGATAGAACAAGAAAACTCCCACTAACAGTATTATTACGTGCTTTAGGTTATTCAACAGATCAAGAGATTATCGACTTGATTGGTGATAACGAATACTTACGCAATACGTTAGAAAAAGACAGCACTGAAAATACAGATCAGGCATTATTAGAAATCTATGAGCGTCTACGTCCAGGTGAACCACCAACACTTGAAAATGCGAAGAGCTTATTATACTCACGCTTCTTTGATCCAAAACGCTATGATTTAGCAAGCGTTGGACGTTACAAAGCAAACAAAAAATTACATTTAAAACACCGTTTATTTAATCAGAAGTTAGCGGAACCAATCGTTAATACTGAAACGGGTGAAATCGTTGCTGAAGAAGGTACAGTTCTTGATCGTCGTAAATTAGACGAAATTATGGATGTGCTTGAATCAAATGCGAATGCACAAGTGTATGAGTTACCAGATAGCATTGTTGATGAGCCAGTTGAAATTCAATCAATCAAAGTATACGTACCAAACGATGAGGAAGGTCGTACAACAACAGTGATTGGTAATGCATTCCCTGATTCTGAAGTGAAATGTATTACACCAGCTGACATCGTTGCATCTATGTCATACTTCTTTAACTTATTACATGGTATTGGTTATACAGACGATATTGACCATCTTGGTAACCGTCGTTTACGTTCTGTAGGTGAATTATTACAGAACCAATTCCGTATCGGTTTATCACGTATGGAACGTGTTGTGCGTGAGAGAATGTCAATTCAAGATACTGAATCAATCACACCACAACAATTAATCAATATCCGTCCAGTTATTGCGTCAATTAAAGAGTTCTTTGGTAGTTCTCAATTATCACAATTCATGGACCAAGCGAACCCACTTGCTGAGTTAACGCACAAACGTCGTCTATCAGCATTAGGGCCTGGTGGTTTAACACGTGAACGTGCACAAATGGAAGTGCGTGACGTACACTACTCTCACTATGGTCGTATGTGTCCGATTGAAACACCAGAGGGACCAAACATTGGTTTAATCAACTCACTATCTAGTTATGCGCGTGTCAATGAATTTGGTTTTATTGAAACACCATATCGTAAAGTAGACATTGAAACGAATACAATTACTGACCAAATCGACTACTTAACAGCTGATGAAGAAGATAGCTATGTAGTTGCACAAGCGAACTCACGCTTAGACGAAAATGGTCGTTTCATTGATGATGAAATCGTATGTCGTTTCCGTGGTAACAACACAACTATGGCAAAAGAAAAAATGGATTACATGGACGTATCACCGAAGCAAGTTGTTTCTGCTGCGACAGCATGTATCCCATTCTTAGAAAACGATGACTCTAACCGTGCCTTAATGGGTGCAAACATGCAACGTCAAGCGGTGCCATTGTTAAATCCTGAATCACCATTTGTTGGTACAGGTATGGAACACGTAGCAGCACGTGACTCTGGTGCAGCAGTCATTGCAAAACATCGTGGTCGTGTTGAACACGTTCAATCAAAAGAAATTTTAGTAAGACGTTTAATTGAGGAAAATGGCCAAGAGTATGAAGGTGAACTAGATCGCTATCCATTAGCGAAGTTCAAACGTTCAAACTCAGGTACTTGTTATAACCAACGTCCAATCATTAAAGCTGGCGATGTTGTATCTAAAGGCGAAATTTTAGCTGATGGTCCTTCTATGGAACTTGGTGAAATGGCCCTTGGGCGTAACGTAGTCGTTGGATTTATGACTTGGGACGGTTATAACTACGAGGATGCCGTAATCATGAGTGAACGTCTTGTGAAAGATGATGTTTATACATCTATTCACATTGAAGAGTACGAATCTGAAGCACGCGATACAAAACTTGGACCTGAAGAAATTACACGTGATATTCCAAACGTATCTGAAAATGCACTTAAAAACTTAGATGATCGCGGTATTGTTTATGTTGGTGCAGAAGTTAAAGATGGTGACATCCTTGTTGGTAAAGTAACGCCTAAAGGTGTGACTGAATTAACAGCAGAAGAACGTTTATTACACGCTATCTTTGGTGAAAAGGCTCGTGAAGTACGTGACACGTCACTACGTGTACCACACGGTGCTGGCGGTATCGTATTAGATGTTAAAGTGTTCAACCGTGAAGAAGGCGATGATTCGCTTTCTCCAGGTGTTAACCAATTAGTACGTGTTTATATCGTTCAAAAACGTAAAATCCACGTTGGGGATAAGATGTGTGGTCGTCACGGTAACAAAGGTGTCATCTCTAAAATCGTACCTGAAGAAGACATGCCTTACTTACCAGACGGAACACCAATTGACATCATGTTAAACCCACTTGGTGTACCATCACGTATGAATATCGGACAAGTATTAGAGTTACACTTAGGTATGGCTGCTAAGAACTTAGGTATTCACGTTGCTTCACCAGTATTTGATGGTGCGAACGACGATGATGTATGGTCAACAATTGAAGAAGCTGGTATGGCACGTGACGGTAAAACAGTCCTTTACGATGGCCGTACAGGTGAACCATTCGACAACCGTATTTCTGTTGGTGTGATGTACATGTTGAAACTTGCACACATGGTTGACGATAAACTTCACGCACGTTCAACAGGACCATACTCACTTGTTACGCAACAACCACTTGGTGGTAAAGCGCAATTCGGTGGTCAAAGATTTGGTGAGATGGAGGTATGGGCACTTGAAGCATACGGTGCTGCATACACATTACAAGAAATCTTGACTTACAAATCAGATGATACAGTCGGTCGTGTGAAAACTTACGAAGCAATTGTTAAAGGTGAAAACATTGCAAGACCAAGTGTTCCAGAATCATTCCGCGTATTAATGAAAGAGTTACAAAGTTTAGGATTGGATGTTAAAGTGATGGACGAGCAAGATCAAGAAATCGATATGAGTGATATCGAAGACGATGATGCTCAAGATCAAAAATTCAATGCACAGCAACCAGCTGCTGTTGAAGAAGCTCCAGTCGAAACAAACGAATAATCACTAACTGTCAAATAGAAGTGTATGCTGAGAGTGTTTCATCTAAACCATGCCCATGCGTGTTTTGGATGAACGTCTCAGCTATACAATAACGATATAAATCAGACGTTGTTATCAATCAATTTGCATAGCTAATTTAAACTAAAGGAGGTAGGCTCCTTGATTGATGTAAATAAATTCCATTACATGAAAATAGGACTCGCTTCACCAGAAAAAATCCGCAAATGGTCTAAAGGTGAAGTTAAAAAACCAGAAACAATCAACTACCGTACATTAAAACCAGAAAAAGATGGTTTATTCTGTGAAAGAATCTTCGGACCAACAAAAGACTGGGAATGTAGTTGTGGTAAATACAAACGTGTACGTTACAAAGGTATGATCTGTGACCGTTGTGGTGTAGAAGTTACAAAATCTAAAGTACGTCGTGAACGTATGGGCCACATCGAACTTGCAGCACCTGTATCACATATTTGGTACTTCAAAGGTATTCCAAGTCGTATGGGCTTATTATTGGATATGTCACCACGTTCATTAGAAGAAGTTATTTACTTTGCTTCATATGTTGTGGTAGATCCAGGTCCAACAGGTTTAGAGAAAAAATCATTGCTTTCTGAAGCAGAATTCCGTGATTATTACGATAAGTTCCCTGGTCAATTTACAGCTAAAATGGGTGCTGAAGGTATTAAAGACCTATTAGAAGAAATTGACTTAGATGAAGAACTTAAACTTTTACGCGATGAATTAGAGTCTGCAACAGGTCAACGTTTAACACGTGCGATCAAACGTTTAGAAGTTGTTGAATCATTCCGTAACTCAGGAAACAATCCTGCTTGGATGATTTTAGATGTACTTCCAATCATCCCACCAGAGATTCGTCCAATGGTACAACTTGATGGTGGCCGTTTTGCAACAAGTGACTTGAATGACTTATACCGTCGTGTTATCAACCGTAACAACCGTTTAAAACGTTTATTAGACCTTGGTGCACCTGGCATCATCGTACAAAACGAAAAACGTATGTTACAAGAAGCTGTTGATGCTTTAATCGACAACGGTCGTCGTGGTCGTCCAGTTACAGGTCCAGGTAACCGTCCACTTAAATCATTGTCACACATGTTAAAAGGTAAACAAGGACGTTTCCGTCAAAACTTACTTGGTAAACGTGTTGACTATTCAGGTCGTTCAGTTATCGCCGTTGGTCCAAACTTGAAAATGTACCAATGTGGTTTACCAAAAGAAATGGCACTTGAATTATTCAAGCCATTCGTTATGAAAGAGTTAGTGCAACGTGAAATTGCAACAAACATCAAAAATGCGAAAAGCAAAATTGAACGCATGGAAGATGAAGTATGGGATGTATTAGAAGACGTTATCGTTGAACACCCAGTATTGCTTAACCGTGCACCAACACTTCACAGACTTGGTATCCAAGCATTCGAACCAACACTTGTAGAAGGTCGTGCGATCCGTTTACATCCACTTGTTACAACAGCATACAACGCGGACTTTGACGGTGACCAAATGGCCGTACACGTACCGTTATCAAAAGAAGCACAAGCAGAAGCACGTATGTTAATGCTTGCGGCACAAAACATCTTGAACCCTAAAGATGGTAAGCCAGTAGTTACACCTTCTCAGGATATGGTACTTGGTAACTACTACTTAACATTAGAGCGTGAAGATGCTGTAAATACAGGTATGTTATTTAATGATACAAATGAAGTGTTAAAAGCGTATGCTAATGGTTATGTACACTTACACACACGTATTGGTGTACAAGCGGCATCATTTAACAACCCAACATTTACAGAAGAGCAAAACCGTAAAATCTTAACAACATCAGTTGGTAAAGTAATTTTCAATGAAATCATTCCTGATTCATTTGCATATATTAACGAACCAACTGCAACAAACCTAGAAAAGAATACGCCAGACAAATACTTTGTTGACGCAACTGAACTAGGTGAAGGTGGATTAAAAGCATACTTTGAAAATACTGAACTTGTACCACCTTTCAATAAAAAATTCTTAGGAAATATCATCGCAGAAGTGTTTAACCGTTTCAGCATTACAGATACGTCAATGATGCTTGACTTAATGAAAGACTTAGGATTCAAGTACTCATCAAAAGCAGGTATTACTGTAGGTGTTGCCGACATCGTTGTATTACCAGACAAACAAGAAATCTTAGACGAATCAGAAAAACTTGTTGAACGCGTACAAAAACAATTCAGCCGTGGTTTATTAACTGAAGAAGAACGTTATAATGCAGTTATTGAAATTTGGACACAAGCGAAAGATAGAATCCAAGAGAAACTGATGAAATCTCTTGATAAAACAAACCCAATCTTTATGATGAGTGACTCAGGTGCCCGTGGTAACGCATCTAACTTCACGCAACTTGCAGGTATGCGTGGTCTGATGGCCGCTCCATCTGGTAAAATTATCGAACTTCCAATCACATCATCATTCCGTGAAGGTTTAACAGTATTAGAATACTTCATCTCAACTCACGGTGCGCGTAAAGGTCTTGCCGATACAGCACTTAAGACAGCCGACTCAGGTTACTTAACACGTCGTCTTGTTGACGTTGCACAAGATGTTATCGTGCGTGAAGAAGATTGTGGTACTGACCGTGGTTTACTCGTTTCAGATATCAAAGAAGGTACAGAAATGATCGAACCATTCATCGAGCGTATTGAAGGCCGTTACTCTAAAGAGACAATTCGTCATCCAGAGACAGATAAAGTCATTATTCGTCCAGACGAATTAATTACAGCTGAAATCGCTAAAGAAATTACAGATGCAGGCATTGAAGAGATGTACATCCGTTCAGCATTTACTTGTAACACACGTCACGGTGTATGTGAAAAATGTTACGGTAAAAACTTAGCGACAGGTGAAAAAGTTGAAGTGGGTGAAGCAGTTGGTACAATTGCCGCTCAATCAATCGGTGAGCCTGGTACACAATTAACAATGCGTACATTCCATACTGGTGGGGTAGCCGGTAGCGATATCACGCAAGGTTTACCTCGTATCCAAGAGATCTTTGAAGCACGTAATCCGAAAGGTCAAGCCGTGATTACTGAGATCGAAGGTGTGGTAGACAACATTACAGTTGGTAAAGACAGACAACAAGAGATTGTGATTAAAGGTGCGAACGAATCACGTTCATATCTTGCATCAGGTACATCACGCTTGAAAGTAGAAATCGGACAATCTGTTGAACGCGGTGAAGTATTAACTGAAGGTTCAATTGAGCCGAAAAACTACTTAGCGGTAGCTGGTTTGACAGCAACTGAAGCGTACTTACTTAAAGAAGTACAAAAAGTTTACCGTATGCAAGGTGTAGAAATTGATGACAAACACGTTGAAGTAATGGTACGTCAAATGTTACGTAAAGTACGTATCATTGAAGCTGGCGATACGAAGTTATTACCAGGTTCATTGGTAGACATCCATCACTTCACAGATGCAAACCGTGATGCATTCAAAGAGCGTAAACGCCCAGCGACTGCAAAACCAGTATTACTTGGTATCACGAAAGCATCACTTGAAACAGAAAGTTTCTTGTCTGCAGCTTCATTCCAAGAAACGACACGTGTTCTTACAGATGCAGCAATCAAAGGAAAACGAGATGACTTACTCGGCTTGAAAGAGAACGTTATCATCGGTAAATTGATTCCTGCAGGTACAGGTATGAAACGTTACAGTGACGTATCTATTGAGAAAGAAGAAGCACCAGAAAACGTTGAAACACAATTTATCACTGAGTAATCATATAGTGAGAGCATGGGGCACAATGTGGCCCCATCTCTTTTCTTATAAATATTGTTAAAATGAAATAGTGAGTACTGTTAGAACTATAAAATCCTGTGATTTATTAGCAATAAGTGTTGACGAACTGTTGATAGAGATGATAATATAGTAAAGGTTGATGCAAGCAGTACTTTGGAGGATATGAAAATGTCTAATGAAAAAGTCACACGCTTAGATAATGAAACCTATGTTGTGGGTCTCAAGCAAACGCTTAAAGCGTTAAAGAGACAGCAAGTCAAGGAATTGATTATAGGTGAAGATGTTAATATTCATTTATTAGCACGCGTGTTAAGCTTTGCCAATCAAAATACGATACCTATTACGTTCTTTCCAAGCAGAAAACGACTTGGAGAACATGTTGGTATAAAGGTAAAAGCAACAGTTGTTGCATTACTGAAATGAGATTAGTAAGTGTAATGCTTACTAAATTTTATTTAACTTAAAAATGAACCACCTGGATGTGTGGAATTAAGAGGACAAGAGAGGAGGACAATAAATGCCTACTATTAACCAATTAGTACGTAAACCAAGACAGAGCAAAACTAAAAAATCAGACTCACCTGCTTTAAATAGAGGTTTCAACAGTCAGAAAAAACAATTCACTAAGTTAAATTCACCACAAAAACGTGGTGTATGTACACGTGTGGGTACAATGACACCTAAGAAACCAAACTCTGCGTTACGTAAATATGCGCGTGTGCGTTTATCAAACAACATTGAAATCAACGCATACATTCCTGGTATCGGACACAACTTACAAGAACACAGTGTTGTACTTGTTCGTGGTGGACGTGTAAAAGACTTACCTGGTGTGCGTTACCATATCGTACGTGGTGCATTAGATACTTCAGGTGTTGAAGGTCGTATGCAAAGCCGTTCATTATACGGTACTAAAAAACCTAAAAAATAAGTTTAATCGACATTAAACTCAAATAGAACAATAATCAACTATAATAGGAAGGGAGGACTTGTATTATGCCTCGTAAAGGATCAGTACCTAAAAGAGATGTGTTACCAGATCCAATTCACAACTCTAAATTAGTTACAAAATTAATTAACAAAATTATGTTAGATGGTAAGCGTGGGACTGCTCAACGTATTCTTTATTCAGCATTCGACTTAGTTCAAGAACGTTCTGGTCGTGATGCAATGGAAGTATTCGATGAAGCAATCAACAATATTATGCCAGTACTTGAAGTTAAAGCACGCCGTGTAGGTGGTTCTAACTACCAAGTACCTGTAGAAGTTCGTCCAGAGCGTCGTACTACTTTAGGTTTACGTTGGTTAGTAAACTATGCGCGTCTTCGTGGTGAAAAAACTATGGAGGAACGTTTAGCTAACGAAATCTTAGACGCAGCCAACAACACTGGTGGAGCCGTTAAGAAACGTGAAGACACACACAAAATGGCAGAAGCGAACAAAGCATTCGCTCACTACCGCTGGTAAGATAAACGCTAATCCCCTGAGCACTTATCGTATAAATGATGATCAGCAAGCTGCATAAGCAGTTTGGTGTTTGTCTTATACATGCTTAGGGTAAAGCTATATCTGACTATATAATCCAATTATTCTGGAAGGAGAAAGAATACCCATGGCAAGAGACTTTTCGTTGAAGAACACTCGTAATATCGGTATCATGGCTCACATCGATGCTGGTAAAACGACGACTACTGAACGTATTCTTTATTACACTGGCCGTATTCATAAAATTGGTGAAACACATGAAGGTGCTTCACAAATGGACTGGATGGAACAAGAGCAAGACCGTGGTATCACTATCACATCAGCTGCAACAACAGCTGCATGGAATGGTCACCGCGTAAACATCATCGATACACCTGGACACGTAGACTTCACTGTAGAGGTTGAACGTTCATTACGTGTACTTGATGGTGCAGTAACAGTACTTGACGCACAATCAGGTGTAGAACCTCAAACTGAAACAGTTTGGCGTCAAGCAACAACTTACGGTGTACCACGTATCGTATTTGTAAACAAAATGGACAAAATGGGTGCGAACTTCGAATACGCAGTAAGCACTTTACATGACCGTTTACAAGCGAACGCAGCACCTATCCAATTACCAATTGGTGCTGAAGATGAATTTGAAGCAATCATTGACTTAGTTACAATGAAATGTTTCAAATACAACAATGACTTAGGTACTGAAATCGAAGAAATCGAAATCCCAGCTGACTACCAAGAACGCGCTGAAGAAGCTCGTGAAGCGTTAATCGAGGCAGTTGCTGAGACAAACGATGACTTAATGGAAAAATACTTAGGTGGAGAAGAATTAACTGTTGAAGAGCTTAAAGACGCTATCCGTCAAGCAACAACAGATGTTGAATTCTACCCTGTATTATGTGGTACAGCATTCAAAAACAAAGGTGTTCAATTAATGTTGGACGCAGTTATTGACTACTTACCATCACCATTAGACGTTAAACCTATCATTGGTCACCGTTCTGATAACCCTGAAGAAGAAGTAGTCGCTAAAGCTGATGATGATGCAGAATTCGCAGCATTAGCATTCAAAGTTATGACTGACCCTTACGTTGGTAAATTAACATTCTTCCGTGTGTACTCAGGTACATTAACTTCAGGTTCATATGTTAAAAACTCAACTAAAGATAAACGTGAACGTGTAGGTCGTATCCTACAAATGCACGCGAACTCTCGTGAAGAGATCAGCACTGTTTACTCAGGTGATATCGCTGCTGCTGTAGGTCTTAAAGACACTGCAACTGGTGACACGCTTTGTGGTGAGAAAAATGACATCATTCTTGAGTCAATGGAATTCCCAGAGCCTGTAATTCACTTATCAGTTGAACCTAAATCTAAAGCTGACCAAGATAAAATGGCACAAGCTTTACAAAAATTACAAGAAGAAGACCCAACATTCAAAGCACATACTGATGAAGAAACTGGTCAAGTTATCATCGGTGGTATGGGTGAGCTTCACCTTGACATTATCGTTGACCGTATGAAGAAAGAATTTAATGTAGAAGCTAACGTTGGTGCGCCAATGGTATCTTACCGTGAAACGTTCAAACAATCCGCTGCAGTACAAGGTAAATTCTCTCGTCAATCTGGTGGTCGTGGTCAATACGGTGACGTTCACATCGAATTCACACCTAACGAAACTGGTGAAGGTTTCGAATTCGAAAACGCTATCGTTGGTGGTGTTGTTCCTCGTGAATACATCCCTTCAGTTGAACAAGGTCTTAAAGATACAATGGAAAACGGTGTATTAGCTGGATATCCATTAATCGATGTAAAAGCAAAATTATTTGACGGTTCATACCATGATGTCGATTCATCTGAAATGGCCTTCAAAATTGCTGCATCATTAGCACTTAAAGAAGCTGCTAAAAAATGTGATCCTGTCATCTTAGAACCAATGATGAAAGTTACAATCGAAATGCCTGAAGAATACCTAGGCGATATCATGGGTGACGTAACAGCACGCCGTGGACGCGTTGATGGTATGGAAGCACGCGGTAACGCACAAGTAGTTAACGCTTATGTTCCACTTTCAGAAATGTTCGGTTATGCAACATCATTACGTTCTAACACACAAGGTCGCGGTACTTACACAATGTACTTTGATCATTATGCAGAAGTACCAAAATCAATTTCTGAGGAAATTATCAAAAAGAATAAAGGTGAATAATTCATTCGTTTAATTATCACTTGTTTATAAATTGATTTTTTCATTAAAATGCTTTATAAAGGTAGTAAAGAAAATATGCCTCATGAAGGTGAGTAACTTTCATGAGACATATTAAAAAATATAATTCTTAATTTGAATAGGAGAGATTTCATAATGGCAAAAGAAAAATTTGATCGCTCAAAAACACATGCCAATATTGGTACTATCGGTCACGTTGACCATGGTAAAACAACTTTAACAGCTGCTATCGCAACTGTATTAGCAAAACACGGTGACAGTGAAGCTCAATCATACGACATGATCGACAACGCTCCAGAAGAGAAAGAGCGTGGTATCACAATCAATACTTCACACATCGAATACCAAACTGAAACACGTCACTATGCACACGTTGACTGCCCAGGTCACGCTGACTATGTTAAAAACATGATCACTGGTGCTGCACAAATGGACGGTGGTATCTTAGTAGTATCTGCTGCTGACGGTCCAATGCCACAAACTCGTGAGCACATCTTATTATCACGTAACGTTGGTGTACCAGCATTAGTAGTATTCTTAAACAAAGTTGACATGGTTGACGACGAAGAATTATTAGAATTAGTTGAAATGGAAGTTCGTGACTTATTATCTGAATACGACTTCCCAGGCGATGACGTACCTGTAATCGCTGGTTCAGCATTAAAAGCTTTAGAAGGCGATGCTGCATACGAAGAAAAAATCTTAGAATTAATGCAAGCTGTTGACGAGTACATCCCAACTCCAGAACGTGATTCTGACAAACCATTCATGATGCCAGTTGAGGACGTATTCTCAATCACTGGTCGTGGTACAGTAGCTACTGGCCGTGTTGAACGTGGTCAAATCAAAGTTGGTGAAGAAGTTGAAATCATCGGTTTAACTGACGAATCAGCTAAAACAACTGTTACTGGTGTAGAAATGTTCCGTAAGTTATTAGACTACGCTGAAGCTGGTGACAACATTGGTGCATTATTACGTGGTGTTTCACGTGAAGATGTACAACGTGGTCAAGTATTAGCTGCTCCTGGTTCAATTACACCACACACAAAATTTAAAGCGGAAGTTTACGTATTATCAAAAGACGAAGGTGGACGTCACACTCCTTTCTTCTCTAACTACCGCCCACAATTCTATTTCCGTACTACTGACGTAACTGGTGTTGTTAACTTACCAGAAGGTACTGAAATGGTAATGCCTGGCGATAACGTTGAAATGGAAGTTGAATTAATTTCTCCAATCGCTATCGAAGACGGTACTCGTTTCTCTATCCGTGAAGGTGGACGTACTGTAGGATCAGGCGTTGTAACTGAAATCCACAAATAAGATAAAATTTTATCTTTGAGATAATAGAAAAGGCTAGCGCATTTGCGCTAGCCTTTTTGTATGTATTCCAATTGATGATGTATTGCATAAAAAAGTAAACTATGCTACATTTAAAATATAAAAGGGACATGCTGTTACATGTCCCATGAGCCCGTTAAAAAGACGGTGACTATCATTAGTACTTAAAAAATAACTACCAATTCCGGTCAAAGAAAGTGGTGGTTATTTTTTATGGTCGAGTTTTATTATTGCGACAACAAGTCCTAATAAAGATACGACAAAAGTGCCGAATGCAATCATTAAGATTAATGCGTCTGCAATACTTACCATACGGGCTTTTCCTTTCTAAAGATTTCAGTTATGCCGTTCATAGGCATCACCTCCTTATACTCAGATAGCCACCATCCACTTAACTTGCTCGATAATATTCTAGCACAACGTTCTTTTTAAAACTATATATTTATTTTTATTAAATAAGAATTGTGTGAAAATATGGGTACATAGCGTATATTAAAGACGATGATTATCGTGTGATGACACATTAATAAAGAAATTAATTATCAGGTTCTATGGTAGAGAAAAATTTTAATTTCAAAGATGATATTTAAAGCTATTTAATTAATAAGACAAAATCATGCATATTGCGTTCTGAAATAAATTATGTTAAAAATTGTATCTAAATAGGACATGCTGTTACATGTCCCATGAGCCCGTTAAAAAGACGGTGACTATTATTGATAATTAAAAAATAACTACCAATTCGCGTCAAAGAAAGTGGTGGTTATTTTTTATGGTTTAATTTAATGATTGCGACAATTAGAAAAGACCTTAAATTTCAGTTATGAGATTTAAGGTCTTTTCGTCATTTAAAGTACATTTTCTAATTCTAATATTTTCATAAATGTGCTCACTGTGTATTTCATGGCTGATTCATCAATATCAAAGTGAGGACTATGGTGAGGCCAGTCTGTTTGTTTTTCTGCATTACCACAACCAGTAAAGAAAAAGGCACCAGGTAAAGCGTGTAAGTAATAAGAGAAGTCCTCACCAATCATCATTAAATCAGAATCATGGTACCGGAAGTTTAAGTCATTGGCAGCTGTTTTAACAATTTCTGCTGAAGCTTCATGATTATAAACAGGTAGATAACCATTAACATAATCTAAGTCATAAGTGATATCATTAGCCACAGCTAGACCTTGTAGCAGTTTGTCTAACTTTACATGTATATGTTTTTGTACGTTTGTATCAAAAGTACGAACAGTTCCACGACAATGTGCTGTATCTGGTATCACATTATCTGCATCACCAGCTTCAATTTTACCAAATGAGATGACTGCTTGTTTTACTGGATCAAGTGTACGAGAAATAATTTTTTGTGTACTTAAAATAAACTCTGCCATGATGACAATCGGATCAATTGTCTCGTGAGGTTTTGCACCATGCCCCCCTTTACCATAAATTGTAATATTAAATTCATCTGGTTGTGCCATCATAGCACCAGGGCGTGTATGGATTGTCCCAGTAGGATAGCCACTCCATAAGTGATTGCCATATACTTTATCAACACCGACAAGTGCATTATCAGCAATCATGCCTTGTGCACCACCAGGCATTTCTTCTTCGCCATATTGGAAGATGAGTACAACGGCTCCTTTTAGTTCTGATTGATGTTCATGTAGGAGTTCGGCAACGGTTAATAAGATGGCAGTATGACCGTCATGACCACAAGCATGCATCACTCCAGGGATTTTTGAGCGATAAGGGACCTCTTTCATATCATCTATTGGCAATGCGTCAAAGTCTGCACGCAAAGCAATGGTTGGTCCTTGTTCAGTATTACCAATCGTTGCAACAATACCATTTTCACCCACACGTTCTTGAATGTCGAAGTCAAGTTCTTTTAACTTTTCAAGAATATATGCATGTGTTTTTGTTTCTTGAAATGAGCGCTCTGGATATTGATGCAAGTGACGGCGTATCGCAATGGTTTCATGTTCTTTTTCGATAGCACGTTGAAACCAATCCGTCATGGGTCATCCACTCCTTTATAAAGATTATGATAATATTATACACTTGCTTTTAACTTTCTTCAAAATACGATATGATAAGGGTGTATTAGCAAATAGGAAAGGGGAATGAATCGTGGTACAAAGATTACACGACTTTCTAGAAGAAAATATTAACTATTTGAAAGACAATGGATTATACAACGAGATTGACACAATTGAAGGTGCAAATGGCCCTCAAATCAAAATTGCAGGCAAAGAATATATCAACTTATCTTCTAACAACTACTTAGGCCTTGCGACAGATGCAGACTTAAAAGCAGCAGCTAAAGAAGCTGTAGATTCTCATGGTGTGGGTGCAGGTGCTGTTCGTAC
This sequence comes from Staphylococcus sp. IVB6240, assembly GCF_025558425.1. Lineage (NCBI taxonomy): Bacteria > Bacillati > Bacillota > Bacilli > Caryophanales > Staphylococcaceae > Staphylococcus > Staphylococcus dromedarii. The sequence goes on from NZ_CP094718.1 coordinate 283,475, forward strand.
AATCAACGGAACACTTGACTTACATGATGAATTAGAAAAAACTTTAGCAGAATTTAAAGGTACAGAAGCAGCAATTGCTTACCAATCAGGTTTTAACTGTAACATGGCAGCAATCTCAGCTGTAATGAACAAAAATGATGCAATCTTATCAGATGAATTAAACCATGCATCTATTATTGATGGTTGCCGTTTATCAAAAGCGAAAATCATTCGTGTAAACCATTCAGATATGGATGATTTACGTCAAAAAGCAAAAGAAGCTGTAGAATCTGGTCAATATAATAAAGTAATGTACATTACAGATGGTGTATTCAGTATGGATGGCGATGTTGCCAAATTACCTGAAATTGTAGAAATCTGTGAAGAATATGGCATTATGGTTTATGTGGATGATGCGCATGGTTCTGGTGTAATGGGTAAAGGTGCTGGAACAGTAAAACATTTTGGATTACAAGATAAGGTTGACTTCCAAATTGGTACATTATCTAAAGCCATTGGTGTTGTAGGTGGATATGTTGCGGGTTCTCAAAAATTAATCGACTGGTTAAAAGTTCAATCACGTCCATTCTTATTCTCAACATCTTTAGCACCTGGAGACACAAAAGCTATTACAACAGCAGTGAAAAAGTTAATGGCGTCTACAGAACTTCATGATAAACTATGGGATAATGCAAATTATCTTAAAGAAGGCTTAAATAAATTAGGCTTCAATACAGGTGAATCAGAAACACCAATCACACCAGTTATTATTGGTGATGAGAAGAAAACACAAGAATTTAGTAAACGTTTAATGGAAGAAGGCGTTTATGTTAAATCAATCGTCTTCCCAACGGTACCACGTGGCACAGGCCGTGTACGTAATATGCCAACAGCTGCACATACAAAAGAAATGTTAGATGAAGCATTGGCTGTATATGAACGTGTTGGTAAAGAATTAAATGTTATCTCATAATTAATATACACATAAGCGTAGTGACTCATAAAAGTTGCTGCGCTTTTTAAATATAAGGAGATATCGTCATGTTTTATAGAGAAATGTAAACTTTAGGTGTTTTCCCTACGTGTACAAGTAAGCGCTTAAATGTTATAATGTGTACAAAGAGTTAGTTAATGAGCATAACAAGAAAACATTTGTGTTTATCAGAAAGACAGTTAGGAGATGTCATCATTTATGAAAAGAATATTTATCACTGGTGCATTAGGTCAAATCGGTACAGAACTTGTTGTAAAATGTCGTGAAATTTATGGGAATGAAAATGTTTTAGCAACAGACATTCGTGAGCCAGAAGCAGGCTCTATTGTCGCTGAAGGTCCATTTGAAATTTTAGATGTAACTAATGCTGAAAAAATGGAACAATTAATTGCTGACTTTAAACCAGACACAATGATGCATATGGCAGCATTACTATCAGCAACTGCTGAACAAAAACCATTACTTGCATGGAACCTAAATATGGGTGGTTTAGTGAATGCTTTAGAAGCTGCACGTAAATATGATTTACAATTCTTCACACCAAGCTCAATTGGTGCATTTGGTCCGAATACACCTAAGAAAAATACACCTCAAGTTACAATCCAACGTCCAAACACAATGTATGGTGTGAACAAAGTTTCAGGTGAGTTATTATGTGATTACTACTTCACAAAATTTGGAGTAGATACGCGTAGTGTACGTTTCCCAGGCCTTATTTCTTATGTAAAGGAACCAGGTGGCGGAACAACAGATTATGCTGTTGATATTTATTTCCAAGCAGTTCGTGAAGGTAAGTATACAAGCTATATTAATCGTGGAACATATATGGACATGATGTTCATGGATGATGCCATTGATGCCATTATTAAGTTGATGGAAGCAGATGGCGGCAAATTAATTAACCGTAACGCATATAACGTAAGTGCAATGAGTATTGAACCAGAAATGGTTAAAGCAGCCATTCAAGAACATGATCCAAACTTCACTTTAGACTATGATGTAGATCCTGTACGTCAGGGTATTGCTGAGAGCTGGCCGGATAGTATTGATACAAGCTGTGCGCGTGGCGAATGGGGCTTTGATCCAAAATATGACTTAGCAGCAATGACAAAACGTATGCTTGATGCAATTAGAGAAAAAGAAAATCAAAAAGCTTAATACTGATAACTTATGAGATAGTGCATGTTTAGAAGGCGTGTACTGTCTCTTTTTTCATATTTAGATAATGAGTATGAATATATTAAATTTTCTAAAAACTCATTGAATTATTATGATTGAGTTGTTATAATGCTTGTATTACATTTACATATTTTACAGGGGGCATTTATTATGACAGATTTAGTGAAATTAGAACAACGCCAAGAGTTAAAAGAGAAACCAGATCAATCCTCTTTAACATTTGGTGAAGTATTTACAGACTATATGTTAAGTTTTGAATATACAGAAGGCCAAGGCTGGCATGATTTGAAAATCGTTCCATATGCGCCTATTGAAATCTCACCAGCTGCACAAAGTGTACATTATGGTCAATCTGTATTTGAAGGGTTAAAAGCATATAAACATAACGGAGAAGTTGTCTTATTTAGACCAGATGAAAACTTCAAACGTATTAATGTCTCATTAGAGCGTTTAAAAATGCCACGCATTGATGAGGACTTATTATTAGAAGGTTTAAAACAGCTTGTTGACGTAGACCGTGATTGGGTTCCTGAAGGTGAAGGACAATCATTGTATATCCGTCCAGTTGTTTTTGCGACAGAAGGTATATTAGGAGTAGCCCCGTCTAAAAATTACCGTTTATTAATTATTTTATCACCATCAGGATCTTATTATGGTGGAGACTCATTACGTCCTACAAAAATTTATGTTGAGGATGAATATGTTCGTGCAGTACGTGGTGGTGTTGGTTTTGCGAAAGTTGCGGGTAACTACGCAGCTAGCTTACTAGCACAAGCAAATGCGAATGCACTTGGATTTGACCAAGTACTTTGGTTAGATGGTGTAGAACAAAAATATGTTGAAGAAGTTGGAAGCATGAACATCTTCTTCGTAATTAACGGAAAAGTTGTGACGCCATCATTAAATGGTAGTATCTTACCTGGTATCACACGTAAAACAGTACTTGCATTAGCTGAAACACTCGGCTATGAAGTAGAAGAACGTCGTGTATCTATTGATGAGTTATTCGAGCACTATGAAAAAGGTGAATTAGAAGAAGTCTTTGGTACAGGTACAGCAGCCGTGATTTCTCCAGTTGGTGAATTACAATTTAAAGATCAAAAAATGGTTATCAATAATAATGAAACAGGAAAAATCACTCAAGCGTTATATGACAACTATACAGGTATTCAAAGTGGTAAGTTAGATGATCCACATAACTGGCGTTTAGTCGTACCACATTATGAAAGATAAGTAATCATTCTTATAGATGAAGGCATCCCATATCAAAATGATGGTGTGGGGTGTTTTTTGTTTTGAAGAACGGAAATAAAACACTCATTCAACTGGAAGATCAAACATGTTATGGTGTATATAAAGAAGATAGTTGAAGGTATTAGAGGGAGTAAGAGACCCAAATCATTATATCTAACTTCCTTTGTACATAATGGTTGATGAAGAACGAAAATTCCAGGAAATAGGTGACAAGGATGGCAATTAAATGGTTATTATTTGATAAAGATGGTACGCTGATTCAATTTGATCAAAGTTGGGTCAAGGTTGGTATTCAGTTAGTAGACGATGTGTGTGAACATTTTGAAATAGCAGAACGCAGCATAGTTTATGATGCTATTGGAATAGAAGAGCAGGCATTTCGATCAGGAAGTGTCATGGCATCTGGCTCACTTGAAGAAATGACAGCCATATTTAATCAATATACTCATGTAGATACATATGACTGGGTTTGCGCACGTAGTCAACAGTTAATTGATACTCGCGAACCTGAAAGTAAGTTGTATCCCGGGGTTCGTGAAGCTTTGATTCAACTAAAAAGCCATGGTTATCAATTGGCAATTGTGACAGGGGATAATGCTCAAGGCGTGTCGCACTTTTTGAACGAAACAGGGATGGAAGATGTGTTTTCATGTGTGATTTCAACAAATGGCGATAATTATGAAAAACCAGATCCACGTCTTCTACAGCCACTATGGTCACTTGGGGTAGAGGGAGAAGAGATGATTATGATTGGTGATACAGATTTAGATATGGAAACAGGGAAGCGCGCTAGATGTGCTAAAAACATTGGTGTGAAAACTGGTTTGGGACGTGAAGCGACATTTGACGAAGCGGATGTTGTATTAGAAGATGTCACACAATTGATAGATTATCTGGAGGGGTGGAATAATATTGTATTAAAAGATGTGAAGCAGAGTGAAAAAGAAAAGTGAGCACAATAATACATTTATTTCTGTATCGAACTGGATATGATTTACTGTTATATTGTATATGCAATTCTGTTATAATGAGTGCGAGTGTGACAATTAAAAGCTCTGAAATAAATGTTGTGAGATATATTACGATTATCTTTTAGGAGAATCATTATTTTATAAAAGATAAATACATAATTTGATGCGTATAGTCATATTTAAAGAGTGAAGAAAGAAGGAATACTATTGAAAAAAGATTTTCCGTATGCTAAATGGCTAAAATTACTGGGCATGGCACTTTTTGTTGGGGCGCTTGTGTATGTTCCAGTGCTTTATCGCTATGTTGTTCATGGAATTATTTACAGTGGAAAGTTTGATGGTGTTAAACAAATGATACCATTTCAAGCCTATTTATATGAGCGAATGTCTAATTTTTCGTCTCTATATGATATTGGATTTGGTTTAGGTGGAGATTACTTTACAGATCTTGCTTATTATTACACGACTTCTCCTATCATGTATGCCAATTTTTTAGGTATTAAAATATTCGATATATTAGGTCTTGTGGACCCATCTAGTCTTGATTTTTGGGCAATGAACCAAATTGTTGTGGCTTACTTTAAATGTGTACTTACCTTTTTGGCTGCATATGGGATGTTAAGAATGTTCCAAATGGAGAAACCATATAGATTTCTAGGTGCAATGCTTTATAGTGCTTCAACAGTGTTTTATTTCTTTAATTTTGCATGGTCGTTTTTTGGAGATGTCATGCTATACTTGCCACTTGCTATTTGGGGAATGGAGCGCTTTTTCAAAACACGTAAGATTGGATTGTTTATTGTTGCGATTGTATTAACATTATTTACGAATTTTTACTTTAGTTATTATGTTGCACTTGGTCTGATGGCATATCTTGTTTATCGTATGATTGATACGCACCCTGAAGACATTGTGCCACGTTGGAAAAAATTATGGCTACTTTTTCCATCTGTATTAATTAGTCTGTTCCTCGCTTCATTTGGTTTCTTAACAGGTGTACGTTCTTTTCTTAATAATGATCGTAAACTGATTGATTTTGAAGTGCCACTGTTGATCGACTTTTCACCAAGATATCACATCTTTTCAAGTGGTCTTGAGTTTACCATTACATTTATTGCATTAGTTGCATTGTTTACGTTTAAACTTTATCGCCATTATTATTATCGTATGTTTGCGATACTGTCTTGGATTTTATTAATTGGTTCATTGACACCTTATATGGATAGTTTATTCAATGGTCTATCATTTCCAGAAAGACGATGGGGATTCTTATTAATATTATCGACAAGTGTTATGATCGCATTATGGTTAAAACACATTACAGAGTTAATGTGGCGTAATTATTTAGTATCATTAGTGCCGATTGTTCCATTAGTAATTGCAACAATTAATATGTCTGTAGGTCGTTTATCGTGGATGTTTGTAGCTGCATTGATTTTATGTGTCATTGGTTACTGTATTTATTCACAAAAAGGTTTTTCAAAAAATATGATCTACCTTATAATTGGACTCTTTGTTGTTCAACAATTTGTGCTTCTTCTAAATTATCGAGCTAATTGTATGACGATATATGAGAGAGATGAATCAATACTACACACAGAGGATTATCATAGTGAAGTGTTACAAAAGAAAATAGATGAAATTAAGAAAAAACAAGATTCTCCAATGGAGCGTATCGATTATATGAGTCATTTTGCAGTTAATTCTGGTATGCTATATGACTTCAATGGTGTTTCTCTTTATTCTAGTATCTTTGATGGTGAGATTTTAGACTACTATGATAAACAAATGCAGATTAACATGGGATATGATGGTAATAGTCTCTATCGTATGTTAGGTAATCGTGCAAACTTATACGCATTATGGAATGTCTCTGATCGTATCAAGAGAAGTGAGGATATAGCTGATGTTTATGGCATGGGGCCACAAAAGAAAATTAAAGATAGAACATTTACATGGTCACATAGTCACAATACAATTGATTATCCGTCAGCACATTTAACATCAAAAGTGTTTGAGGCAGAAGATTTAAAATCACCATTAGACAGAGAGCATGCAATGCTTGAAGGTGTTGTAATGGAAGGAGAAAAAGCGAATACGCTATTCTATCCAAATCCGAATATGGTTAAACTTGCAGAAATCACACCACGTGATGCAAAACAGAAAGGATTTAATTTAACAGTTTCAAAAGATTATGGTGGACTCGATATCTCTATGCCATCTGATTTTTCAGAGAGATATAAAGATTATTACTTAGAAATGGATGTTGAATTATTGCATCCTGATGTTCCACACTACTTAATTGTAGATGATTTCCGCCAAGATCGTAAGGAACTTACCCAACGTTATAGACGTTTTGTCACACCAGTAACGGTTCGAGTACCTGCTAAAGAGCCTATGCAGCTCAAGCTTAAAAAGGGTACATACCGTGTCAATATTAAAGGTATTTACGGTGAGGATTATTCAACTTTAGAAAAAGCAAAAGACGATGTGAAGCCAGTCAAAGTAACGAAAACAAAGCGTGATATTAAAGTTAAGATGAATCCAACGAAGAAGTCTTACCTTGTGCTTCCAATGCCATATCGTGATGGTTTAAAAGCAGAATTAGACGGTGAGAAGAGAGAAGTGAAAAAAGGAAATGGTATTCAAACCATTATTCCAGTTAATAAAGGTGAAAAAGAAGTTGTGATTCATTATGAATTACCACATTGGCCTTTATATCTTATTATGACAATCTTAGGTCTTATTGCTGCTTTCGTTTACCGTAAGTGGTTACGTCGAGATATCAAATCAATTCATTAAATATGTTGCAAAAGGAAATCCCCTGGCTATCTGTTAGCGAGGGGATTTTAGCTATTATCGTGGGTCGATTTGACGATGTGTTTGGATAATATGTGAAATTTTAGCAATAACCTTATCAATTGAATCTGGGTCGTCATATAAGTCATATTCATTAATATTTACACGAACAACAGGACATGCATTAAATTGATTAATCCAATTGTCATAGCGTTTGAATAGCATTTGCCAATATTCTGGATCTGTATCCATCTCCATTTGACGGCCACGTGTATTAATGCGGTCAATCACACTGTCATAATCTGATTCTAAGTAAATGAGTACATCTGGTTTTGGAAAGTATGGTGTCATCACCATGGCGTCGAACAGGTTTGAATATGTTTCAAAATCCTCTTCTGTCATTGTACCTTGTTCTTGATGCATTTTTGCAAAGATATCAACATCTTCATAAATGGAACGGTCTTGAATAAAGCCGCCACCATATTCAAACATACGTTTTTGTTCTTTGAAGCGTTCAGCTAAAAAGTAAATTTGTAGGTGAAAGCTCCAACGACGAAAATCATCATAAAATTTATCTAAATATGGATTGTGATCAACGTTTTCATAAGATGTACGAAAGTTTAGTTTGTCAGCAAGTGCGCGTGTGAGTGATGATTTACCAACACCTACTGTACCAGCAATTGTAATAACCGCGTCTGACGGTATGTTATAGTTTGTCATGTGATTGTCCTCCGATTAATTCATTAATACGTGATAATACTTGGTCATAGTCTTCAGGATTGCTTACGAAGTCAATATCTGTTGTGTCGATCCAGAGTACTTGATGACCGTCTTCTGTTAATTGTTTATAATACGTGGCGTAGTCTTCTTTGAGTTTTAATAAGTAGTCATCTTCAATATGTGCTTCGAAGCTACGATCACGTTTAGCGATACGTTTCTTTAATACAGATAAATCTGCATCGAGGATAATTGTATAGTCTGGTGTGATTAAGTCCTCAGTCAAGATATCATAAATACGAGAAAACTTCTCATATTCCGTTTGTGAAAGTGTATTGCGTGCAAAAATTTTATTTTTATAAATATGGTAGTCACATACAATGCCATCGTGAAGTTCTGCCAAATCTTGATAAGCTTTGTAGCGATTGCAGAGAAAGAACATTTCTGTTTGAAAGCTCCACTTGGAAATATCTTCATAAAAGTCAGATAGGAAAGGGTTCTCTCCGACAATTTCTTTTGCCTCATAAAAATGGTAAGATTGACTCAACTTGTGTGTGAGTGATGATTTACCAACACCAATCGGTCCTTCAATAACAATAAAAGGTTTTGTCATTTGTTTTCGCTCCATCTCATAGTAGTCAGTATTACAAATTTTAACATAAGTGAGGCCATTTATGTATGAGAAGTCATGAATATTATATGTCACTTGCGCTTGATGAAGCATATCAAGCAGCTAAAAAAGGAGAAGTACCTATTGGCGCAGTCGTTGTGAAAGACGACCGTGTTATTGCACGCGCACATAATTTGAGGGAAACCATCCAATTACCAACGGCTCATGCAGAACATCTTGCAATGGAACAAGCGGCACGTGAATTGGGAACATGGCGTTTAGAAGGATGTACTTTATATGTTACTTTAGAGCCGTGTGTGATGTGTTCAGGAACAATTGTGATGAGTCGTGTTGATCAAGTGGTGTATGGGGCTGACGACCCTAAAGGTGGTTGTAGCGGTAGTTTGATGAACCTTATAGAAGATTCACGCATGAACCATCGTGCTAATATAGTAAAAGGGGTATTGGCTTATTCATGTAGTCAGCAGTTAAAGGCATTTTTTAAAACATTACGTCAACGCAAAAAGCAAGAAAACAAAATTTGAAAAAAATAAGTTAAATTTTGTTAAAATAAAGGTATCTGAGTATATCTATATATATAATAAGTAAATAAAAAGTGAGGAAATGTGATGGTCAAGTTAATCGCAACAGATATGGATGGGACGTTGTTAAATGCATCGCATGAGATTACATCTGAGAATATTGAAGCTATCAAATATGCCCAATCAAAAGGTGTAACAGTCGTCATTGCGACAGGGCGTGCATTTTATGAGGCGAGTAGACCCGTGACGGAAGCAGGATTAAAAGTCCCTTATATTTGTTTGAATGGTGCAGAGGTTAGAGATGAAAGCTTTAATATCGTACATACTGCAAGTTTGAACAAAGAGATGTCTGATGCTATTCAGAATAAATTAAAACAAGCAGATGTATATTATCAAGTGTATACAAACAGAGGGATATATACAGAAGATCCTGAGAAAGATTTAGCAATTTATGTAGATATTGCAAAACATGCAGGACAGCATGCAGATGAAGAAGTGATACGCCAACACATCCAGTCCCGTATTGATAATGGCACGTTGAAAGTGGTATCAAGTTACGAACAAATTGAGTCTGTACCAGGCGAATTAATTATGAAAATATTGGCATTTGATACAGATTTACAGAAAGTGGCACGTGTTAAAGAAGAACTTTCTGAGCACGTGAACTTGGCTGTCTCATCTTCTTCTATTGGTAATATTGAAGTGACGCATGCAGAAGCTCAAAAAGGAATGGCACTTCAAGCGATAGCAGATCAATTGAATATTGATATGCAAGATGCAATGGCTGTGGGTGATAATATGAATGATGCCTCCATGTTAGAGCGTGTAGGGCATCCGATTGCTATGGATAATGGTGTTGAGGCGATTAAAGAACTTGCTACATTCACGACAGCTTCAAATGAAGAAAGTGGTGTCGCAAAAGCCATCTATCATGTATTAAAATAAGAAGGAAAACTATAAAGGGAGTTTTGGAAAGATGAAAGGACTTATTATTGTAGGAAGTGCACAACGCGGTTCACATACAAATGCATTAGCACAATATTTAAAAGAACAAATTGAATCACATAATGAAGAAGTAACTATTTTTGATTTAGCAGAACAACCACTTCATACATTGGATTTTACTGGTCAGAACCCTGTGCCAGAAAATTATCAAAATAATGCAGAACGTCTTAAAAGTTTAGCACGTGAAGCGGACTTTATTATTTTAGGAACACCAAATTATCATGGTTCATTCTCTGGCATCTTAAAAAATGCTTTAGATCATTTAACAATGGATGACTTCAAAATGAAACCAGTGGGATTAGTGAACAACAGTGGTGGTATTGTAAGTGCAGAGCCACTTTCACATTTACGTGTGATTGTTCGTTCATTACTTGGTATTGCTGTACCAACACAAATCGCAACACATGATTCAGATTATGATAAACATGAAGATGGTACGTTGTACTTATCAAACGATGAATTCCAACTTCGTGCAAAATTATTTATTGATCAAATCTTGTCGTTTGCTAACAACAGTCCATATGAACATTTAAAATAAGAAAAAATAAAGGTACCGAATCATTATTTTTGAATCGGTACCTTTAGTATTGCCGGATGATAGCACATTTATGAAGTTTTACTGATTTTAAATAACAGGTAGGAATTTTTAATGATATATTGAAATAATAATCAGAAGCGAAGTGGATATTTAATAATTTAAGGATATATCATAACGAAAATTCACAGAATCAAATGTGACGAAAATAAACGTGCGTGATAATATCAAATCATCGCCAAAACTTTTGGCGTCGAATTGACGTTGAAAGGAGGAGGTTGGGACAAAAGCGCTTAGGATTTGAGCAGAACAGAACGATGAGCAAAATTGCTTTTCAAATTTTGCCGAAATCGTGTCAGTTCTGCCGAAAATCCTGCTTTTGGGACACCGTTTATTGGTTTCCCAGAGCACAAATTTATTATGTCTCAACACCGTGGTAGAAAATATTGTAGCCACAATTATAAGTGGCTGTTTTGTTGCGATATTTGCTCAATGGCTAGGTAATCGCAACAAGCAAAAATAATGGCGATGATAGCCATCATCACTAATAAAGCCCAACACTACGGCAATAGTGTGGGGCTTTGGTGCTTAAAATGATTCATACAATGTAGTTGAATTATACTACCATAATAAATATGAAAGCAAGTAACCTTCTACATATTTTTCATTCACTACTATGGTTGACGATATGTTAATTTTGCAAAAGCATCGTGTTGATGAATGGATTCTTCATTACGACATTCGATATCAAAACCTGTGAGCCATGATACTTCTACTAAGTCTGCTGCAATAAGTCGAATTAAATCTTCAACAAATCGTGGGTTTTCATAGGCACGTTCTGTCACACTTTTTTCATCCGGTCTTTTTAAGATAGGATATAGCATTGAACTCGCATTGGCTTCCATAGCATCTAATAATACTTCTTTGTAATCTGATGGAAGCGGCGCCTCTTTATCAATATAAGCTTTAACGGTGATGATACCACGTTGATTGTGTGCAGAATACTCGCTGATTTCTTTAGAACATGGGCACAGTGTCGTTACAGCAGCTGTTAAAGTCAATGTTTTACGTGTGACGTTATCGCCTTGAACAGCTAAGCCATATGATACATCGGCATGACCAACTGCTTTGATACCAGTAACAGGACTGAGTCGATTAAAAAACCATTTGCCTGTTACATCCACTCCAGCACTATGTTGATTCATACGTGATTTGAGTGTGTGCAATAATGATGTAAGTGCATCAAATTCTAAACGAATCCCATTATCATATTCTGATTCTACCGCTTCTAAAATACGGCTCATATTAATGCCTTTTTCATCTTGATTTAAGCTTGTTGAAAAGCTGAAGTTACCCGCAGTTTGAAACTGGTCAATCCATACGGGATAAACAAGGTTCTTAATGCCTACTTGTTCAATTTCAAACAAAAAGTTTTTATGCGTACTTTGAAGATCCGTCATTTCTGCTTTGGTTGTTGGCTTTGTTCCTTTAATAGGATCCACTGAACCAAAATGTTTCCAACGGCCTTCACGCGTTGATAAATCAAATTCAGTCATGTTACTTCCTCCACTAAAATGTCAGGTGTTGAGACAACATACTTTGCGCTTTCATCTCAACCTCTGCAATTTATTCAAAACGATAAGTCCAATAAAATTCTTTAGATAAGTATGTTTCCGCATCATTTGGTGCACCAGAGACATCTCTATCAGGGTTTGCCAATTGTTCCAGGAATGGTCCCGTTTGAGAAGCGTGTGCTTTGAATGCACGTAATTTATGGTCTTTGTATGCTGAAACATCATTAACAACATCAGGTTCACCAAGCGCATCAAACGCATCATTACTAAATGCGACAAGCCATAATTTTGGGCGCTCTCCTTCAGGCATGCGACCAACAGTACGAACGACTGCATCTGCTGTTGCTTCGTGATCCGGGTGTACAGCATATCCAGGATAAAATGAAATAATTGTAGTTGGTTGTGTCTCATTGATAAGTGATTGAACCATGGCATCCATTTCGTCATATGGCTCAAATTCTACCGTTTTATCGCGTAATCCCATTTTACGTAAATCAGTTACCCCGATTTCCTTCATTGCTTGTTCTAGTTCACGTTCACGAATTGTTGGCAGTGATTCACGTGTCGCAAAAGGTGGGTTTCCGAGATGTCTTCCCATTTGTCCGAGTGTTAAGCAAGCATAAGTCACAGGGATGCCTTGATCGACAAAGCGTGCCAATGTACCTGCTGAAGAGAAAGTCTCATCGTCAGGGTGTGGAAAGATGACCAATACATGTTTTTCAGATGTCATAAAATTTCAACTCCCTTATTATGTTTCAAATGGATGGTGGCTGATTTCAAGTGCTGCTGCCAACTGTCCTTCATAGTTAAAACCAGCAAGTAAAAATTCACCATTGTCGTTTAATTCGTAATGTGTGAGCCCTTGTACGTAGACCCAACCATTGTTTTTTAACTTTAAGCCTACACGAAACGGATCTTTGTCGCCACCTTTTAGCTGAGCATGTTGATAAGTGACTTGAATATTACGTAAAAAAGTTCCTGCATTAAAAACGCGTTGATCGAAATGGTTGGCATATGCGCCGTTAGTTGTTTCAACGTGTAAATAGACAGGCTTATTCGCAAATTGATCTAATAACGCTTGAACGGCTTCATTTGTAATCGGTTGCAAATCTTTCACTGCCTTCCTCATCAGTTTATCTGTTTATTTTACTAAAAACTCACCTAAATTTATATACCTCTGCTCACTTTATTGCGTAAAACCAGTAGAATTTTTAATGACTATGTTTTGAAATGAGTTCCTGATAACTTCTTGAATAGTGTTCAAGGCATGTAGGATCTTGTAGCAAATGGTAACTGATAAGGTCAATAATAAATTGATTAGAGAGTTGACTATTGATGAAGTAAGCGTCTTGTGTATGACGTTTATCAGCTGTTGTGATAATACGTGTACAATTCTGTGTAAGTGCCTCTGTCTCAAAATGAGAGAGGGCAATGACTTTTGCACCACTGGCACGTCCATGAGCAATACTGGCAATAATTTCTTTTGTAGCGCCACTGTTCGTCAAAGCGATAATTGTTGTTTGTGCATTACACATTTGACCGACAATGGACATTAAATGTGCATCTGTTATCGCAATGGTATTAAAGCCCATACGTGCAGTACGGAAATATAATTCTTGTGCACTTAAACCAGAACTGCCAATACCGATGAAGATGACTTTATCACTCTGTTGTATGGCCTGTACTAAATACATTAAATCTTCTTCTACGATAAATTCACCAGTATGGTTCAGAATGGACGTATAGTGCTGATGTAACACTTGAATGGATGGACTGTTATTGATTGTTTCAGTTTGTCTTTCTTGTAAAACAGCAAAGCGAAAAGATTGGAAACTATCATAGCCGAGTTTATAAACAAAGCGTGTGATGCTAGATGGTGAAGCGTCGACAGCCATAGCTATTGTATGGATTGCACCAATATCTGTATGGTTTTCTAGTTTCAAAATATAGTTCGCAATTTTTTGATCAGTTTTTGTCAAAGTATGACGATATTTTTGAATGCGATTTTCAATTTTCATCAGATTCTCCCTTTTTCCTCAGTATATTTGAAAAGAAATTCCGATTCAATGCTATATATTGAGAAAAAATTGCAGAGTGGTATATTTAAGGTAATCATTAGATGAAAAGTGGGTGAATGCGTATGAGTAAAATGTTTGATAGAGCTCAGCAGTTTGGGAAGTCATTTATGCTGCCTATTGCAATCTTGCCAGCAGCAGGTCTTTTACTAGGGATTGGTGGCGCATTGAGCAATCCGAATACGATCAAAGCGTATCCGGTGTTAGACATTCCATTGTTACAACATATTTTTGTATTGATGAGTGCGGCGGGTAATATTGTTTTTCAAAATCTACCAGTACTCTTTGCGATAGGTGTTGCAGTCGGACTCGCAAAAAGTGATAAGGGGACGGCAGGGCTCGCTTCTATGTTAGGGTTCCTCATTATGAATGCGACGATGAATGCACTGCTCACTATTACAGATAACCTAGCTGCAAGTGACGAACTTGTTAAGGCAGGTCAAGGTATGGCACTTGGAATACAAACAGTAGAAACAGGTGTGTTTGGTGGGATTATTGTAGGGATACTAACGGCAGTCTTACACAATAAATATAACAAGGTTAATTTACCACAGTTTTTAGGATTTTTCGGTGGTTCTCGCTTTGTTCCAATCGTTACATCATTTGCTGCTATCTTTTTAGGTGTTGTGATGTTCTTTGTATGGCCAGCCGTACAAGCTGTTATTTTTGGTGCAGGTGGCTTAGTGAATAAAACAGGTGTGATTGGTACATTGATTTACGGCTTTATTTTACGTATGCTCGGACCTTTTGGATTGCATCATATTTTCTATCTACCATTCTGGCAAACAGCATTAGGTGGCTCATTAGAAATTAATGGCAAATTGGTACAAGGTACGCAAAATATCTTCTTTGCACAATTGGGAGACCCAAATGTTCAGCACTATTATGAAGGGGTATCTCGCTATATGTCGGGTCGTTTTATTACGATGATGTTTGGCTTGTTAGGCGCAGCATTAGCGATTTATCATACTGCTAAACCAGAAAAGAAAAAAGTGGTGGGTGGTTTAATGCTTTCAGCTGCATTAACATCATTTTTAACAGGAATTACAGAACCACTTGAGTTTAGTTTCTTATTTGTGGCGCCATTATTATATGTAGTTCATGCTGTATTAGATGGTTTGGCATTTATGATGGCAGATATTTTTAATATTACAGTTGGACAAACATTTAGTGGCGGTTTTATTGACTTTATCTTATTCGGTGTTTTACAAGGACAAGCAAAAACCAATTATCTGTGGATTATTCCACTTGGGCTTGTTTGGTTTGTACTGTACTATGTGATTTTTAGATTTTTAATTACAAAATTTAACTTTAAAACACATGGACGTGAAGAGGAAGAAACGGTCCAATCAGTAGCGAAAAGTGAACGTGCACAAACAATTATTGAAGGTCTAGGTGGTGCTGACAATATTGAAGTTGTCGATTGTTGTGCAACACGATTGCGTGTGACGTTAAAAGATGGTACACAGGTAGATGAGGAGAAATTAAAATCAACAGAATCGAGAGGGATTATTTGCAAGGGCAATGGTGTTCAAATTGTATATGGTCCCCACGTCACATCTATTAAAAATGAAGTAGAAGAAGCTTTATAAGAGGAGAGAAAAATATTATGAAATTACCAAAAGGATTAATCGTATCTTGTCAGGCATTAGAAGATGAACCGCTTCACTCATCATTCATTATGAGTAAGATGGCACTCGCAGCAAAAGAAGGCGGTGCAGTTGGTATTAGAGCAAATTCAAAAGAAGATATTATCGCAATTAAACAAGAAGTTGACTTACCAGTCATTGGTATTGTGAAACGTGATTACGATAACTCTTCTGTATTTATTACCGCAACGAAAAAAGAAGTGGATGAATTGTTAGAAAGTGGTTGTGAAGTAATCGCATTGGATGCTACATTACGACAACGTCCAGCAGAATCATTAGAAGAATTAGTGCAATATATTAGAAATGAAGCACCAGAAGTGGAATTAATGGCAGATATTGCCACATTAGAAGAAGCGAAAAATGCAGATCAATTAGGTTTTGATTATATTGGGACAACATTACACGGCTATACCGAAGATACAAAAGGAAAGTTACTTTATCATGATGACTTTGCCTTTTTAACAGATGTCTTAAATCATGTACAACAAAAAGTGATTGCAGAAGGAAATGTGATCACACCTGAAATGTTGAAAGCTGTTTTTGATAAAGGTGTCTATGCCTCTGTTGTAGGAGGCGCAATCACACGTCCACGTGATATTACCAAACGTTTTGTCAGCATGATTCAATAGGAGGTTAGGTATGAAAATAACAAATTTAGGCTCAATGAAACAAGCATCATTTTATGTCGCAACAGAACTGTATAAACAGATACTACAAAAAAAAGAAAGTAAGTTAGGCTTGGCAACAGGCGGCACGATGATTGAAATGTATGAGTCATTAGTTTCATTGTTAGAGAAAAATCAACTAGATGTGAGTCAGGTTGAGACATTTAACCTAGATGAGTATGTTGGATTAGAGGCAGACCATCCAGCGAGCTATCATCAATATATGAATGAGATTTTATTCAATCAATATGAAGGTTTTGACCCAGAGAAACGTTATTTGCCAAATGGTGCAGCTGAAAATCCGGAGTCGGAAGCAGAACGATATGAAGCATTATTAGATGAAAAAGGACCAGTGGATATCCAAATATTAGGGATTGGTCAAAATGGACACATTGGTTTTAATGAACCGGGAACACCATTTGATAGTGTGACTCATCGCGTTGACTTAACAGATAGTACGATTGAAGCAAACAGTCGCTATTTTGATGATAGAGCAGATGTTCCTAAACAAGCCATATCGATGGGGTTACGTTCTATTATGAAAGCAAAACGCATTATTTTACTGGCATTTGGAGAACACAAAAAAGAAGCCGTGACACAATTGGCATCGGGACACATCACACCAGACGTGCCAGCAACCATTTTACATCTGCATCCAAACGTTGAAGTGTATGTTGATGATGCAGCAATGCCAGATTAATATATAAAACAAACGACCGTATCGTCACAAGCTAGAAAATAGTGCGTGAGACGGTCGTTTTTTAAATTTTATGCCTAAAAAATATGGCGTTTCTTATGTATTTTATTCGATTAAATTTATCGGATATGTTTAATAAGTATACACAATGGTACAACATTAAATGTATCATGTTAGATAAAATTGATGTAGGAGTTGAGTAGAACGATGGAATTACAATTAGCAATTGATTTATTAAATAAAGAAGAAGCGGCAAAATTAGCCAAACAGGTGACAGATTATGTGGATATTGTAGAAATCGGTACACCAATTGTAATCAATGAAGGGCTACCAGCCGTACAACATTTAAAAGATAACGTGAAAGATGAAGATGTTAAGGTACTAGCAGACCTTAAAATTATGGATGCGGCTGATTATGAAGTGAGTCAAGCTGTGAAGTTTGGCGCAGATGTTGTCACAATTTTAGGTGTTGCTGAAGATGCATCTATTAAGAATGCAGTGGCAGAAGCGCATAAACAAGGTAAAGAATTATTAGTGGACTTAATTGCGGTACAAGATTTAGAACAACGTGCCAAAGAAATAGATGATATGGGTGCAGACTACATTGCTGTACACACAGGATATGACTTACAAGCTGAAGGACAATCTCCATTAGAAAGCTTACGTCGTGTTAAATCTGTTATTAACAATGCGAAAGTAGCAGTAGCTGGTGGTATTAAACCAGATACAATTAAAGAAGTTGCAGCTGAGAACCCAGACCTTATTATTGTAGGTGGCGGTATCGCAAATGCAGATGATCCTCGTGAAGCAGCAAGACAATGCCGTGAAGCGATTGAAGGGTGATTCAATGTTTACTCGTAACTATCAATTAATCCTTGATGAACTGTCACAAACATTGAAGCAAGTAGATACAGAAGCGACAGACCATTTTGTAAAACAAATCTTGCAAGCAGATAAAGTCTTCGTATCGGGTAAAGGTCGCTCTGGCTTTGTAGCGAATAGCTTTGCGATGCGTTTGAATCAGCTAGGCCAACAAGCGTATGTGGTAGGTGAAACAACAACACCTTCAATTCAAGAGGGTGATTGCTTGATCATCGTATCTGGTTCAGGTTCCACAACGCATTTACAATTGCTTGCAGATAAAGCCGTTGCAGTAGGTGCGCATGTCTTACTATTATCAACTGTAATGGACAGTCCAATTGGTCAATTAGCTGATACAACAGTTGTGTTACCGGCGAGTACGAAACAACGTGCAGAAGGTTCTCAACAACCATTAGGTAGTTTATTTGAACAGAGTGCACAAGTGTTATTAGATAGTCTTGTCTTAGATATACAGACACAGTTAAACATTAGCGAAGAAACCATGCAAGAAAATCATGCAAATTTAGAATAAATCGTGTAGGAGCCATTGGGAGCGATATTGTTGTAACCAGTGGCTTTTTATATTGCCTTTGAACATTATGATAGAATATAAGAAAACTTGTTCAAAGAAGTGAGTGTCAAATGGAATTATTAAAACGTATTGCCTATTATGCAGAGCAACAGCCACATGAAGTGGCACTTTATATAAATCAAACAGCAGTCACGTATGAAGCATTATGGAGCTGCGTTCAACAAGCAGCATTATTGTTACCAGATGAATGTCATGCCTGTGGTGTCGCTGTGTCTTTTAATAATATGGAGAAGTTTATTGTGTCGTATCTTGCACTATTGCATAAGGGAGCCGTCCCTTGTGTTATGGACCCACACTGGACGGAACAACGTCGTGATGCATTATACGTAAAGTATGCATTTTCTTATATTTGGGATGATGATGGTTTAAAACAAACCAATTATCAAGGGTTACGATACGATAGAGATCATTTATTACATATTGGATTTACATCGGGAACAACGGGCTTACCGAAAGCATTTTATCGTGATGAACCATCCTGGATTGCATCATTTCTAGAAAATGAACGCTTATTATCTGAACCCGATATTCAACACAGACCCGTGATGGTTGCTTTAGGACCTTACGCCCATTCATTGACATTATATGTGCTCGTGTATGCATTATTTTATGGTCGTACATTTATTGGTCAAGATGATTATGATATTGAACAATGCCAATATGCGATACAACAGTTTTATCGACCAAGCTGCCTTTTTCTCGTACCGACTATGGTTCATGATTGGTTGCATCAATCATCATTGAATGACTTAAAAACATATCTGTTTGTATCCGGAGATAAATTGTCTGTAAAACTGCATCATCAGTTAAAAACGAAATTCCCGGCAATGACGATTTATGAGTTTTTTGGAACGTCCGAAGCAAGCTTTATTAGTGTGAATCGAGATCAAACGTCACCACTTCAATCAGTTGGTCGATTATTTCCAAGTGTTGAAGTGCGCATTGATGATCAAGATGCGCAAGGTGTAGGAAAACTATACGTTAGAAGTCCTATGACGTTTTCTGGTTATATGGGTGAACCCGTACCTAAATGGATAGAAACAGGGGATTATGCATCAATTAAAGAAGATATTTTATATTTACATGGCCGCACTCAAGATCGCATGATTATTGGTGGTAAAAATATTTCTCCTTATATGATTGAACAGACACTTAAAACAATAAAGGGGATTGATGAAGTGGTGATCATATTTCAGACACATCAAAAGTTTGGAGAACTTGCATTCGGACTTTATGAAGGCGATGACCAACTCACTTACCGAGAGATACGTCGTCAATTAGAAAGTGAATTATCACGCTACGAATTTCCTTCCAAACTGATTTGTGTGCCCAAGTTACCACGTACAGCAAGTGGGAAGATTTCAAGACGTGCAGCACAACTTTTATATGAACAGGGGGCTTGGCAATGAATGAAGCGGTGATTGTTGCAGCCAAACGTACACCGATTGGGCGTTATGGTGGCAAATTGCAGAAGTTAGAACCAGAGGATTTGGTGAAACCATTGATACAGTACTTTCAAGAAACATTGCCAGTCGATTGGCACCAACTTGATGATGTTATCTTAGGGAATATTGTTGGAAATGGTGGCAATATCGCAAGAAAAAGTTTATTGGAAGCAGGACTTGATATATCTATACCAGGTGTGACAGTCGATCGTCAATGTGGTTCGGGACTTGAAGCGATTCACTATGCGTGTCGGATGGTTGAAGCAGGCGCAGGGCATTTATACATCGCAGGTGGTGTAGAAAGTACCAGTCGAGCACCATGGAAGATGAAGCGGCCAACATCACTCTATGAAAATGAACCACCGCAGTTTTATGAAAGGGCTTCTTTTGCACCTGAAGGACAAGATCCAACAATGATTGAAGCAGCTGATAATGTTGCACGCATCTATGATATATCTCGTGAAGACCAAGATCAATTTGCATATGACAGTTATGCGAAAGCAACTCAGGTATTTAATGCAGGATATTTAGATGAGGAAATTTTGCCACTTAAAGTAAACGGTGAATGGATGGCACAAGATGAAGGGATGCGTCATAATGTTCGCCTGAATCTGTTAACACGTCTGAAACCTATTTATCCAAATGGGACAGTCACTGTAGGGAATTGTTGTGCTAAAAATGATGGTGCAGCATTAGTGGTTGTGATGTCTAAGAAATATGCATTGTCATTAGGGATAACAGAAGGATTAAAATTTATCGATTATGCGATTAACGGTGTGGATCCCAACATACTAGGGATTGGTCCTGTGCCAGCTGTATCTCATTTATTAAGTAAACATGATTTAAATGTCACAGATATTGATGCTATAGAGTTGAATGAAGCTTTTGCATCACAAGTACTTGCCTCACAGCGTGCGTTGAATATTAAGACATCACAGTTAAATCAGTACGGTGGTGCCATTGCGATTGGCCATCCGTACAGTGCAAGTGGTGCGATTTTAGTGACACGGTTATTCCATATGAAAAAGCAGCAACTGACACTTGCTACGATGGGCATTGGAGGAGGAATGGGAAATGCCGCATTATTCGAACGTTGGTCAGAAGGAGACAAGACACATTAAAGTCGATGTATCATCCTTACATGCGTACCAAGCGCTATTTGAAATGCCATTGACTCAGGAAATGCCACTACTCTATTTTGCGCGTTATTGGTGTGACTTTGAGATTTTTAGATCATTTATGGGGATAGAAATAATGTTAGTTGAAACGGTATTAAAAGAGGCGGAAAAACTTTTTTGTCATGAAACGATTAAAGCTACATTAACTTTTAAATCTGTGAAACAAGTTAAAAATTTTGAGCGATTCCTGTTTGAACTGGTATTAAATGATCAAAATGTGATTCAACAAACCTTTGTACGGAGGGTAAAATGATGAAGTTTTCAAAAGATGATGTAACGCAGTATTTGAAAATAGTGAGAGATGACAATCCAATTCATAATCATATTGTGCCAGGTCAAATGGTTGTACAAAAAGTATTACAGGACTATGGTATGCAAAATATGGCTTGTAACGTACGCTATAAGCAGCCCGTGTATATCAATGAGCCATTAAACGTGTATCAAGAGAGCTGCAGCTTTGTTGTGAAGAACGAGCAAGGTGTAGTAAAAGTGAAAATGATAGTAGTGTGACGTTAGCAAAATTGAATTTTAGAGAAGGTAATTGAAGTATGTTAAAAAGTTGTATTTTATATTGATTAATAGTGACTGCTTATGAAATGTGTATGACAGATAGGCAGCGTAACTGTTAAGAAAAACCACCGAAAAATACAATTAGGTATGCAATATGATGAGTTAAGAATGATTTAACACGACATGAAAAAGATAAGATATCGTGTAGTTAACAAAATCGCAATATGATTGATGAAACATTTTCTAATATTGATAAAGAAAGTGTTGATATATTTTGGGTACATATACCAAAATAAATTTGTAATTGAAGGTGGATCATATTATGAAAATATTAAAAAAATCACTTCTTCTTATTGCTAGTATGATGCCTTATTTAGTTTCATCAATCATGTTATTTTACACTTATACTGCTAATCAATCAAATTTACAAAAACAGGTGGAAACAATTCAGCAATCATTAAGTATGACAGAAACACAAATGCATTTCTTTACAACTATCGTTGTGTTGCTTTCCAATATTTTAGTTTTTATCTTTACTTTCTTTTTAATTAAGTTATTGCTTCTAATATTTGATAGAAACAAAGAAAGTAAAAATGAAGATTTATTTTTTGCACTGGTGCTTGGATATACTGCTGCAAATATGACAGCATTAATATTAAATGATTGGTTCCATATTTCATTTAGTATCTTTAAGAACTATATACCTATTATAGACCTTATCACATTTACATCCCTGTATTATTTCTTTAGTAAATCTAAAAAGTTTACAACTATTGTTTTTGTTATTAAAACAATTATCATTTTAATGGGTGTCATTTTATAGTAAGGAAAAGGGGCTTAACACATTCTTTACAATGTGTTGGGTCTTTTTGTATGTTTTTAGAAAACCTAAGTAATTTCATCATTCAATAAACCAATGTTGATATGGGCGGTTAATTGACGTATGCTTGATTTATTGACTATGTATGGAGTTAAGGAGTAGCAGGGTATGAGGACTAAGTTTTTAAAAGTAATAATGGCTTTTACGATGTTACAGTTATTATTGGTTGGAACTGTTGAAGCAGAGACGGCACCGTATGAGATAACTAAAAGACATGAATCTCAGGCCGCTAGTCAGTATCAACCACAGTCTGCAATGACAACAACACAGACAGGTCAAATACTCTATGACTATCATGGCGAGGAAACACTTTACCCAGCATCAGTAGTCAAGCTGATGACTTTTTATCTTGTTTATGATGCGGTTGAAAAAGGTGAATTAAAACTTACAGATCAGGTGAAAATTACAAAAGACCATCAAGCCGTGGCACAGTTACCTGATGTATCAACTTATCCAATTAAAGAAGGTCAAGAAGTGACGATAGAGGCATTGTTGCAACAAGCGATTATGGTGTCGAGTAATGCGGCGACAATGGTACTAGCGGATAAAGTTTCAGGGGATGTTTCCACATTTACGAAACAAATGAATGATAAAGCCCGTGAATTTAAGATGAATGATACATATTTTACAAATCCAGCTGGTCTAGATAATGCATGGTTGAAACAGTATGCACCTAAAGATTTTATGAATGCAGGCAAACCTACTTCATCTGCGTATGATTTATCCATCTTAGCAACACGTCTTGTGAATGATCATCCAGAAATTCTCGACATCACAAAACAGCGAACGCTCAATCAAGAAGGTGGCATGCAAAAGACGACAAATTATTCATTGCCGGGTGAAGCGAATGGCATGCCAGGTGTTGATGGTTTGAAGACAGGAACGAGTGATGAGGCTTATCATTTTATGTTGACGGCAAAACAGCATAATCTCAGACTTCAAACAGCAGTGTTACAAGTGGCACCTTACAATGATAATCGAGCAAAACATGCACGACATCTTATAGCAAATGGTATAACACAAGAGATGTTCGATCGCTATACGTATAAGAAAGTTTTATCAAAAGGGGAGCATCGTATTCAAGATCAGAAGTATGATGTGAAAAAGGATTTATACGATGTTGTCCCTAAAAACATGAACGTTTCAGATAAGGATTTTAAAATTGATGAGGAAAATGGACGTATTTCATTGAAGTATAATCGTCAATTTTTATTAGGCTATCAAGTACCAACAGTCTCTATTGAGAAAAAGGGTTTGAGTTATTTGGCAAGGAGCCATGGCCATTTATGATTATCGGAAGCGGCGTATTTTTGGTAATATTACTTATCATTTTTATAATGTGGTGGCGTAAAAAAATGCGTGTATAATTTAAAGGCGTACAAGATAGCAGCGTTTTATCTCTGCTACCTTGCACGCCTTATCTTATTTTATTTTATTTTATAGATTGAGAAAAATACCAGTTAAAAAATTATTGTAATTTTCAGAAAATAATTTTATGATTTAATTATACATGTTTTTAATTCATTGCAAAACAAAGGGGGGTTATGTAATGAAAAAGGCAATCATATTAGTATTATTCGATATTGTATCGAATTTTGGATCGCGTGTTTTTAGTTTTGCTTGTGCATTTTACATACTGCAGTATACGGATACAAGTTATACATATAGCGTGTATTTAGCGCTAATTGTACTGTGTGGAATTAGCGCAAGTCCGATAATTGGGGTGTTTACAGATAGTATCAATAATCGACGGTTGGTGATCATAGCACAGACAGCGACGATTGGGATACTTGCGGTGTTTTTCTTTTTATTTGATATAGCAGGCATACAATTAATCATTATTACTGGGATGATCCTCACGATAACGGATAGTGTGAACATGTTGATTCTGCAATCCAATTTACAAACGATTGTAGGTGAATATTTGGAACGCATCGTATCGCTAAGACAAACGATTATTACAGTCGTTACGTTTTTATCACCAATGGTTGGGGGTGTCTTGATTGCTATGTTATCAATACAAACATTAGCGACACTTACGCTGCTAACAGAAAGTATTTCACTTATTTTATTATTACTATTACCGCTAAAAAGTTATTTGGAGAAGGGGGAGCGTGCTTCTTTTACGACGAACTTTAAAGAAGGTATCTCGTATATGAAGCAGCAAAAAATAATTTTACTATTTATTTGTGTTGGACTTAGTGTGAACTTTTTTGTTAACTCAGTTGTAGTCGGTGTGCCTATTATTGCTATCCAAACATTGTCACTTAACTCTGCACAGTTTGGTGTCATTGAAGGATCCTTAACAATTTCTATTTTTTTAACATCCTTACTATTTTCAGTATTTCCTATTCAAGCGCATTTGTTCAGAAATTTAAAGGTTGCCATTGCACTTTATAGTATGATTTTAAGCGGATTAGGTATTTTCTTATTTTTTGAAACCTCAAGCAATATAGCATTTATTTTTCTAATTGGTGTATATGTGGCGATTGGTTTCACTATGCCTTATCTTAATATTCCGTACAGCATATATTTGCAAAAAACAGTAGATGATGCGTATAAAGGACGTGTTTTCTCAATGAATCAATCTATTGTTCAAGCGTTAATGTCTATTTCAATGCTATTTTATGGATTGATATTAAATCAATATGAAGGCATCATCTTTCTCGTTACTGGAATGGCATTATTAGTCGTACTTCTCATATTTTCTATTGTCTCTAATCGTTATGAAAATAGTGCAGAAGCATAAAAGAAACGTGGCTGAGACATAGTGCTCGGTTCCTTCCTTTTGAATATAGATATAAGTTTAGGGCAGTAGGTGTCTGAAGTGAAAATACGTTTTTGAAAACTTTGGGAGCACTACAAAAATCATAAACATTTATAATGATTTTGTCGTAGTGCCCCTGCAAAGATGATTAGATGTGTGACAAGTTTATTAAGTATACGTAGTCACATATCAATCAGCTACTGCAAAACTTCTAGTCACCCTTGCCGGGGGGGACGACGAAATCTTTTATAGTAATAAAGATTTCTGTCCCACTCCCAAAAGAAACGCCATGTGGTTAAGATAACCCATGGCGTTTAGAATTGTGATTAAATTTCAGTCACTTCAACGTCAATTTTTTCAATACGGTTGTATGCACCGTGATCAACAGGACCTACAAAGTCATTCATTTTCCAACCGTTTTTGATTGCTGAAGCAACGAACGCTTTAGCATTTACAACGGCTTCTTTTGGTGATTGTCCATTTGCAAGGTTTGCTGTTGTAGCAGCTGCAAATGTACATCCAGCACCGTGGTTATAGCTTTGTTGGAACATATCCGTTGTTAATTGATAGAATGTTTGACCATCATAGTATAGATCATATGATTTATCTTGATCGAGTGCTTTACCACCTTTGATGACAACGTGTTGTGCACCTTGTTCGTGGATGATTTCAGCTGCTTTTTTCATATCATCCATTGATTTTAATAATCCAAGTTTTGATAATTGACCTGCTTCAAAAAGGTTTGGTGTTACAACCGTTGCTTTTGGTAATAAATATTGAATCATTGCTTCAGTATTACCTGGATTTAATACTTCATCGTCCCCTTTACATACCATTACAGGGTCTACAACGAAATATTGTGCATCAGATTCTTCAAACGCTTCCCCAGCACGTTTGATCACTTCTTCTGTTCCTAACATACCTGTTTTAATTGCATCTGGACCAACACTGATTGCAGTTGCAAGTTGTTTGTTGAATACTTCAAATGGAATTGGTGAAACATCATGTGACCATGTTTCTTTATCCATTGTTACGATAGCAGCAAGTGCCACCATACCGTATGTGTCTAATTCTTGGAATGTTTTAAGATCGGCTTGCATTCCTGCGCCACCACTTGTATCTGATCCTGCGATTGTTAATACTTTTTTTAATGCCATGTTATAGCCACTCCCTTTTTTAAACTTCTATTCTAAATGCGAATTCATACTTAACTACTATCATATCATGGTCGTGCGTGGCTGCAAACATTTCCAAACGATATCATCAACGTTCTTCTATAAATTTTATGTTAAAATGTGGAATGAGGTGAAGATGATGGAATGGTCTACTATTTTTCATGACATTACATCCAGACATGATTTTCAAGAGATGCACGATTTTTTAGAAAAAGAATATACAACAAAAGTGATATATCCTGCACGGGAGAATATTTATCAAGCATTTGATTTAACACCATTTGATCGAGTGAAAGTGGTTATTTTAGGACAAGATCCATATCACGGTCCAAATCAAGCGCATGGGTTAGCCTTTTCAGTACAACCTGAGGCGAAGATGCCACCGTCATTGCGTAATATGTATCAAGAACTCGCTGATGATCTTGGGTGTCGGCGTACATCGCCCCATTTACAAGATTGGGCGCGAGAAGGTGTTTTACTGTTAAATACCGTTTTAACAGTACGTCAAGGGGAGGCGCATTCACACCGCAATATTGGTTGGGAAATATTTACAAATGAAGTGATTGAAGCCATCTCAAAACATAAATCAGATGTCGTCTTTATACTATGGGGGAAACCTGCACAACAGAAAGAACGTCTGATCGATACAACAAAACACCATATTATTAAGTCACCACATCCAAGCCCTTTATCAGCGTATCGTGGTTTCTTCGGTTCAAAACCTTATTCAAAAGCGAATGCTTATTTGGTATCACGAGGGATAGAACCTATTCAATGGTGTGAAAGAGAGGAGTTATAGCATGCAAAAAGAAAAGTTAATTCAATTGTTAGAGCATGAATTGATGCAAGCGGATCAAGCCACAACAGATGCTGCATTTGATAAACATATCTACGCAATTCATGCCTTAACAGCTTTATATACAGATCAAGAAACACCTAAAGCAACATCAAGTGTCGTAACCCCTACACAGACACCTGTATCGTCTACAAAAGTATCAGAAGAAGAAATTCGCTTGATGGGTGGACGTGTGACAGAATCCAGTACGGTACCAAAAACAGCGGATAATCGTTTAGTAACAGATGATGCGATTGGTAATGGCGAATCTATTTTTGATTTTTAGAGGAGGAAGTAAAGCATGAAGATTTTTATTATTTTAGGTGCACTTAACGCAATGATGGCAGTGGGAACAGGCGCTTTTGGTGCACATATGTTAGACGGTAAGCTTTCTGAGCATTACATGTCTGTTTGGGAAAAAGCAACGATGTATCAAATGTACCATGGTCTGGGGCTCATTTTAATTGGTATTATCGGTGGTGCGTTTGACTTGAATGTTAGTTGGGCTGGATGGCTTATGTTCTTCGGTATTGTCTTCTTTAGTGGATCACTTTACATTTTGTCAATAACGCAAATCAGCGTATTAGGTGCCATTACGCCAATTGGTGGTGTATTATTTATTGCTGGATGGCTCATGCTGATTATTGCATCTTTTAAAATATAAGGGTGATGTATGATGGAAGCAATTTTTAATTTTCTAAGTCATATTTTTAGTGCACTTGCTTCGGCATTATGGAAGCGAAATGAAGATAATCCCGAAGATAAGGAATAACACAGTGAGAATGGCTAAATGAGTGAGGTGTAACGTCTCTTGAACGAGGCGCCACACCTCACTCTTTTTTGTACATTGTATGACAAATTTTTGATATGTTTCAATTTTTAATGTATGATTAATGGCTCAAATACTCAAAAATAGTTAATAAAATTTTATCTAGGGTATATAGGATATTAGAGGTGAAATATATTTATGGCAAAGAAAAATAAAAAGCCAGATCGAGGCGATTTGCAACAGAACTTATCTGAAAAGTTCGTTTGGGCAATTGCATATGGCTCTTGTATTGGCTGGGGTTCTTTTATTCTGCCAGGGGATTGGATTCAAACAGCAGGTCCTATTGCGGCATCCATCGGTATTTTTATTGGGGCATTACTGATGATGATCATTGCCGTAAGTTATGGTGCATTGGTTGAACGTTTTCCAGTTTCTGGTGGGGCATTTGCATTTAGCTTTTTAGGTTTTGGACGATATGTTAGTTTCTTTTCATCATGGTTCTTAACTTTTGGCTATGTTTGTGTCGTCGCACTGAATGCAACGGCATTTAGCTTATTAATTAAGTTTTTAGTCCCAGATGCCATCGAAGTCGGTAAGTTGTACACCATTGCTGGTTGGGATGTTTACATTACAGAAATTATTATTGCCTCCGTATTACTTCTTGTGTTCATGGTGATTACTATTTATGGCGCAAGTGTATCAGGATCATTACAATTTTATTTCTGTATTGCCATGGTCATCGTCGTTGTTTTAATGTTTGTCAGTTCATTCTTTGGTTCAAGTTTCTCGTTAGAAAATTTAAAACCATATCATGGACCAACTTATGATTGGTTCCCAGCGATCATTATGATTGTATCAGTCGCACCATGGGCATATGTGGGATTTGATAATATTCCACAAACAGCAGAAGAATTTAACTTCTCACCCAACAAAACATTTAAGTTAATTGTGTATAGCTTATTAGCAGCTGCCATCACATATATTATGATGATTTTATACACAGGTTGGCTGACATCAGAGAATGATAGTCTTTGGACAACAGGTGCTGTGACACGTGAAGCTTTCGGAAATATTGGTTTAGGTGTCCTTGCGATTGCCATTATCATGGGGATTTTTACAGGACTAAATGGCTTTTTATTGAGTGCAAGTCGTTTACTCTTCTCAATGGGACGTTCAGGAATTATGCCAACTGTTTTCAGTAAGTTACATCCACGTTATAAAACACCTTATGTTGCGATTATTTTCTTAGTAGCATTAACATTAATTGCACCATGGTTAGGGCGTACAGCATTAACATGGATTGTAGATATGTCGTCTACAGGTGTTTCAATTGCTTATTTTGTTACTTGTTTGTCAGCTGCGAAGTTATTTAGCTACGATAAAAATAGTACAACTTATGGTCCAGTCTATAAAACACTT
This sequence comes from Staphylococcus sp. IVB6240, assembly GCF_025558425.1. Lineage (NCBI taxonomy): Bacteria > Bacillati > Bacillota > Bacilli > Caryophanales > Staphylococcaceae > Staphylococcus > Staphylococcus dromedarii. Next base: position 313,151 of record NZ_CP094718.1, read on the forward strand.
GCAATGATTGGTGCAGTGATTTCATTTATTTTCTTAGCACTCTTGTTATTACCGTTTTCACCAGCATCATTATCTTTACCATCGCATATTGCATTAGGTTTCTGGACATTATTAGGACTGGTATTCTTCTTTATTCGTTTACCGAAACTTCGCCGTATGGATAAAGATGAATTATCACAATTGATTTTAGATACACGTAAAAAAGACGTTGAAAAAATGCTAGATGAATAAAGAAATATGAAACATCCAGTTATATGATTCTAAAAAAGAATGGTATAACTGGATGTTTATTTATATCAATACATGATAAAAGTTGTCATCTTAACTGCGAACTAATAAACACTTGCTTTTAATTCTTCTTGTAGTTTACCTAGATGTCTTAACGTCGGTGTTAATGCCGCAAAGAAAAAGCCTTCTTTTAATTTACGTGCTTGTGGTGAATGATAAGCATATGCTTTTGAGCCGCCATTCACCATCGATGCTTGATTTACGTCAAGCAACAAATAGCCTGCTGATTTCTTTAGTTCAATCAGATCTTCAAATTTATTTTGTAATACATTCTTCTCTGATACATCATAAAATTGCTTCCTAATCTGATCGTATTGATTTTCAAATACTTGCACATCATATTCTAAATATTGATTAATGCCGTTTTGTGCATGAGAGAATTGGTGGATTAAATCAAGTGATGATCGAATGGCGCCTAATGCGATGGGAATCTGTAATGCGACAAATTGTGGTCGTATTTGTGATGCGAATGCTTTTGCATTGTGTGTAATAATATGTTCTTCTGGTATTAGAACATGATGCATATCTATTGAAAAAGTTGCTGACCCATTCACACCTAAAAAGTGAGACATTTCCTGCATTGTGATACCCGTTTGGTTAGCTTGTACAATAAACATAACAAGTTCATCAGATGAAGCATTCTTAGAGATTGCACCAAAATAATGATCAGGTCCAATATTACTAATTGCTGGCAATCTCCCATTCACAATCAGCTGTTGGTTTTCATCATAGTGATGTGACAGGTTGAATGTTTCTAAATCATTAAATGACTTCATTGGATTCGACAATCCAGTTGCACCTAAAATTTCACCTGATAATAATTTCTGCTGTAGGTCTTGTTTGAAGTAGGGGGATTCCGCATTTTTTAAGTAAGTAGAAAATGCCAATTGACACCATAAGCAGAAACCCGTCGTCAAACAAGATTCGGATACTTTTTCTATAATTTCTGAGTTGTTTTTAATGTCATCTTCCTTGAAATAACCTTCTTTAAACAAAGTACGAATAAAGTCTTTCGGATAATAAGACCCTTCATCAATTTCTATTAAATATGGTTTTAGTTTATCTTCAATATGTGTGTTTAAACTCATACAATTCAACTCCTTCATTCACCAAAGCGTGTTAAGATTAATTTTTCAAAGTGACTAATCATGCGATCAATTAAGAACCCGAATACACCAATAAAGAATATGGCTGCTAAAACATCTTCTAGGTTTAACATATTACGTGAGTCTACAATCAGAAAACCAAGACCTGATTGTGCGCCAATCATTTCACCGGACACTAAGAAAATCCAACTTGTGCCGACTGCTGTATGTATGCCACCCATCATATGTTTGAAGGCACCAGGAAATAGAATGTTTTTGTATAATGACCAGTCTTTTAAATTTAAATTAGATGCAATTTTTAAATATTGAGGTTCAATATGTTTAATCCCTTTGATGGTATTAAAAACAATCGGGAAAAATGCAGCGATAAATATAATGGCAATGGCAGGTAAGCTACCAATCCCAAACCACAAAACGATAAATGGAGACCATGCAATAGGAGAGATAGGTCTTATTAATTGAAATAATGGCTCTATAGCATTAAATAGTGAAGAACGACGTCCTAATAAAAAGCCAACAGGTATGCCAATCATAATGGCTAGTATAAAACCTACAATAAAGCGATACAAGCTGATACCTAAGTTTGTAAATATATCCCCAGTGATGATGCATTGCCATATTAAAAGAAAAATAATAAAAGTAAGAATAGGTAATGACCATTTTTTAATACTGTTAACCGTCATGTCATCTATCACTCCTTATACAACGTAGGATCAACAAAATCTTTATACGTTGGTGCTTTAAAAAGCTTTTTCTCATCTACTAATTTTTTAATTTTGTTGTAACCTTTTTTCTCAATTGCTAAATTACCGTAAGAAGTCCATTCAGCTGATTGTGCTAAAACTTTTTTATCTTGTTTAAAGTTTTTGTCCATTACTTCGATACTTTTATCTTTATTCTCCATTTGGAAGCCAGCTTTTTTATAATCTGAAACAAAATTTTTAGTAACTTCTTGATGTTGATTGATGAGGTCACTTCTAAGTACGAGTACACAGCAATATGCATCTGGTATGATGTCACTGCCATGATATAAAGTATGACCACTTCCTAATTTTTCACCAAGTGCGCCAAATGGTTCTGCGACAGAATATCCAGAAATGCTACCTTCATTGAGTGCAGCAGGCATTTCAGCTGGAGGCATTTCGTGATAACTGAAAGAGTTTGAACTTAATTTCAGCTGTTTTCGCATTTCATCTAATAATAAATAATGTGTTGAGTAGCGATGTGGTATCGCAAAATGATAGGTCTCATGTTCGTGAAAATCTGATACATTTTTACCTTTTTCTCCCATAACAACGTTCCCTTCATGATGACCTAAAGCGACAGCCTTAATATCTGATCCTTTTTGTTTTGATTTCATTGCCAGTTCAATAAGTGTAGAAGCACCGTCAATTTTGCCACTGTTTAAAGCATCCATTAGATCAGGCCAATTATTAAAACGTACTAATTCCAAGTTATAATTCGAGTTGTCAGTGTGCTGTTGTATTTCTTTTGTCATCATCAAATTTGCTGAATGCGTGATGGGTAAGTAGCCAATCTTTAGTGTTTGTTTTTCACCTGTGTGATGAGAGCTATTTTTTTGCGTGTCCAAGTTACAGCCAGAAAGGATAATAAGGAATATGAAAGTAAGTAAAATAAATTTTTTCAATCATTTCAACTCCTTATAGATAGTATTCTGGTTCTGCTAAATGATGATTTAATGCAAATTTTTCCATAATATCATTTCGAATTTTTAATAAATGACTGTCATTACGATTTCTGGGATGTGATGCGGCTATATGATATTCACTGAGGATCTCACAACCCTCCCCAAGTAATACAATATCATCGGATAGATAAATAGCTTCATCTATGTCATGTGTCACTAAAATGATGGTTGCCGTTGTTCTTTCTTTCAAATGTATCAATTGATCTTGTAGTTTATACCGTGTAAACGCATCTAATGCGCCTAAAGGTTCATCCATGAGAATGACTTTTGGTTGATGAACTTGTGCCCGACAGAGTGCAACACGCTGTTTCATACCACCCGATAATGCTTCTGGAAATAATTTGCCTTTTTGATTTAAATCCACTGTTTTTAAATGTGTGTTTATCTCTTCATCGCTAATATGATGAGGTAAACCAAGACGGATATTGTCATTGATATTTTTCCACGGAAGTAGATTATGGTGTTGAAAAATCATTAAACAATCTGGAGATGAGCTTGTTTTAACTTGGCCATCAATCGTCACTTTTCCCGAGGTTGCCTTTAAAAATCCACCAATAATATTTAACAATGTTGACTTACCACAACCGCTTTTACCTATAAATGTGACGATATTACCTTTTTTAATTTTTAACTCAAAATCCTTAATAACAAGATTGTTGTCAAATTGATGTTGGATATGGTTAATGTGAATCATTAAATCACCTCGGATCTTATCTTGTTGAGTGATAGATGATAAGGGCTATGTATGCACATAACCCTTATATATTTGATTATTCAGAAAATATTACGTGTTATAATTTTTCGATACCATCTATAGGTGTGTCTACTGCTTTACGTGCACGTCGAACGGCATCTTCATCTGGTGCATCGTATAGGCAAATACATTTTGACATATCTTCACATACATAAGTACGTTGGAATTGTACTTCAGGCACCTCTTCGTAATGCACTGAATTTTTCTTTTTACGTGCTAAATATTGATCCATTGTGATGCCTTCAGGAATATTCCAAGTAACGAGAAAATCTACATGGGCATCGCCTTTTTTAACATCTTCTAATTCTTTGCCGACTAATCTAACTTGTTTGACAAGATTGATATTGATGGAAGCTTCTTCTAAAAATTGTTTCGCTTCATCACTGCTATTTGCTTCGACAATAAAGTATCCGTGAGTCAGATTTGATGTAGCTTGTACTTCTATAAGCGTTGGTATTTCTCCCGTTGTTAATTTGCTTGCCTGTTCTTCTAACGCCTCTTTTGTTGAAAAACTGCTTAAATCATTAGCTTCTAGTAAAAATAAAGTCATAATATATACCCCCTAAAATAGTAATAAGTAAATACTACTATAATTCCTATCTGTTTACAAGGATATAAATAAATATTAATTTTAAACAGGAAAATGTACGAGGATTTAAATAGTAGATTCAGTGTAATATCGCTTGAACGGATTAAGAAATGAGTTTGAAGATGAGATTGGAAGAAACATTTTTGAAGTTTGAACAGAATGAGAAAATTCACATACTCCCTAGATTTAAGGAATAAAAATATTCTATATAATAATTTTTGAATTTTCTGTTTTTTGTGTAAAAAGTGATATAATTTTATAGAGTTGTTATACAATTTATTGGTATTGTTACTCGTATGGATGTTTTTAGAATTACAACGTTTAGAAATTAAATTAGAATCCTATGATTATTTAGAAGCAAGTTGTACATCATATGGTGCACCCTCATGTAATGAACCAGATCCAGTTCATTCAGTATTTATTGTATAAGGAGGTTAACTTTGAAAATTAAATTACTAAGCCCAAAACTTATTTTATTATATGTGTTTATGTTAATCACAGATTTAGATGGACTTGTCATCCCAACACTTATAGCTGATATTGTACATTCCGTTGAGATTAAAAGATTAACAAATTATTTTATATTTGGCATTATTGGTTATGCAATCATTCGAACAGCTTTATATTTATGGAATGTATATCAACAAAAATTCATTAAAAATTTTAATACTGAGTATAAAGGAAAGATCATTCAGAAGTATTTTAATAGTGATCACTTAAAATTACGTTCAGAGTTATTAAGTTTTATTGTAAATGATTTCAAATTTCTAGAGACAAACTATATAAAATCTTTATTTCTATTTACATATTGTGTCGGTTTTTCCATTATCTCAGCTATCTATGTGTTAGTCATCAATTACAAATTAGGTTTATTATTTATATTGTTTTCCATTATTCCTGTCATCACACCAAAGATTTATAAGAATAAAATTAAAAAATCAACAAAATTTGAATCATGTTGTGACACAATGTAATTTGCAAGACTTAATTAATACACATGGATGGTATTACACTGCTGGAGCAGGTGGCAATCGTCTTTCAGGTGGTCAAAAAATGCGAATTGCATTAGCACGTATTTTAATTAAGGAACCTAAATTTATATTAATAGACGAGTTTTCAGCAGGACTTGATAAAGAAAATACAGATTTTATAAGAAAAGTCATTCATCAACAGGTTGAAACAGTCATTGAAATTACACAAGATGAAATAATACATGGTGATTATTACAACAAAGAATGGATAATAAACGAAAAAAATATATTGGCAGTGAAATAAATAAAAAGTTAAATAAGCCTATTTCTAACGACAGTCGCTACGCTATCGAGAGAAATAGGCTTTTTAAGTTGGAGAACTTTTTTGAAAATGAAAGCACAAAATGATATGGGTCCCTGCCCATATTTTTGCTTAAGAATAATGTAACATGTTTTTGAGTGTTTTGGGGCATGAATATTAATAAAATCTTAATTATCTGTGAATTAATTCTTAACTCTTAATAAATATGAAATATTATTTAATTTTTAGTAGCTTATACAAATCTTATCTTAAATTAACGTTTTGTCTTCATAAGATTAGCATTCAGAATATATGCCATTTCATCAGGTGTCTCCTGACAATCATTTGATAACCATTTATAGATGATGGCTAATTCACCACCGATTGTATAATGAATGAAATAATCTGAACGATGCATCTCAGGTAAAGATTTTAGTATGGCAGTATAAGTGCGTTGGGTAAACTTCATATAATCTCTAATCAAGACAGGTTGTGTGTTTGTCACAATAATCGTTTGAAAAAATGATTTATAGCGCAGAATATATTTAAACAACAATCGGAACCCTTTTAAAATGTAGGATTTAGTCGTTTCTAAATCACTATGTTCAATCGTGTATGTTGTTGACGCCATCAGCCGCTCATAACGCTTCATATGAAATTGTTTAATCACTTCAAATAGTTGATACTTATCTTCAAAATGTGCATAGAATGTTGAACGATGTACACCGCTTTCTGCACAAATTTCTTTAATGGTAATTGCTTCAAAAGGATGATGTTCAAGAAGTCTAATCAGTGCTTTACAAATTTGATAATATGTTTTTGTTTTTTTCATAAAATCACCAAGGTGTTAATTTTTAAATCCGACACATTTGTTGAAATTGTCTGTGGTATGTGCAGAATGATGGTTTTATAATACAGGATATTGAATTTTAAGGAAAGGAAATTTGTCATAATGAAGAAGTTAGTCATGATTAATATCATTACCATTGTATTGCTCGTCATCATTGGAATTGGAGGATTTTATTTTTATAATCAGTCAACCAATTATGTCAAAACAGAAAATGCGCAAATAGATGGTGAACAAATTAAAATAGCAGCACCTGCTTCGGGTCAAATTTCAGAGTTGAAAGTAGCTGAAGGAGACAAATTAAAAGAAGGCGATACTTTTGCAAAAGTACAAGTGAAATCTGAAACTGGCGATGTTCAAACAATGGATATCCCGATGCCTGTAGAAGGAACCGTTGTGAAAATGTCTGCACAAAAAGGGAGTATGGCACAAGCTGGGCAACCTTTAGCTTATGCGTATAACTTGGATAAACGTTATGTAACAGCGAATATTGACGAAACAGAAGTGAAAGATGTAGAAACAGGTCAAGTAGTTGATATTGCGATTGATGGCCAAGATTCTAAAGTGAAGGGGAAAGTTGTTCATGTTGGTCAAGCGACAGCATCGAGTTTTTCTTTAATGCCTTCATCAAATAGTGACGGGAATTATACAAAAGTGACACAAGTGATTCCTGTAAAAATTGAGTTTGATAGCCAACCATCAAATGGTGTTCTACCAGGTATGAACGCAGAAGTAAGTATTCATAAGAATTAAATAGGAGGTCATCCAATGTTTGTGATGATATATAGCATTGTTTCACTTATCGTGATTATATTGATGAACCTCATGTTGCTGCAACGTCGTAAGAAAAAACAGATAAACTTAAACAAAGATGTCGATCAAGCACAGTTGATAGACGAATATAACGATGAGATAGATGTAAACGCATCTATTACTGATCAAGTGAAGGGAACCGTCACGCAATATCGATTTAAAGAAGGGATTACACGTAATAAAGTATTGGCTGCAATGTTATTTGGTATGTTTATTGCCATATTGAATCAGACATTGTTGAATACCGCACTCCCTAAAATTAATACAGATTTCAATATTACTGCTGCGACAGGACAGTGGTTAATGACAGGATTTATGTTAGTGAATGGGATATTAATTCCAATCAGTGCGTTCTTATTTGAGAAATATTCCTATCGACGTTTGTTTTTATTCTCTATGTTGATATTCTCTGTTGGCTCACTGGTTTGTGGGATTGCTTGGAACTTTCCAATCATGATGTCAGGTCGTATATTGCAGGCAGCAGGTGCAGGTATCTTGATGCCACTTGGAACGAATGTTTTCATGACGATTTTCCCACCAGAAAAACGTGGGATGGCAATGGGGACATTAGGAATTGCAATGATACTAGCACCAGCAATCGGGCCGACACTTTCTGGTTATATCGTTGATCATTATGATTGGCATACCATGTTTATCGGTATGTTTGTGATAGGCTTGATAGCGTTAGTTTTCGCATATTTTTGGTTTGGTATGTATCAACGTACCTCACAACCAAAAGCAGATGTACCAGGGGTGATATTTAGTACGATTGGTTTTGGTGCGTTATTGTATGGCTTTAGTGAAGCGGGTAACGATGGTTGGGGATCTACAAAAATTATTGCCATGTTAGTGATCGGAGTGATTTTTACAACCGCATTTGTTATTCGTGAAATGACGATGAAAGCACCGATGTTAAGTTTTGAGGTACTTAAATATCCAGGCTATACATTGACTGCAGCCATCAATATGATTGTCACAATGAGTTTATTTGGTGGGATGATTTTACTTCCGCTATACTTGCAAAATTTACGTGGATTCTCAGCGATTGATTCGGGATTGTTACTCTTACCTGGTGCACTGATTATGGGCTTTATGGGGCCAATTGCCGGTAAACTGTTAGATACAATTGGTATTAAACCTCTGGCAATTATTGGTTTAACAATTACGACTTATGGTACATGGGAATTAACACAACTGACGATGGATACACCTTATTCATCGATTTTATGGATTTATATTGTACGTTCTTTCGGTATGAGTTTTATCATGATGCCTATTATGACGGCAGGTATGAATGCGTTACCTGCGCGACTCATCTCACATGGGAATGCATTAATCAATACAATGCGTCAATTAGCTGGTTCTATTGGGACGGCTATTCTAGTAACCGTTATGACACAACAAACGGATACGCATCTTGCAACATTCCAGCAAGATTTAGATACAACACAGCCATTTATTCAAGATCAGTTACAGTCATTGGCACAGCAACTAGGTGGAGAACAGCAAGCAACAGCAGCTATTTTACAGTTTGTGAATGAACTTGCAGCAGTTGATGGTGTGAACAGTGCTTTCTGGGTTGCGACAGCCTTGAGTGGACTTGCGCTTATCATGAGCTTTTTCTTACATGATAAATCATATTATATGTCGAAAGAATAAAAAGAATCACAGTTTCTTCAACAAAGATGGAGAGGCTGTGATTTTTGGTTTATTATAATTATTTATCTTTCACAAATGATTTAATGAATAAGCCGATGCCGAGTCCGAGGCAGGCACCCACTAAAAGTTGATCAAATAAGCTGCCTAAACCGATTCCGATGAAAAGACCAGCTGGCACAAGATAATTGCTATTATTCATGTTCTTTTCCCCCTTTATTATTTATATTATATCCAACCATCTTTTGTGCGTATATAAAAACCCCAATCAACAAAATTTTATTGATTGAGGTTTGTTTATATTAGTCTTCAATTTGGTGATTAATCTTTGCATTACGTTCAAGCATACGATCATAATAGTGCTCATAACGTGACCACTCATCTGGTGACACAGGGTCCGTATTCAAAGTACCACCTAAATCTTTGATGGCATACAGCAACTTAAACATGACGTCTTGTACTGTGATGTCACGTTTGAGTAATGTTTCTAATGATGCCATACAGTCTGGATGGATATCAGGGTAACTGAACTTTGTCACTTCACCTTTAATCGCACGTTCATAAAAATCATGCATGAGTTGTGCACGCTCAGCACCTGAACCTTCTACACAAAGGTAAATTTGAACAGCCACACCACCGCGTACACGGCGTTGAGAGATACCTGCAAATTTTTTACCATTAATGCTTAAATCGAATTTTCCTGGGCAATAAGAATGCACAATTTCATAGGTATCGATGTCGATATGATAATCTTCAAACATCTTAGAAATCAGCAGATACATCACTGTGAATGCTTCATCGATGGTAACCTCTGTTTTGCCTTTGAAAATAAGTGAGATGTTCAGCACCCCTTGATCGAGTACCACACCTAATCCACCAGAATTACGTACAATTGCATTGTAACCTTGTTCATCTGTTAAGTATGAAATACCCTCTTTCAAATAAGGCAATCGTGAATCATGTATGCCTAAGATGACGACGTGTTGATGGATCCAAGTTCTTACAACATTTGGAGACAAGTCTTTGCCGACACTCTCAGAAAAAGTGTCATCAAATGCGAAAGACTGCATTGGTTCAAGGCCTGTTGTATGGTCGATGTAACGCCAAGTCACGCCATTGAAATATTTAGCAGCGAGATCCATTATTGTAATGATTGTGCTGCTGTAATGATAGATAAGTTATAAACGTCTTCTGATGAGCAGCCACGTGATAAGTCATTCACTGGTGAGTTAAGACCTTGTAAGACAGGACCTACAGCGTCAAAGCCACCTAAACGTTGTGCGATTTTGTATCCAATGTTACCAGCTTCTAAGCTAGGGAAGATGAATACATTCGCATCACCTTGGATTTTTGCACCTGGTGCTTTTTTCTTCGCAACTTCTGGAACGATTGCTGCGTCGAATTGGAATTCACCATCAACGACAACATCTGTTAAGTTTTCATTTTCGATTTTTTCTTGTGCAAGTTCAACAGCTTGAACTACTTTTTCAGTGTCGTCTGATTTTGCTGAACCTTTTGTTGAGAAGCTCAACATTGCAACTTTTGGTTCCATACCGAAGCTTTGTGCTGTTTTCGCACTTTCAATGGCAATTTCAGCTAAGTCTGATGCACCAAGTTCTGGGTTAATGGCACAGTCACCGAAAAGATATTGTTTGTCTTCTTTAATCATGAAGAACACACCTGATGTTCTTGAAACACCTGGTTTTGTTTTGATGATTTGTAATGCAGGGCGTACAGTGTCTGCAGTTGAGTGTGCTGCACCACTTACAAGACCTTCAGCTTTCCCTGCATAAACAAGCATTGTACCGAAGTAGTTTACGTTGTTAAGTAATTCTTGTGCTTGTTCTTCTGTTGCTTTACCTTTACGACGCTCTACGAATTTTTCTACTAATTCAGCTTTAAGGTCGCTTGTATCTGGTTGAATGATTTCAATATCTTCAACGTTTAAGCCTTCATCAGTGGCTAATTTTTTAATATTCTCTTCATTACCTAATACGATAGGTGCTACGTAGTCAGAAGCTTGTAATTCAACAGCTGCTGATAATACACGTGCATCTTCTCCTTCTGGTAATACAATACGAACGTTTTTGCCTGACAACTTGTCTTTGAATACATTTAATAAGCTAGACATAATTATGTCCTCCTTTGACATGGTATAGCATAATTTTCCGTTTATTATTATACGCTATTTTTCTTCAGATTTCCATGACGCTCATTGCACGCCGTTTTTTTCGTTTTTAAGTAGGGAATGTGATAATATTTACTTGTAAATTAATAATTAAGGAGTGTTCTGAATGAGTCATGCAGCAGAAACTTTAGATGGATGGTATAGTTTGCATTTATTTTATGCAGTTGATTGGGCATCATGGCGTTTAGTACCTGAAGCAGAACGTAAACAAATGCTTTCAGAGTTTGAAGAGTTACTCACTGAATTGAAAGGTGCTAAAGAAGCTGGAGAAGGAGATCATGTTGCATATAATGTGGCAGGTCAAAAAGCAGATATCTTATTATGGTTCTTACGCCCAGAAATGAAAGATTTAACTGCCATTGAAACAGCAATCAACAAGTTACCGATTGCGGATCACTTCATCCCAACATATTCATACGTATCAGTCGTTGAATTAAGTAATTATCTTGCAGGTCAATCTGATGAAGATCCTTATGAAAACCCACATGTACGTGCGCGTTTATATCCACAATTACCAGAAACAGATTATATTTGTTTCTATCCAATGAACAAGCGTCGTAATGAAACATACAACTGGTACATGTTATCAATGGAAGAACGTAAAAAGTTAATGTATGATCACGGCATGATTGGTCGCAAATATGCAGGTAAAATTAAGCAATTTATTACAGGTTCTGTTGGTTTTGATGATTTTGAGTGGGGTGTCACACTCTTCTCAGATGATGTATTACAATTCAAAAAAATTGTTTATGAAATGCGCTTTGATGAAACAACAGCGCGTTATGGTGAGTTTGGTAGCTTCTTCATCGGTAACAAGTTAGATAGTGAAGCACTTCATACAATGATGGCACTACCTGAAAAATAGAGATAGACATGAGACTGGTTTACATTACGTGTGAGCCAGTTTTCTTTTTGCCTTTTTGATGTACACGAATTGATGATGTTTCCCCATTTATGAACTTTTATACGATAGTAAGATAAACGATAAAAGTGAAATACAAAACTTGATATAAATAAAAGATTTCTCCATATACACATGTTATAGTAAGGACAATGACGCAAAAGAAATAAAGGGGAGGCGTTATAATGAAATCTAATAAGCAAACTTTAAAACCAACGATTGGATTGTTTACAGCGGTCACAATTATTGTTGGTACCATCATAGGTTCTGGTGTATTCGTTAAACCGAGTTCTGTATTGGCCTATGCTGGGACGAGTAGTTTAGCACTTTGGGCTTGGCTGCTTGGTGGTGCACTTACATTAGCATCAGGTTTAACAATTGCTGAAGTTGGTGCACAAATTACACGTACAGGTGGTTTATATGCCTACATTAAAGATATTTATGGTTCATTTTGGGGGTTTTTAACAGGATATACATTAACTGTTTTATATGGACCAGCAATTATCGTGTCACTTATTCTTTTTTTAGGGATTTTAATTACAAAGTTCTTTGTAATCAGTAGTTTTTGGACGATACCTATTGGGGCAGGTATTTTCTTATTTTTACTTTTATTGAATATGGTAGGTACATATTATGCCAATATGATGCAAAATATTTCTACGATTGCAAAACTGATTCCAATTATTGCGATTGCAGTTTTCGGACTCATTTACGGTCAAGAAGGGGTATTTGGCAGTGACGTGACGCAATTGGTTATGAATCAGGATGGCACTGTTAACTTTGGCCGAGCAGTACTGGCTACACTTTTTGCTTATGATGGCTGGATCATGTTAACGACTATGGCGGGAGAAATGAAAAATCCACAGAAACATTTACCATTAGCAATGTTGATAGGGATTTTAATCGTGACATTTATCTATGCGTTGATTAATATTGCGATATTTAAGACACTTCCAGCTTCAGAAGTATATTTATATGGAAATAGTGTCAGTGTCGAAACGGCAATTCTCTTATTTGGTGATATCGGGGCGAAAATTGTAAATATCGGTTTAATTATCTCTATCATTGGTACATTGAATGGTAAGTTGATTACTTTTCCACGTATTCCATTTGCGATGGCACAAGATAATCTATTACCGTATTCAACAAAAGTTCAATATGTCAGCAAGCGTTTCGGCTCACCGATTGGGGCGCATATTGTGATGAGTGCACTGGCGATGTTGATCCTCATGCTAAGTGTTTGTTTCCCAACAATTTTTGATGCGGATTATTTATCAGAAATCACGATTTTTATTATTTACTTTTTCTATATGGCATCTTTTGTTGGTCTGTTTATTTTAAGACGTAGAAATAAAGGGCAAGCACGCGCGTTTTCGGTACCACTTTATCCATTTTTACCGCTTATTGCAATAGCGGGTGGTTTGTTTATTGTGATTAATACATTGATTTCAGATCCAATAGGGTCAGGCATTGCGATTGTAGGATTGCTCCTAGGCGTGCCACTGTATCTCTTTACAGTAAAGAGAACATAAAGATTTTGAAAAGAAGGTGCCAATGTTGATTCAATCAAGACCGTCGGATCAAGACGTGATGAATATTGTGATGCTTGCTGGCCGTATATTATTAGAATGCGGCGCAGAAGCAAACCGTGTGGAAGATACCATGCAGCGTATAGCCATCGCATATGGTTATGAAGAAACACAAGGTTATGCGTTGAATATTTTTATTAACTTTTCTTTATCACCGGATCATGACACACGTATGGTAAAAATTAAAAAAAATGATACTAACTTGCGCAAAGTATTTTTAGTGAATCACATTTCGCGACAAATTGCGCAACAGAAATTATCGTTTGATGAAGCTTATCAAACACTTAAACAACTTGATAAAACCTCTCATCGCTATAAGTTATGGCATAAAATGTTATTTGCAGGACTTATTTCTATGGGCTTTTTATACTTGCAAGGAGGCGGCTGGCAAGATTTATTACCTGCTGTACTTGCTGGTGCATTAGGTTATTTTGTAACAGAGTATATGAAAGGGAAACAGCTGACTCTTTTCATTCCGGACTTTTTAGGCGCGATTGTAATCGGTATGGTTGCTATTCCAATTAATCATTGGATTGGAAGCCCTAATCTTGCTGCCACCATCACTGCAGGTGTGATGCCTATCGTACCAGGGGTATTAATAACAACGGCAATCCAAGACCTGTTTGAACGACACATGCTCATGTTTACAGCAAAATTCTTAGAAGCAATCGTCACATCATTTGCGATTGGTGCAGGTATTACCACTGCATTTATTGTATTTTAGGAGGTGAAGCAATGTCGATTCCAATTATATTTTTATGTAGTTTCTTAACCGCATTTTGCTTTGCCTTTATCTATGATGCACCGCGTCGTTTATTTCTACCAGCAGGATTATGTGGTGGGTTTGGTTATTTAACGTTTCACCTCGTTCATATGACTTTCGGTATCGATAGTATTTATGCCAGCCTATGTGGTAGTTTTATTCTTGGTATTATGAGTCATGTTATGGCACGTCGCTATAAGTCGCCAGTTATTCTTTTTATGGTACCGGGGATTATCCCGCTAGTGCCAGGGAGTATTTTCTTTAAAGCAGCACAAAAATTATTGACGTTAGAATTCAATGAGGCGAATGACATCTTTATCCGAGCTACATTGATTGCAGGTGCCATTGCGGTCGGTCTACTTATGTCTGATCAATTTGCCAAGTCGTTTATTAGAAAGCCTATACAGATTATTCGACCAAAACGTCAACAAAAATAAAGATAAAATTATGAAATAGAAATCTTATTTTCTAACCTTATATGAGAGACTGATGTTATCCAGTGTTTTTACTGAATAGTCATCAGTCTTTTCTTGTTTGAAGATAGATTTTAAGAATAAAATATAACCATTTCCTTTTATTTAAAAAGTCAGAAATATGTGTAAAAAAGCGCTATCATATTACCACTTTATTGTGATATACTGTTTAAAAATGTGGTACATCATTGATGAGAGAAAAAGAGAAGCCAGCAAGGGGGAGCATTATGACAAATCCAAAAGAATCTCGTTTATTGACTTTTTTTACGGATAAGAAAAAGGAGCCATCATATACATTGTCACAACTTATTGGACTTGTGATGGGGCCATTAATGTTTGCGTTAATATTACTATTTGTACGTCCAGATGACCTTAGTTTTAAAGGGTTATATGTATTAGCCATTACTGTATGGATTGCACTTTGGTGGATTACAGAGGCGATACCTATTCCAGCAACAAGTTTATTGCCATTAGTTTTGATGCCATTAGGACATATCATGGACAGTGCAACTGTTTCTGCACAATATGGAAATGACATCATTTATTTATTCTTAGGTGGTTTTATTCTCGCAATCGCAATGGAACGTTGGGATTTACATACTCGTATTGCTTTAACAATTATTAATTCAATCGGAACAAGTACAGGGCGTATCTTACTTGGATTCATGGTTGCAACAAGTGGTTTATCTATGTTCGTTTCAAATACTGCTGCTGTAATGATTATGATTCCAATTGGATTGGCTATTATTAAAGAAGCACATGCTTTAAAAGAAAATCATGAAGATGACTCAAGCATTGCAAAGTTTGAACGTTCGCTTGTACTAGGTATTGGCTATGCCGGAACAATTGGTGGTTTAGGAACATTGATTGGGACACCACCACTTATTATCTTAAAAGGGCAATATGCGGCGAACTTTGGAGAAGAATTAAGCTTTGCGAAATGGATGATTATCGGTATACCAACTGTTATTATTTTGATTTTCTTAGCTTGGTTATACTTCCAATTTGTTGCTTTTAGACATGATATGAAAGAGTTGCCAGGTGGGCAAAAAGTAATTAAAGATAAGCTGGAAGGACTTGGTTCAATTAAATACGAAGAGAAAGTCGTATTTTGTGTCTTTATCTTAGCATCATTCTTATGGATTTCACGTGAATTCTTGTTATCAAACTGGCATTTTACAGATATGATTGCAGATGGTACGATTGCGATCTTCGTTTCAATTCTGTTGTTCTTGATTCCAGCCAAAGATAAACATAAACGTATCTTAGATTGGTCAGTCGCTAAAGAATTACCTTGGGGCGTTTTATTACTCTTCGGTGGAGGTCTCGCACTTGCGAAAGGGATTCAAGAAAGTGGTCTAGCAACATGGTTAGGCTTACAAATGACATCATTAAAAGGCGTCAGCCCACTTCTAATCGTTATTGTGATTACAGTGTTCATCTTGTTCTTAACAGAAATCACATCAAACACAGCAACAGCAACGATGATTTTACCGATTCTAGCAACACTATCTGTAGCGATTAACGTTCATCCATTACTATTAATGGCACCAGCTGCAATGGCTGCAAACTGTGCATACATGTTACCAGTTGGAACGCCGCCTAATGCGATTGTCTTTGGGACAGGTAAAATCGCAATTAAAGAGATGGCCATTAAAGGTTTTATTATGAACTTGATTAGTATCGTAGTCATTATTATTGTTGTTTATTTTGTGTTGCCACCCGTGTTAGGTATCGATGTGACACAAAGTATTCCATTGCATAAATCTTAATTTGTAGTACACTCACGCCTAGACATAAGTCTTGAAATTATTTCAAAGACGTGTAAAATGAATAGCGGTATGATGCTAAGAGAGGTGGAGTTAGGTGAAAAACAAATTCATGGTTTGTGATGATTGTCAGGCAGTAAATCTTAAAAGTGTCACAAGAAAATTAAAAAAACTTGATCCTGATGCTGAAATAGAGATTGGCTGTCAATCGTATTGCGGACCAGGAAGACGTAAAACTTTCGCTTTCGTTAATAACCGTCCACTTGCCGCACTGACAGAAGACGAATTAATGGAAAAGGTTGAGAAGCAACTTCAAAAACCACGCGATCCAGAAGAAGAAGAACGTTTGAGAAAGCGTAATGAAGAAAGAAAGCGTCGTAAAGAAGAACAAGATCGTAAGTTAAAAGAAAAGTTAGCGAAACGCAAACAGCAATAACGACTTGATATATAAATTAAAAGGGTCTGTATTCATTATTGGGTACAGGCTTTTTTGTATGCCTTTATATATATGTGTGACAGCAAATCACCACTTCCATGAATAATGTTTGTCTGAAATGGGAATAAGACCTATACAAATATAGATAAAGAGAGAATAAAAAGGGATGTTTAAAAATGATTACAGTATTATTTGGCGGTGGTCGTGAGAAGGGAAACACGGTTAAGCTAACAGAACATGTACTTGAAGGACAAGACTATAAATGGATTCATTTAGCAGATGTCATTGAATCATCAGAGAACGACGATGTGAATAGCGATGATGATATTTGTCGAGACTTTCAGCGCGTGACAGAACAAATACTATCAAGTGAACATGTCATACTCGTTTCTCCTGTTAATTGGTATACCATTAGTACAACGATGCAAGATTTTATAGAACAGTTTTCTGAAGTATTAAAGACTTCTAAATATAAAAAAGCGAAAACGCGTCTATCAGATATTAACTTCCGATTGATTTTAATAGGTGGTGACAGCCCACGCGTGAAGGCACTACCTTGTGTGCAACAAGTTGATTATAGTTTGCAATTTTTAGGGGCACATTTACAAGATTATTTGATTGGTTATGCGAAATCACCCGGAGAAATATCCAAAGATACGTATGCAATGAATGAAGCGGCAAAATGGAATGAGCAATATGCAGCGGAACAAGCATAGTAGCAAGGCTTAAATACTCCTCATATGAAGTAGAATTTGTGGTATAATCAAAGGTATTCTATAGCGTATAAGGAGCGATAATATGGTGTATGAAGTGAGAAAAGCGACACCCGAAGATGTCATTGGTATTCGCGATGTTGCAACAAAAGCGTGGTACAACACGTACTTAAATATATATGCTGCGAGTACTGTGAATGATTTACTAGCAGCTTCATATAATGAGGCACATTTGCTTAAAAGATTAGATGAACAATTATTTTTAGTAGCGATAGAAGATGGAACAGTTCTTGGGTTTGCAAACTTTATCCAAGGAAGCGAACTCTATCTATCAGCTCACTATGTGCGTCCTCACTCTCAAAATAGAGGTTTTGGTCGTTTACTTTTAGAACAAGGATTGGCTAATTATAAAGGACAATATGATGCGGTATATTTAGAAGTCGATACGCACAATGAAAAAGCGGTAGCGTTTTATGAAGGTGAAGGCTTTGAAGTGATACGTACATACGAACATGTGATGTATGGCGAGACAATGTCACTTGCATTGATGAAAAAGCAATTGGCCTAGTGCCTCTTAAAGGAGGAATGTCGATTGGTAGAAGAAACATATGTCAATCGTAAATTGTCTGAAGAAAAAGTGTTCAAAGACCCAATCCATCGGTATATCCATGTCCAGGATCAGTTGATCTGGGATTTAATTAAAACAAAAGAATTTCAACGTTTAAGACGTATTAAACAACTAGGGACATTAAATCTTGCGTTCCATACTGCAGAGCATAGTCGGTTTGGACATTCACTTGGTGTATATGAAATCGTGAGACGTATGATTGATGAGACGTTCAGAGGACGACAAGAATGGCGAGATGCTGATCGTCCATTGGCATTATGTGCAGCATTGCTACATGATTTAGGTCACGGACCTTTTTCGCATAGTTTTGAGAAGATATTTGGCACAGATCATGAGGCATACACCCAAGCCATTATTACAGGTGACACGGAAGTAAATGATGTATTGAAACGAGTATCACCGACTTTTCCAAAAGAAGTGGCAGAAGTGATTAACAAGACACATGATAATAAACTTGTCATTTCAATGATTTCATCACAAATTGATGCTGATCGTATGGATTATCTACAACGTGATGCGTACTTTACAGGTGTATCATATGGTAAGTTTGATATGGAGCGAATTTTACGTTTGATGCGTCCATCATCAGATGAAGTTTTAATTAAAGAAAGCGGTATGCATGCGGTAGAGAGCTTTATCATGAGCCGTTATCAGATGTACTGGCAAGTTTACTTTCACCCTGTCAGTCGTGGTGGAGAAGTTCTCTTAAATAATTGTTTTAAACGTGCAAAATATTTATATGAGCAAGGTTATCAATTTCAAACGGCACCTCGAGACTTTGTGCCATTTTTCGAAAATAATGTGACACTCGAAGCGTATATTAAGTTAGATGAGACAGATGTGGTATTTTATTTAAAAGAATGGATGCATGAAACAGATCAGATTCTAAGTGATTTATCCCGACGGTTTATTCAACGGGATTTATTAAAGTTTCTACCGTTTGATGGTAGTTACATTACGCAAACGGAGTTAATAGACCTCTTTGAAAAGGCAGGTATTGATCCAGCATATTATTTTGTGAGTGATTCTATTTCAGACTTACCGTATGATTATGATAGACCGGGTTCTAATCGTAAATCAATTCATCTGTTGAAACCGAATGGAGATATTCGAGAAATCAGCAGTCAGTCTCGTATTATCTCTAGTATTACAGGGATCAAACGTCAAGACTACAAATTGTATTATCCGAAAGAACTCGTATTGAATATTCAAGATACAGAACTTAAAGAGGCGATTGTTAACTTACTTAATGAATTAAAATAATCTTTAAGATCATATAACAACGATGAATGGAGGCGTCTTCGTGGCAGAGAAAAAAGGTTTTAATTTTAACATTATTAAAAACGACCCATTAGATGGTCACAAAGGTACAAATATTGGTGCAATTAGTTTGGATAATATCGCACCTGTTTTTATTGATATTGATGCGCAAGAAGCATTTATTGATATTGGTGCAATGCATGCACGTGCCGATGTAGAAAAAGGTGTCAAATGGATTACAGACAAAGAAACGGTTGATGTGGATGGTGCAAAACCATATTGGCTCTGCTGGGTGACAACTGAAAGAGGGGCACAAGGTCCTTATTATGCAGGCTTAACAGCAGCGTATTTATTAGTGAATAAACAAATTCGCCGTGGATTTAAAAGCATGCCTGAGCACGTAAATATGATGGATAAGTCGATGAAACATAAAGTGATTATTGATCAAATTGGTGAGGACAATAAACGTGTGCTTGCAACATTTTTAAAACAGCATAACGAAGAAATGTGGCGCAATTCTAGTAATGAATTACGTCAAGCATTAGAAGTATAGATGAAGTGAAATGAGTGTGTTGATAGCAAGTTGGGGAGGATTCCCCAGCTTTGCAGATTCACGCTTTTTTTATAGCAATTGTATGTTATAATGTCTTGTATTATTTCGCAAAGTAAGGTGGATACCTCTGTGGAACAACAGGTAACAATTCAAACACATCAAGTCGTTAAACAAGGTGATTCGAAACAACAATACACACATAAGACACAAGGTGTGCGTGTTCAAAAGAATGCTGAATTTATACGCTATGATGAGACAATCGAAGGTAATAACGTACATGTGACAGTTAAAGTAACAGATGACGGTATTAAAATTATACGTAAAGGCGATGTCCATATGACATTACATCTGGTAGAAGGTCAGCAAACGACATCGTATTATCACATTCCAGAAGGCAAGATGGTGTTTACCGTTGAAACATTGCGCGTGCTACACTTTCTAACAGCAACTGGTGGTAAGCTCAAAGTACATTACAAGCTATATCAAGGTGAGGAACCAATCGGCACCTATCAATACGAATTGACATATGAGGAGTGTTAGAATGAATATCATTGATCAAGTGAAACAAACATTAATTGAAGAAATTGAAAAAAGTATCAAGAAAGCAGAACTTGCTGAAACAGTTCCAGCGATTAAAGTTGAAATCCCTAAAGATACACAAAATGGTGATTATTCAACAAATATTGCTATGGTTTTAACAAAAATTGCAAAGCGTAATCCACGCGAGATTGCACAACTGATTGTTGAAAACTTAGATACTGAAGCGGCACACGTCCAAAAAGTAGATATTGCTGGTCCAGGGTTTATTAATTTTTATTTAGATTCAAGTTACTTACATGTCGTGATTGATGATGTATTAAATAAGGATACACAATATGGTCTTGTTGAAACGCCTAAAAATGAAAAAGTATTAATCGAATACGTATCAGCTAACCCAACAGGTGACTTACATATCGGTCATGCGCGTAATGCGGCAGTAGGTGACACGTTGAGTAACATTCTGGATGCGGCAGGCTATGATGTGACACGAGAATATTACATCAATGATGCCGGTAACCAAATTACAAACTTAGCGAAGTCAATTGAAGCACGCTATTGGCAAAGCTTAGGTAAAGAAATGGCGATGCCAGAAGATGGTTATCATGGTAAAGATATTGTAGGTATAGGGGAAGACTTAGCAAAAACACGTCCTGAACTTCAAGAGATGTCAGATAGTGAACGTATTGAAGTGTTCCGTAAACTGGGTGTTGATTACGAAATGCGCAAGTTACGTCAAGATTTAGCAGGCTTCAATATCCATTTTGATAATTGGTTTAGTGAAACGAGTCTATATGAAAAAGGCGACATTCAAGCCGTTTTAGAAAAAATGAATGAACTTGGCTACACGTACGAAAAAGACGATGCAACATGGTTACGCACAACAGATTTTAAAGATGACAAAGACCGTGTACTTATCAAAAAAGATGGTACATACACATATTTCTTACCAGACATCGCTTATCATTACGATAAAATTCAGCGAGGCAATGATAAGTTAATCAACTTGTTTGGAGCGGATCATCACGGCTATATCAACCGTTTGAAAGCATCTCTTGAAACATTTGGTGTAGATAGTGAACGTTTAGAAATTCAAATCATGCAATTGGTACGTTTGATGCAAGATGGTGTGGAAGTGAAAATGAGTAAACGTACAGGTAATGCCATCACATTGCGTGAAATTATGGATGAAGTCGGTATTGATGCGGCCCGTTATTTCTTAACAATGCGTAGTCCGGATACACACTTTGACTTTGATATGGAACTAGCCAAAACACAATCTCAAGACAATCCTGTTTACTATGCTCAGTATGCACATGCACGTATTTGTTCTATTTTACGTCAAGCAGCTGAACAAGGTTATGAAGTGAAAGCGGGTAGTGATTATAGTGCAATCACACATGAAAAAGCCATTGAATTATTGAAGAAAGTTGCTGAGTTTGTAACCGTGATTGAAGGCGCAGCAGAAGCAAGAGCACCGCACCGTATTACAAACTATATTCAAGATCTTGCAGCACACTTCCATAAGTTTTATAATGCTGAGAAAGTCTTAACAGATGACGATGCCAAAACGCAAGCGCATTTAGCCTTGATTGATGCTGTACGTATTACATTGCGTAATGCACTGAAACTTGTCGGTGTATCAGCACCTGAAAGTATGTAATAGATAGTACGATAGCGTTGACGTATGGTTGAATCGGTTTGAAGAGAGCATCAGTTTTTAACAAAGTTATGGGAGAAGTGCTTTGGGTTCCATTGAAAGTCTTGCTTATCGCACACTGACATTTTGATTTCCCAGAGCACAAATTGATGATGTCCCAGCCCCATGTTTCCATGTAGCAAGTTGTGATATTTATTTAATAATAGAGGTGTGAAAGTTGAAAATTAAGCATATTGTATTATTAATGGTGATGATGCTTATATTAGCGGGGTGTAGTTTTAATGCACACCAGCCTGATGAAGGTGGTAAGTCATCTGGTAAAGAACCAAAGCGTATTATTTCTTTAATGCCTAGTAATACAGAAATCTTGTATGAGTTAGGTCTTGGTGACAAAGTAGTAGGGGTGTCTACAGTAGATGATTATCCAAAAGAAGTGAAAGATAAAGAACAATTTGATGCAATGAACTTAAATAAAGAAGCGCTCATCAAAGCCCAGCCAGATTTAATCGTTGCACACGAAACACAAAAAGCATCACAAGGAAAAGTATTAGAAAGCTTGAAGAAGAGCGGCATTCAAGTCGTATATATTAAGGATGCAAAATCGATTGATGAAATGTACCAAACATTTGAACAGGTTGGTAAAGTAACAGGTACTGAAAAAGAAGCACAAGTTCTTGTTAAAGAAACAAAAAAGAATATTAAAGAAGTCATCGATGGTATTCCTGAGAAAAAGACAGCACCAAAAGTCTTTGTTGAAATTGCATCTGAACCTGAAATATATACAACAGGTAATCATACATTCATGAATGATATGTTACGTCAGTTAAAAGCTGAAAATGTATTCGCTGATCAAGAAGGATGGCCAAAAGTTGATAAAGAACAAATCATCAAAAAGAATCCAGATGTAATGCTGACAACATCAGGTGTGACAACAGCTGACTATCAACAAGCAGTCTCACAACGTGGTGGCTTTGAAGAGGTAACAGCAGTGAAAAAAGAACGCATCAAAGCATTAAATGATGACCTGTTATCACGTCCTGGTCCACGTCTAGATGACGGAATGAAAAAATTGAGAGATGCAATTTATGAATAATCATAAGTGGAAAGGCTTCATAACCTTGAGTGTATGGAGCCTTTTTTTGATAGGTATTGTCGCATATGCATTGTTTAGTCAGTTAGATTGGCAGAGTGCGCTTACACCAACATTGATATGGCAAGTCAGATTGCCGAGAGTGTTATTGGCGCTATTAGCAGGTATGGGACTGACGTTGGCAGGTCAAATGTATCAACTGATTTTGAACAATCCTTTAGCAGATAGTTTTACACTAGGTTTAGCAAATGGAGCAACATTAGGTGCAGCCATTGCTATCTTTTCTGGACTGGCATTTATGTGGGTTGCGCCATTCGCAATTATTTTTGGTATCGTAACTTTATTTATTGTTATTAGTATTGCACAGTTATTAACATCAGGTTATCCAACGAAATCTTTAATATTATCTGGGATTATGATCGGTGCACTATTGAATGCTGCACTTTATTTGCTTGTACAATTAAATCCTAAGCGTCTGCAAAATATATTGGGTTATTTATTTGGTGGGTTTTCATCTGCAGAATATCGGGAAGTAATCTATGTACTAGTAACATTGATTATTGTAGTGATATGCTTATTTTTACTCACACCACAGATTAAGTTACTACAATTAAATACACTGTCTAGTGCAGCACTGGGACTCAATGTTCAACGACTTTCATTAACTGTATTAATGTTTGCGACAATCTTAGCGACAGTTATCATAGGATATGTAGGGGTGATTGGCTTTATTGGTATGGTTGTACCTCAATTTATTCAACGTACCATACATGCAAGTTTGTCATTTAAAATGCTTCTGAATCTCATTATTGGTGGGACTGTTATGGTATTAGCTGATGTATTAGGTGCACAAATATTATCACCAATACAATTGCCAGCAAGCATTGTATTAGCATTATTGGGGATTCCATTAATGTTTTATTTGATGATCGTTGAAGGACGAAAAACGATTGATTAGTATATAAGCATAGAATTTTTAAAGAAAGTGATGAGGTTAACAAATGAACACATCGCATATAAAAGCAATTATATTTGATTTAGAGGGGACATTGTTAGATCGTGAGAAGTCACGAGAGAAGTTCATAGAGGAACAATATGAACGATTTCATGATTATTTTGTACGTGTACAGTTTTCAGATTTCCGTAAAAAATTTATTGAATTAGATGATGATGAAGATCATGATAAGCCTGATCTATATAAAGAAATTCTTAAACAATTTAATGTCGATCGACTGAGTTGGAAGGATTTATTCAGGGACTTTGAGATGCATTTTTATCGTTATGTCTTTCCATTTCACGATACACATTATACGTTGAAAAAGCTTCATAAGGCCGGATATCGAATTGGTGTCATTGCAAACGGAAAATCAAAAATTAAACAATACCGCGTGTACGCATTAGGTATTGAAGATTATATTAACCATCTCTCCACATCTGAAAATGTAGGTTTTCGCAAGCCGCACCCACGTATTTATGAAGATATTATGGAAAAATTGGAAGTAACGCCACAAGAAGTCCTCTATGTAGGAGATGATGCCTTAAATGATGTTGCACCTGCACACGCACTAGAAATGATAAGTGTTTGGTATCGTCACGAACATCATGATGCGGAACTTGCACCGCTTGAGTCAGAAATGGATTATGAAATCACATCACTTGAACAATTATTAGAAATTTTAGAGGTGCCTAAGGAGGTAGATACGAATGAAATTATTTAGAACGTCTGATGGAACGGCTATTAATTATCGATCAATGGGGGACGGTTATCCAATTGTCATGATTCATTCTATTTATATGAATCACACAGTATTTGAAGACATTGCACAACGTTTATCAAGATATTTCCAAGTGATATTACTTGATATGCGTGGACATGGTTATTCAGATAAACCATTAAAAATTAGTTTTAATGACTTCAGCCAAGATATTAAGGAATTGAAGGATTATTTATATATTGAAAGTGCAACTGTGATTGCTAATGAATTAGGAAGTTCTATCGCATTGGATCTTGCTGCACGTCATCCTGAAATGGTAAAAGAATTAGTGCTGATTAATCCGACGGTACAAGACGACATATTACCTCATGACCGTTTGTTTAGAAAGTATGCTGCCAAAATACGTACATGGGATAAAAGTGAGCAAGAGAAGTTTTTAGAGAAACATTTGTATTATTCAAATGGAAAAGTGAGAAAGTTTTTGAAAGGTGTTAATGATTCAGCAGCTTTACTAACGGATTATGAAGCTGCAGCAGTGGACAACGCTTTTCTTAATACAAATGTTGAACTATTATTACCGAATATTCATACACGTACACTCGTTATTTCAGGTCAGGCCAATAAAAGGGTAACCTCTTTAGAAGCAAAAGATGTTGCAGATCAATTATCTTATGCTACATTTTCACTGTTTAAACGTTCAGGCGTTTATCCATTTGTGGAAGAAAAAGACCATTTTCTTAAAACAGTTAAAGACTTCATGCATAAAACAACAAAGAATATGGAATTGTAATACTTTTGTAATCTTACTGTTATTATTTTGACATTTAGGTTATACTGGGCATAGCAAGTTAGTTTAAACTGGAAGAAGAAGGAGTGTATGTTCCATGGGAAAACACTTGTGTGCCTGGGTTTTAACAATTTTAATGTTACTGACTTTTAACATTGTACCTGTTCATGCTTCAGAGGGAAACATGATTCAATCTGTTGAATCCTTACAAAAAGGGAAACGAGTTTTAGAAGGAGTTAAAATAGGGCAAGACATGAAAGACATTATCCGTAAAAAGGGTAAAGGAATTCATACGAGTGCTGCATTTGGTGATGAACAATATTATGAATATCATACAGAAAAAGGTTTACTGCGTATTACCGCAAATAATGATAAAGCTACAGCTAAAGTAATCTATGTATCAATGAGTTATGATGAACTTCAAGGACCTAGTTATGAAGAAGTCCAAAAATTTACGAGTGATACAGCGATTAAACGTGCACATTATAATAAAATAACAGGGAATACAGGATATATTTCGGATGGCAAAAATTCCTACCAATTTGCCACAGAACATCCAAATGATAAAGTTTTAAAATTATACCGTATAGATATAAAAGCATAGTGTATAAAGTAAAACTAAAAAATTATAGGTATTTTCAAGCTTTGAAGCTGATTTGGTGAGTCAGTAGATATACTCGGAATTTAATCGTTCTATATGGACTTTAAATTTCCCGCCTTTGAAAAATGGAGGCTTTTGATGAGAGAGAATGATCGTGAATTATTAAAGTACGTAGAAATGTATTTAACAGACCAAGGCGTTGCACCAAGAGTCATTGGTGATGTTAAAGAGAGTTTGAGAAAAGATATTCAAAAATCTGAAGAACAAAATATAGATTACACAGCTTATAGACAGAAATCTGTAGCTGAAATTCTTTTGACGATACAAAAGAATTTATTTATTATGCATTTTAATCCTGTGGTCTTTTTTGTGATTAATTTTATTATGATTGCTTATTTGTATCATAAGCAACTTGTCCCATTCGGAGCAGTTACAGGTTTATTTATTTTATATATGCTCGTTATTCTACCTATATCTGCACTTATATATCTGAGAATAAAACATAAAAATTATTTATATCATAATATGTCTGAGCGCTATTTGGGATTATTTCTTGCAGTAGCATCATTTGTACTCATTCTAATGCATACATTTGATATGACATTAGGTATTCATGTTGTCACGCAATATCCGCATATAGCAGTTGCTATGATAGGGATGGTCATCACAGTATACGGATTGTCCCGTCGTCATTATGAATATACAGGGATTGGTCTACTATTTTTACAAAAAACGATTGATATCATTGTGCCAGACTCACAAATTGCACAATATATATCGATTGCATTATGGATTATGTTACTTGTAATGATCATTATTTATACAATTGATTTATCATCTAATAAAGATAAGAATTGAACATAAAATGGCATATATTGGTGGAAAGTCCATCAATATATGCCATTTTTCTTAATTTGGTTTAATATTTGCTTCTTTAATTTTTGTGTTCACTTGATCTAAAAGTGTATCAATTTTTTTACGCTGATTATCATCAACTAAAATAATTACAGTACGCTCATCATGTTCGTTACGTCTTTTACTAAAGTAACCATCCTGAGAGAGGTTCTTAACCGCTTTTACTACTTGTGGTTGCTTATAATTAAGATTTTTGATGATATCTTTTAAGAAATACTCAGCTTCAATTTTATGACTTAAATGAGTTAATACTGCAAATTCTTCAAATGTCATATGGAATTCTTTTTTAATCATAGTTTTTAATTTATCCGCATAAGTTACCATGGATAAAAGTTCAAAACAATTTTTAATTTTTGATACAGTCATTGCAATAGCCTCCTAAATAATACATCGCTAAAAATAATTCACTTATATCATTGAGTGTGCACATAGTATGCAAACTGTCGTCGCATCACATTGTGTGAAAAGGTTATCTCTGTCTCCCTTGACTTAGGTGGCTAAAGATTCAAAGTGTTCAAACCTTGTATTACTTCAGCAGTCCAACATGTGAATGTAATAGTCTGCGCTGATATACATGACTTGCATATTATGGCAGGTTAACTTTGCTTACTTTCAAAATATATATTCAATAAAATAGTAAGTATTATTATATAAAATTAAATATATATCATGATAGAGCGTGTCCGGTAAAAGTATCTGTTATTTTACTTATTGAAAATGAATGTAAGAAAATGTGCTTAGTAATGAAAGAGGTATTGGTCTGAAAGAATTTAGGTGAAAAATCTATATAACAAATTTGAATGCAGACAAATTGTTATATTCATACCAGCATATGCGTGTGACTACAATAACAATGGGAAACAGTTGTGATAAAAATACTGGGTAGGTGGGTGGATTGACTACTTGATTTTTAAGGCTGTTTCGCTAGGATTTCATACAATTTTCTCACCAGCAAATATTCCACTTTTAATTATAAGTTGCTTATTCATTCTATCATAATTTATTATACGTTTAACATATTTCCCATTTTTATGAATTACAACATAATTTTTATGCAATAAAATATCAGAAGGAAAAATCATTTTTGGAGTACCTAAATAAACTGTAAATTTTGAACCGATAGGATAATGTTTATCTATCTTAATATAAGCATGATAATACAGATTTTGTTTATCTGAAATAGAGGTGTTAGAAGGTTCTAGCATAGCAGTAATGTGCCCTTTGACGATTTGATGTGTACCAATGTGTTCTAATTTGACAGTGTGATTATGTGCCAATTTTGTATAAATTTCTTCAGGTAAATTTAATATAATAGATTGTGTTTTTGATTGTATTTCTAATATTATTGAATCTTTTTTTGAAGGTACAATTTCATGCAAACGCACGATTCCTTGGATAGGTGATTGTATCGTTGTATAGAGTTGAGACTTTAATTTAACGAGTTCACGTAATCCGGTGAAAGCTTGTTGTGTATTCGAAAATTGCTTGGTAATACTAGATAGCGCATTTATTTCTGGGATGATAAGTGGATTGTAGTATGTGAGGACAGAGGATTCTTTAGAAATAGATTGGCCATCTTTAACGTGGATATCTTGAATTTGACCATATTTTGGTTGATAACGGATAAGATAGTAATAGTCTGATTGCACAATACCTGTTGTTTGATATGGGTATGAAAACTTGGCTTCTATCGTCTGGATAGGAGGATTTTTTATATGCCACCAAATATAGAAAGGAATACAAAAGAGTATTAGGAGTGTAGCGCAAATAAGCGTGTATTTTAAGGATCGATTCATTATAAACACCTCGTTTTTAGTTTGTTTACGACCATTATTATACAAACTGTTAACGAATAGGCAAGTTTTGATTTGTGAATATTTGAAAGACATAAATAGCCATTTTTTAATTTACACATTACAAGAATATTTGGATGATAACAGTTCGTACCACGAGGTTGAAACATAATAAATGTATATGCTGAGAAACCGAATGTCAGCGTACAAGGAGCAGGACTTTCGACAGAATAGGAAGCACTACAGAAAAATATAAAAGTTTTGTTATAATGCCCCTGTAAAGGTGATTAGGGATGTGACAAGTCTTAAAAGACACAGGCGCATGTCAATCAACTACTACATGCAATTTGACAACATCAAAAGCGATATTACTCATTGGGCAGATTCTGCTTAAATCCTAACCCCTCCTTTCACAGCCTTGTTTAGGGAGCAAAATGAATGATTACAACGGCAAATAAAATAATGATGAGTCCCATGATGCGTTGTGGACTTATTTTACGTGATGGGATTCCCAATAATCCAAAGTGATCAATTATAAGACTGGCAAGAATTTGTCCTATCATCGTTGCGACTAATGTGTAAGTTACGCCGATATATGCGGTTAAAATAATGATTGTTGTGACAAATAAAACACCTAATGCGCCTCCGATAAAATACCACCATCTCAGTGAACCATATTCTTTGTGGATACGTTTAATACGGAATTTTCTATGACATATGGCAGTAATCATAAATAATGTGATTGTACCGACAGTGAATGAGATTAAGGCTGCTAAAAAGGGAGAATTCACGTTTTGACCTAATGCACTATTCGTAGCAGCTTGTATAGGAGGCGCACAGCCAAATAATAATCCAGCAACAATCCATAAAATAAGTGAATCATTAGATTGTTTTAGCATGGTGTGACGCCTCTGTATATTCATTAGAACAATTCCAAAAAGAAGCAGACATAACCCCAATGCTTTAATAAATGTAAAAGGTTGTGGAGAGATATGGAACCAACCAAAAGTATCTATCAAGCATCCCATCATGATTTGCCCTGTAATTGTTGAGATAACTGTCAATGAAGCCCCGATTTTAGGTAATAAGAGTAAATTGCCTGTTAAAAAGAGTACGCCCATGATGCCACCAATGAACCATGTTTCATCTATAGTGAGTGTCTGCCAATAATTTATTGAGAGAATATGTGGAGATAAACTAACGATGAGTATCATTAAACACAACGTACCAACAAAAAATGATATGGTAGAGGCATAGAATGTAGACTGTGTATAATAGCTAAGTCTAGTGTTGATAGAAGTTTGAAAAGGGATCACGGCTCCTGCAACTAAACCTAACAATATTAGTGAAAAAAGCATATTTATTCACCTTTGATAGATATGATTGAATAGCCTTATTATACTATTAATTCAAAAATATGTAACAAAACTTTGTCTTGTAAGATATCATGTGGACTGATATGCTTTGACAAGTATCAAAAATAAGTAAATAAGTTAACGGAGCCAAGGTAATTTCTAATATAGAATCTGAAGTGATTAATAAGTGTGGTGATAAAGATGATGCAACATGAAGTCGTACGGGTATTAAATGATCAAATGTTTTTTGTGAATGTTAAAAGTGAATCGGAATTAGGAATAGGTTATTATGTAGAAGTACTTAATGCTGCTAAGTCGTATAAAACATTAGCACGAGTAATAGAAGTTTATGATAAATATGCAATATGTGAAAAATTAGGCAGACGTAAAGTGTTTTACGGGGATGAAGTACGTTTTCGACCACGATATGATTAATAAAAAAGCGCAGCGGAGCACGATAGGTGCTTCGTTGCGCTTTTATCAATTTAGAAGAGAATTGTAACAGTTTTGTCGATAAGTTGTGCTGTTTTAGCATGTGTAACTTGTAAGCTCGGTGTTGATAAAATATTTAATTTTGCAATGTTTTCAGCTTGTGATGATACGACTTCTTTCACTATCTTTTGCTGGATATTTGCCAAAGAGAGACGGACGGGCTTTTGCTGAACTGTATCAAATGTGATATCTAAAGTTTTGTTGTTCATGAAATAATCTCCTTTACATATTAATAGTAGATGTTTTGACGACTTCAACTTGGTCATATTTTTCTCCGGTTAAAGTCTCAATGATTGAAGCAAAGCTACGTAAATCGTCGTTATTTGCATCTGGATTTAATTGATTAATTTTACGCGTTGTTTTACTTACTTTTCCTTCTGAAGTGATGATGTTCTGTGTCAAAATGAGTGAAATTTGTTTTGTATTCATATGTTTGACCTCCTTTCACTTTATATATCGAAACAAATAATAGAATAGGGACAAAAAATGTTGGAAATCGTACAAATAGGTGTAAACGCATACATGACTTGACGACAAGTATTTTGTGAATTGAGCTGTCATAAAATAGAAAAATTTTAAAAAGAATACAAGAATAAATTCTTTAATGTAACATAAATATATTATATGATTATATATGAAACATATATGTTGGGGGTGAATGTGATGAAATGTGTAGATCCAATTAAAAATCATGAAGATATAAAAAGAATGTATGCTTTCTTAAAAGCACAGTCACAAAGAGATTATTTACTGTTTAAATTTGCGATACATACGGGTATAAAACTGAATGAATTACTCAATTTGACTGTTTTAGATGTGTTGCAAGGAAAGCATGCAATGATTACACATTGGGACGTTTGTTGTTCCCAAGAGATTCGTGTTGTCTTGCCAGAAGTGCTAAGGCAAGAGTTGATGGATTACATTGAAACTGAAGGGCTGGCATTTGAGGATCTATTGTTCCAATCTAAAAGAACTAAAAAGGGCTTAAGTCGTCAACAAGCGTATCGTATTGTACATTCAGCAGCCCAAGAATTAGGTATCCCCCATGTTGGATTAACAACCTTACGTAAAACATTTGCTTATCATACATATCGTTCAGGTGTGTCTATTTCAATTATTCAAAAATATTTAGGACATCAAACAGCACAAGAAACGAGAAAGTTTATTGGCGTATCTAAAGAGGATGCCCATACGAATATTGTGCTTAATTTATAAAAAATAATAAGGAGGCATCTTTATGCTGATTGGCTTACTCATTTCATTATTAGTAGTTATGTTACTTTTACTCATAATGATGAAATGGCAAACGAAGCAATTACCAGGCTATATTGCATTAATTGCACCGTTGATTGCTTCAGGGGTTTTTCTATACCATATTCCCAAAGTGTTGAACCAGCACTATGTAACTGAAATATATCAATGGTTGCCAGCGTATGACATTAACTTAGTGCTACGGTTAGATGGTTTAAGTTTGTTCTTCGGGCTACTTATTTCTCTGATTGGTGTGGCAGTATTTTTCTATGCAACACAGTATCTATCTTATGAACATGATGATTTACCTCGATTTTTTACCTATCTTATCTTGTTTATGTTCAGTATAATCGGAATTGTCTTATCAAATAATACAATCATATTGTATGTTTTCTGGGAATTGACGAGTGTTTCTTCATTTCTACTCATCAGTTACTGGTATGACCGTACAGAAAGCCAAAAGGGCGCCATGACATCATTTATGGTAACGGTTCTAGGCGGTTTGGCAATGTTTGTTGGTTTTATGATGTTGTATGTTGTTACAGGAACGAACACAATCACTAAACAGATTGCGATGCGTGAAGAAATTGCAACACATCCACTATTTATTCCAATTATTGTGATGCTATTATTAGGTGCTTTTACAAAGTCAGCACAATTTCCATTTCATTTTTGGTTGCCAAGAGCGATGGCAGCACCGACACCTGTCAGTGCCTATCTACATTCAGCAACAATGGTTAAAGCAGGTATTTTCCTATTAATGCGCTTTACACCTATTTTAGGATATAGCGACTTTTATACGTATAGTGTGACTTTTGTTGGTTTAATTACCATGATTTATGGATCATATACAGCCATTCGTCAAAGTGATTTAAAAGGAATTCTTGCATATTCAACGATTAGTCAGCTCGGTATGATTATGTCCATGGTGGGTCTTGGTGGAGGTATTGCAAAAGCAACGGACAGTGTGATGCTTGAAGCGTATGCTTATATTTTATTTGCTGCCATCTTCCATTTATTTAATCATGCACTATTCAAAGCAACACTTTTTATGGGCGTTGGGTTGATTGATCATGAAATGGGAACACGTGATATTCGTTATTTAGGTGGTTTACGTCGCTATCTCCCATTAACAATGATAGCGATGTTTGCAGCCTCATTATCAATGGCGGGTGTACCACTTTTAAATGGTTTTATCAGTAAAGAAATGTTTTTTGAGGGCTTAATTCATGCGAATGAATTATCAGCATTTAACTCAATTTTAACATTTATCATTGTGAGTATTGGTTTTATCGCCAGTATTTTCACCTTCATCTACGCTTTAAATATGATTAAAGTCACGTTCTTTGGCAAAGCACAGAGCAAACAACATGTACATGAACCCAAATTATTTATTTTACCAGCGGTGGTATTAGCACTGTTATTACCCATTGTGTTTATCGTACCGGATTGGGTTGGAACGAACTTGATTCAGCCAGCGTTTTCAAGTGTCGTAGTAAATGAAGAAACAGCGACCTTGGCACCACATCTTGCAATTTGGCACGGTTTTAATGCACCGTTGATGATGAGTTTAATCATTATTGTAGTAGGGACATTCATTGTATTACGTGTTGATTTGAAGAAATACTTGATTGTTGAACCGAAAAAATGGACGATTCCAAAGCTACTTGAACGTTCTGGTCAGTCTCTTGAAACCCACTCTGGTTGGGGACTGCGTACATTAATGAACAATCGATTGAATTATTATATTGTCATTACGTTTGTTTTTTACTTTGCGATTAATCTATACGGTTTATATCGTGTGGGAGTACCAGAGTTGTATCGCATTGATGTGACAGATTATCATCTGTTTCACGTATTACTGTTGTTGACGATTATTCTTATCGGAATTGCATTGATTTTTATCCGTCAGCGTTTAACGATGGTCATTTTAACAGGGGGTATTGGATATGCTGTCGCATTGTTCTTTATCTTAATGCGTGCACCAGACTTAGCACTTACACAACTTGTAACAGAGACGATTACGACAGTACTCTTTATTGTAAGTTTTTCACGACTTCCAAATATTCCACGTGGTCAGTTTGATTTGAAACGTGAAACGGTAAAAATTACTATCTCACTGATGACAGCACTCACAGTCGTTGGACTTGTTTTCATGATTCAACAAGCAGATGCACTAGAGACAATCTCTGTATACTATCATGATGCTTATGAAAAATCTGGTGGTAAAAATATTGTAAATGCTATTCTGGGTGACTTCCGAGCACTTGATACGATGGCAGAAGGCATTGTGCTTGTTATTGCTGGTTTCGGTATTTATACATTACTAAACTTTAAAGATAGGAGAGGTCAAGATGAAAGAGAATGATTTAGTATTAAGAACCGTAACGCATGTTGTTGTATTTATCATTTTAACGTTTGGCCTCTATCTATTCTTTGCGGGTCATAATAATCCTGGTGGTGGTTTTATTGCCGGATTAGTACTGAGCTCGGCATTTATTTTAATGTTTTTAGCTTATGATGTGGCCCAAGTTTTAGAGGCACTACCGATTGACTTCCGTCTTTTAAGTCTTGTCGGAGCATTAATATCCATCGGTACGGCGGTTGCACCTGTATTTTTTGGTAAGAATATTCTATATCAGCATGATTGGTATGTAGACTTCCCATATTTTGGAGAGGTACACTTATCAACAATTACGCTATTTGAATTTGGTATTTTACTTATCGTTGTCGGTACAGTTGTGACAACAATTTTATCATTGAGTGGAGGGCGATCATGAATATTATTTTACTTATCGTTATTGGCTTTTTAGTATTCATTGGTACTTATATGGTGCTCTCTCGTAATTTGATACGAATTGTGATTGGTATTGCGATTTATACGTATGCCGGCAACATTATTATCATGAGTATGGGTGAGTATACTGTTGATAAAAAAGAACCATTGATTGTGTCAGGATATGAGAATTATGTGGATCCACTGTTACAAGCGATTGTATTAACGGCAATTGTTATCGGCTTTGCGATTACCGCATTTCTACTCGTACTGGTATACCGTACTTTTAAAGTAACGAAAGAACATGAGATTGATGTGTTAACGCGAGGTGAAGACGATGAATGATAACTTATTAGCCTTACCACTTCTCTTACCACTTGTTGGGGCATTACTCGTTGGTATGTTCAATAAACAAGTGAAACTAGCACGTCGTTTTTCATTGCTCATATTGTTTTCTGGCTTTATTGTATCGCTTTACATGCTTATCTATGTGATGCGCTATAAACCGATCGTATTGGACTTCTCAGGTTGGCCAGCGCCATTTGGTATTCAATATGTTGGAGATGCTTTAAGTTTATTACTTGTAACGACCACTTTCTTTGTTGTCTGGTCCATTGTTATGTTTGGATTTGGTCGTGGTGAAAAGCGTGCGAGTCGTTATTACTTGCCAACATTTATCCTCTTTCTAACGACAGGAGTTATTGGGTCGTTTTTAACGTCTGATGTATTCCATCTTTACGTGATGTTTGAGATTATGCTTCTCGCATCATTTGTATTAGTAACACTGGGGCAATCCGTTGAACAATTGCGTGCAAGCATTATCTATGTCGTACTGAACGTCATTGGATCATGGATATTTCTCGTTGGTATTAGCTTATTGTATCGACAAGTTGGGACGTTAAACTTTACACACATTGCGATACGTATTCAAGAAATGGATGATCCCACAGCTATTCATTTAGTCGCAATGTCATTCATTGTTGCTTTTGGATCTAAGGCAGTACTGGTACTATTCATGTGGCTTCCTAAAGCATATGCCGTATTAAATACCGAACTTGCAGCATTGTTTGCATCACTCATGACAAAAGTAGGTGCCTATGCACTGATTCGTTTCTTCACATTAATTTTTAACCAAAGCGGAAATGTTGTTGAACCATTGCTTGTCTTTATGGTATGTATCACGATGGTCATTGGAGCCGTCGGAACAATCGCGTATAAAGATATTAAAAAAATAGCAGCATACCAAGTCATTTTATCTATCGGTTTTGTGATCTTTGGTCTAGGAACAAATACAGTTGAAGGGATTAATGGTGCGATCTTCTATCTGATGAATGATATGGTAGTAAAAGCCCTTTTATTCTTAGTCATTGGGATTATTGTTTATACAACAGGATATCGCCAATATCGTCATTTGAAAGGTTTAGCTAAAAAAGAACCATGGCTTGGTGTTGCTTTTGTCGTTGTAACATTAGCGATTGGTGGGGTACCACCATTTAGTGGATTTCCCGGGAAATTATTAATTTTCCTTGGTGCTGTTGAACATCAACATTATATTGGACTTACGTTGATGATTATCACAAGTTTAGTTGCAATGTTTAGCCTTTTCCGTGTTTTCTTCCATATGTATACTGGTAACGATGTAAAAGGCGCGGTTATTGAATATAAACCAATCAAGCCTGTAAGAAAACATATTATTATGTTTTTAACAGTTGTGACGCTACTACTTGGTTTGATGGCACCACCTATTATTCAAGTGACGGATTTAGCTACAAAGATGAATATGGATGTACAAATGTATGAAAAAATGGTCAATCCGGACTTACGAGGGGGTCATTAGATGAGACAAATTGGTTTGAATATGATGATCGCTATTTTATGGGTACTATTTCAAGATGAAGATGCCTTTCGTTTTCCTACATTTTTCTTTGGCTATTTAATTGGTTTAATTATCATTTATTTATTGCATAAGTTCTTCGGGCAAGAATTTTATCCGAAAAAAATCTGGGTATCATTTAAATTTTTGATGATTTATTTGTATCAATTGTTTACATCAACATTTTCGATTGCAAACTACGTCTTGTTTCGAACAAATAAAATGGCTCCTGGCCTTGTCCGTTATGAAACAAAACTCGAATCAGATTGGGCCATTACCTTCTTGACAATTATGATTATTATTACGCCAGGATCAACAATCATCCGGGTGAATAGAGATCCGAATCTATTTTTAATTCATGCGATTGATTTAACAGATAAAGAGCGTAAAAGTTTATTGAAGAGTATCAAACAATATGAAGCACTTATTTTGGAGGTGACGAAATGATTTCAGCATGGACAGAATTTTTCTTAACAGCTGCTCTCGTACTATTTGCTGTATCTCTTGTTGTAGCATTATTTCGTCTCATTAAAGGACCTACTACTGCAGATAGGGTCGTTGCCTTCGATGCAATCAGTGCGATTGTCATGTGTATTGTAGGGGTACTGAGCTTATTGTTTAATACTGTCTCATTCTTAGATTCAGTACTTTTAATTGCGATTATTTCGTTCCTAAGTTCCATAACGATTTCTCGCTTTATTGAAGGGGGGAATGTGTTTAATGGCAACAATAAACGAAATCATTAAGTTATTTGCAGCCATTATGGTATTTGGAGGCAGCTTGATCGCGCTGATTAGTGCGATTGGTGTAGTACGATTTAGAGATGTCTTTTTACGCATTCATGCCGCAACAAAAGCATCAACAGCAGCCGTACTATTAACATTAGTAGGGGTATTTATTTACTTTATCTTCTCCCAAGGGTATGTGGGTGTACGAACATTATTAGCATTGGTGTTTATTAATATTACATCGCCAGTAGGGGGGCACCTTGTATCACGTGCGGCTTATCGCACAGGTGCATATATGTATCAGAAAGATGCGAACACAGGAGATGCTGACCTAAATCAAGATGATATTGATGAAGAACAGAAACGTCAAATACGTATTGAAAAGCGTGCAAAACGACGTAAAAAGATCTATTCAAGACTCGATAAAGAATAGTTATATAAAAGTAGCGTCCTTCAATGAATGACATTGGAAGACGCTACTTTTATATTATTTGTTGTTTTGAACCATGCTTTGGTGAATGGTATCAATGTTACTTTCCATCATTTTATAATACGAATCACCATCGCTACCTTTTTTACCAATAGAATCTGTATAAACAGTACCAAAGATTTCGGCATTTGTTTCTTCGCCGAGACTCTTCATACTTTTATCACTAACACTTGTTTCAAGAAGTAAGTTTTTGATGTGGTGTTGTTTCACAAAATCAATGGCTTGTTTCATTTGTTGTGGTGTTCCTTGGTTTTCTGTATTGATTTCCCAAATGTAACCAGGTGTGATG
Organism: Staphylococcus sp. IVB6240; assembly: GCF_025558425.1. NCBI lineage: Bacteria > Bacillati > Bacillota > Bacilli > Caryophanales > Staphylococcaceae > Staphylococcus > Staphylococcus dromedarii. Next base: position 351,809 of record NZ_CP094718.1, read on the forward strand.
TCATATTGTTGTGCGAAGTATTTAAATGCACCTTCACTTGTGATCATCGCACGTTGATTTTTAGGGATGTCTTGGAACTTATCCTGACTCTTTTCACTGAGTGTTTCTAATTTTTTGATATATGCATCGCCTTGTTTTTTGTAATCATCTTTATGGGCGTCATCTGATTTGATGAGTGCTTGTTGAATATTTTTAGCGTATTGAATCCCATTTTTAATACTCAACCAAGCATGTGGGTCAATCATTTCTTCAGATTTATCGCCTTGTTTTAAATAGATTGGTTTCACAGATTTAGAGGCACGTACAACAGATGCATCATCAAGTGACTTATCAGCTTGTTTTAATGCTTTTTCAAACCAACCGTTTCCACTTTCTAGATTGAAACCATTATAGACAACGACATCAGCATCCGTTAACGCTTGAATGTCTTTTGGTTTTACTTCATATTCGTGTGGGTCTTGACCGACTGGGACGATACTGTGTACTTCTGCTTTATCACCAGCAATATTTTTAACCATATCCGCTAAAATAGAGTTTGTTGCGACAACTTTCACCTTATCGTGTGATTGATTACTGTTAAAACTACATGCAGTTAATACGAGTGCGATAATACATAACGTAAGTATTCTTTTAATCATGTTGTTTGATACGCTCCTTTATGATGAGATTGAATGAGTTTTGCAAAAATAAATGTGATGGCATACAGCAATGTTGCAATAAGCACAATCACTGCACCACTTGGCAAATTAAATTTAAAGCTTAAATAAATACCTAATGTGGCACTGATCACACTAAAAAGAGAAGATGTCAGCATCATTGTTGAAAGCTTATTCGTAATAAGATAAGCAGTTGATGCGGGTGTCACAAGCAGTGCAACAACGAGAATGACACCTACTGTTTGGACGCTTGCGACAATGACAAGTGCTAATAAAAGCATGACAAAGTAGTGCAGCAATTTAGTATTTAATCCACTCATTCGACTGAAAACAGGGTCGAGTGTTGAAATTTTGAGTGGACGATATAAGATGACGATGAGTGATAAGACAATCACACTCACAAATAAAGTTGTATAAAATGCAGATTGTGTAATTGCCAAAATGTTACCAAATAATATGTGATATAAATCTGTTGCACTGTGAATCAAACTTATTAGAATGATCCCTGATGCTAAAAAGGCAGTAAATGTAATACCAATGGCAGCATCTTTTTTAGTTTTAGAACTGTCAGAAATATATCCAATTAACACACTACTCAACATGCCTGTAATGAGTGCACCAATGAACATTGGAATGTTGAATAGAAAAGAGAGCGCGACACCTGGTAACACAGCATGACTCATCGCATCACCCATTAGTGATAAGCCACGAAGGATGATAATACATCCGACAACACCACATACGATGCCAACAAGTACAGCAGTCAACATAGCACGTGATAGAAATTGATACTCAAAGAGATGTTGGATGAATGACATGTTGTTCTGACTCCTTTCTATGATGTGCATGGTCTTCTGAGTTTGCTAGTGATTGCTGACTCAAAAATACAGTTTCAATATGTTCAGGCTTTAATGCTTCAGAACTTTCACCGAAAAATTGTACTGATTGATTAAGCAGTAAGATACGGTCAAAGTATTGAGAAGCGGTTGCCAAATCATGATGTACAATTAAGATGAGTTTCCCTTCTTGCTTAAGTGTTTCGAGTTTCTCCAATATAATGGCTTCACTTTTAAAATCAATACCGACAAAAGGCTCGTCTAACAGGTAGACTTGGCTTTCTGACATGAGTGCACGTGCAATAAAAATACGTTGTAGTTGTCCACCACTCAGTGTGTTTAACGCACGTTTACGCAATTCATAGAGTGATAATTCGTGCAGAAGTGCATCTCTACGTTGTTTCATTCTTTTAGGTATACGTTTAAACCAGCCGGTATCCTGATAACAGCCAGAGAGCACTAAATCTTCCACATTAATTGGGAAGTCTAAATCAAGCTGAGACTTTTGTGGAATATATGTAATATCAGTTAAACATTGCTTTACTGGCTGCTGATTTAGTGTGATGGAACCATTTGCAGGGAGTTCACCAATCATTGACTTAATAAGAGAGGACTTCCCACTTCCATTCGGGCCCATAATCCCAATCATTTCACCGTGAAGGGGGAGTTCTAATGAAATATTCTTTAAAATATGTTTGCGCCCTAAATATAAATCTAAATTTTCTATTGAAAGCATTTTAACACCTTCTTAATAAAACTTTAGGTAACCCTAACTATTTAATATTATATACTGAAAATTACTAATGTCAATTCATTTCGTGATACAATGTAAGTAATCTTTACAAGAGGTGAAAGTATGTTAACGGAAGAAAAGGAAGACTATCTGAAGGCAATCTTAGGTCACGATGGTGTGAAAACATACGTATCGAACAAGACCCTCTCTCAGTTTTTAAATATTAAGCCCCCTTCAGTGAGTGAGATGGTAGGACGTTTAGAAAAAGAAGGATATGTAGAAACGAAACCATACAAAGGTGTGAAGTTATCACCGGTGGGTTTGCGTTATACATTGGATGTTATTAAACGTCATCGATTGATAGAATTGTTTTTAATAGAGGTTTTAGGCTATACATGGGAAGAAGTACATGCAGAAGCAGAAGTGTTAGAGCATCGTGTGTCTCCCTTATTTGTAGATCGATTAGATGCATTATTAAATTACCCAGAAACATGTCCACATGGTGGGGTGATTCCAAGAGATGAATCATATGAAGAATATTATCGCACGTCACTTTTAGAATATGATGAGGGCGATGTTGTTGTCATTCGCCGCGTGCGTGATAAAACAGACTTACTTGTGTACTTATCGAGTAAGGGGATGTCTATTGGTGATACAGTTACGATTAAGCGAAAAGATGAGATTAATCAAATGTTAGAAATTCAGAGCCGAGAAGAAACCGTTATTTTAAGCTATCATAATGCAACGGTTATTTTTGGAGAGAAGGAATAAAGTAAAAGCGTACTAAGTTGAGACAAAATCTTGCGTTTAGAATACCATTTAACGGTTTCTCAATGCAGGAATTGATGAAGTCTCAGTTTCAGTACGCTTTTTTGTGTTATATCAGAATCAGCGAGAGGGTATAGGGACCTGTAAAGAGTTGATCGAATAAAAAGTATATACTTGCACCATTTAATAATATCCATAATGAAGAAAATACAAAGGTTGGCACATGTGTAATATTTCGCAATGCGGTACCATCCCAATTAGGTTGCGGACGTGCAAAAGTGAGTTGTGCAATCGTAATGGATGATTGAATGACTTCACCCAACAACGTACCAAGTAACCAATGATAAACGAGTAGATATATCAATGAATAATTATGTAGGTTTTCAGATTGTAGACCGAGATAGACAATAAGACAAAGAAAGGCGATTATCATCATAGGTGCGACTTTTCTGGATGTTACAAACGTAAAGTATAAAAAGATAGCAACATATAAAAGAATAAATATAACACCTTGACCTTTGCTTTGCATAATCAAGCCAATACTGAGCATAAGTGGTGGCATAATATAACCACCAATTGTCGTAAAAATTTGACCAATTCGACTTTTACTTTGTGTGACAGCATATCCCTGTTGCCCGGTTTCTTGACGTTCTCTACGTGTCATCACAACAACGAAATCTAAAACACGGCCACCACTTAATCGATTAAAAAGTACATGTCCGAATTCATGCGTAAGCACAGGGATGTAATTGAATGCAATGTTAAGTGCCGATAGAATAGGATGGCTTCGATAATAGTAACTTAATAAGTACAGTCCTGTAATCATACAGAGTAGAAAAATAGATATTGGAATAGGTGAAATCAGCCATGGTTGTTCACTCATAGTTAATAATCCTTTCTATAGTGTCATTTAATATAGAGTATAATGTACATGATGCAGATATTCTACGGTCCTCAGTCTTATATTAGGCGTTGAAATATCGTGTTCGCTTCGTTAGGGATGTAGAGATACGTACCATAGCAGTGGGCGCTTGAAACTGAAAGACGTTTTGTAAAACGACTAATCCCATTCTCCTATTATGGTATAAAAGTATAGCATAGAAGTAGGAATTTTAAGGATAGAGATGAATTTGATGGTATTACGTGATAAAGTGAAATAAATATTAAATGAAAAATAGGTGAAAGGAGCTTTGATGATGAATACATCTAAACCTTCAAACAATCATGCATATTCCTTGATAAAACAGCATGGACAAGTGAATGTTTTAGGATTTATGTTTGATAATGTAACGATGACAAACATGTATGAAGTGATTAAAGCATATAGTAAGGCAGAAACTAAGCATAATTTGTTTGTTGTCACAGCAAATCCCGAAATTATTCATTATGCTTCGGAAACACCATCATATAGAAATGTGATACAGCAGGCTGATTACATCATTCCAGATGGCACGGGTATTGTAAAAGCGGCAAAAATACTGGGGACGCCTTTGAAAGAACGTGTTCCAGGTATAGAAGTGATGGAAACTTGTTTGCAGATTGCTGATAAAGAAGAAAAGCGTGTATTTTTATTAGGGGCAACGGATGAAGTGATTACGAAAGCAGTAAGAAATATTCAAACACAATATCCAAATAGTGTTGTTGCTGGACACCATGGCTTCTTTAAAATAGATGATATCACAGTGGTAAATGAAATACGTGATTTTCAACCGGACTTTATTTTTGTGGGGATGGGTTATCCAAGACAAGAACAATGGATTGCACAACATCGTGATGCCTTTGAACATACTTTTATGATGGGTGTCGGCGGATCTATCGATGTGTTTAGTGGTACAGTGAAACGAGCGCCACTCATATGGAGAAAACTCAATTTAGAGTGGCTTTATCGTAGCTTTAAGGATATCAAACGAATCCATAGACTCAAACGAATTCCGAAATTTATTATGGCAGTTTTTAAACAGAAAATAGCGCATAGATAATAATGTATTAAAGTTAAAATGAGAGAAATACAAAATAAAGGCCATGAAATACACTTCATGGCCTTTAATTGTTATTTAATTTCAAAGCGATTAGCATCAAGTTGTTGTCTGAACGCTTTTTGTTCTTTGGCTGACTTCTTTTTAAAGTCTTTGAGAAATGCCTCGTATTGTGGAAGTATTTCTTCTACAGTACCAATCGATTTAAGACGTCCAGCTTCAATCCAAGCAATTTTATTACAAAAATCTCGAACTTGTCCTAAATTGTGGCTAACAAAAAAGATCGTTTTATCTGCTTCTTTAAATTCATATATTTTTTTTAAACTTTTTTGTGTGAATGTTTGGTCACCAACGGATAATGCTTCATCAATGACAAGTATTTCAGGGTCTACGGTAACACTAATTGAAAAACCAAGTTTTGATCGCATCCCACTTGAATATTTTTTAACCGGCTGGTAAATAAATTCGCCCAGTTCGCTGAATTCAATGATTTTAGGTGTCAGTTCTTTAATTTGTTTTTTACTGAATCCCATGCATAACATTTTAAATTCAATATTTTCAATCCCTGTTAAATTCCCGTTAAGACCGGCATTAATTGCAATCACGTTGACATCACCATTACGTGTTACTGTACCCTTTGTAGCAGAAAGTGAGCCACCAATAATGTTGCTCAAAGTTGACTTGCCAGATCCATTAATACCGACAAGACCGATAACGTCACCGGCATATGCTTCAAACGATATATCATTTAATGCGTAGAAAGTGTTGTTTTTGTGTTTTGGTAGCAGGGCATCTTTAATACGTTCTTTATTATTACGATATATGCGATATTCTTTTGTAATATGGTCAATTGTAACGGTTGGTTTCATGTCTTTACAGTCCTTACGTTAAATTTATATGGAAATTTATGAGTTTTACTTTCACATACTTATGTATATAGATTATAATATATTATTAAGTGGATATTCAATTTGAGAGTAGATAACGCTTAAAAGATTTTGCTTCTTATCTTTATACGACTGATTATAATTTAAAAAGTTTATAAAATCATATTGTCACTTTGATTAATATGTGCTCCCTGTTTCTTGTGATAGGTAGTATATTCATATAAAGAATACATGACGATACGATGTTTGTACAGTTGTTAGAGTAACTGCAATATCATGCGTATCAAATGAAAGCGTGGTAAATAATGAATTCCGTAGCGATAGTGTTAAAAGAACATTTAAAGAGCTTTTATTTAATTCAAAGATTAGCGCAATTCCAATTGAAGATAACAAACCATAACAACTATTTAGGCTTAGCTTGGGAAATGATTAATCCAATTATTCAAATTGCAGTGTATTGGTTTGTGTTTGGTTTTGGAATCCGTAGCAATAGTGCCATTGACGGTATACCATTTATTTATTGGTTACTTGTGGGGATTAGTATGTGGTTCTTCATAAATCAAGGCGTATTGGAAGGAACGAAGTCGATCAATACGAAATATAAACAAGTGGCAAAGATGAATTTTCCGCTTTCTATCATTCCAACGTATATTGTGACGAGTAAACTATATGGGCACTTAATATTAGTATTCGCCATTGTTCTACTTTGTACTGTGTCAGGTGTTAAACCGTCTATTTATATTATCCAGTTATTGGTCTATATTCCTTTTGCATATTTATTTGCAACATCTGTCACATTGTTAACATCAACATTAGCGGTATTAGTACGCGATACACAAATGGCGATGCAAGCAATACTTCGTGTTTTGTTTTATGCATCACCTATTTTATGGGTACCGGAACCTGGATCATTACCAGAAAAGATAATGATGTTCAACCCTATTTATTTTATTGCGGAAAGTTATCGTGCTGCAATTCTCTTTAAAGAGTGGTATTTCATTACGCATTGGGAGTTAGCGCTATATAATGTATTTGTAGTATTGTTATTCTTTATAGTTGGTTCAATGATGCATGTACGTTATAGAGACTATTTTGCTGATTTTATGTAATATTGAATAAGAAGCCTTCAGTACACGAAAATGTATTGAAGGCAATTTTTATATGAAATATATAATGAGGTGTAATATATGTTACGAGCTGTGATAAAAAAGGGATATCTGAGTCTAGTCACTTTAATACAAGGGTTGGTCAAACAACAAAAGGTCCAAGATCAACATATTGTTGTAATGATGACATTTAAAGAAGATTTACTACCTGTTATTGAAGCATTAATAGCACGAGGCTATAAGGTAACTGTTATAGCAAAAGACATACATTTTCAAACTTTAAAGGATAATAAAAGGGTAAAATGTGAATTAATGAGTCATCGAAATTTATATCGCCAAATCCAAGTGCTTCGCTCAGCCAAAGTGATTTTCATTGATACATATTATCATTTATTTGGAGCATATAAGAAGCAGCCGAATCAAACAATCATCCAAACTTGGCATGCGGCAGGTGCTTTAAAAAATTTTGGTTTAGAAGATCATTCAGTTAATTTGAATCATCACAAAGAAGTGGCACAACATCAAGCTGTTTATCATGCGGTAGATAAGTATTTGATTGGTTCTACACAAATGGGGGACTGTTTTAAACGATCATTTGGTATACAAGATCAACAGCTACTTAAGTGTGGGTTACCGCGTCTAAGTCACTACTTAAACAGAGATGTTCAAGAAGAACAACAACGTCTAAAAGGTCAGCTGGGAATAGAGGGAAAGGTTGCGGTTTACTTACCAACTTATCGTGAAGAAGGACAAATAAACCATATCATTGATCAGCAAGCGTTTAAAGATGCATTGCCAGAATTTACATTGCTAAGTAATTACCATCCAGCAGTTGAAGCACCTGAGAACAGTCATCGTATCTCATTAAGTACTCCAGAATTATTGATATTAGCTGATGTCATCATTACAGACTATAGTTCACTGGCCATTGAAGCCAGTGTAATCGGAAAACCTTCTATTTTTTATGTATATGATGAGAAGATTTATGAACGTATGAGAGGCTTAAATAGCTATTATTATCAAATTCCTGATAACTATAAAGTGTATGAGGAAGATGAATTATATGAACGTATTAAATCAACACATCTCAAATTGCTATTTGATGATTGGCATACATTTAATACAAAAGATAGTGTAGAAAAGTTGATGGATTATGTAGATGAAGTGGTATACCAGTAACAGTGATGTTTGAGTGGTGGGAATCGTTATGCTATGATTTTACTAACATATGAATGTATTGAAGGAGTTGTAGAGATGAAACGCGTAATTACTTATGGAACGTATGATCTTTTACACTATGGACACATAGAATTATTACGCCGTGCACGTGAATTAGGTGATTATTTAGTTGTGGCCTTATCTAGTGATGAATTTAATCGTATTAAGAATAAAAAATCGTATTATGATTATGAACAGCGCAAGACGATGTTAGAATCTATTCGATATGTTGATTTAGTCATTCCAGAAAATGATTGGGAACAAAAAGTAAATGATGTAGAAAAATATGAAATTGATACATTTGTTATGGGTCATGATTGGGAAGGTGAATTTGACTTTTTAAAAGACAAATGTGAAGTTATTTATTTAAAACGCACAGAAGGTATTTCTACAACGCAAATCAAACAAGAACTATATGGCAAAGATGTTAAGTAATAAAAAACGTTCTTCTCGAGGAAAATCGAAAAGAACGTTTTTTATTTACGTAAATGTGAAATGACATAATATATAAGGAGACTAAGTAAAACGACTGAGAAAAAAAGACCGAATACGGTGAGTATTGGATGTGCAGACCAACTGGATTCTACAATTGATTTAGAATTGTGAATAATAGGTCTTTCTACTTTTACAGTAGGAGGGCCATATGATTTTGAAATAAATTTTCGGTCATAGTTAATATGAACTTTTCCGTCTTCAACAATAAATTGATAATGATCTTTCATATTTTTAGGTACAACATCATAAAAATCTTCGGTCACATAATACTGTGTGCCGTTAATATCATGTTTACCTTTTGAGAGTATTTTACGATATTCATATTGATCAAATAAATAGTTAATAGTACTAGCATTGATCATGTCACGCTGTTCTTCGCCACCTATAGCGTAATAATCACCTACACCCATAATGACACTATGTAAACGGAAGTTTCCACGTTTTGTCGTTACAGTACTATTATAATCTGCAACATCACTAGAACCTGTTTTTAAACCATCTGTTCCTGGTACACTCATATTTGCACCTTCTAAAAGATGATTATAAGTATAGTAAGTAACACCATGTTGTGTTGGAGCAATTTGTTTCGTAAACTTTAAAATATTTGGTGTGTCATGCACAACTCTTTGTGCTAAAATCGCATAATCATGTGGAGAAGTAACGGTATCAGATTCAGAACGATAACGTTTAGGTGCATAATCTAGTAGTAATCTATTTTCTGCACCTGTCGGATTCACGTAATGTGTATCACTCATGCCAAGATCTTTTGCAGTTGCATTCATTAGGTCCACAAAATCAGATGTATTATCCGCAACAAGGTTCGCTAGAATAAGTGAAGACGCATTGCTTGATGCTGATACGGTAATCTGTAAAAGTTCTGCGACAGTATATGTCTCTCCAGGATAAAGCTTGGTATTACTTAATTCTGGCAATGTTGACATACGGTAGTGCTCATCCGTAATGTTCACTGTATCCGTTAGCTTAATTTTTCCTTCGTCTACAGCTTTAAGTGTTAAGTACATGGTCATCAATTTTGTCATAGAAGCAGGATCCCATTTTTGGTTCCCTTCATAATTGTAAAGTATCTGTCCAGTCTCACTAATACTTACCAGACCAACTGGTTGATAGCGTTCATCGACAGAATAACCTGCTTGTTGTGCAATATCGACAGGTGACAGTGTGTTTGCCTCTACGAAAGGTGTTATACTGAAAGTAGCGAAGAATACAATGATGATAGTGGATAGTATCTTTTTCATTTAAATCTCCTTCTAGGTGCATATAAAATGCAAAAATAACATACTTATATTAGCATATTTATGTATGACATTGAAATTTTCAATGATTATGACATTGATTTATTTCATTAACATTAGAAGAGTTATGGGAATATGAGAATACTTAAAGCGGTTAGACAACCGTCACACTGACGTGAGAGTGCGTGGTGTCTTGGGAGAATTTTATGTAATGAGGTATATCTAATATGGAATCAAATAATCCTTTAATTTATTTGCTTAAGAAGATTTCTTGGCCTGTTGGATTGATTATTACGGCTGTTGTGATTTCATCTTTAGGCAGTTTGAGTGGCTTGTTGGTCCCTTTATTTACTGGTCAAATGGTTGATAAATTCACTTTATCATCTATTAATTCTTTATTTATTGGGGCACTGATTGCCGTTTTTTTACTAAATGCTATTTTAAGTGGTGTTGGCTATTATTTACTTAACAAGATTGGTGAGAAGATAATATATGCCATTCGTTCAGTTTTATGGCAACATATTATTCATTTAAAAATGCCCTTTTTTGATCAAAATGAAAGTGGGCAACTGATGAGTCGTCTGACGGATGATACAAAGGTGATTAATGACTTTATTTCACAAAAGTTACCCAATCTTTTACCATCTGTCATCACATTGATAGGCTCTTTTATCATGCTGTTTATACTTGATTGGCAAATGACATTGATGACATTTATCACGATTCCAATGTTCATTCTTGTGATGATTCCTCTTGGGAGAGTCATGCAAAAAATTTCGCGACATACACAAAATGAAATTGCTGAATTCAGTGGTTTGCTTGGTCGCGTACTAACTGAGATGCGCTTAGTAAAAGTATCAAATACAGAGAAAATAGAGCTAGAAAAAGCGCATAAAAATTTATCAGAGATTTACCGACTTGGTTTAAAACAAGCTAAAATTGCTGCTGTTATACAACCAATAACTGGGATTATTATGCTGGCAACAATTGGTATTATTCTTGGTTTTGGTGGCTTTCGCATAGCGTCTGGTGCTATTTCAGCTGGGACGCTTGTCGCAATGATTTTCTATGTATTAAATTTATCAATGCCATTAATAAATTTATCTACATTGATTACTGATTATAAGAAAGCTGTAGGAGCAAGTAGTCGTATTGATGAGATATTACATGAGCCTTTAGAAAATATTACATTACCAGATGATGACCATCCAATTACTACAGGTGATCTTGTATTTGATCATGTTGATTTTGGCTATGATGAGCAACCGGTGCTTAAAGATGTATCATTGCGTATTCAACCAGGTAAAGTGACGGCTTTTGTTGGACCATCTGGATCAGGTAAAAGTACGATATTTAGCTTGATTGAACGTATGTACGATGTCACACGAGGTGATATTATTTATCATGAGAAATCTATTTATGAATTATCATTAACTGATTGGCGTCGTAAAATTGGTTATGTCATGCAGAGTAATGCGATGATGAATGGGACGATTCGAGATAACATTTTGTATGGTATTGATAGAGAAGTGTCTGATGACGAATTGATACATTATGCACGTTTAGCACACTGTCATGACTTTATTATGGCATTCGATCAAGGCTATGACACGATTGTTGGTGAACGTGGGTTAAAGCTTTCTGGTGGCCAAAGACAACGAATCGATATAGCGCGTAGCTTTGTAAAAAATCCAGATATCCTTTTGTTGGATGAAGCAACAGCAAACCTAGATAGTGAAAGTGAAAGAAAAATTCAAGAGGCTTTAGAAACACTGATGATGAATCGCACAACAATAGTCATCGCACACCGATTATCAACGATTAAGAAAGCAGAGCAAATTGTTTTTCTAGATCAAGGTCGTGTTACAGGTGTTGGACGTCATGAAACCTTGATGCAAACACATGATAAATATCAGCAATTTGTAGAAACGCAAAGTTTGACGAAACAAAATATGTAAAGACATCCCCCTAGTGCTGGTATGGCAAGAGGGGGATGTTCATTAGGATTGTAAATGTTTTGGAAGGCTTTCTGTTGGACAGTGTTTGTTACTTTCGCAAGCGCTGCATTTTCCTTGTTTAGAACGTTTGACATAACGTACTAAGACAAAGACAGAGTAGCCTACAATAAGTGCAAGAAGTATTAAATTAATCAAAAGTGTCATAATATATACCTCCTTATATAAAGAGTGAACCGATTTGATAGATTGCCATTGAAATGACATATGCGATGACGAATGGGTAAGTACCAGCGAATAATGTCCACTTCCATGAAGTTGTTTCTTTACGAATAGCAGCGACTGTTGCTAAACATGGCACATAAAGTAAGATAAATACCATAAATGAATAGGCAGATAATGCTGTGAAGTGTGTTGCGACCATTGAAACAAGCGCATCATCATTCACCGCATAAATGATCGCCATGGCACTTACAATAACTTCTTTTGCTAGGAAACCTGGAATTAAAGTTGCAGCTGCTTGCCATGAACTAAAGCCAAGTGGTACAAGAATTGGAGCAATGGCTGCACCAATCATATGTAGGAAGCTTTCTTCAATTGGTACATCAAGACCATTTTGACCTGCATAGTTAAGCAACCAGATAATCACTGAACCTGCAAAGATAAATGTCCCTGCTTTTTTAACAAATCCTTTCCCTTTTTCCCAAGTACTACGCCACAATGTTTTGATTGATGGCAGACGGTAAGGTGGGAGTTCTACGACGAAAATAGATGTGTCTTTTTTTAGGATAGTTTTTGATAAAATCCAACTGACGATAAGAGCCACAATAATACCTAGTACATATAAGCTTAATACAACAAGTGCCTGATTTTGAGCGAAGAAGATACCCACGAACAAAGCATACACAGGTAAACGAGCTGAACATGACATAAATGGTGCAATAAGGATGGTTGTTAGACGCTCTTTTTCCTCTTCAATACTACGTGCTGCCATAATCCCGGGAACGTTACATCCAAAGCCTATAATCATAGGAATAAAAGATTTACCGTTCAAACCAAAACTTTCCATAATACGGTCCATAATCACGGCAATACGTGCCATATAGCCTGAGTCTTCTAATAGTGAGATAAAGAAGAATAGGACTAAAATTTGTGGGACGAAGACAAGTACGCCTCCTACACCAGCAATAATCCCGTCAGTGACTAAGTCTTGTAGTGCTGGATAAATACCAATGGTAGACATCAAATCTTTAGTGAAGTCTGTGAGTGGACCACCAAAAAATTCATCTAGACGATCAGAAAGTGGGGTACCGACCCATGTAAATGTTGTTTGGAAAATCAGCCACATAATACCTAAAAATATAGGAATACCTAGTATTTTATGTGTTAATAAGGCATCTACACGCTCAGTAAGATGATGTTTATGTGCATCAGGATATGACACAACACTTGAGAGTGTTTGATGAATATAATCTTGACGATATGCTTGTATTTGTTGAGCAATATCAGCCTCACTAAGAGATGATGATTTACTAATTGTTTGATTGAGTTGCCCACATAAATCTGGACCTAGATACGTTTTGACGGCTGGATTACCTAATAGATACTGTATTGCTAAAAATCGATAATGTTTACGATCTAATGTTAGTGTGTCAGGAAGCGATGTGATAAGCGCATGGATCACATCTTCAATTTCTTGGCCGTAATCAATCACTAATGGTCGGCTGGCAGAGATATGATGATCACTGAGTGCTTTTAATACATCACTGCTCCCTTTTCCTGTACGTGCAATAACTGGAATAATGGGTGTTCGCAATTGTGTCATTAATTTTTGATGATCAACACGGATACCGCGTTTGCTCGCAACATCTACCATGTTAAGCCCAATAAGTAGTGGTGCACCAAACTCCATAAGTTGAACTGTCAGATTAAAGTTACGCTCAATCTGTGCAGCATCGATAATATTTACCATGCCATCGAATTGTTCATTTAATAAATACGTTGTGACAACCGTTTCATCTCGTGAAATGGGAACAAGATCATAAATCCCCGGTAAGTCGACTAATTGTCCGGCATTTTCTTTAAGTTTTCCAAGTTTCTTCTCAACAGTTACACCACTCCAGTTCCCAACATATTCATATGAACCTGTGAGGGCATTAAAGAGAGAGGTTTTTCCAACATTTGGGTTACCTAAAATACAATATGTGCTACTCATAGTGATGCTCCAATCGAATGTTGCAAGCATCGCAATTTCTTATACAGATTTGTTGGCCATTGATATTGAGTGTACATGGGCCTTTAAATAATCCTTTTTGATGAATTGAAATTTTACTGCCTTCCATACAACCTAGTGCACGCAAACGGTGTTTTAACTGAGGGTTACTCATATTTAAAGATTTAATACGATAGGGTGTACCTACTTCAGCGTTTGCTACATGAATCATACGATCACCTACTCTTTACATATATAATGATAATCATTTTCAATTATAGAATACGTCTATTTTAAGTAGGATGCAATAAGAATTTGTGATTAAATGTGTAAAATTATCGAAAAAATAATGCGATTTCATATCATCTTTTAAAATATTGATATGTGGATGTTTATCTTAGTTTTATAGTTGGAATTAAAGGATATGTTAACGTTTTCGTCTATTGTTTATATAAATATGTATTGATTTTCTATAAAAGTAGTTTTAATAGAAAGTCTTAATTCTTTTTGAGGAAAATAAAGTATAAGTATTGAGAATCGTGTTGTCTGTTTCTAGTATCGTGTTTTTTGAATTATAGCGTTTACAAATTGTATTTTCACAAGTTCTGTTGCATGGTATAATTGCTTTGATTTAAATACATTAGAAGGATTAGAGGTATGAGGTTATGTTCTTATTAATTAATATCATAGGCTTGTTGGTGTTTTTAGGTGTTGCCGTTATTTTCTCACGTGACCGCAAAAACATTCAATGGGGTTCTGTGGGTGTGTTAATCGTATTAAACTTAATCTTGGCTTGGTTTTTTGTATATTTCCCAGGAGGCACATTTGTTGTTGAGAAAGCAGCGGCAGGTATTTCTTGGTTAATTGATGCTGCTTTTGCGGGTATTGGCTTTGCATTTGGTAGTTTTACAGCAAACGAACAAATGGATATGGCTGTCAGTGCATTAATGCCGATACTACTTGTAGTACCATTATTTGATATTTTAATGTACTTAGGTATTTTACCACGAATTATTCGAGGTATTGGCTGGGTGCTTGCTAAAGTAACGCGCCAACCAAAGTTTGAATCATTCTTTGGTATCGAAATGATGTTTTTAGGTAACACAGAGGCGCTTGCGGTTTCTAGTGAACAATTGAAACGCATGAACGATGCACGTGTGTTAACGATTGCGATGATGTCAATGAGTTCTGTATCAGGTGCAATTGTCGGTGCTTATGTAACGATGATTCCAGGTGAGCTAGTGTTAACAGCGATTCCATTGAATATCGTCAATGCGATGATTGTTTCATCTATCTTAAATCCTATCAAAATCGATCCCGAAGAAGATGTTGTATATGACTTGCGTTCGAATGAAGCACGTCAACCATTCTTCTCATTCTTAGGAGACTCAGTATTAAATGCAGGAAAACTTGTATTAATCATCATTGCATTTGTTATTAGTTTTGTTGCTCTTGCTGAATTAGCTGACCGTTTAATTCACCTAATTACAGGTGGTGTTGCTTCTATTATGAATATCAAAGGCAGCTTTGGTTTAGACCAAATTTTAGGTGTATTCATGTGGCCAGTTGCATTACTTTTAGGGCTACCATTTGAAGAAGCGTGGCCAGTGGCACAACAAATGGCTAAAAAAATTGTGACAAACGAATTTGTTGTGATGGGTGAAATTGCAGGAGAAGTAAATGACTATGATCCACATAGACGTGCGATTATTTCTACTTTCTTAATTTCATTCGCAAACTTCTCAACAATTGGTATGATTATCGGTACATTAAAGGGAATTGTAAAAGAAAGTACCTCAGATTTTGTATCTAAATATGTTCCGATGATGTTATTAGCAGGGATTTTAGTGTCATTATTAACAGCAGGCTTTGTAGGATTATTTGCATGGTAAACATAAAATAGTGAAAAGCACACATAGGATGGAGGTCCATCACATGTGTGCTTTGTTATTTACGCAAAAATAAAAAGGTAGGTACTCGAGCTAATACCTACCTATGAGCAAAACTATTCTCACTATAAACAACACAAAGGAGATATCCTATTTGTTGTATAAAACAACGAATAAGGTATCTCTAATTATACATAGAGGTAATGAGTAAGTAAACTAAAAAATCAGAAAATTTAATACTTTTTAATTTTTTAGTTAAAAATTTTTTCGGGATTTCGTTTTGTGTCCAAATTGTGATAATATGGCTTATGATAGCGTTAGATAAAGGGAAGGTGTGATTGGGTGAAACGTACAGTCAGAGATTTAATATTGGTCCTTGTGGGCTCGTTTATATTTGCATTGGGTGTCAATGCTTTTATTATTTCTGGAGATTTAGGTGAAGGTGGCGTGACAGGTCTTGCAATTATTTTGTACTATGCATTCCATATTTCACCAGCCATGACGAACTTTGTGGTGAATGCGATTCTTATCGTAGTGGGCTACAAGTTTCTAAGTAAGCGTAGTATGTATTTGACAATCGTTGCGACCGTGTTAATTTCACTGTTTTTAAGTTTAACTGAAACATGGCAAGTACACACAGAAAATATAATGGTCAATGCCGTATTTGGTGGATTATCAGTTGGACTGGGGATTGGTGTTATTGTATTAGCTGGAGGTACAACAGCAGGGACAACAATTTTAGCGCGAATTGCAAATAAGTATTTAGATGTGAGTACACCTTATGCACTACTCTTTTTCGATTTGATTGTTGTACTTATTTCATTAAGTGTGATTCCATTAGACCGCGCATTGGTGACGGTAATCAGTTTATATATTGGTACGAAAGTGATGGACTTTGTTATTGAAGGGCTTAACCCGAAAAAGGCGGTAACTATCATCTCTAAATCACCAGATCGTATTGCTAAAATGATTGATGAAGATATTGGTCGAGGTATTACGATTCTGAACGGTCGTGGTTATTTCTCAAAAAGAGATACAGATGTGTTATATGCGGTTATTAGTAAAACACAATTGTCTCGTACGAAGCGATTAATTCGACAAATTGATGAGGATGCGTTTGTCGTAGTGCATGATGTTCGAGATGTCTATGGTAATGGTTTCTGGGTAGAAGATTAAATATAATAATTGAACGGATATAAAGGATGCATGTGATATCATGTGTCCTTTTTTTTGGGTTTATTTGACGTTGGGAGTGGACGACGAAATCTTTGTTACTATCAAAGATTTCTATCTCATCCATCAAGACGACTCGAATTTTTGACGGGGCACTACGACAAAATTATTGTAAATATTCATGGTTTTTATCGTACGCCCAAAGGTTTTAAAACGCATTTTCACTTTAGACACCTACTGCCGTGATATTGATTGCTATATTCAAAAGGAACGAGCTAAGTGCTATGTCTCAGCCTTGTCTTGAACGGTGTCAATCTATTTAACAGCACATAAATTTATTATGTCTTAGACTACGCCATACAGTTAGTCAAAAGATAGAAAAAATGATATAATACTTTAATATGATAATCATTCTCAATAAGATTTAAAGTAGTGATATAAATGAGATGCATGAGATATAGAAAGAGGGAGAACAATGAGCAGATTGACAGGTAAAGAAGTCACAATCGGTTATGGGGACCGTGTCATTGTAAATAATTTAGATGTCGTGATTCCAGACGGTAAGATTACGTCTATCATTGGGCCAAATGGCTGTGGTAAATCAACATTACTAAAAGCATTGTCACGCTTACTTCAAACAAAGAACGGTGAAATTTTACTTGATGGTAAGAATATCCAAATGCAACCGACGAAAGAAGTGGCAAAAAAAATTGCGATTTTACCGCAATCACCAGATGTTGCAGATGGTTTAACAGCAGGTGAATTGGTATCATATGGACGTTTTCCACACCAAAAAGGTTTTGGTCGATTAAGTGAACAGGATAAAGAAGAAATTGACTGGGCTATGCGTGTGACAGGGACAATTGATTTTAAACATCGAGCAGTTAATGATCTGAGTGGTGGGCAAAGACAACGTGTTTGGATTGCAATGGCATTAGCACAAAAAACGGATATTATTTTCTTGGATGAACCGACAACATATTTAGACATTTCACATCAATTAGAAATTTTAGAGCTTGTACAAGAATTAAACGCAGAACATGGTACAACGATTATTATGGTATTACATGATATCAACCAAGCAATTCGTTTTTCTGATCATCTCATTACGATGAAAAGTGGTCAGATCGTTAGACAAGGTGAAACACAAGATGTGTTATGCAATGAAATTCTAGAAGAAGTATTCAATATTGACGCAGAATTGAGTACAGACCCTAGAACAGGAAAGCCAATGTTAGTGACTTATAATTTATTATGCAAGCATTATGATAAAGCATAAAATGTGCAGAGGAAAACTATGATGAATAGAAACCAAAAGCGTCAACTTAACTTTTCGATACAACTTATTTTAAGTATCGTTATCCTGTGTGCATTGTTTATACTCTCTATCGTTTTAGGAGAGGCTCGTGTACATTTTCCGACAATTTTAGAAGCGATTTTACACTATGATCCTACAAACCAGGTGCATAATGTCATTTCGGAAATTCGTATTCCTAGAAATATTGGAGCTGTATTAGTCGGTATGGCATTGGCGACTTCTGGAGCTGTTATTCAAGGTGTAACAAAAAATGGATTAGCAGACCCTAGCTTAATTGGCTTAAATGCAGGGGCTGCTTTTGCTTTGGCGACAACATTTGCATTTTATCCAGGTGCACCATTCTTAGTGTTGATTTTTGCTGGATTCATCGGAGCCGTATTTGGTGGTATGCTCGTGTTAATGATTGGTTCTTCCAGACGTGATGGCTTTCATCCAATGCGATTAATACTTGCCGGTGCAGCCGTGAGTGCATTGCTTACCGCGTTGAGTCAAGGGATTGCATTAATATTTCGTCTGAATCAATCGATTAATTTTTGGAGTGCTGGGGGTGTTTCAGGTACTAACTGGCAACAAGTCTGGATGAGTGCTCCTATTATCTTTGTAGCAATTCTTCTATTAATGTTGATGAGCAGACAATTAACCATTTTAAGCTTGGGCGATACACTGGCATCCGGTTTAGGACAGAACGTTAAAACGATTCGAATATTCAGTTTGTTATTAACTATGTTGTTGGCAGGTATTTCTGTTGCAATGGTAGGGCAGATTGCATTTGTAGGACTCATTGTCCCACACATTGTCCGTTTTTTAGTAGGGACAGACTATGTTAAAGTATTACCGATGTCAGCGGTATTAGGAGGAAGTCTCGTATTAGCAGCAGATGTCTTGGCACGAATGCTTGGTGAAGCACCAATGAGCGCGATTATATCATTTATCGGAGTGCCATACTTTTTATACCTTATTCGTAAAGGAGGGCGCACGATATGATACAAGCCAAGCAAAAGTTACGACAACGTATTACATTATTCAGCGCTCTTGTTTTGTTAATAGCGGCTATTATTTGGAGTATGACAACAGGCGAGTACTCGATGTCTTTCTCTCAAATCATACAAACATTGTTTGGTAAGGGCTCATATGCAGATGAATTAATTTTGATAGATTTTCGACTCCCACGCATTTTCATCACATTACTTGCAGGTATGGCATTAAGCATGAGTGGTGCAATATTACAAAGCGTGACTAAAAATCCGTTAGCAGAGCCGGGGATTTTAGGTATTAATGCAGGAAGCGGTTTTGCGATTGCATTATTTATTGCGATTGGACATATCAATGCAGACCAGTTTATTTATATTTTACCGTTTGTAAGTATGATAGGTGGTTTGTTGACAGCACTCTTTATCTTCGTATTCAGTTATAGTGGGGAAAAAGGGTTATCACCGGCAAGTATGGTATTGGTTGGTGTAGGTATTTCAACGGCACTATCTGGTGGTGCACTTACAATCATGTCAACATTTGATAGAGATCAATCAGAATTTATTGCGACATGGTTTGCTGGCAATATTTGGGGCGATAGTTGGCCATTTGTATGGGTCTTCTTACCTTGGTTGTTATTACTTGTGCCGTATCTCTTTTATAAGTCAGAAACACTCAATATACTACATACAAATGAACATACAGCAATTAGCTTAGGTATTTCATTAAACAAAACACGCTTTCTTTTAGTATGTATTGCAGTGATGCTGTCTTCTGCAGCAGTGTCTGTTGCAGGTTCGATTGGTTTTATCGGATTGATGGGCCCACATATTGCAAAATCAATTGTAGGTCCACGACACCAGTATTTTTTACCGATTGCTTTGATTATTGGTGCGCTTTTATTAATTGTATCTGATACGATTGGTAAAGTAGTTCTTCAACCAACAGGAGTCCCTGCAGGTGTTGTAGTTGCAATCATTGGTGCACCATACTTCCTCTACCTGATGTATCGTACACGTGCTCTTTAATAACAATAATGCGATTGTTAAAAAAAGCGGTATGAACATAAAATATATGGTACACTAATAATATTGAATATAACGACAGGATATTTTTAGGAGGAGCGCCATGAAAGATTTAATTAAAAACCATGTGTTAAACGGTGAATTTGAATCAGTGAAACATTTAATGGCTGCAACAGAGTTCCTAGAATTTGAAGAAGCATTTATCTCAAGTGCCCACGATGAAGAAAGTGTTATGTATTACACGTGTTTACTGGATATGATTAAAGAACGAGAAACATCAGAAATTCATGATTTAGCTTTCTTATTGCTTGTATATCCCTTGAGTGAAGTGCCCGGTGCACTAGATGCAGCGTATTATCATGCAGAGGCATCCATTGAATTGACAAATGGTCAAGAAGTCAAAAGCTTGTTGCAGATGTTATTGTTACATGCGATTCCGGAACCTGTGATATCTGATAAACAAGCATTTAATACTGCAAAACAGATATTGAAACTAGACCCGAATAATAAAGTAGCACGTAATATATTGAAAGAAACAGCGAAACGAATGGATCAAGTAGTTGTTGATTTTGATCAAATAGCAGAACATAAAGATGCAAGATAATTTATTTTAAATAGCTAAGTAGTGTATTACACATTTATGGACATGTAATACATGCTACTTAGCTATTTTTTTAGTCTGATAAGTATACTCGAGCATTCAACTTTTCTTTTAATTATCAAATATGTATAATGGCAAAGTTACTTTAAATTTAAGGAGAAAATAAAATGGCAGAACAAAATAATAATGGCGGTCTTTTTAGTAGGAGCCTTTTTTATGATTTTAAATGAGACGTTGCTCAATATTGCATTAAAAGAGTTGATGGAGCAATTCAATATATCTAGAGCAACTGTTCAATGGATGGCAAGTGGATTTATGATGGTTATAGCAATTGTGTCTCCATTGTCAGCTTTAATTATCCAATGGTTTACAACTAGACGATTGTTTTTATTCATTATTGTTATATTTACGATAGGAACATTTATCGCAGGTATGGCTGTGAACTTCCCTATGTTATTAACAGGGCGTATGATCCAAGCAATAGGAACCGGTCTCATTATGCCTTTAATCATGAACACCATGTTAATGATGTTTGATGCATCTGTACGTGGGCGTGTCATGGGACTTTTTGGTCTCATTATTATGTTCGCACCAGCCATTGGACCTACATTATCTGGTGTGATTGTAGACTATTTAGGATGGCGTTGGTTATTCTTTATTGTCATTCCATTTATGATTTTCGCATTTATTTTTGGATGGCGTTATCTTGAAAATGTTGGTGAAGTAACACGTCCTAAAATTGATGTTTTGTCTGTTATTTTATCAACAATCGGAATTACAGGTGTGATTTACAGTATTTCGATGGCAAGTGATATGGATATCTTATCTGCACAAATACTTGTTCCATTTGTAATAGGACTTATTGCGGTAGTAATTTTTATTCGCCGTCAATTAAAACTGGAAATACCTATTTTAGATTTCCGTGTACTACAAGTTCGTAACTATCGTCGTGGTATGTTAATCTTTGTCATCGTAGTGATGAGCCTATTTGCTTCTGAAATTGTGATGCCAATGTACTTACAAGGGCCTATGGGCTTTTCAGCTAAATTAGCCGGCTTAATTTTATTGCCAGGTGCTTTACTAAATGGTCTTTTATCACCAGTTATGGGAAGAATATTTGACAGTATTGGACCTCGTAAAATGATTCTCCCAGGACTTGTAACGTTATTAGCAGTGATGATTTTCTATACAACGATTCATCCAGGTGTACCTGTTTGGCAATTTATTGTAGCTTATATGTTACTGATGGTAGCAGTGGCAGCCATTATGATGCCGTCAAGTACAAATGGTTTGAATGCATTACCTATGGACAAATATCCACATGGCACAGCAATTTTTAATGTATTACAACCACTTGCAGGTTCTGCTGGTATTTCTGTCTTTGTGGGAATTTTGACAGCAGTTCAAAACAACGAAATGAGCAAGCATGCACAAGTAACACAATCCGTACAGAATCATGCGATGACTGCTGGTTTACATGCAGCATACTTATTTGCAATTGCACTGATTGTGATTGGCATTGTAATTGCTGTGACACTAACAAATTCAGCAAAAGAAAGTAAGCAACAAGTAACAGAATAATATTTAAATACGTAGGTGAACAATATGACTTTCGGAATTGATCATCTACGTATTTTTTAATTATTGAATGAAAAATAAAGTGAGTACCAATGTGAATAAGTGTATAAAACCATTTTAATACCCTTTTTGTAACTAAATACAATAAAAAACAAGTAAAATCAATTCATTTGATATAGTTAAAATAAAAACAGCGTATTTTTATACGATAAAAACATCTATTTATGTATTGATATACATATTCATGTATGAATAAAGCTCTAAAAATCTATTTAATACTACTTCAATCTCTTTAATATCAAGGGGTTTGGGATTTTTGACAACCTTGTTAAATTTGAAATAAATCGTATATTATGGTTTAATGTTTAACGTGTTTTGCAAATCGAGGAGGTCAAAACAGATGCAAAAATATAGAGAAGCAATCAAAATTGCTTTTGCTTATGTCGGAGTTGTGGTAGGTGCCGGCTTTTCAACAGGGCAAGAAGTACTACAATTCTTTAGTAAATACGGTATATATTCATACATTGGTGTGATTATTTCCGGGATTATTTTAACCTTCATTGGACGCCAGGTTGCTAAAATTGGAACGGCGTTTGATGCAGACAATCATGAAACAACACTAGAATATTTATTTGGGAAAAAATTTGGTCTTATTATTGACTATGTGCTCATTCTATCGTTATTTGCTGTAACGATTACAATGATTGCAGGTGCAGGCTCAACATTCCAAGAAAGTTTTAACGTACCAGTATGGTTAGGTGCGTTGATTATGTGTGTGCTTGTGTATTTAACATTATTGATGGACTTTAATAAAATTGTTGGTGCGTTAGGTCTTGTGACTCCAGTATTAATCATACTTGTTGTCATTATCGCAGCGACATATCTATTTAAAGGTTCTATTTCATTCTCACAAATCAACGGTGTCGTAGAAGAACCGAGTCTTCTAATGGGGATTTGGAAAGGATTTAACTATGGTGGTTTAGCTTTTGCTGTTGGTTTTAGTACACTTGTTGCTATCGGTGGAGATGCTTCAAAACGTATGGTATCAGGTATGGGTGGCCTCATGGGTGGTATTGTTTACTTAGTGTTATTAGGATTGATTAACTTTGCGTTGCAATCAGAATATCCAAGTATTGAAGGTTCAGCCATTCCAACACTTGTATTAGCAAATAATATTTCACCAATCTTAACATTCATTCTTTCTATTGTAATGCTTGCAGTTATGTACAATACTATTTTAGGATTGTCATATTCATTTGCTGCTCGTTTTACAACACCATATTCTAAAAAATACTACATCATGATTTCTATTATTGTGCCACTAGCATATGCGCTAAGCTTTGCTGGATTCGAAGTATTAATTGAGTATGTATACCCAATTATGGGGGCAATCGGTTTAATTATCGTTGCAGGTGTTGTTGTAAAATACATCTATAGAAAATCTCAAGATAAGAAATTTATTGCTTAATCATAAAGGTATGTTACAATTTCCGTGAAAGGAAAGATCGTTATGACATACCGAAAAAAAAGATGGTTTATCATTACTTTAATCATTTTATTTGTCGTAGCCGGTCTCGTTACCGGCTATTTTTTTATACAGCAAAAAGAACAAAAGACAAAACATAAAGCAGCTGTACAAAATAAAAATGTTGAAGCTTACACAGATATTACATATATGTCTGGTTTGCCCAACAGCCAATTAGATATTTTAATGCCAAGTCGTGTAAATGCAAACGATAAACTGCCTGTCATTTTTTGGGCACATGGCGGAGGCTTTATTGCAGGAGACAAACAATATAAAAATGCTTTGCTTTCTCACATTGTTGAGAGAGGTTACGTGGTAGTAAATGTGAACTATGCTTTAGCACCTGAATATCAATATCCCACGCCTTTGATGCAAATGCGTCATGCGGTTGATTTCATTAAGAAGAATGAACGCAACTTGCCGATTGATTTGAATCAGGTCATTATTGGTGGAGACTCTGCAGGTGCACAAATTAATAGTCAATTTGCAGCTATCCAGACGAATCCGATGTTGAGGCAGCAAATGGATTTTCCACAGCAATTCACACCGAAACAGATCAAAGGGGCCATATTTTTAGGTGGTTTTTATGATATGGAGACAGTAAGAGAGACAGAATTCCCACGTATTGATTTATTTATGAGAAGTTATACAGGTGTTAAAGACTGGGAACACCAGTTTAAAAAGATTACTGAGATGTCTACAGTGGAACAAGCGACAAGTCAGTATCCTGCCACGTATCTATCTGTAGGTGATGCTGATCCATTTATGACACAAAATGAGACATTTGCAAAGGTATTGCGTGAACATGATGTAGCAGTAGACACACATTTTTATGATGGCTCACATGAATTAAAACACCAATATCAATTCCATTTAGAGAAAAAGGAATCTAAGGAAAATATTAGACGTATATTGAGTTTTTTAAGTCGACATACGAAACAAACACAGCGTGATATTTCTGAAGATAGTACACCACATACAGAACTTAATTTAAATCCATATGATACAAACTAATATGTAACAGCACTTATTCACTTGGAGCTAAGATGTAGAGGGGAATCGATAACCGCGTATTCCTAAACATGAATGGCTCACTTTTGCGAATAGGTGCTTATTTTATTTCAAATTTGTGTGTGATTATGTAAGACTTTTTGAATTAAAAGGACTATATTAAATATATGTCATAGACCTGTTTAGGAGGGAACCTAATGAAGATTCTATTAGTTGAAGATGATGAAACATTGTGTCAGCAAATTATTGATGCACTTGTCCAATGGGATTTTGAGGTGATTCCAGCAACAGATTTCAGTCATGTACTACAAACATACATACAAGTCGCACCACAAATTGTCATTATGGATGTGACGTTACCAAAATATGATGGTTTTTATTGGACAAGACAAATTAGAAGTCAATCCAATGTACCTATTGTCTTTCTTTCATCGAGAGATAACCCAATGGATCAAGTGATGAGTATGGAATTGGGAGCAGATGATTATATGCAAAAGCCATTTCATATGCCTGTACTTATTGCGAAGTTACAAGCTATTTATCGACGTGTTTATCAATACAATCAAGAAACAAAGCGGACGTTGATGTGGCAAGGATGTGTTGTTGATTTAACAAGAGATTGTATTGAACGCAACGATCAATGTATCACACTATCTAAAACAGAAATGTTGATTTTAGATGTGTTGCTCGCTAAAAAGAATCAAATTGTATCACGTGATGAGTTGATGACAGCATTGTGGGATGATGAGTCGTTTGTCAGTGATAATACACTCACAGTAAATATTAATCGTTTGCGAAAAAAATTGCGGATATTTGATATGCAACAAGCGATTGAAACAAAAGTAGGAAAGGGTTACATGGCACATGAAACACTTTAAATGGACTGCAATCTGGTTGCGCGAGCGTTATGCATGGATCATGTTGCTCATCTTATTAGATATGATCCTGATAGGTGTGGGTTATTTAGATCAACGTATGTCGATAGATAGTGCATGGTTTGTATTAGGGTTGCAAGTGATTGTGGGTAGTTTTTATTTGATTTTCATGTATATTAAAGAAATAAAGTTTTATGAGAAGATATCAGAGGGTGTCGATATTCGTGAAATCCATCATCGAGACTATGCAGAAAGTCCTTTCGAAAAATATATCCTAGATTATTTAGAAAATAAGCTCGTAACGCAGAAACAAACGTTAGAAGAACAACGCCATTGGTTGAATATGAATGAGCAAGCAGTGACAGAGTTTGTCCATGATATTAAAACACCCGTGACTGCAATGAAGTTATTGATTGAACAAGAACCCGATTTTACGAGACGACAACAATTAATGTATGAATGGTCTCGTATTGCTTATATGTTAGATCAACAGCTCTTTTTATCACGGCTTAATCATCAAGCCCATGATATGTTTTTTGAAGTCACGCAATTACGCCAATTAGTGGTTGAAGAAGTGAGGGAAACACGCCACATTAGTATGCGAAAAGGTTTAGGATTTGAAATAGACGTACCATCGGAGATAGAAGTTTATACGGATAAACGATGGTGTAAAATGGTGATACGCCAAATCATTTCTAACGCGGTCAAATACACGAATACAGGAGATATCGTCATTCGGGGTGTTATAGAGGACGCGCATGTCTCACTGTCGATAGCAGATAAAGGGTGTGGTATTCCACCACATGACTTACCGAGAATCTTTTCTCGTGGTTTTACAGGGGATATTCCTGAAACAGAAAATGCATCGGGTATGGGATTGTATCTTGTCGATAGTGTCAAAGAGGCGTTAGGACTAACCATTGATGTACAGTCAGAGGTTGGGCATGGTACATCAGTGACATTATTCTTTTCAAAACAGAATCAACATACGCAACGCATGTCAAAGTGACAAAATTGTCACATGAGTCATGCGTTTTGTTATATGATTCAAACGCAATAAATGGTGGGAATCGGTATGATAAATGTAACAAATACGAAAAGGAAGTGAAGCCACATGTCT
This sequence comes from Staphylococcus sp. IVB6240, assembly GCF_025558425.1. Taxonomy (NCBI): domain Bacteria; kingdom Bacillati; phylum Bacillota; class Bacilli; order Caryophanales; family Staphylococcaceae; genus Staphylococcus; species Staphylococcus dromedarii. Next base: position 378,988 of record NZ_CP094718.1, read on the forward strand.
ATTTTAAATGCTAAGCATGTGACAAAAGTATACGGAAATCATCATCAATCATTTGAAGTGTTGAAAGATATTAATCTCGAGGTAAAGCGTGGTGGCTTTGTATCAATTATGGGGCCTTCAGGGTCAGGTAAAACAACCTTACTTAATGTACTCAGTTCCATTGATTATGTAACAAATGGCCAAATTGAAGTAAATGGTCAAGATATTACACGTATGTCGAATAAACAATTATCAAACTTCCGAAAACAAGAAGTAGGATTTATTTTTCAAGATTATAATGTACTTCATACACTAACTGTTCGAGAAAATATCATGTTGCCACTTTCAATAATGAATTTGAGCCGTACTGAAAAAGAACGTCGATACGAAGAAGTAACAGCAGCATTAGGTATTCAAGAAATTGGGGATAAGTACCCTAATGAAATCTCAGGTGGACAAAAGCAGAGAACGGCAGCCGCACGTGCACTTATCGGAAAACCAGCCATTATCTTTGCTGATGAGCCGACGGGAGCACTTGATTCAAAGAGTGCACAAGACTTGTTAGTTCGTCTTGAACAAATCAACCATGATATGGGAACAACGATTGTGATGGTCACGCATGATCCTGTTGCAGCAAGTTATTCAGATCGTGTCATTATGTTAAAAGACGGTCGAATCCACACGGAACTCTTTCAAGGAGATAAGACAACCGCACACTTTTATCAAGAAATTATTCACAATCAAAGTGTATTAGGTGGTGTCACTTATGAGCTTTAATCAAATCATTTTTAAAAACTTAGCACAAAATCTGAGACATTATGCCATATACCTTCTCTCTTTAATCATAAGTATTAGTATGTATTTTAGTTTTGTAACGTTGAAATATACAGATGAAGTGACGGCATCAGATGGGACAGCAATGTTAGCGAAAGCGGCAAGTATTGGTGAAAAGTTCCTATTTATCATTATTCTTTTCTTTTTAATGTACGCCAATCGTCTTTTTATTAAAAAGCGTGCAAAAAGTTTTGCCCTATTCCAATTGATTGGCCTTTCTCGTAAAGACCTCATGCGTATGTTAGGTATTGAGCAACTGGCTATTTTTGTCTCAACAACCCTTGTCAGTATCATTATCGGTATTTTCGGATCTCGTTTACTACAACTCATTGTTAAAAAATTTATGCACATCCCTATCGATATTAAAATGGGGATTCAATTAGAAGCGGTTGTTGTAACATTAGTGCTTGTGATAAGTGCATGGTTGTTAATTATGGTTCAAAGTTTCATCTTTATTATACGCCGTTCTATCGTACAATTAATGAGTGATGTACAAAAATCAGAAGCAACGACATTCCGCATCACATTGTGGGAAGTTATTTTCGGTATACTTGGTATAGGGATGATTGGATCAGGTTATTATTTATCAACAGTGATGTTTGAAACGGAATACTTAATTGGTGCGATCTTTTTTGTGGCATTGGGTATTTTATTCTTAACGGTGATAGGGGCTTACTTTTTCTTTAGAAGTTTCGTGTCACTTGTCTTTAAAACATTGAAGACATTCAAAAAAGGAAATGTGACAGTAACAGATGTCGTGTTCACATCATCTATTATGCATCGTATGAAGAAAAATGCATTTTCGTTAACACTTATTGGAATTATTTCAGCAATTACGATTACTGTTTTATCATTTGCAGCATTAGGTCAATCAAGTGTACAAAAAAATGTAAATCTAACATCACCTTATGAATACACATATTTTGATACAAATTTAGCGGAGAAATTTGAAGATGCTTTGAAAGAGAAAAACATTCCATACAAGAAATATGCGCAACACCTTATTGAAATGCCTATTAAAGGGAAAGGACATAAATTAGGCGAATACTTTGATGTGACACCTCTTATGCGTGATTCAGAATTAGAAGAAATTGATGTTGCGCCAGGAGAAGTACAATTTGTTAATATGTTTTCAATTACAGAAAAGGGTGTAAAAGTTGAAGAAGGGAATCAAGTCGTCTTAGGTAAAGGAGACCACCAACAGACGTTAAAAGTGAGTAAGATGACGAGTCAAAACTATATTGCTAACAACCTGTTATTTGGTTCACCTGTTGCTGTAGTGAATGAAAAGACATTTAAACAACTTGAACCAGCTAATGCAAATAACAAAGAAACGCCAAAACGTATGCAAATAGGCTTTGAATTAAAACAAGATAAGGATAAGCATTTGGCGAATGAATTGAATGGACAGTTCAATAAGACAAATCCAACACCACGCTCTGCTATTGAGAAAGAGTCATTAGCATTTACAGGTATGTTTATTTTTGTGAGTAGTTTCCTTGGTATTGTTTTCCTTATAGCAGCAGGCTGTATCATTTATATCAAGCAAATGGATGAGACGGATGATGAAATGCACAATTATCAAATATTACGTAAAATCGGCTATACACATCAAGATATGACGAAAGGTCTAGCACTAAAAACACTTTTTAACTTTGGTCTACCACTGATTATCGGTTTATGTCATGCATATTTTGCTACTAAAGCTTTTAATGTTTTGGCGGACAGTCCGAATTTGGTACCTGCATATATGATGATGGTTATTTATTCTGCAATCTATGCGGTATTTGCGATTATCGCATTTATTCATGCTAAAAGAACGATTAAATATACTACTTAAATATTTGTATAGTCAATAAAACATACTAAGATTAGTGGTGAAGAAATCTACGACGGTAGGTAACTTCACTACTTTTTTATTTACTAAAATTTGCCAATAGCGCATTATTTGAGTTTATGGAATAGTAGTAGAGAGAAGTACTCCGAACAGCTCCGAGGGTCAACGAATCCGTATAAAAAACTGGAGAACTTCACTCTCCTTATTAATTCGATTTTAGTATGTTGGGTCCAGTGAGATCGTGTATGGGAAAGTGAAAAAAATAAGGGTCAGTGAAGTTAAAGCTTCTTAGATAAAAAGAATAGGAGTGATTTATATCGAATATTTTGGTATCGATGTAGGGAAAGGGAAAAGCTTTATTGCACATTATTCAAACGAAACTTTTATAGACGAGTTTGAATTAATTCATAATAAAAGCGGCTTTGAAAATCTATTGAATTATGTAAAACAATATGCAGGGATTTATATCCTTCTTGAATCAACAGGTATATATTCCAAACCGCTAGAAAGATTCTGTAATGAAAATTACATCCCTTACAGTATAGTGAATCCGTTAGAGTCTAAGTTAATGACAAATACACTTAGAACATGGAAAACAGATAAATCAGATGCTCATAAGTTGGCAAATCTTGCGAAGCATTATAATAAGCAACCATCTCAAAATATGATAAAAGATATTCACATCAAAATAAGAGAAGTGACAAGATATTATGAAGAACTTTCTAATCAAATGACATACTTAAAAAGTACATTGATTCAGTTATTAGATATGACCTTTCCAGAACTACAAATTTTATTTAAAGACAGATACTCTAAAATCGCGTTGAGAGTTGCGAAGCTATTTCCACATCCAGATTATGTAGATGTTAATAATGTATCAAAATTGAAAGAGCTAATCGCTAATAGTACTAATAAACGATTGTCAGACAAAAAGGTAAATTCATATGTGGAGAAGTTAGTTTCTTATACGAATGAAAGTTATCCATCAGTACCCGCTGATTCATTCTTCGTAGATAAACTCATCTACACAATTGATGATTTACTTAATTCAATGGAAAGACAATTAGCCATTCAAACTCAACTTATTGACTTAGCTCAAACACTTGATGAATTTAAAATATTAACATCTATTCCAGGTATTGGAGAGTTAACTGCAGCTATGGTAATTGGAGAACTAGGTGATATACGTGCTTTCACTTCTCATAAACAGCTGAATGCTTATATTGGTATTGATATAAAAAGATATCAATCAGGAAAAACACATTACAAAGACAAAATAAATAAGCGAGGAAATAAACGTGCAAGGTCATTATTTTACATCATTGTACAAAACATGTTGAAAGTACAAAGACTATATGCCAACCACATTGTTGATTACTATTATAAATTAAAAGAACAGCCTTATGGAAAAGGCCATAAGACTGCAGTTATTGCTTGTGTGAACAAGCTGTTAAAAACTATTCATCACTTAGTTATTAACAATAAAGAATACGATTATCGAATGTCACCGCACTGATAACCTATCTACCATCATAATAACACATTCCAAAAATTTTTTACTAACATAGGTTTATTTAGTGATGCCTTTTTTAGCACTCACTTAAATAAAGTGCTTGACTAATCGTAGGATATGGGGCTGGGACATAGTGCTCAGTTCCTTTCTTTTGAATATAGATATAAGTATAGTGGCAGTAGGTGTCTGAAGTGAAAATGCGTTTTAAAAAACTTTTTTCACTTCTAGTCACCCTTGCCGGGGTGGGACGACGAAATCTTTTATAGTAATAAAGATTTCTGTCCCACTCCCTTATTACACGTTTTATAAGAAAATAAAATGTTAAGGTTTTGTAAATTTGATTGTCGACTGTTACAATATGTGATATTTTCAAATATAGGTAAAAAATCTGAATGAATACAAGTGACATTTTGTCATTTGAATAAATAAACGGCAATTTGGCGACAATCATGTCTTAAGCGTTAATATCATTTTTAAGAATTGTAATATTAAAGTTGAATTAACTCTCTTAAAAGTGATTGCACCAATCGCTGAACGGAGGATTTAACATGATTAAGAAGAAAAAGGATAAGTTCATGGAGCGATTAGAAGATATGATCTTCAACCTAGATCGAGCGGCAGTAGAGTTCGGCAAGATGGACTTTAAAACGCACCTTGATTTAAGAACTTATGCTGAAAACATTAAGACGTATGAATCGCACGGTGATGATTTGATGCATCAAGTTATTACAGACTTGAACCAAACATTCATTACACCAATCGAGCGTGAAGACATTATGTCATTGTGTAACGCTATTGATGACGTACTTGACGCAATGGAAGAAACGTCTGCCATGTTTGAAATGTACTCTATCGAATATTCAGATGAATACATGCTCGAATTTGTGGACAATATTCAAAAGGCTATTGGTGAGATGAAGTTGGCCATTGGATTATTAACTGAAAAGAAATTATCACATATGCGTGTACATTCAATTAATATTAAAGAATATGAAACAAATTGTGACGGTATTTTACGACAATCTATTAAACATATCTTCAATAGTGAAACGGACCCAATTACTTTGATTAAGATCAAAGATATTTATGAGAGCTTAGAAAATATTGCTGACCGTTGTCAGGCAGTCGCAAACAACTTTGAAACAATAATCATGAAAAATAGCTAAGGAGTCCTCACTTATGGAGTATTTGATATTTGTAACGATTGCGATCGTTATATTCTCGTTGGTTTTTGACTTTATCAATGGATTTCATGACACGGCCAATGCAGTAGCAACAGCTGTTTCAACACGTGCATTGTCACCAAGACATGCCATCTTTTTAGCAGCTATTATGAACTTTATTGGTGCATTAACATTTACGGGTGTTGCATCAACAATTACAAAAGAAATCGTTAACCCATTCCATCTTGATAATGGATTAGTCGTTGTACTTGCAGCGATTCTTGCAGCAATTATATGGAATTTGGTGACTTGGTACTACGGTATCCCAAGTTCTTCATCACATGCTTTAATTGGTGCGATTGCAGGTGCAGCAATTGCATCAGCTGGTTCAATCAGCGTGCTACATTTACAAGGATTTACAAAAATTGTACTCGTACTGATTTTGTCACCTTTAATTGCTTTTACTGTAGGTTTTACCATGTATTCAATTGTGAAGATTGTCTTTAAAAATGCTAATCTTGCAAGAACAAATCGTAACTTCCGTATTTTCCAAATCTTTACGGCAGCATTACAATCATTCTCACATGGTACGAATGATGCGCAGAAGTCAATGGGTATCATTACGATGGCATTAATTGTTGCAGGCATGCAAACAAGTGTTGAACCAGCATTATGGGTAAAAATAGCTTGTGCGGCAGCAATGGGATTTGGTACAGCAGTAGGTGGTTGGAAAATTATTAAAACAGTTGGTGGGAATATTATGAAAATCCGTCCAGCTAATGGTGCAGCAGCTGACTTATCATCTGCTCTAACAATTTTCGTAGCATCATCATTACACTTTCCACTTTCTACAACACACGTTGTATCATCATCTATCCTTGGGGTAGGTTCAGCTAACCGTATTAAAGGTGTTCATTGGAATACAGCAAAACGTATGATTGTTACATGGTTCATTACATTACCAATTTCTGCGGTACTTTCGGCAGTCATTTATCTCATTTTGAACCTATTTTTCTAATATAAAAAGGATTGAGGCATATAAAAATGTCTCAATCCTTTTTTGTATATATAGCATGAAAGATTAACTTAATAAAGTGGAAAAGTTTAACATGTTCTCAGAATTGAATCAGTTTATCCAAAAAAGAAATTGGGACGCTATCTATCGGTATCCCAACTTCTTTATATATTAATGAATATAATTATATGAATTTGAAAGTGAACCTGGTACAGTACGGTAACCTACTTGACCGGGTGCTGTATTGTAGTTCATTTCTGATACTAAGACACTGTTATCTGGATTAACGCGTTCAACGTAAGCAACATGACCTACAGCGCCTTCAGTTGTTTGCATAATCGAACCAGCTTGAGGCACGTTGTTTACTGTATAACCATCGGCTGAGGCAGCACCTGCCCAATGATCTGCATTCCACCAATATGTGCTAATAGGTTGTCCAGTTTCAGCACGACGATTGAAAACATGCCATGTGCATTGTCCCCAAGTGTATAAGTTTTGGTGGTTGAATGATGGTGATTGATTCGCAGTGCTTGTTTGTGCGACTGTTGTTCCATTACCGGAGCCTACAGCTGTTGCATTTGAGTATGAAGCAGTTGCAGTGCTTGTATTTGATTGACTTGGAATTTGTAAAGATTGATTTGGATGAATTAAGTAGCCAGACATACCGTTAGCATTCATCAAATCTTGAACTGTTACACCGTATCTTGCTGCAATGATGTCTAAAGATTCACCTGCAACAACTGTGTGACCATTGCTTGACGACTGTGAAGATGTGGCAGGGGATGTTGATGTATTATATTGTGATGTATTTTGGTTTTGAGTAGTGTACTGTCCTGAAGTGGCACTAATTGATAGTGTTTGACCAGGGAAAATCATATTATTTGTAAGCCCGTTAGCTTGTTTAATAGCTTCAACTGTTGTGCCATATTGTGCTGCTACGTCCCATAAAGAATCACCAGCTTGTACGGCGTGTTGTGTAGAAGCTTCTGCATCTTGGTGAGCAAGGACTGCTGCAGCACCAGAAGTAACGGTTAATGCAAGTGCAAATTTTTTCAAAGTGTTTCCTCCTTATGTATTCAAAAGAATCTTATTTTTTCTACAATTATCATCTTATACATAATATCAAACATTATTTTAAATTTGTGAAATGTTACAAACATGTAATGAATTTAAAATGTTTATTAATCCCTCACTCATAAATAAAGTGCTGTGAGATAAAATAGACATATGTTAAAGTAAATGTTACATTCAATCACATTAGTGTAATATAAAGGAGATTTTTATGAACGAAAGTACAAAACAACAATCGTCTTATCATAAACGCTATGGACAAGTTTGGTTATTTTTCATGTATTATTGGTTAATATTTGGTATTTCAGTATATTTTGGCCAATACCTACCAGCAGAATGGCGCCAACCGATGTCTATTGGGCTCGCTATGTTAATTTTAATCACAATGGTTTTGCAGCGTGCACGTTTTAGTGGGCCTATTATTTCACACATTTATACAATTGTAGCAGGATTGCTTTCTTATGCGACATTCATGTATTCATTAGCAAATCTAGGTGGTCAAACCTTTTTAATGATTGTGTCATTGGCTGTTACAGGATTTGTTGTATTTGGTATACTTGGATTTTTTGTCATTCGTGATGCATCGGGTATGGGGAAATATTTATTTGTAACACTTATTGCGCTCATCTGTATGAGTATTGTAGCTTGGATATTCCACGTTCCAATGTTATATACTGTTATTTCAGTAGTAGGATTAGGACTTTTCTTGCTATATACGCTATATGATTTCAACAGATTAAAGCGTGGTGCTTTTGCTCCAAGAGAGATGGGATTTAACCTATTCTTAAACTTATTCCGTATTATTCGTCATGCATTAAACTTGGCCCAAACAATGAGAAGATAATAACATCTTAATTTATATAGATTATCTTTAAATATATTTAAGGTCTACAATTTTAAAATGCTTTTTAGAATATATTGAATTATGATGCACTTTTTAATATCATGACATTAGAAAGATTAAAAATTAAATATCAAATGATCCACTGGAAGTGCCATAAGAGACGATGGCTGAGATTGAAACGTATTTCAAAATTCCTGAACCTGATCCAGTTAGTACTGGCGTAGGAAAGTGGTTTTGCTTACGTATAAATTGTGAAGCTGCTTTTCTACTATTGTGTGGAAGAGTAGCTTTTTTATTTTGCAATACAGGACAAGTGGCATTTGAAAAAGGAGGCGTTACATGATTATTGCAGTGACACCTTATGATGTGTTGACAGCTAAACATATTGAACGTTTAGCAATGATAGAACCTCAAATTGACGGCGTGTTACTAAGGACACCCATGTCCAAAAAAGCTTTAGCAGAATGGATAGCATTATTACGACTTAGAGAATTTCCTAAGTCCAAAATCATCATTCATTCCGACATTAAATTAGCCAAAGATATGGGGATTCGACAATTGCATTTTAAAGAAGGTGACCCAATCGCATATCAACTAAAAGCAGAGAGTCCTGAATATCGTATTAGTATGTCTGTTCATAGTATTTCAGCAATTATTGAAGCAAAGGCGCATCATTTAGACTTTGGCATATATGGTCATGTGTTTCCTTCCGCATCAAAGCAAGGTAAGACGCCACGAACAAATGAAGAAATAGAATTGGCGATATCAGGAAGTTGGCCACTTGTTGCGATAGGTGGCGTAGATATTAAAACTGTAGAAGAAATTCACTCAGATTTTGTAGGGATAGCATGTATTCGTAGTGCATTTGATACATCAGTTCCAGTATTTGAAGAAATGGTGCAGAAGTGGCATCAGAAAAAGGAGGGAATGACATGATTGAAATACAAGTGAATGGTGAACGACAACAATTTGAATCAGACACAACGATCCAAGATGTATTGGATCATTTTGGTATTGAAGCAAAACGCATGGCAGTTGAACATAATGAAACGGTTGTGAAACGTTCAGAATGGGCATCGACTTATGTGCGACCAGATGATCGTTTAGAATTGTTAGAATTTGTAGGAGGCGGATAAAATGTTTAATATTGGAAATTTAAAATTTAACTCAAGATTATTTTTAGGTACGGGAAAATTTGATAATGAGCAGGTTCAAAGTGAAGCAATTGCTGCATCTGGAACAGAGGTATTAACATTTGCAGTACGACGTATGCATTTATATGATCGTGAACTACCAAATCCACTCGCAAATGTTGATTTAGAGCAATTTATTACTTTTCCAAATACAGCAGGGGCGAAAACGGCAGAGGAAGCGGTGCGTATTGCTGAATTAGCAAATGAAGCAGGTGTCTGCGATATGATTAAAGTAGAAGTCATTGGTGATGACGATACCTTATTGCCAGATCCTTTTGAAACGTATAAAGCATGTGAAATTCTATTAGAAAAAGGTTATATTGTTTGTCCATATATTTCAGATGATGTTGTTTTAGCCCAACGTTTAGAAGCGTTAGGTGTGCATGCAATCATGCCGTTAGCGTCTCCAATCGGAACAGGAAGAGGAATTAGTAACCCGCTTAATTTGCGTTATATTATTGAAAAAAGTAAAGTGCCGGTTATCGTTGATGCAGGTATCGGATCAGCAAAGGATTGTGCAGAAGCAATGGAACTTGGTGCAGATGCTATTTTATTAAACTCTGCAGTTTCACGCGCAAAAGATCCTGTGAAGATGGCAGAAGCGATGAAAAAAGGAATTGAAGCAGGACGTTTAAGCTATGAGGCAGGACGTATTCCGATTAAATATAATGCAGTACAATCTAGCCCATCAGAAGGATTAGGCTTCTTATAATGACACGTTATGATAGACAGATAAAATATGCCCATTTTGGTCAAGAAGGACAACGAAAACTTCAAAACCTTCATGTGATTGTCATGGGGGTTGGTGCACTAGGCAGTGGTGTGGCAGAACAATTGGTACGCAGTGGTGTAGGGCGAATAACAATTGTGGATAAAGATATTGTGACGCTGTCTAATTTACACAGACAAAGTTGTTATGTAACAGCAGATGCTGAAGCAATGCTTCCGAAAGTAGTAGCATTAAAGCAACATTTAAATGCGATGAATCATGAAGTGGAAGTTGTAACCTATAATCAAGAAATAACTGCACAAAACATTTTAAGTCTGTTAGAACAAGTCAACCCCGACATGGTATTAGATGGTATGGATACATTTAAGATGCGCTATTTATTGAATGAAGCAACGAGAAAATTGAAGATTCCTTATATATATGGTGCAGTAGTAGGAAGTCAAGTGAGTGTACTACCTGTTCATGATGAAGGACCTTGTTTGCAGTGCATCATGCCAGAAATGCCAGAAACAATGGAGCGTTGTGAAATTAATGGGGTATTACCTCCTGCAGTACACATGGCATGTAGCCTCATTGTTGCAGAAGTTTTTCATTATATTATGCACGGATCATTAACAAGTCATATGACGACGATTGATGTATATACGCATAAGATGCGTACGGTAGATGTGTCAGAATTGAAAGAACCAGATTGCTTAGTATGTGGACAAAAGCAATATCACCATTTAACACAAAAAGACTCCGGGCAAGTACGTGAATTGTGCGGGGGTGTATATCAATTTCGACTTCCACAAGAAATTTTTGATGCGCCTTTGAAGTCACATGTGCGCGTTGGGTTGGAGAACCCATATGTGAAGCGATTAATGGTGGATGTATATGATATGACCTTATATCAAGATGGGCGTTTATTAGTGTATGGTGCGGAAAGTGTTGGAGTAGCTGAAACGATACGTGAATCTTTATTTATAGAGGATGATATTTGACACATGTTGCTTTCAAATAAAAATACCATGTATAATAAAGGGTAGTCTAAAAAGCAATTGAAAGCGAGATGGAAGAATGGGACGTAAATGGAATAACATTAAGGAGAAAAAAGCACAAAAGGACAAAAATACAAGCCGTATCTATGCAAAATTTGGTAAAGAAATTTATGTAGCGGCCAAGTCTGGTGAACCGGATCCAGAATCAAACCAAGCATTAAAGTTTGTGTTAGAGCGTGCCAAAACCTATTCTGTACCGAATCATATTATTGATAGAGCCATTGATAAAGCAAAAGGTGGCGGCGATGAGAACTTTGACGCTTTACGCTATGAGGGCTTTGGTCCAAGTGGTTCAATGTTAATTGTGGATGCTTTAACAAATAATGTAAATCGTACAGCATCTGATGTGCGTGCTGCATTCGGTAAAAACGGCGGTAACATGGGTGTATCAGGATCTGTTGCGTATATGTTTGATCACACAGCAACATTTGCGTTTGAAGGTTATGATGCAGATACTGTGTTAGAACAATTGATGGAACAAGATATTGATGTGCGTGATGTGATTGAAGAAGGTGGTCTTACTATTGTATATGCAGAGCCTGATCAATTTGCATCTGTACAAAAAGCATTACGTGATTTAGGTGTTCAAGATTTTGAAGTGGCTGAATTAGAGATGTTACCACAATCGGAAGTTGAATTATCAGGTGATGATTTAGCGAATTTTGAAAAACTTGTTGATGTATTGGAAGACCTTGAAGATGTACAACATGTTTTCCATAATGTTTCATTGTAATTGACGGAAGAGTCGTTAATAAACTGAATATCATAAATAATACTTAGGTGACCTGACTGTGTATCTTAATGATATTGGAATAGGTTGCAAATATAGTGAATAATAAGTGAGTGTCGTACACCCTTTCTTATCATGATAAATTTTGATAAGAGAAGGGTGTCTCTTTGAGCTGAGAGATAAAATAATTACAAGTCAAAGGTCAAAAACATAAGTAGCTATTTTAACTTAACATATAACTATTGAAATACTATTTCTTAGAGTGAAGATAAAATTTTATGATTATTTTATAAAAGTTTTATACATATGACGTGTTCCTTAAGTTGACATGAATGCTCGAACGAGTGACAGTGGTCTATTAATTTTATATAATGAACAAAAGGAGGATGGTGGCTGTGAAAGTAAAATATATCGATAAACGTCACTGGCGTCGCCTCTTAGACCGTGATTATATAGAAGTGAAAGTGAACAATAATAAATTTAAGGGGATTATTGGCTTAATTACAATTAATAAAGTGAGAGAGCCATTAGAAGTAACAGTGGTCGGTAAGAAGATGGTTGTTGCCGATGAACAGTATCAGTGGCTACAAATTGTACCTGAGAAAAAACGTTATAGTTTGACGGTCATGTTCAATGAAGATGGACAACCACTACAATATTATTTTGATATTAATTTGAAAAATATTACGCAAAAAGGGAAGGCACGTACAGTAGATTTATATTTGGATGTGTTAGTGTTACCAAACGGAAAGTATGAGTTAGTGGATCAGGAAGATCTTGAGCGTGCGTTGCGTACGAAACAAATTACAAGAAAACAGTATCATGAAGCGTATATTATTGCACATCAGCTCATGATTCAAATTGATGAAGATTTTAATAGTATACAGGAAAAAGCAATGTATTGTTTCAATAAAATCCGTCATAAGCAGCCGAGACGAGGACGATTCGGCATGCATTGAATAGTCTTTAATAAGCTTAAGTTCGGCGATATTTTGTGCCAGACTGTAAGAAGATATGAATTAAGTTGGATATTAGAACTATAGATCATCACACAATGCGAATTTGTAGAGGAGGAACCGTGATGAAGATGGATGATTATCGTTTGCTCATTACATTGGACGAAACAAGAACGTTGCGTAAAGCAGCAGAGCAATTATATATATCACAACCTGCTGTAACACAGCGTTTGAAATCAATTGAGCGGTATTTTGGTGTTGAAATTTTTATACGTACGAAAAAGCAACTCATTACAACAACTGAAGGGGCTATGGTGATTGCACATGCAAAAGAAATGTTGAATCAAGAACATTTATTTAAAGATAAAATCAAAGCGCATATCGGTGCGATTAACGGGAACTTGTCTATTGGATGTTCCTCACTTGTTGGTCAATCATTATTACCAGAAGTACTGAGTCGTTATACAGCTGAATACCCAAACGTAGAAGTGAAGTTACATGTTGGTTCCAGTGATGATATAAAAAAACATTATAATGACTATCACATTATGATTGTGAGAGGTAATCAATTGTTAAATAAACATAATGATCATTTGATGGATGATCAACATTATTTTATTTATCCAAAAAGTAAAACGGCGGAAATACATAAATTGCCATTTATAGAATTCCAAGCCGATCCGGTATATATTAACCAGATAAAATCATGGTATCATCAACATATGTCGCAAGATTATCATGCTCGTATCAAAGTGGATCAAGTTGCGACGTGTAAAGCACTATTATTAAGTGGTGTAGGTGTTACAATCTTACCTGAAATTATGACAAAAGACTTGGATACGGAACAGTTCACGATGATTAAAGTAGATATTGAAGAACGTCCATTGGTTCGTGCGACATATTTGAGTTATGACATGAGTATGATGCAGTTACCACAAGTGAGTGCATTTATTGGTGTTTTGAAGTCATATATTAAAGAAACAAATGTATTACATCAAATGGTTGATGTATAATAGAAGAATTCCATTAGAATGATAGGTGCGTGTTCAGGCAAATGGATATGTGGATTGAATTTATCACATATTTAAGATTTATCAATGCCTAAACGCACTTATTTTGCTGATTGATACATTAGAAAAGGAGAAAACTATGTTTCGTGATTTATTAACGATTAAAAACTATAAATTATTTGTTGTAAATATGATGCTGATAGGTATGGGAATTGCGGTAACCGTACCCTTTTTTGTGTTGTTTGCTACCAATCAATTAGGTATGACAACCAATCAATTTGGTCTGTTACTTGCTTTGGCTGCGATCAGTCAATTTACAATGAATACAATTGTTGCACGTTTTTCAGATACACGCGCCATTAACCGAAAAGCAATTATTGTCATTGCACTGCTTATGGGGGCTATTAGTTTTACACTACCATTCTATGTAGATAATATTATCTTATTTATTATTCTATACGCTATTTTCCAAGGACTCTTTGCTCCTGCAATGCCTCAGTTGTATGCTTCAGCACGTGAATCGATTAACCAATCGACATCAAGTAGCCGTGCTATTTTTGCAAACTCTGTATTACGTTCTATGTTCTCATTTGGTTTCTTATTTGGTCCATTAGTAGGGAATATTTTAAATCAATCAATGGGATATAACGGTTTATTCAGTGGAACAGTTGCGATCATCTTAACAACGTTAGTCTTGCAACTCTTCTTCTTTAAGGATATTAAAGCAGTCAAACCAGTGAGTAATCAAGTGCATACAGAACAAAATGCCCCTTCTATGTTGACGCATACTTATTTGATTGTGCCGTTCTTGGCATTCATTTTATTACATATTGGTCAATGGATGTATACGTTGAATATGCCATTATATGTCACGAATTATTTACATGAAGATGAAAAATATGTGGGTCATTTAGCAAGCTTATGTGCAGGGTTAGAAGTCCCATTTATGATTATATTAGGTATTGTTGCAAGCCGTGTATCAACGAGAACATTGCTTGCGATTGCAGCAGTTTGTGGGAGTGCCTTCTTCGCTAGCGTCGGTATCTTTGAAAGTGTACACATGATGCTCGTTGGACAAGTATTATTAGCGGCGTTTTTAGCTGTTTTACTAGGAATTGGTATTAGTTACTTCCAAGATATTTTGCCACAATTCCCAGGTTATGCTTCAACATTATTTGCTAATGCAATGGTGATCGGACAGTTGCTTGGTAACTTACTGGGTGGTGCAATGAGTAACTGGGTTGGTCTTGGCAATGTTTTTTATGTTTCAGCCTTCTCTCTTGCATGTGGATTTATATTAATCTTGTTTACGAAAAAAGAAGTGAAATCAAGCAAAGCAGCATAAATATGAGAAAGGAGCGAATCACATGGATGTATTACATACCGCCTTATGGTTATTAATTTTATGCGCATTTATACTAGGGTTTGTTAGTTTAATTAAGCCGATTATTCCAGGCGTATTAATGCTTTGGATTGGGTTCTTTATATATCAATTTGGTATAGACAGTGAGCGTTTATCATGGTGGTTTTGGGGATCAGCAGTGATTTGGACATTGTTGATTTTCCTTTCAGACTTACTGCTCAGTCGCTATTTCGTAAATCGCTTTGGTGGTTCAAAAATAGCAGAAAAATCAGCTTTAATTGCAGTGATTGTTGGGGCGTTTATTTTGCCACCATTCGGTATTTTGATTGTTCCATTTATTGTCGTTTTAGTAGTTGAATTGTTACAAGGTATTGATATAAAAACTGCGATACGTGCCAGTATTGGAACCATTGCTGCTATTTTTACAAGTACCGTTGTACAAGCTGTCGTCATGTTTCTAATGATAATTTGGTTCTTTGTGGATGCACTACTTATTTAAAATATAAAAAAGAGGCTAAGACAGAGGTATTCTTGCTCTGGAGATCGTATGAACACGACTTTCCAAAGCAGAAGTTTGTCCTAGCCTCTTTCTTTTTTTATATTTTAGATGAAAAGCTTTTGTCAGAACTGGAAGCACTACAGAAAATGTTGAACAATTTTGTTGTAGTGCCTCTGTAAAGGTGATTAGATATGTGACAAGATGATAAGGATAGACATATATCAAATCTACTACTTGCAATTCCTCAAAATAAAAAAGTGATTTTACTCAGCGCTCGAATTCTGCTCAAATTCTAATCGTTTCTCTCACAACCTCGTTCCTTTTAACGCCATGAAGCACGGTTATTTGTTTGTTGCTTACTATTTAGGTATAAACCAATTGGTAAGATGACAAATGAGATGAGTACGAATGTCCAATTTCCCACTAAGATATACGGACCAAACTGAAACAGTTGTTGTGGAAAGAAAAATATTTGAAACATTAAAATGAATAGTGCGATCAGAACGAGATATCCAATTAACCAAGCGAGTCGTGAGTAATGGAAAGCTTGAAGTTGTACCATTTTAAAGCAGAACCATACAAATAAAAAGATGACGAGTAATCCACTTATCAGTACCAATGGAAATGTATAAATGAAAATACGTGGGTCATTAATGAAAAACCCAAGAAATCCTTTAAAAAAACAAAATAAGCCTAGTAAAAAGATAATGTACTGATAGATATACTGACAGATATTGATGAATGTATGGTTCGGTAGAGCTTTAATGGTGTCATTTGCATGTTGTTTAGGATCATGATTGAAAAAATCCATGGCGTGCATGCCTTTATTTTCAGCTTTGAGCAAGTGTGCAAGAATTTGTTGTAATACTTTTTCAGAATCGTAAGCATTGACACGCATATCGGCACGAACATATGTCATGTAACTTTCAAATATTTGGCGATCTGTATTGTTTAAACGCAATGATTTTACATTATTTTCTTTCATTAATTCATTCGTTGTTTTCATATCACACCTCCTCTTGAAAAAACCTACATTTTGAATACCTATTATTATGACGAGTTTAACTTAATAAATCAATCAGTGTTGTTAATTAATGATATGTAGAAGATGTATAAATTGGTGAAATACTTAAGAATGAAATTATGTTGAATGACATGCGTAGAATGGTTATACATGCTAAAATAGAAAAGTAGCAATTCAATATTGGAGAGGCAAATATGAAAAAAATAGGTGTCATCATACTAATGGCTACACTCGTATTGACAGGGTGTGGTAAGAGTGAGAAATCAAAGTTACAAGATGAAATTCAGTCATTAGAAAAAGAACAAAAAATGTTAAAAAAAGAAAATAAAAAACTTAAAGAACAAAGTGAAACACTTGATGAAAAGATAAAAGAAGCAGAAGATAAAATCCACCAATCAACAAGTAGTGATGAAACAGAATCACAAAATAATGATACGGATTCTTCTGATGATCAAGACAACGAAACCAAGCATAAAGACAAGGAAGACCCTGCGAAACAAGCAGACGATGTGAATGCCACAGATGAAGGAGATAAAACACAGTCATAATTACGTTTGAGCCATTGTTATATGCGTTTGGTAGACATATCTGTAGGGTATTTGAAAGTATATAGAAAATGAATGTAAAGAAAAGAGGAAAGCGATCATGTATGAAAAAGAATTTGCACTTTTAGAAGGACGTGAAATGTCACTCGTAACATTAGGAAGAGAACTTGAAAATATTACGGGCTATGAAATATATGATACAACAGGAAAACTTGAACGTGTTATTGCGTTAAAGCCAAACTTCTCTCACGATTGGGAAACGTATACGGCGACATATCGTTTGAAACATCGCAATGATTACATCGATGCAGTTTTCACGATTGTAAAAGATTATAATCAGGAACGTTTGAAAGAAGTCCCAGTAAAGATTCAATTAATTAGTTATATTTCAAGAGCATAAGATATGTATCGTTTCATGCGTTCTAAAGCGTTTTATGCTCTAGAACGTTTTTATTTGTATAAGAATAGATTGACTTCAAAAAATGAGATGATAGATGCGTTTTCAGAGACTATTTTTATAAAAGTTAGTCGGTAGAGAGGGGGCAGAATGAGGTGACAGTATATATCGAAACAGCACGATTGCGATTACGCAGTTGGGAGACCTCGGATTTGGAGCGTTTACAACAGTTAAATGCAAATCGACAAGCCCGTCAATTTTTCCCCAGTATTTTAAGTTATCAAAGGACGGAAAAGTTATTTAATTCCATTCGTAGTTATTTAAATACCCATCATATTGGTTTGTTTGCTGTGGAATTTAAAGCAACAAAAGAATGGATTGGAATGGTAGGTTTAAACTATTTAACTGAGAAACAAGATTATCCATTTTCTAATTTACCTTTTTATGAGATTGGATGGCGACTGTTACCTGATGTATGGGATAACGGTATTGCAACTGAAGCGGCAGAAGCAGTGTTGCGCTATGCAAAGAATCAAGGGATTAAAGAAGTCTATGCAATTGCAGCAGAACAGAATGAAGCGTCCATTCGTGTGATGGAAAAGATAGGGATGCAGCGCTATGATAAGTTTGAATTTAGACAATTAGGGCTGCAGCATCCACTTAAGCGACAAGTCCGTTACCGTATTGATCTAATCAGAGAGAATGAAATACAGGAAAAGACCGAGAACCAGTAAGAGGACTCGGTCTTTTTATGTACAGCAATCAGTCATAAGTGCGTGTTGAAATGGGTTGTGCTTGTTTTAAACCTGCTATTAATTGTTCAGGTGAATCATATAATTGTACAAGTTCTTGATATTTGGCATCGATAAAGCCTTCACTTATCATATGTTCGATGAGTTGTTGCAAAGGATTATAAAACTGATTGATATTATAAATGCCAATTGGTTTTTGATGGATGCCAATTTGTGCCCAGCAGTATATTTCAAAAAATTCTTCAAGAGAACCTGCGCCACCGGGTGCCATTACAAAGGCATCAGCCAATTCCGCCATTTTTTGTTTGCGTTCATGCATTGAGTCAACCAGTATGAGCTCTGTTAATCGTTGGCTTGTAATTTTACGATCATCCAACATTTTTGGCATGACACCAATTGCTTTACCACCGTGATCTAACACACCATCCTGCACAGCGCCCATTATCCCAACCGAACCGGCACCAAAAACCAGTTCAATATCGTTTTCTGCTAAATATTTACCTAATGCATAGGCAGATGCTACATATTCTGGGTGTTTTCCTTTATTAGCACCACAAAATACAGCAACTCTTTTGATTGTCATCTTACCATCTCCTTCATTTGTTAATTGTAGTATACGTGTTTTCTTTCTGCTGAACAAATGATGGCTGTTTGTAAATAGTATTGGAATAATGTTTCTTGCTTTCTGTTAGGTAGATAACTTGTTATAAAAGATATGTTTTTAGTGCTTTGATTGATTTAAAATTTCTATCAATGCTTGTTTGAAATTTTGCTGTTGCACTTCTGTAAAAGGCTTTGGTCCTTTATTGTGACGTTTCGTTGTACGTCGTAATTGTTGATGATGATAACGCTGTGCTAAAAGTTGTTCGATATTATCAGGTGTGTAGTGTTGTCCTGTATGATGTAAGACATACGGTGTTTTATTGAGGGCTAAACTTGCTAATCCATAATCTTGTGTTACGACAATATTGCTTTCTTTAACGTCACGCAGAAGTGAAAAGTCTACTGCATCTCGTCCACCATCCATATATTTTATGTGTACATGGTCTGGATACACTTGATGTGAAAAGTGATCATAACTACGAAATATAAAAACAGAGACACCTGCGTTTTGTGACACATGGATGATTGTGTCAATAACTGGGCAGGCATCTCCATCAACTAATATACCTGTGATTTGCATTATTTTTGTACGTGATGTTCTGATAATGTTTTGATACGTTTTGGTTGTTCAGTTGCATTAGGATTAGAAATATCAGATTGTTTTTCTTTATTCTGTTTTTGAACTTGTTTTAGTTGTTTTTTCATCACTTTTTGACGTTTGTTGCGAATTTTCTCTTCAGCTTTATGACGTTGTTGGATGTTCTTTTGGAGTCTTTTGTCTAACTTGCTGACTTTCTTTTTATTTTTCTTAGCAATTTTATTACCGTGAGCTTCTACATCTGGATCTACCGTATTCGGCTCAAAACCAACTTGTTTCGAATATTTTTGCATACGTGTTAAATCTTTTTTCATTTGTTTTTGACGAAGTGCTTGTGCTTTTTCTTCGGCTTTATGACGTTTATCAATAACTTTTTGAAGTTTTTTATCTAGTTTTTGAATACCTTTACTATTTTGTTTTGCAAGTTGTTCACCACGTGCATGAACATTCTCAGGACGCATGGCACGTTCTTCAGCTTCAGCTTGTTTTATAGCTTTTTTATGGTCATATCGTGCTTTCTTAGCTTTAACCTGTGACTTCACTTGTTGTGTACGATCTACAACACCATCTTTTACATGAACTGCTGCATGCCCAGTTTTTGTTGCAACAGTTTTTGAAGTGTCTGCTAGTTTTTGGACATCTGGGTGTTCCTTGAATTTTTTACGTTCTAAAATGAGTGGTACTAAAAAGACTGGAAGTACTGTGATGATCATTTTAATTGTTTTATTCATAGACGTTGCCTCCATTTTTATTTTCATTGATAACTTTATACCCAATGTACCATAAAATAAACACACATACCCAAAACGAATATGTGATTGAAGCGGTTAGCAGCGCGTAATAAGAGTCATGTTAATATGTTTCAACTTATTCACTCACTATGGCGTTGTTATGCAATGTCTTTAATCTAAAAAACGCCAACATCGATGAAAGATGTTGGCGTAAACGATGAACTTGAATATTATAAAATAACGTAATAAACAACTGCAATCACGACTACGAGTACAATGCGGTAGATAGCGAATGGTAATAATTTTACATTTTGAATCAATCTTAAGAAAAGTTTGATAGAGATAAAACCAACGATGAATGCTGCTAAAAACCCAATGATATAAAATGGAATGTGTGATAAGTCGATATAGTTATAATGTTTTACGATTGATAGCGTACTGGCTGCTAACATCACAGGCACTGCCATAATAAAAGTGAAGTCTGATGCTGATTTATGATCTAATTTCATCAGAACACCTGTAGAAATAGTAGAGCCTGAGCGTGAGAAACCTGGCCACATCGCAACTGCTTGTGAAAGACCAATGACAAATGCTTGGAAGTATGAAATTTCATCTACTGATACCGTATTTCGCACATTGCGACTATATCTATCTGCAATAATCATATAAACAGCACCTAAAAATAGGCCGATTAGAACAGTTGGTAAGCTAAATAAATATTTCTCAATTAAATCATCGAATAATAATCCAAGGACGCCTGCAGGAATCATTCCGACAAGAATATGTGTTAACTTTAGACGCTTAGGTTTTGAACGGCGACCCTCTTGATGACTTGGTGCATATTTTCCAATATGAAACATTTCGTAATATTTGTGACGGAAAATCCAAGCTGCTGCAAAAACAGAGCCAAGTTGAATGACAATTTTAAATGTAAATGCTGATTCAGAACCTAAAAATTCAGTTGATTTTAACCACATATCATCAACTAAAATCATATGACCTGTTGATGAAACAGGCGCAAATTCTGTTAATCCTTCGACAATCCCTAAAATAAGTGCTTTAATTAATTCATAAAATAGCATAAAAAATTCCTCTTCATTCTATTTAATTTCTTTGCACATCATAGCATACCATAATGTAACGAGTCTGTTGAGTCTAAACTTTTCAGACTAAAGTATGAAATAAACGCCTGTTAAGACGATGTGTCCTAACAGGCGTATGGATTTAATATATATAATTGGGGTGGATAAAAGATATATTGTATATGGGATTCTATTGGCTCGTTTCCATTACAATGATTCATAATATCCATAAGCTTTACTACTTGGCTTTATTTTCTTCACTAAAGCTACCAATTACTTTTTCGAGCAAAACATTCAGCTCGTGGATTTCATCTAAGGTGAGTGAAGATGCTTTGGCAACAAAAGTTGCAGCATCACAAAGTTGCGACTCCATAGCGCTACTCTTATCAGTAAGATAAACAAAAACTTCTCGTTGATCTACTTCGGAACGCTCACGTTTGATTAAATCCATTTGCTCCATGCGTTTTAGCAATGGTGATACGGTACCAGTATCAAGCGCAAGATCTGTCACAATCTTTTTTACATTCACAGGTGATTCATCCCATAATATTCTAAGTACTAAATATTGTGGGTAGGTAATACCGTGATTTTTGAAAATTTGATTTGTGTAGTACCGATTCACTTGTCGTTGTGCGTTGTATAAATTAAAACATACTTGACCTTTCAAGTTTAGATGATTAGACATCCGCATTCTCCTCCAGACATATTATCCGCTTTCTCTCTTTGACGGATCATGTTTCGTCCGTAATAGTGAGCCGTTATGAAATAGTAGTGCTATGAATCATACTATTGTAAAATTATAGCATGCGGTCATTTTAGAAGAAGCTTGATACTTAATCAAGCCATAAGACTAAAACAACATACATATTATAACAGATTTATAAAAATTTTTAAGTGGGGAGATACTTGTGGACAATAAAAAAATAAAAATCACAATAGTGAGTGGCTTTTTGGGAAGTGGGAAAACTACATTCTTAAATCAGTATATGAATAAAATATTTGAAGAAAGCAATCAAGTGGCGTTGATTGTTAATGAATTTGGTCGTTTTGATGTGGATAGTCATATTATGAATCAAACAGCATTGTCTGTATCTATGTTGCAAGGGTGTATTTGTTGTGATTTGCAAGATGATTTAGTCATGCAGTTACATCAACTTTCTAAACAGGAAGTACAACATGTAGTGATCGAAGCAACGGGTATTGCAAATCCTATTGAATTGCTATCTGCATGCCAAGATCCTATCATTTCAAATGTATATGAAGCTCCTTTAGTTATTACAATTGTGGATAGTAAGCGCTTGTTACAGAATGAAAATACCGAAGCAACTGAAACGCTAATGGATGATCAGATTCGTGCAAGTCATCGACTGATATTAAATAAAATCGATCTACTAAATTCCGATGAAGCGCGTCAAGAAGTGATACAATATGTTTCACAACTAGCGCCGTACAGCCAGATTGATTTGGCGATCTATGGAGAAGTTAAAGAAAGTGTGAAGCATGGACAAGCGACAATAGATAAAGTAAATCTATCGACGTCACATCCTCATACCCACTATGAAGTATTAAGTTATGACTTTACGCATCCAATATCACATGAGCAACTTGTCCAATTTATTTTAAATATGCCAGATAGCATTTTAAGAATGAAGGGCTATGTTCAATTTCGAGAGTTTCCAAATGAAATATATTTATTACAGTATTCAGGAGGACTTCCTGCTCTTGAAAGTATGGGTGATATGAAATTACCTACTACTGTCGTATTGATAGGAGAGAAACTTGATAAGCCAGCACTGAAAAATAAGTTGGAACTATTACAATTTGGTTAAAGTCTGGACAATACATGCATTATACGATGATATTCGCTACAATTTAATTAAGAAATGATGATACTTGAGGTGAAGTGAATGAAGACAATTAAAATAAATCAACACGTTTCATACTCTCAATTAATACAAGGTTTTTATCGTGCAGATAAATGGAAAATGTCAGCACAAGAAATGAATCGTTTTCTGCATGAACTTGTTGAGAGAGGCATTACAACAATGGATCATGCAGATCTTTATGGGAGTTATACAGTCGAAAAAATGTTTGGTGAAGCATTAGCTTTATCACCAGAGCTACGCAACCGTATTCAGATAGTGACCAAGTGTGGTATTGTACAACCGAATGATATTCATCCGGATCAAAAGGGGCATCGCTATGATTTAAGTGAAACACATATCAAGCGCGCTGTGGAGCGTTCATTACAACAGCTACAAGTAGATTATGTGGACACTTTATTGATTCATCGACCATCGCCACTCATGAAACCGTGTGAAATCACTGATGCGCTCAAAACATTAGTGGATGAAGGAAAAGTACGTGCATTTGGTGTATCTAACTTTAGACGTTCACAATATGAATTATTAAATGAATGCTTAAAAGATGATCGTTTTCATATCGCAGTCAATCAAGTGGAAGTATCACCTTATATGCTTGAGTCATTCCATGATGGTACGTTAGATGATATGTATAAAGATAAGGTTAAAATCATGGCGTGGGGACCTTATGCGGGTGGTCGTTTATTTGATGAAAATGATCCAATAGCTCAGCGTGTCTTACCTGTATTAAAACGTGTTGCAGAAGCACATCATACATCAGTCGAAGCTGTAGTGGTTGCATGGCTTACAAGACATCCAGCTACGATTATGCCTATTTTAGGAACACAACGTTTAGAACGTGTTGATGCTGCAATCGCAGGATTAGATATATCACTACATGATCAAGAGTGGTTTGATATCTACACAGCAGCACAAGGATATGATATACCGTAAAAATGAAAGATTCATATGAAAGAAACGAGGCAGTAACTATGACAGAAAAAGAATACAAACAACGTAATCAGTTCAGAATGTATGTTGTTGCCTTACCATACTTATTATTTGGTTTGATTGTTGCACTACTCTTAACCTTTGCTTCACAACCAATCTGGCTTGTTACAGTATTGGGTGTATTCATGGTTTATAACGTGATTGCGACATTTACTGCATTTTTATTTAAGTATGGCAAGGAAACGCTTTATTTATTATTTTTAACATTGTGTATCACAGGTGTCTTTGGCTTTTTTGTAAATACCTTATTTAAAGGGCTTAGTTAATGATATAGCGAGATTGAGACAAAGTTTATTTTAAGCACATGTTTAGAGTACGCATTTATGATGTCTC
Organism: Staphylococcus sp. IVB6240; assembly: GCF_025558425.1. Classification (NCBI taxonomy): domain Bacteria; kingdom Bacillati; phylum Bacillota; class Bacilli; order Caryophanales; family Staphylococcaceae; genus Staphylococcus; species Staphylococcus dromedarii. The sequence continues at coordinate 403,703 of NZ_CP094718.1, forward strand.
AGTCTCGTATTTTTATGTAAAGATAGTTATGATGATTCTCGACACTATTAGAAAGCGCTTACAATTTTTAGTTAAATATCACAGATGACAGTGTTATAATGAAATTGAATGATAAGTAAGGGGGAAATACGATATGAAACGTAAAAAAGTATCTATTATTGGTTCGGGCCATACGGGGGCAACTTTAGCATTTATTATTGCAACACAGGGAATTGCAGATGTGCTTATTGTTGATCGTGAAAAAAATGAACAACCAATGAAGGGGAAAGCGTTAGATATTTTACAAAGTGGTCCAATCCTTAGTTTTGATACACATGTGTCATCGACAGTTGATTATGCTGATACCAAAGATTCAGATGTGGTTGTGATTACGGCAGGTGTACCACGTCGTCCAGGCATGAGTCGTGATGATCTTGTACAAACAAATGAAGAAATTATGGTTACTGTTACTGAGAAAATTGTACGTTACTCACCGAATTGTACGATTATCGTTTTAACAAATCCAGTTGATGCGATGACATATACAGTATATAAAGCATCTGGTTTACCAAGCTCGCGTGTTATTGGACAATCTGGTGTTCTGGATACAGCGCGTTTCAGCACATTTATCGCAGAAGCATTAGATGTTGCTGTTAAAGATGTCACAGGTCTTGTTTTAGGTGGACATGGTGATACAATGGTGCCACTAGTACGTCACAGTCAAGTAAATGGTGTGCCGTTGACAGATTTAATGCCTAAAGAAGAAATTGATGCAATTGTAGATCGAACACGTAATGGTGGTGCGGAAATTGTTAAGTTACTTGGAGATGGTTCAGCTTATTATGCACCATCAGCTGCTATTTATGAGATGATTGAAGCAATCTTATTTGATAAAAAACGCTTGATTCCTGTGATTGCTTATTGTGAGGGGCAATATGATTTAAATGATTTATATATTGGTGTACCAACGATTATAGGAGCGAACGGTGTAGAGCGCATTGTAGAATTATCTTTAAATGATGACGAACGTGCACAGCTAGCAAAATCTGCAGAATCCGTTGAAAAAGTGAAAGCATCATTACGTCAAAAATAAGTATTTATGGTGTATCAACACATAGAATGAATAAAGGCCAGCAGTCAATTGGGGAATCAACTGCTGGTCTTTTAGTAATGATTACATTTGTTGTAATATAGCGATTAAAGCCATGCCATTATTAAATATATGTGTCACGATGGGTACGGCAATGTTTCCATTACTTTTAACGTAAGTAATGGTGAACATCGTGCCAAGCAGGAGATAGGGAACAATTTCTAATGGTGATTGTGCCACCTGCATATGTAGTAATGCAAAAGAGACGACAGAGATGATGCTCATAAAACCAATACCAAACTTTTTACCAAGTTCTCCAATTAAGATGTGACGAAATAGCAGTTCTTCTGTGATAGGTGTGAGTATCACAATACCTAAAAATACAAATGGTAGCCATTGAGGTTGTTCAAAAAAGATCATCAAGCTATCTTGGTTTCCAGTATCTTGGAATTGCCATTTTTTAGGCAACTGCGTCATGATCACCATAAACAAACCGTTTGATAAGAGATAGGCAACATATGTAAAAAGTATCAGCTTGATATGTTGACGTAAATCTTTTAAGTTCTCAACAAAGTGTAATTGAAATTTATGGCGATGTGAGATGATGATAAATAAAATAACCAATAGCGATGTCAATATTATACCAATCATGAGCATGATAGGCTCAGGTATATTGATGTTTAACTGTGTGAAAACTGCTAAAACAATGAAAGGTAAAGTAGCTTGTCCTAAAAAATAAATAAGAATGGCCCATAAGTCACGCCACGCTACTTTGGTTGATGATTGAAACATGTGATTACCTCCAAGGGGTTCAATAAAAGAGGTTGAGACAAAAGCATTTAGGGTTTGAGCAGAATCGAACGATGAGCAAAAATGCTTTTCAAATTTTTGCCGGAATCGTGGGGGTTCTGCCGAAAATCTTGCTTTTGGAACACCGTTAATCGGATTCTAGCACATGAATTTCTTATGCCCCAACCCCTTCTTTTACTGTAAATATTATATTATAGCGAAATACAACGAACAAACATCTTTATATCGTTTTCTTGTTAGTATATAATATTTCAATCTACAATTTTGACAACGAGAGAGGTTTATATGAAGAAACAATTTATTATTTTATATTTGAATATTTTCTTAGTGTTTCTTGGAATTGGTCTCGTTATCCCTGTTTTGCCAGTTTATTTGAAGGACTTAGGTTTAACAGGAGCGGACCTTGGTGTAATGGTTGCCGCATTTGCGCTAGCACAGATGATTATTTCGCCATTTGGTGGTGCAATGGCGGATAAGTTAGGAAAGAAATTAATTATATGTATCGGATTGATTTTATTTAGTGTTTCAGAATTTTTATTTGCAGTAAGTCATACATTTTCTTTGTTACTAGTGTCTCGTGTATTAGGAGGTTTTAGTGCTGGCACGATTATGCCAGGTGTAACAGGACTTATCGCAGACTTATCACCTATGCAAGATAAAGCAAGAAACTTTGGGTACATGTCAGCAATCATTTCTGCTGGTTTCATTCTTGGTCCAGGAGCGGGTGGTTTTCTAGCAGAGATTTCTCATCGTATGCCGTTTTACTTTGCTGGTGCACTCGGTGTACTTGCATTTCTCGGTACGGTAGTATTTGTTCAATCACCTAAACAAGAAACAACTCAAGGCTTTCAATCCTTTGAAAAAGTTGAACTTGAGAAAATACAGGTTAAAAAATTCATTACACCTGCTATTTTAACGTTAATTTTAGCTTTTGGATTATCAGCGTCTGAAACGTTATTCCCGCTCTATACAGCAGATAAAATTAACTTCCAACCTGCAGATATTTCTATTGCAATCACAGGTGGCGGTATTTTTGGAGCGATTTTCCAAGTGTTTTTATTCGATAAAATGGTACGTTATCTTAATGAATTAATGCTTATTGTTTATTCGCTCATTTATTCAGCAGTTGTTTTAGGTTTACTTATTTTTGCCCATTCATATTGGCATGTCATGCTGATCTGCTTTGTTGTATTCATTGGTTTTGACCTCATTCGTCCAGCATTGACAAATTACTTTTCAAATATTGCTGGAAATCGTCAAGGCTTTGCAGGTGGCTTGAACTCAACGTTTACAAGTATGGGGAATTTTATTGGTCCGCTTATTGCGGGGGGGCTCTACGATGTTAATATTGAGTATCCATTATTCATGTCCATTTTATTCATGTTAATTGGATGTGTCGTCATTATGATCGAAAAAGCAATCAGTCGTCGATACCATACACAGTCATAAGCCATATATTATCATTACCAGGGATGGAGTTGAGACATAGTACTTAGCTCCTTCCTACGATTAGTCAAGCACTTTATTTAAGTGAGTTCTAAAAAAGACATCACTAAATAAACCTATGCCAGAAAAATTTTTAATATGTTATGATATAGAAGGATAGGTTATCAGTGTGGTGACATTCGATAATCGTATTCTTTATTGTTAATAACTAAGTGGTGAATAGTTTTTAACAACTTGTTCACACAAGCAATGACTGCAGTCTTATGGCCCTTTCCATAAGGCTGTTCTTTTAATTTATAATAGTAATCAACAATGTGGTTGGCATATAGTCTTTGTACTTTCAACATGTTTTGTACAATGATATAAAATAATGACCTTGCACGTTTATTTCCTCGCTTATTTATTTTGTCTTTGTAATGTGTTTTTCCTGATTGATATCTTTTTATATCAATACCAATATAAGCATTCAGCTGTTTTTTAGAATGTAGAAATAAATATTATGGTAATGGGTGACTGAAGTGAGAATGCTCCTTCTTGAATACTGACAATTGCATTCTCAGATTAGAAATTTATTACGTCTTATTCTCAGTCCCTTTTTTAGTGCGAACAATACGATTCTAAAAAAAGCTCGTGATATAATAGTTAAGAATATAAAATGAGGAAATTATTATAGTATAGATAGTTTTTTATCTGACTTAGTTTATGGTATTACAATATGTATAATTGAGTGTATGAATTGAAACAGAGTCAATTGAAAATATATAGCCTATAGTGCTGTAATAACTGATAAACCCATTGCTAAGGGGATAAAGCAACGTTGATTTTTTAATCAGAGGTGAAAGAAAGATGAAGACCAAAAAAACTAATGCAATGCGTATATTAGATCGTGCGAAAATAAATTATGAAATGCGTACATTTGAAGTAGACGCTGAACATATAGAGGGTTCAGAAGTAGCAGAACGCATTGGTGTGAAAGAAGAACAAGTTTTTAAAACATTGGTGTTAACAAATAGCAACCGTGAATATTTTGTATTTGTTATTCCAGTCTCTGGGCATCTCGATATGAAAGCTGCTGCAGCGAGTGTAAATGAGAAAAAATTAAACTTAATGCCCCTTGATGGTTTGAAAAAGGTAACAGGTTATATCCGTGGTGGCTGTTCACCAATTGGTATGAAAACTAAATTCCCAACTGTAATTGATGAATCTGTGAAAAATATTGAACAAGTGTTTGTTAGTGCAGGTCAACGTGGTGTTCAAATGGGTGTTGCCCCAGATGATTTAATTCAAGCAGCAGAAGCACAAGTAACTTCAGTTGCTGTAGAAGAATAAAATTTGAAAAAGAGACATATGAAGTGTGAAAAAACAATCACTTTGTATGTCTCTTTTATTTTATTCATTGAATAAGGTGATGGATGAAAATGATTGCATGTGTCTTTTTTGTGACCTTTTATGACTGAAAATGAATGAAAATGAACGTTTTTGATTGCTAACTGAAAACGAATACATTATACTAAAAGGGAATTGAGGTGGTTAGATGCTAACGGATAAGCGACATGCACTCATTATTGATGTTTTAGGGCAACACAGCTTTTTGAGTTTACAGCAGTTGATGGATTATACAGGTTCAAGCGCATCAACAATTCGTCGAGATTTAACAAAGTTACAGGCAGAAGGGTTATTAACTCGTGTCCACGGTGGAGCCAAATTGGTAGATATAGCGATAGAACCAGAACTATCAACAAAACGTACTCAGCATATTGAAGAAAAGATTGAGATAGCAAAACAAGCAGCTAACCTAATCAATCAAAATGATTGTGTGTATTTAGATGCAGGATCTACCACATTAGAGATGGTCCCCTATATTAAAGCAACAGACATTACAGTTGTAACGAATGGTTTAACGCATGTTGAAGCATTATTGAAACAAGGGATTCGTACTTATATTGTGGGTGGTGAGATGAAATCGACAACGATGGCTGTTGTTGGCACACGTGCAGTTAACTTTTTAAGAAATTACTGTTTCAATAAAGCTTTTCTAGGCATCAACGGGATTGATATTTCAACCGGTTTAACGACGCCAGATGAGCGTGAAGCTTTGATGAAAGAAGTAGCTATACAGCAAAGTCAACAAACCTATGTTCTCGCAGATGCATCAAAGTTTCATCAGACACATTTTGCAACGATTAAAGCAACAGAACCACCTATTGTGATAACTTCAGAAAATGGACGTAAGCTAGGTAAGGATATATTAGAGAAATCAAATTTAGAACTACTAGGAGGGTAATTATGATTTATACAGTGACGCTAAATCCATCTATCGATTACATCATGTTTGTAGACGGATTTGAAGCAGGAGCACTCAATCGAACAACAGCAACAGCGAAATTTGCTGATGGTAAAGGTATTAATGTATCACGTGTATTACAAACACTTGATGTACCATCGACTGCACTTGGTTTTGTGGGAGGCTTTCCAGGACAGTTTGTAGAAGATACACTCACTTCTGCAGGTATTCAAACAGCTTTTACACAAGTTGAAGAAGATACACGAATCAATGTGAAGTTGAAGAGTGGTGCAGAAACAGAAATTAATGCGACAGGCCCAACGATTACAGAAGACAATATCAAGGCTTTATTAGAACAGCTTCGTCAAACGACATCAGAAGATATTGTTGTTATTGCAGGAAGTGTACCAAGCAGTGTATCTAAAACCATTTATGCAGATATGGCAAAAATTGTTAGAGAAACTGGCGCACAATTTGTTGTGGATGCTGAAAAGTCTTTAGTTGAAGGGATTTTACCATATGGACCAAAACTGATTAAACCGAATAAGGTTGAATTGGAAGAAATGTTTGATACGACTATTACGTCTGATTCAGAGGTCCTTAAATATGGCCGTAAGCTATTAGAAAAAGGTGCCCAATCTGTGTTGGTATCACTTGGTGGAGATGGTGCTATTTACCTTGACAAGTCACAAGCATTTAAAGTCGCAGCGCCAAAAGGCAATGTTATTAATACGGTTGGTGCTGGTGATAGTACAGTGGCAGGTATGGTAGCAGGTCTTACAAAAGGGTTATCACAACAAGAAACATTAGCATTAGCGATTGCATCAGGTTCAGCAACAGCATTTAATGATGACTTAGCAGAACGTTCGATGATTGATACATTATTGGAAAACATTAGCATTACACAGTTGAATGAGGAGGGGTAAAATGAGAATTACAGAGTTATTAACAAAAGAAACAGTCGCAATGGACCTTGCAGCAACTTCGAAAGATGCAGCTATCTCAGAATTAGCGCAACAATTAAATAAAGCAGGGAAGTTAAATAACTTAGCTGACTTTGAAGCGGCGATTCATGCGCGTGAAGAACAAAGCTCAACAGGGATTGGAGAAGGAATTGCAATTCCACATGCCAAAGTAGCAGCAGTAGATACGCCAGCAATTGCTTTTGGTAAATCTAAAGCAGGTATCGATTATCAAAGTCTTGATATGCAACCTGCACACTTATTCTTTATGATTGCTGCACCAGCATCAGGCGCACAAACACACTTAGATGCACTTGCAAAATTATCAGGTATCTTAATGGATGATAAAGTACGTGAAGCTTTATTACATGCTGAATCTCCAGAAGAAGTGTTAGCAATTATTAATAAAGCAGATGACGAAGTAGCAGATGAGGATGAAGTAGTAGCACCAGCAGACTTAGATGCAAGCGAACCATATGTACTTGCTGTGACAGCTTGTCCAACAGGTATTGCACACACATTTATGGCACGTGATGCTTTGAAAAAACAAGCAGAAGAAATGGGTGTACAAATTAAAGTTGAAACAAATGGTGCCGGTGGAATTAAAAACCACTTAACAGCTGAAGATATTGAAAAAGCAGATGGTGTTATCGTAGCTGCAGACGTACATGTAGAGACAAATCGTTTTGATGGTAAAAATGTTGTACAAGTACCAGTTGCAGACGGAATTAAACGCCCAGAAGAATTAATCAACACAGCATTAGATAAAAGTAGAAAACCATTCGTAGCTGAAAAAGGTGCGAGCACTTCAAAAGATAATGATGAAAAATTAGGTGTCGGTAAAACCATTTACAAACATTTAATGAACGGTGTATCAAATATGTTACCGCTTGTTATCGCGGGTGGTATCTTAATGGCTATCGTATTCATGTTCCATCCAAATGCCTTTGATCCAGAAAGTGCACATTATAATGCATTTGCAGCGTCATTATGGGAAATTGGTAGTAAGAGTGCCTTTGCGTTAATCATTCCGATCTTATCTGGTTACATCGCACGTAGTATCGCTGATAAACCAGGTTTCGCAGCTGGTCTTGTCGGTGGTATGTTAGCCGTATCAGGTGGATCAGGATTTATCGGTGGTATTATTGCAGGTTTCTTAGCAGGTTACTTAACAGAAGGTATTAAAGCAGCAACAAAGAACTTCCCACAAATGCTTGAAGGTTTAAAACCAACATTAATTTATCCGTTAATTTCAGTAACGGTGACTGGTCTAGCAATGATTTATATCTTTAATACACCAGCAGCATGGTTAAACAATGCATTAATTTCAGGTTTAGATAGTTTATCAGGTACAAACGTAGTTATTCTTGGTGTTGTACTTGGTGCGATGATGGCCATTGATATGGGTGGACCATTTAACAAAGCTGCATATGTATTTAGTACAGCAGCATTAACAGCAGGTAATCCAGAACCAATTACAGCAGCAATGGTCGGTGGTATGGTACCACCAATCGCACTTGCATTTGCAATGTTAATTTTCGGTAGCAAGTTTACAAAAGCTCAAAAAGGTTCTATCGTTCCAAACTTTGTAATGGGAGCAAGTTTCATTACAGAAGGTGCTATTCCTTTCGCAGCTGCAGACCCATTACGTGTCATTCCATCAATGATGGTTGGATCAGGTATCGCAGGTGGATTAGCATTATTATTTGGTTCTCAAATCCAAGCACCGCATGGTGGACTTGTGGTAATCTTCGGTACAGACTGGAGCCACTCATTATTTACAATTATCGCTATTTTAATTGGATCATTAGTGGGTGCGGTTATGTACGGTTTATTGAAGAAAAAACCAACAGACACACCAACAATCTAATTAAACTTCAAAAGAGGCTGAATCGGATGATCAGTCTCTTTTTTTGGATTAAAGAAAGGATCGTAATAAAAAATAAGTTTCCAAACTTCTTTTCGTTTTAAGTTGTGCGGTAAGGGTAAATTTAATTGTCATCCACATAAATGGAATAAGACGTCATCAATTTGTATGCTTTGAAACTTTTTAAAGGTAACAAAGTGCTTTTATCTAAACCTCATCCACTTAGATATTATTCTGTATAAATTCATAAAAAGTTGTGGTATGATAAAATTAATATTTTTATGTCTGGAGGTAGCTCAATGGGAAGGATCTAGTATGTGTAATGTATCAGAGAACATCTGTCACAGACAAAAACATAACGACATCACTTTCTATTGAGTGGTGTTAATTTAACGGAGGTGAATCCCTAGTTATTAGGGAACTAATTGGACAGTACGACCATAATTTATTTAATCATATTTTTTACATTAATCGCATTGACAACAGTCTTTGTAGGATCGGAGTTTGCATTAGTAAAAGTGCGAGCAACGAGAATTGAACAACTTATTGGAGAAGGAAACGGTAACGCACGTGTTGTGAAAAAGATGATTTCCAACTTGGATTATTATCTTTCAGCTTGTCAGTTGGGGATTACCGTGACATCACTGGGGTTAGGTTGGTTAGGTGAACCACTATTTGAACGTATACTACATCCTGTGATTGAACTTCTTAACATTCCAGGTGCTCTTGTAACAACGATTTCAATTGTTACAGCATTTACTATTGTGACTTACATTCATGTGGTTGTAGGTGAGCTTGCACCTAAAACATTAGCCATTCAATATACAGAGCGTATTGCATTACTTTATGCACGTCCACTTTATTATTTTGGTTTTATTATGAAACCATTGATTTGGGTAATGAATGGTTCTGCACGCTTAATCATTCGTATGTTTGGTGTGGACCCAAATGAAACAAATGAAGCGATGTCTGAGGAAGAATTAAAAATCATCATGAATAATAGTTATCATGGTGGGGAAATTAACCAAACAGAGCTAGCTTACATGCAGAATATCTTTTCATTTGATGAACGTCATGCTAAAGATATCATGGTACCTCGAACACAGATGGTAACATTAAATGAGCCATTTAATGTTGATGATCTTCTGGAAACAGTCAAAGAACATCAATTTACACGTTATCCGATTACTGAAGATGGGGACAAAGACCACATCAAAGGTTTTATTAATGTGAAAGAATTTTTAACAGAATATGCATCAGGTGTCCCAATTAAGACGAGTGATTATATTCATGAATTACCGATGATATCTGAAACAACACGCATTAGTGATGCACTTGTTCGTATGCAGCGCGAGCATGTCCATATTAGTCTTATTATCGATGAATATGGTGGAACAGCTGGTATTTTGACAATGGAAGATATCTTGGAAGAAATTGTTGGAGAGATTCGTGATGAGTTTGATGACGATGAAGTCAATGACATTGTGCCATTAGATGAAAACACATATCAAATTAATGGACGTGTGTTGTTAAGCGATCTTGAAGAACAATATGATATTGAATTTGAGGATTCAGAAGACATTGATACGATTGGTGGCTGGTTGCAAGCACAAAATACAAATCTTGAACAGGATGATTTTGTGGATACCGTATTCGATCGTTGGGTTATTTCTGAGATAGAGAATCATCAAATTATTCATGTCTTATTACGTTATGAATATAATGCAGAACGTCCAAAGAATATAGATGAAGATGAACAAAATGAAGATTAATTCCTAGAGTAAAGAACATCAATTTTGAAATATGATTCAAAGTGATGTTCTTTTGCTTTATGATTAGTTTGCGCATGTAAAATTTTAAAAGATAAGTTATAATGAATTGTAAAATAAATACGATAAAACTTTGAACAGATTAAAGTTCTGCTATAAATATAAGTACAATATGTACTATTTAATGATGAAACTAGAAGAATGAAGTAGGTGTACGAATCGTGAAAGTGAGAGTAATTGTACCTTGTTATAACGAAACAGCTATTTTGCAACGAACAATTGATAAGTTACAGGAAATATTAGATGTCGATGCAAAAAAACAAGGTTACACATATGATTTATTATTTGTTGATGATGGAAGTAAAGATACAACCATTGATATTTTACAAGAAGCAGCATCGGAATCAGAGGTAGTAAAATTTATTTCATTCAGTCGAAACTTTGGTAAAGAGTCTGCTATGATAGCGGGTTTTGAACATAGTGTTGATTGTGATGCAGTTATTATGATCGATGCAGATTTACAACACCCTCCTGAATTGATCCCTGATATGATAAAAGAATATCAAGAAGGTTATGATCAAGTTATTGCGAAGCGTAATCGCGATGGTGAGACAGCAAGCCGTAAATGGATGACGCGTTTATATTATAAGATGATTAATCACTGGGTTGAAGATATTGAACTCGTCGATGGTATCGGTGATTTCCGTTTATTAAGTAAACGTGCAGTTCGTGCGCTGGTAAGTATGGGTGAATACAATAGATTCTCTAAAGGGCTTTTTGCTTGGATTGGTTATCATACTAAAATCCTTAGTTATGATAATGTTTTACGAGAAGCAGGGGAGTCGAAGTGGTCATTTAGTAGTTTACTCAATTATGCAATTGATGGCTTGATCTCTTTCAATAATAAGCCTTTACGTGCCATGATTTATTTAGGTTTGTCAGTTTTTGGTGTAAGTTTACTTTATATCATATATTTACTGATAGATACTTTCATAAATGGTGTATCTGTTCCTGGATATGTTACGATGATAGCTGCCATTCTCCTAATGGGTGGTATTCAATTGATTTCAATAGGTGTCATCGGTGAATATATTGGACGTATTTATTATGAGGTTAAGCAACGACCAAATTATATTGTTCGTGCAGCAAATGTGGAACGTCCTTCTGAAGCATCATTTGAAGTCCCATATACAAGCAATGTAGAAGAACAACATATCAGTTCTAAGTAATATTTAAGTTCTACCAAGAGATGTATAAAGTATACATTTCGATAAATTTCTCTAAAATAATATTCTAATCATCCCCCTTAACGTTGGAATTAAAAAATCCAATGTTTAAGGGGGATTTTTTGGTATATGTTTTAACAGCGATACTACATATAATCATAATGATTTAATTATCTTTAACAGTATGTACATGTTTATCAGATCTATGTTCATGATTAATATGTCTACTACAGTCATATATTGTCTCTCTTATTCTTAATGTTGCATGACATCACTTGGTTGACGAAATTCAGAGCTACAAAGTGTGAACATAGCAATACATTAATATTGAGATTCCCTGATTTATTGATTTCTATGAGAAAATTGTTTTTATTGAGGATTTCCTCTTTTTTGTTCAATAAATATTGATAAGTAAGTGAGTACTCACTATACTACAATTAGTTAGTAAGTGATTGCTCACTTAATCTTGAGAGGTGATAATAATGGAAAAGATGATTGAAGTTAATAAATTGAAGAAAGCATTTGATTCACAAGTTGTATTGAATGGTGTGTCACTTGATGTAGTAGGTGGCGAAATTATCGGATTGATTGGCCCATCAGGCTCTGGTAAATCAACATTAATTAAAACGGTATTAGGGATGGAAAAAGCAGATGATGGTGAAGCGTTTGTATTAGATATTTCTATGCCAAATCGAAAAATTCTTGCAGATATTGGTTATATGGCACAATCTGATGCTTTGTATGAAGCGCTATCAGCGAAAGAAAACTTAGTGTTTTTTGGTCAAATGAAAGGGATTAAAAAAGAAGAATTAAAGCAACAAATTCAGCATGTATCAGAAGTAGTAGAATTAACAGATCATTTGAATAAAAGGGTAGGGAGTTATTCAGGCGGTATGAAACGTCGTTTATCTTTAGCGATAGCACTCTTAGGAAAGCCACGATTATTGATTTTAGATGAACCGACAGTTGGAATTGATCCATCTTTAAGAAGAAAGATATGGAAAGAACTGGATGCCTTACGTCGAGAAGGCTGTGGTATTTTGATTACGACACATGTTATGGATGAAGCGGAACTTACAGATAAAGTAGCATTACTATTACATGGTGATGTTATTGCATTTGATACACCTGCACATCTAAAAGATTTATACCAAGTAAATACTGTTGAAGAAGCATTTTTGAAAGCAGAAGGAGGATATTAACATGAGAGCATTTGCGATTGCGAAAAAAGTATTTAAAGAATTGATTAGAGATAAGCGTACACTTGCATTAATGTTTGTTGCTCCGATATTTATCATGTGGCTGATGAATGTGATGTTTACAGCAAACAACACAACAGAAGTGAATATGGCAGTAGTAGGTGTCGACCAAAATATCGTATCAACGATGAACGATGTCAATCATGTAACGGCTAAAAAATATAATAGTACAGAAACAGCTGAAAAAGCACTTACGAAAGAAAAAGTGGATGCGATTGTTGAAACAGATGATAATGAAAATTTTAGTGTTACTTATGCAAACCGAGATGCTTCCAAGACTGCAATGAGTAAACAAGTGTTTAAACAATCACTAACAGCAACACAAGTAAAAGAGATGACTGAAAAAGTACAAGATATGGTAAAAGCAAGTCCAAATCCGAACGCAGCAAATCAATTACAAAAGCCTTCTGTTTCGATAGATGAACACTATGATTATGGTGATGAAGATTCAGGATTCTTTATTAAAATGATTCCGGTATTGATGGGCTTTATGGTTTTCTTCTTTGTATTTTTAATTTCTGGTATGGCATTACTTAAAGAACGAACATCTGGTACGTTAGATCGTCTATTAGCTACACCTGTACGTCGTTCAGATATCGTATTTGGCTACATGCTCAGTTATGGATTTTTAGCGATTATTCAAACGTTAGTCATTGTTTTTGCAACAATTACTTTATTGAAAATTGAAGTGGTCGGAAATATTGCTAATGTTGTATTGGTAAACTTTGTTTTAGCATTGGTTGCCTTAGCATTTGGTATTTTGATGTCAACACTTGCTAAGTCAGAATTCCAAATGATGCAATTTATTCCTTTAGTTGTTATGCCACAGCTCTTTTCCTACGATTAGTCAAGCACTTTATTTAAGTGAGTGCTAAAAAAGGCATCACTAAATAAACCTATGTTAGTAAAAAATTTTTGGAATGTGTTATTATGATGGTAGATAGGTTATCAGTGCGGTGACATTCGATAATCGTATTCTTTATTGTTAATAACTAAGTGATGAATAGTTTTTAACAGCTTGTTCACACAAGCAATAACTGCAGTCTTATGGCCTTTTCCATAAGGCTGTTCTTTTAATTTATAATAGTAATCAACAATGTGGTTGGCATATAGTCTTTGTACTTTCAACATGTTTTGTACAATGATGTAAAATAATGACCTTGCACGTTTATTTCCTCGCTTATTTATTTTGTCTTTGTAATGTGTTTTTCCTGATTGATATCTTTTTATATCAATACCAATATAAGCATTCAGCTGTTTATGAGAAGTGAAAGCACGTATATCACCTAGTTCTCCAATTACCATAGCTGCAGTTAACTCTCCAATACCTGGAATAGATGTTAATATTTTAAATTCATCAAGTGTTTGAGCTAAGTCAATAAGTTGAGTTTGAATGGCTAATTGTCTTTCCATTGAATTAAGTAAATCATCAATTGTGTAGATGAGTTTATCTACGAAGAATGAATCAGCGGGTACTGATGGATAACTTTCATTCGTATAAGAAACTAACTTCTCCACATATGAATTTACCTTTTTGTCTGACAATCGTTTATTAGTACTATTAGCGATTAGCTCTTTCAATTTTGATACATTATTAACATCTACATAATCTGGATGTGGAAATAGCTTCGCAACTCTCAACGCGATTTTAGAGTATCTGTCTTTAAATAAAATTTGTAGTTCTGGAAAGGTCATATCTAATAACTGAATCAATGTACTTTTTAAGTATGTCATTTGATTAGAAAGTTCTTCATAATATCTTGTCACTTCTCTTATTTTGATGTGAATATCTTTTATCATATTTTGAGATGGTTGCTTATTATAATGCTTCGCAAGATTTGCCAACTTATGAGCATCTGATTTATCTGTTTTCCATGTTCTAAGTGTATTTGTCATTAACTTAGACTCTAACGGATTCACTATACTGTAAGGGATGTAATTTTCATTACAGAATCTTTCTAGCGGTTTGGAATATATACCTGTTGATTCAAGAAGGATATAAATCCCTGCATATTGTTTTACATAATTCAATAGATTTTCAAAGCCGCTTTTATTATGAATTAATTCAAACTCGTCTATAAAAGTTTCGTTTGAATAATGTGCAATAAAGCTTTTCCCTTTCCCTACATCGATACCAAAATATTCGATATAAATCACTCCTATTCTTTTTATCTAAGAAGCTTTAACTTCACTGACCCTTATTTTTTTCACTTTCCCATACACGATCTCACTGGACCCAACATACTAAAATCGAATTAATAAGGAGAGTGAAGTTCTCCAGTTTTTTATACGGATTCGTTGACCCTCGGAGCTGTTCGGAGTACTTCTCTCTACTACTATTCCATAAACTCAAATAATGCGCTATTGGCAAATTTTAGTAAATAAAAAAGTAGTGAAGTTACCTACCGTCGTAGATTTCTTCACCACTAATCTTAGTATGTTTCTCAGGACTTATTCCTTTAGAAAATATGGCAAATTGGGTTCAAATCATCGGTAAAATTTTACCATTATCATATTCAGGTCATGCGTTATCACAAATTATTCTTTGGGGGAATGGATGGGATAAAATGATAGGAGACTTAGGTATTTTAATGATCTTCTTAGTTGTTTTAACTGTACTGAATATCATTGTTCTAAAACGTTATCGTAAGGTATAATGAAGTCATGAATACAAATCAATTTCCAACATTCAAAGAGCAATTAGAAAGTGCGTCCATGCCACCCGGACAACGAAAAGCGATGTTAGCTGCAATTAAACTTTTTTCAGAGCAAGGTTATCATGCCACTTCTACAGCTCAAATTGCGAAAGAGGCAGGTATTAGTCAAGCAACCATCTTTAAATATTTTAGTACAAAAGAAGCATTGCTAATGGGGGTACTTGAACCTTTAAAAGAGATTGTAGGGAAGCCATTTATAGAAAGTTTATCTCAACAAGAAGATTTAGAAAGTTTAATTCATTTTATTGTTAGAGATCGTTATGCATTTGTATCATCAAATGTGGATTTCCTTAAAATTATTTTGCAAGAAGTGATGATTTCACCGAACTTGAGGGATGCATTGGCAATGAATTTTCAAAAGTTAATGCCAGATTTATTTCATCACATCAATAAGATTTTAGATGCTGATGAAAAGATAGATAAAAAGCTCACGCAAGCTGACCGGATTCGAACAATCATTGGGCCACTTTTTACCTATGTACTACAAACGCAGATTTTTTCAGTTAAAACAGGTGAGATTGATAAAGAGTTAGAAATAGTAGAAGCTCAAATTATTAAAAGTTTAAGAGAAAGCTGACATAAAAAAACGGTTTGCGTAATGCAAACCGTTTTTGCTATCTTATAGCTTATTTTTTACCACGTAATGCACCTAAAATAAGTGATACAACTGCGATAAAGATAATTGAACCGATAAGTGCTGGGAATACATAGATGCCACCGAATGATGGTCCCCATGCGCCTAGGAACATTCCGCCTACCCAAGAACCGAGTAAACCAGCGATAATATTACCTAAAATCCCACCTGGGATGTCTTTTCCTAAAATTGCTCCGGCAGCCCAACCAATGAGTCCGCCTACTATTAACATGACAATAAAGCCTATTATAATAGCCTCCTTTTAAAATTTAAATCTTTGTGATAATACTGTTATACCCGGTGCCTCATATTTTAATCATCTTTTTATAAAAAAAATATTTTTTCTACATATAAAATAATACCAAGTCCTGTATAGAGTAGGATGAACAAATACCAAAAAGGTGTAAGTGAGACGATGATAACCATAGCTATTAAAATAAAAAGCGTTCCAATCCAAAGTGGTTGTTTAATTTTCAGACGATAATATAATTTTTGAAACCATTCTGAATTAAACGTACTTGAAAACAAAATAATCGCGCCAAATGCAAATATTGCAGGCGCCAAATATGGAACAGACATGTAGAATGATTGGTCACCCGTTTGATCTACTACAACAAGAGAAATACTAATCATGATCGTTAGAATACCTGTTAAAAATTTCTGTTGTGTAATACAAAAGGAATAATAGTGATGATTTAAGTAATATTGTAAAATTGTCCAAATACAGTACATAAGCACAGTAAATACAGCGATAAAGTTAAGTTTACTTAGTAAGATTAAATTGATAAAGCCATTTATTGTAATAGCCAATAGTACGCTACTAAAATATAATGTTTGAAATTGATGTCGGTATAAGTCAATTGCGAGGACAGCGATAACGACAATAGCATTTAAAATAACAAATGTGACCATGTGACTCTCCTAACTTGTTGCATTTCATTTCTCCATTATAACAATGTAGTCATGAGTTATCATGTGAAATGTTACAAACATGTTAAATAATATATGACTATTAAAAATATGGATACCTAAAATATATTGTAATTAGGTTCCAACTTTGAGATTTAGTAATGCCATGATATAATTTAAGGCACAAATGCTATCTTACAGTAATGAAAATGTTAGTATTTGATAAGAACAGAAGCGATGTAAGTTTGCTTTTCTAATTTTTATGAAATCTTATAGTTTATACTAAAATATTGGCTTTGGCCTAACACTATTGAATTTTTAGAGTTTAGGTTGATAATGGTTAGATACATTCCATGATTGAAAAAATATAAATAATACTAGACAATACATAAAATAATAAGGAGAAGGTGACATAATGATTTATGCAGGTATATTAGCTGGTGGTATAGGATCCAGAATGGGAAATGTTCCGTTACCAAAGCAGTTTCTGGATTTAGATGACAAACCAATCCTAATTCACACAGTTGAAAAGTTTTTGCTAACAAATAATTTTGATGCAATCTTTATTGCAACTCCTCAAAAATGGATATCTCACACTAAAGATATTTTGAGAATGAATAACATTAATGATCCGAGAATTAAAGTAGTACAAGGTGGAACAGACCGTAACGAAACAATCATGAATATTATTCAATCAATCGAAGAACAACATGGTATTACAGATGAAGATATCATAGTTACTCATGATGCAGTAAGACCGTTTTTAACTCATAGAATTATTAAAGAAAATATTGAGGGCGCACTAGCGTTTGGTGCAGTAGATACGGTAATTACAGCAACGGATACTATTATTACTTCAACGGATGGCGACACAATAAACTCTATACCACTAAGAAATGAAATGTATCAAGGACAAACACCTCAGTCATTTAATATTAATTTGTTACGTAATAACTATAATAATTTATCTGAAGAAGATAAAAAAATACTAACTGATGCATGTAAAATCCTTGTTGTTTCAAATCAAAAAGTAAAATTAGTTTTAGGTGAGCTATACAATATTAAAATTACAACACCTTATGATTTGAAAGTTGCTAACTCTATCATTAAGGGTGGGATGCTAAATGATTAATCAGGTTTATCAGTTAGTGTCGCCTAGACAGTTTGAAGTAACATATAATAATGAAGATATCAACAGTAATAAAGTAATTGTAAGACCACTGTACTTATCAATTTGTGCAGCTGATCAAAGATACTACACTGGTAGTAGAGCAGAAGATGTTCTAAAAAAGAAATTACCAATGTCTTTGATTCATGAAGCGGTTGGAGAAGTTGTTTATGATAGTCAAGGTATGTATGATGTTGGTACAAAAGTGATTATGGTGCCCAATACGCCAACTAAAACAGATGAAATTATAGCAGAAAATTATCTACCAACGAGTAAGTTTAGATCTAGTGGTTATGATGGTTTCATGCAAGACTATGTCTTTATGGATCATGATAGAGTTGTTGAGATAGATAAAAGTATCAGTGATTTAAGTACTATTGCTTATTCGGAACTTGTAACTGTTAGTTGGCACGCACTTCAAAGATTTGAAAAGAAATCACACGCAAATAAGAATCGATTTGCAATCTGGGGAGACGGCAACTTAGGCTATATTACGGCTATATTATTACGTAAAAAATACCCGGATGCTGAGATTTATGTATTTGGTAAGACTGATTACAAATTAAGACATTTTTCTTTTGTAACAAAAACATTTCATATTTATAATATTCCAGATGACTTAACATTTGATCATGCGTTTGAATGCGTAGGTGGTAAAGGTAGTCAATCTGCTGTCGAACAAATTATAGACCATATTTCACCAGAGGGTACTATTAGTTTGTTAGGTGTTACTGAATATCCTATTGAAGTAAATACAAGATTAGTTTTGGAAAAAGGTTTAACAATGTATGGTAGTAGTAGAAGTGGTGCACAAGATTTTAGAGAAGTAGCACAATTTTATAAAGATAATCCAGATGTTGTTGAGAAATTATCCCTATTAAAAGGTAACGAATTTGAAGTAAAAACAATCAATGATGTAATTCAAGCATTTGAAAGTGATTTATCAACTTCATGGGGCAAAACTACACTCAAGTGGGTAATGTAAATTAATACAAGGAGTGAATAGGAGCGTTGAGTAATAATAATTTGAAGGTAGACAACATATACTGGGAAAGAGTTCAGATGTATGTAGAAGGCCACGGTATAGATTTTGATTTTAGTAATAAAACATTAGTATTACGAAATTTAACAGAGACAATTGAAATGGTAGCAAATGATGTTCAGATAGAAGGTCAAAAATTTAAGGCCCGATTTAACGTTGCGATTTTAAATGATGGAGACTATCTGCCATCTGATGAATATTTGATTGTGTTTAAAGGCGAAATGGATGACATTGTGGGTGTAAATAAATCATTGTTATCACTTGATCATTATGATTTAGAAGATGAAGAGTTGGTTGAATATGAACAGATTTCAACTAAGAACGGTAAAAGTAATTTCTTACTTGAACGTTATGGACACGAATTCCAAAGAGGTGGTATCTCAACGAAAACCACTTATACTGTTATGCCGAAGATTTCTAGAGAAGTTAATGAATTTGTCATAGAAGTTGAATTTAATAAACCGCCAGAGAAAAAAGGAAAACTTGCGACAAAATTACAAGAGTTTAAAATGGCATATAATAGCAAATCATTTGAAATTAGAAATTTTATGTTCCGAGCAATATTTAACACAACTAAGTTTTTCCATCTAAAGAAAGGAAATACTGTACTATTCACATCGGATTCAAGAGCAGAGATGAGTGGTAACTTTAAGTTTGTTTATGATGAAATGTTGGAGCGTAAACTTGATGAAAAGTATCGAATTCATAGTTTGTTTAAGCCTGACATAACCGAAAGAAGAAAATTTGTAGATAAATTTAAACTTCCATATTTATTAGGTAAGGCAGATTATATTTTTGTAGATGACTACCATCCATTGCTTTATACAGTGAAATTTAGAAAAAGCCAAGAAATTATCCAGCTGTGGCATGCAGTTGGCGCTTTTAAGACAGTTGGATTTAGTAGAACAGGAAAACAAGGAGGCCCATTCTTTGATTCTGTTAATCATAGAAATTATACGAAGGCTTTCGTGTCTTCAGAAAATGATATACCATTCTATGGAGAAGCTTTTGGCATAAAAGAACGCAATATTATACCAACAGGTGTACCACGAACAGATATTTTCTTTGATGAACAATATAAAGATAAAATTGTAAAAGAAATGACAGATGAATTGCCAATGATTAATGGGAAAAAAGTTATTTTATTCGCTCCAACTTTTAGAGGGAATGGGCATAAATCAGCACATTATCCATTTTTTAAAATTGACTTTGCACGTTTAGCAAAGTTCTGTGAGGAAAAAAATGCGGTGGTCTTATTTAAAATGCACCCATTTGTGAAAAATAAGCTTAATATTCCGAGAGAGTATCAGCCATATTTTGCAGATATCTCAACTTATAGAGAAGTCAATGACATTTTATTTATTACAGATGTTCTTATCAGTGATTACTCGTCACTCGTATATGAATTCGCATTATTCAAGCGTCCAATGCTATTTTATGCATTTGATTTAGAAGATTATGTGAGTTTAAGAGATTTCTATGAACCATATGAAACATTTGTACCAGGTAAGATAGTAGAATCTTTTGATGATCTTATTGAGTCGCTATACAAGGAAGATTACGAAATTGAAAAAGTACCACCATTTGTTAAAAAGCACTATAATTTTGTAGATGGAAGATCAAGTGAGCGAATTGTACGTCATCTATTTGGCTCGTAATCTGATACGAATCATAGTTTAAATTAAAAAATAAGGTAAGGAGATGATTTTCTCCTTACCTTATTTTGTGTAGTGCAGATTTTTTGCGATGAGTAAGTATAAGGGGTATTTATGTTCATTTTATAAATATTTCTAGTTAAGAACACTGTTATATCTACTTAGTCAAAGAATAAATGTAAAAAATTCTATTTTATTTTATTGATTAAACCAATCACTAATTTTTTGTGTGATTTCATCAAGTTTTGAATTGACGCGGTCTAGTTGTTCTTGCATTTTTTCCGAATTACCATTTTGGCGTTCATTTTCGGCATTCTGTAAGTTATCAACGGTATCGTCATATTGATTTGCAACTTGATCCGCTTTTTTACTGTTAATATCATTTCTTAAATCTTGAATTTGTTGTTTTAGGTCATCGATTTTACTTTGTGACGCTGTATCGTTAGACGCAATACTTTCTTGCGTGTCTTTAATTTGTTCTTGTAACTCAGAATCTTTTTGTTGTAAGAGTTCCGCTTGTTCAGCATTATTTTGTTCTACTTGTTCAATTGCTTCGTCAGTATCATTCGTACAAGATTTTAATAGAAATAGCCCGATTACCAATAATGCGACTACTAAGCCAACGAGTAGCCATTTATTTTTACGTTGTGTTTGGTGAAGTTCGGAATCTTTTTGGCGCAAGTATTCATAGTCTGGTGTATGTGGATGTTGTGATGTGTTTTTGATAATAATACCGCCAAAAACATCATATTGTTGTTGATCTGTTAAAGTATGAATATTGAGATCTGTATTCAGCTGATTATGCTTATCGTAAGCAATAATGGTACCGTCTTCTAAAACTTTTTCAACTCTTGGATAAACGTCAGAACGTTGTGTACGTTTCATCATGTCACTCCTCTTGATTGGGATAAGTGGAAAGAGAACAGGTTGAATGAGAGAGACTGTCTATCAAGTTCGTAGATTATTCATCATTTAAAAACTGTTCTTCTCATTATTTTACACCCCTTTAAGGTTACTCCACAACAATGTGTGTAATTGTGGTAACACACGGACATGGTTAAGTGTTGAATTTGACATAACTTGGTTTATTAACCATTCATAGCGATCTAAAAGTTTTGCTGTATGATTTTCAACTGTTTCATCTAAGTAAGGATTGCCGACTTGAATAAAGAATGGAACATTTTGGTATCGTTGATGTATCTTTTGCGCAAATGCCAAGTCTGCTTCATCAAATACAACGACTTTAAGACTAATTGATTCAGGTCGACACTGTGCAATCACTGCATCTAATTGCTCCAAGTTCTGATCCATTCCAGAACTAGGGGGTTTCGGTGAAATAGTTAAATCATGTATTTGACGCATCCATGGTTGAAATGCTGTTCCTTGTGTTTCTAATGCCAGTTGAATATGTTTTGTTTCACACAGATCAACAAAGGATTGCAAGTTTTTAAGAAGTGCAGGGTTGCCGCCAGAAATGGTGATATGATCGAAACAGTCACCGCCGATTTCACTTAAACGTTGCCAAATCTCTTCGGCTGTTAGCATTTCAATTTCATCACGCATGGAGCCGTCCCATGTAAACTTAGAGTCGCACCAACTACAGCGAAAGTCACATCCTGCTGTGCGAACAAACATCGTTTTACGGCCGATGACTTGACCTTCACCTTGGATAGTTGGACCAAAAATTTCAAGTACTGGTATTTTTACAGCCATTTATAGTTGCTCCTTCGTACGTTTTGGACGATAAACAACATAGCTTGATGGTGTCTCACGTAAGAAAACTTGTAAGCATTTTGGCGCGTGTGGTAATTCGGCAAGACGATCTGCTACGATTTCATAAATTGTTTGTGCAACCACTTCTGTAGACGGGCTTTTACCTTCAAATAATGGAAGGTCATTTAGTAAATAGTGGTCAAATTGGTCATGTATCAAAGCTTTTAATTCACTGAAATTAATTAAAAACCCTGTGTCATCTAGTGCATCTCCAGCAATTGTTAAGTTGACGAAATAAGTATGACCGTGTGTACGCATACATTTTCCAGCTTCTGGTGCAGGAATGTAGTGTGCTGCTGAAAAGTTAAAGTCTTTATTTAGTTCAAAGCTGTACGGATGGTCAATATTTGGATAGATTTGTTGCATCATGATTGGTGTGCTCCTTTTTCGTTAAGATATTGTTCTAAGCCACGCTGACGGAGTTGACAAGCAGGACATGTACCACATCCATCTGCAATGACACCGTTGTAACATGTAAGTGTTTGATTTCGAACATAGTCTAATACGCCTAGTTCATCACTAAGTGCCCAAGTTTCTTTTTTATCAAGCCACATGAGTGGAGTATGAATAACAAAATCTCGATCCATTGCCAAACTCATTGTGACATTCATTGATTTAACGAATTGGTCACGACAATCTGGATAGCCAGAGAAGTCTGTTTCACAAACGCCTGTAATAATATGTTTGGCATTGATTTGATAAGCTAGCGCACCAGCAAATGATAAGAAGAGAAGATTACGTGCTGGGACAAAAGTATTGGGAATCTCATCAGATGTATCGATATCAATGTCAGTTGATGTCAGTGCATTAGGAGAAAGTTGTGATAGTAATGACATATCTAAAATATGATGTTTCAAACCTTGATCTTCAGCAATCGCTTTTGCGACCTCGATTTCTTTAGCGTGACGTTGACCATATTCAAAGGTGACCAACTCTACTTCTTTAAAGAGTTTTTTGGCATAAAAGAGGCATGTTGTGCTATCTTGACCGCCACTAAATACGACAAGTGCTTTTTCTTGGTTGAGTGCATTTGACATTTTGATGTCGCTCCTTTAATTTCTGAGCATTCCAAGCAGTTGAGAAAGGGGGTATAAAAAGTAGATAACCATAATCTTTATACGACGGGCAATATTGTGCAAAAATGCATAAAAAAGTCCGTCCCTATAAAAACAGACGGAAAATGATAGTCTAGTTTTTTATAGAGGGTTTAGTATACGCTAGGAACCTCTGTTTGATTATTTTACGTTGATTAATGTAACGCATCTGAACAAAGAAATCAACTGTTGGTAGGTGGGCATTCAGTTTTCTATCAGAATATCAAAGAGGTACAGTCTGTATTTGTTAAAAATATACCATCGTTTTGATCGATTATTTCATATCTCAATTATATTAATTTAGTTTGTTTTTTATAGTAGATATTCATTTTTGTCAATTGGAGAGACATTTGTGATAATAGAGTTAATACCATATAAATGAGGTAGAACAGATGATATTAATGATTGATAATAAAGATTCATTTACATACAATATTGTAGATTATTTGAAGACAGAGAGTACACATCGTGTCGAAGTGATCGATGTCGATGAGGTGACGCTTGAACGTTTGGAGGCTTATCAACCCGAGGCAATTGTTATTTCTCCTGGACCGGGCGCACCAGAAGATTATCCAATATTACAAGATGTGTTACGTCATTTTGAAACACGTATGCCGATATTGGGTGTCTGTTTAGGTTTTCAATTAATAGTTACTTACTATGGCGGAAAGATTGTACATGCGCCATTTCCTGTCCATGGACATACAACAGAAATCACACATGATGGTTCACAATTATTCAAAGGGTTGCCAGCGTCTTTTCATGTGATGCGATACCATTCATTAATGGCAGATCCGAGTACGACTCAATCCCCATTAATTGTCACTGCAACGAATAAGGAACAAATGATTATGGCTGTAGCACATGAGACATTGCCTATTTATGCGGTGCAATATCATCCGGAATCTATTTTGTCAGAGCATGGACATGCGCAAATACGTAACTTTCTTAATAAGGTAGGGTCTAGCAATGGTTGTGAAGTTTAATTATACATATTATATAGATGAACAAACGACAGAGAAATATCATTATACGTTTGATGAACCGAGTGCTTCATACATTGCACATCAAATATCAGAAGTAGGCAAAGTTGTTGTGGAGGCAGAACGGTTACAGCAAGCGGGTTATTACGTTGCGTTATACCTTCCTTATGAAGCAGCGGCTTATTATAATACAGATTTTAAGGTGTATACGCCAATAGATGGTATATATGCGGCTTGTTATGCATTTGAGGCACCTGTTGATGAGGCGAGTGTAAAGTGGGAGACAACAGAGCAGGTGATTTCGCCATCTTTTCAATTTACTGAAACCAAAGAGACAATTATGAAAAATATTCAATCGATTCAGCAAGAAATTGTAGATGGTTGGACGTATCAAGTGAACTATACAACAAGACTTGAAGCGGCAGCAGCAACGTCTATGAGTGTGCTGTATCATCAATTAACACAGCAAGCGAATGGTGGATATACAGCATTGATTGATACGGATGTGTTACAAATTGCTTCCATATCGCCAGAGTTATTTTTCCAAGTGGGACCTTTTGACGAGTCTGAGAAGGTTGTGATGAGTAAACCAATGAAAGGGACAATGCCACGGGGAGCAACGCCACAACAAGATCAACAGAATTATGAGTTGTTACAGCAATCAGCGAAAGATAGAGCTGAAAATATTATGATTGTGGACTTGTTACGAAATGATATTGCACGAATCGCAAAGCATGGCACAGTGCGTGTGGGAGAATTATGTGCGATTGAAACGTATCCAACCGTATATCAAATGACAACAATGGTTCGTGGCGCAGTGAAACAAGAGACGTCATTAAATGATTTGTTTGCTGCATTATTCCCATGTGGCTCAATTACAGGTGCGCCTAAAGTAAATACGATGTCAATCATTCATCGACTTGAGCCCACACCACGTCATGGATATTGTGGTACGATTGGGTTATTACGACCAGAAGGAAATGCAGTATTTAATGTGCCTATAAGAACCATTCAACGACTAGGAGAAAAGTTCATCTATGGTGTAGGTGCAGGTATAACGATTGACTCAGATCCTGCACAAGAATATGCTGAATTTCAAGATAAGACACGTATTTTAAAGGGGCTATAAATATGCAATTATTTGAAACGATGCGTTTGGAAGCAGGAATGATTCCACGTGAAACATATCATGTTGAAAGAATCTCGCGTTCTGCTAAAGCATTAGATATACCATTTTCTCAAAGGGAATGGCAACAAGTTATCTCAGATTTAAAAAGAGTACACGAGCAAGGGTGTTTTCGTTTAAAGATAAACCTATCTGATAAAGGTGTCTTATCTTCTGAAGTAGGGGAATTAATGGATAAACCTTTCATGACTGCTCGACTTGTAGAAATTGATGACGATACGTCTTTTTGGCAAAGGATACACAAGACATCTGAGCGTGCTTTTTTACAACATGATCATCAGACAGATATGGTACTTTTTTATAATTTAGAAGGGCAGTTATTAGAATTTGATATTGGAAACTTGGTTATTTCGAATGACCAAGGATTATTAACACCCAGTTATCATGATAATTTTTTACGAGGATGTATGCGACAAGCTTTATTAGATCAAGGTGAAATTAAGGAAGCGGACTTAACACTACATACATTAAAAACTGCACTCGAGTTAGAAGAACCGATATGGATGATTAATAGCTTGAGAGAGTGGGTGCCAGTGCGATTTATAGAGAGTTGAGTGATGGTCATGAAGATTTTAGGTTATTTTATATTGTTTCTTTTATTGATGTGGTTTGGAAAGAAAATGGGTGTTCATTTTAAACGGAGTGGGCGTTATGCTTACGCTTATTTGCTTGTGAGTGTGGTTATTTTCATAGAAGTCATTGTGATTTACTACTTTGTTGGCGAATTGATACAGAATATAACGCAATTATTAAAAATGTTTTATAATGAAACATAAAATGAGGTGGACCGAATGAAAGTTTATAGTCAGGGGGACCAAGCAATTGTTGTGTCTTTGCGTGGTCAAGTGACACCTAATGCAACACAACGATTACTTGTTTTAAAGCATTATCTCGACGAACAAAATATTCCGTTTATAACAGAAATTGTTCCTACAGAAACAGATATGCTGATTTCTTATGATGCACAGATGATGATGAAACAATTGGATATAACATCACCATTTTTATATATGAAAGATTTTATCTTAGGAATAGATCTATCAGAAGAAAAATGGAAAAAGCAACGTAGATGTGTCAAAGTTCCTATGTATTATGGTGGAGAATATGGTCCACATCTAAAAGGTATTTTGGAAGAATTAGAACTGACGGAAGAATCATTTGTTCACTACCATACATCCAGTGACTATTTTGTATCAATGATGGGTTATTCACCAGGATTTCCATATTTATCAGGTGTTGATCCAAAAATAATTGTTAATCATACAGCATCAGAAAAACGATTTATTCCAGCAGGTTCGGTTATTCTAGAAAATAATAAATGTGGCATTACAACGATTGATACATATGAAGACTGGTTAGTGATTGGTTGGACGCCATTACAATTATTTGATTCAAGCAAAGAAGATTTTGCACACATTTCATTGGGAGATTATGTGAAATTTGATGCATTGCAAGAAGGGCGTGATATGTGATGACATTAATCATTGAAGATGGTGGGCTTTTTTCAAGTTTTCAAGATATTGGGCGACAGGGCTATGAACATTTGGGTATCATTCGTAGTGGTGCACTTGATATTGTTGCACATGAAATAGCCAATCGATTAGTTGGGAATCATCCAAGTGAAGCAACATTAGAAATGACTAATCGCATGGCACGCATACGCTTCACTGAAACTACTTTAATTGCACTATCAGGTGCTATTACTATTGCGCGTACAGATGATCGACAAATTAAAATTAATAAACTTTATTTGATGAATCAAGGAGATGTTCTACACTTTGATGCGCTACACAGAGGTGCGCGTGTTTATCTGGCTGTTGCAGGTGGTTTTGAACTTGATTCATGGTTGGGATCTGTGTCTACAGATACGCTCTCAAAAATTGGCGGATTTCAAGGACGTACATTGAAATCTGGTGATGAGATTAACTTAAAACGTAACTATCATCAAGGTCATCGTCAACTGTTTGAACGTTTAAAAGAAACAGGTACGACGACATGGGGCGTTGATGGTTATACATTATCATTTAACTATTTATCTGATGTGATACATGTCATTCCGAACAAAGGGACGGAAGATTTTGATGCAGATAGTTTACGATTATTTACACAACAAGAGTATGCAGTAACAAGCAAAGCAAATCGTATGGGGATTGTATTAGATGGTCTGCCGATAAAGGCACATTATGAAGGGATGCCCCCGCATCGATCTGTGAAACGAGGCACAATACAAGTTAAAAAAGATGGATCTCCGGTCATTTTGCTGAATGACCATTATACACTAGGAAGTTACCCACAAGTGGGGACCATTGCCACTTATCATTTATCAAAAATTGCACAAAAACGACAAGGGTCTAAAGTGAAATTTCAAATGATTGATATTGCACAAGCTGAACAGAATTTATTTAAATATCATAAATGGTGTCGTCATCTCTTTACGGGTATAGAATATCGTATGAAAGAAGAAATGTCTTAAGCAAGAGGATGTGAGAAGTGCAGTTAGAATTCGAGTAGAACGAGGAGACTAATTTGTACTATGGGAAACTGTTTGTGAGTATTCTGCTTCTCTAACACGGATAGAATGGAGACATAAAGCAATACTTTTGTTCCAATTCACTACAACTAGAGTCTGAATACAAAAAGAAAGTCATCCTCTATAATAAAAAGAGTAGCTGTATGAAAAGTGATTTTATTACAAAATTATCAAGTATTTTAAGGAACCTTTTTGGTTATCACTTGAAATTTGTCACTAATTCGTATATATTGTTATACTGAACTTATATTGAATGTTACAAGAAGATTACAAATAGATTAATTTAAAAATTAAAGCAAACGGTGCAGTGCATCGTTTTGTTCTAACATGCGGATTCGTGCTATTTTACTATAAAAAACCTAAGAGATGCATAATTAACGGGGGAACATACATGAAAAAAGGAAATAAAAAAATAGGGATTTTTACGTTTTTCTTATTGATGGTATTAACCATCTCATTGAAAACGTACTTTGCCTATTACGTGGACTTGTCACTTGGGGTGAAAGGACTTGTACAAAACTTAATACTTTTAATGAACCCATATAGTTTGGTTGCATTGATATTGAGTGTATTTCTATTTTTCAAAGGTAGAAAGGCATATTGGTTCATGTTTATTGGTGGCATTTTAATTACCATTGTATTGTATGCCAATGTTGTGTACTTCCGATTTTTCTCAGATTTCATTACATTTAGTACACTAAACCAAGTGAGCAATGTGGACTCGATGGGTGGAGCTGTCAGTGCGTCATTCCAATGGTATGACTTTGTATACTTTATAGATACTTTTGTGTACTTATTTGTATTAATGTTTAAACAAAAATGGTTGAGCAAACAGGTCTTCCATAAGAAGTTCGTTCCTGTAGTGATGGGGACAGCGATTGCGTTATTCTTCTTGAACCTAGCGTTTGCAGAGGCTGACCGCCCAGAATTGTTAACACGTACATTCGACCATAAATATTTAGTGAAATATTTAGGACCTTACAACTTCACTGTATATGACGGTGTAAAAACCATTGAAAACAATCAACAAAAAGCATTGGCTTCTGAAGATGATTTGACAGAAGTATTGAATTACTCTAAACAGAAAAATACAGAACCAAATCCAGAATACTATGGTAAGGCAAAAGGTAAGAACGTCATTAAAATTCACTTAGAAAGTTTCCAAACGTTCTTAATTAATAAAAAAGTAAATGGTGAAGAAGTGACACCATTTTTAAATAAGTTAGCTTCTGGACAAGATGACTTTAGATATTATCCAAACTTCTATCACCAAACAGGTCAAGGTAAGACATCAGATGCTGAATTTACAATGGATAATAGTTTATACGGCCTGCCACAAGGATCTGCCTTTTCATTAAAAGGTGACAACACGTTCCAATCATTACCAGCCATTTTACACCAACAACAAGACTATACGACAAACGTGATGCATGGTGATTACAAAACTTTCTGGAACCGTGATCAAGTATATAGACACTTTGGTATTGATAAGTTTTATGATGCAACATACTATGATATGTCACCTGAAAACTTAGAGAATTTAGGATTAAAGGACAAAAAATTCTTTGAAGAGTCAGCGGAATATCTTGATAAAGAAAAAGAGCCGTTCTATTCTCATTTAGTGACACTGACAAACCACTATCCATTCATGTTGAGTGAAGAAGATGCAACAATTGAAAAAAGTGATACAGGTAACAATACAGTAGATGGATATATTCAGACAGCGCGTTACTTAGATGAATCAGTTGAAGCATTCATTGAAGATTTGAAACGTCGTGGTCTTTATGAAGACTCAGTCATCGTTCTTTATGGTGACCATTATGGTATCTCAGAAAATCATAATAAAGCAATGAGTGAGTTACTAGGTGAACCAATTACACCAGCAAAATTCAATGACTTAAATAAAACTGGTTTTTGGATTAAAGCACCAGGTGTTGAACCAAAAGTAGATGAAACATACGCTGGACAAGTTGATGTGATGCCAACATTGCTTCACTTACTTGGTATTGATACATCTAACTACTTAATGTTAGGTACAGACATGTTGTCAAAAGATCACCAAGAAGTGGTACCATTCCGTAATGGTGACTTTGTAACAAAAGATTACAAGTATGTAAATGGTAAGGTGTACAACAATAAAGATAATGAACCAATGGAGACACCACCAGCAGACTTGGATAAAATGAAGCAGCAAGTTCAAACAGACCTTGAAGTTTCAGATAAAATCTTGAACGGTGACTTATTCCGATTCTATGACAATCCGGACTTTAATAAAGTAGATCCAACGAAATATAAATATGAAGCGGGTTCTAAAGGTGAAAAATAGAACCAAAAAAGCGACTGACTTTACACATTGTGTGCAAAGCCAGTCGCTTTTTGAGTAGATATGCATGCTTAACCTAATGCAACATCTAATATCATCATAATTGTGAATCCGAGCATTAAGCTCAAGGTCGCGAGGTCAGTATTTTCACCAGATTGTGAGTCGGGAATTAATTCTTCAACGACAACGAAAATCATGGCACCTGCAGCAAAAGCGAGTGCATAAGGCAAGATAGGTGTGACAATGAGAACAGCTGCAGCACCTAACGTCGCAAAAACAGGTTCTACAAGTGCAGAGCCTTGCCCGTAGTTAAAAGATTTCCATTTAGATTGGCCGGCAGCATGCATTGGTAGTGAAAGGGCAGCACCTTCAGGAATATTTTGAATCCCAATACCGATTGCGAGACCTAATGCACCAAGTAATGTTGCATGTTCATTCCCAGTTGCTACTCCGCCAAATGCAACACCAATTGCGAGACCTTCAGGAATGTTGTGTAGTGTGATTGCAAGAAAAAGTAAGGTATTCTTACTCAATCCAGTTTCAACCCCTTCAACTTTTTGAGAGCGGTCTTGCGCATTGCGGTGCATATGTGGAATCACGTAGTCTAAAGAACGAATAAAGATACCGCCGAGTAAAAAGCCAATTGCGGCAGGTAACCATGGATACGAACTATCTGAGCTGCTTTCGATGGCAGGTTGCAATAATGACCAAAAACTTGCAGCAATCATGATACCCGCTGCAAATCCTTGCATGGAACTTAATATTTTTTGATTTACTGTTTTAAATAAAAATACCGTAGCGGCACCAAGTGCAGTGAGTAACCATGTAATTAATCCTGCAATAAGTGCTTGTACAAATGGTGGGCTATCGGCAATGTAATTCAACATAGCGTTTGTCTCCTTGTATCATTTGAATAGAAAAAAAGGTATAATAGATAGAACTGATTTAAGATTAACAGATATAGTTGAGTAAATCTATAAGGTAAAAGGAAGTATGTTGGATGGCAGCGTATAAAATTGAACATTTAAATAAATCATTTGCTGATAAAGTGATATTTGATGACTTAGAATTTGCAGTTTCTGACAAAGAGCGTGTTGGTTTGGTAGGGATTAATGGAACAGGTAAAAGCTCTTTATTAAAAGTAATCGCTGGTATGGATGAAGATTTTGATGGTGAAGTGACACACCCTAAACAATACCGTATTCGTTATGCATCACAACAACATTATTTAAATGAAGAAATGACTGTATATGATGTCGTGTATAGTGCAGATACTGAAACATTGAAGGCCATTAAGCGATATGAGTTGGCAACATCACAATATGCAGCGTTACAGACAGATAAAGCTTTAGATGAAATGATGACAGCACAATCTGAAATGGATCGATTGGCCGCATGGGACTACAGTGCAGAGATTAAAACAATTTTATCGAAGTTAGGCATTCATGATACAACAAAACGTATTGGAGAGTTATCGGGTGGGCAACAAAAACGTGTGGTATTAGCACGAACATTGATAGAACAACCAGACTTACTCCTATTAGATGAGCCAACCAACCATTTAGACTTTGAATCGATTCATTGGTTGATTAACTTTGTAAAATCTTATCCGAAAACGGTTGTATTTGTTACGCATGATCGCTACTTTTTAAATGAAGTCTCGACACGTATTGTTGAGTTACAGCGTGGTAAACTATCATCGTATCCAGGAAATTATGAAACGTATATTGAAATGCGTGCGGAACAAGAAGCAGTTGTGGCAAAACAACAAACGAAACAACGGGCCTTGTTCAAGCAAGAACTAGCATGGATGCGTGCAGGCGTTAAGGCGAGAACTACAAAGCAACAAGCACGCCAAGATCGTTTCAAAGTGTTAGAAGCTCAAGTGAAATCACAACATACACAAGAAAAAGGATCATTGAATCTAGCACATTCACGATTGGGAAAACAAGTGTTTGAGTTAGAAAACATTGGTAAAACAATCAATAATCGTAAACTTTTTGATGGCTTAACTACAATTATTCAAAAAGGTGTGCAAATTGGTATTGTTGGAGAGAATGGTGCAGGTAAAACAACATTACTCAATATTTTAGCAGGTGAAGATACGGACTATAGTGGTGTATTAAAAGTGGGGCAAACAGTAAAGGTTGCTTACTTTAAACAAACGGATGAACGTTTAAAACAAGATATTCGTATGATTGACTTTTTACGTGAAGAACAAGAAGTGGCGAAACAACAAGATGGTACAACTGTTTCAGTCACACAATTATTAGAACAGTTTTTATTCCCAACACAAACACATGGCAAGAAGGTTTATAAATTGTCAGGTGGGGAACAGAAACGTCTATACTTATTACGCTTACTTGTTCATCAACCAAATGTGTTGCTACTAGACGAACCGACAAATGATTTAGATACTGAAACTTTAACAATATTAGAGGATTATATTCAGACATTTGGAGGAACAGTGATTACAGTGAGCCATGATCGCTATTTCTTAGATAAAGTGGTGGATTATTATTGGTATGTTCATGATGGTCAAGTCGATATGATACTTGGTCGTTTTGAAGACTATTTAGCTTTCAAAAAAGAACAAGAAATGGCTGTTGAAGTACAAGAAAAGCCAGTGAATACAACATCAAAAAAACCTAAGAAACGTGGGTTATCTTATAAAGAAAAACGTGAATATGAACTGTTACTAACAAGAATTGATGAGGCAGAAACACGCTTATCAGCAATTGATGAAGAGATGGTTGCTGCAGTTGCAGATTATACAGTAATTCAAACATTGAACGATGAAAAAGCCTCACTAGAAATACAGTATGAACAGGATATGACACGTTGGAGTGAACTAGAAGAAATTATGGAACAGTAAGAGGGATCCAGATGGAAGAGGTACTATCGCATTATTTCGGATATCAGAAATTTAGACCCGGACAACGAG
Source organism: Staphylococcus sp. IVB6240 (assembly GCF_025558425.1). Classification (NCBI taxonomy): domain Bacteria; kingdom Bacillati; phylum Bacillota; class Bacilli; order Caryophanales; family Staphylococcaceae; genus Staphylococcus; species Staphylococcus dromedarii. The sequence goes on from NZ_CP094718.1 coordinate 437,353, forward strand.
AAATTATTTCATATGTTTTGGACGGACAACATACATTAGGTGTGTTACCAACTGGTGGTGGTAAATCTCTTTGTTATCAAGTACCAGGACTTAAATTATCTGGAACAACTTTGGTGATTAGTCCACTTATATCACTAATGAAAGACCAAGTTGATCAACTTAAAACGATGGGTGTTTCAGCTGCTTATTTAAATAGCAGCCAAAGCACCAAGGAACAACAAGAGATTGAAGCGCAGTTGCGTGCTGGAGAGATTAAGTTTTTATACGTTGCGCCAGAGCGATTAGAACAACCACGCTTTGTTGCGTTATTACGTCGCTTGTCAATTGCGTTAGTCGCATTTGATGAAGCACATTGTATTTCTAAATGGGGACATGACTTTCGCCCGAGTTATCAAGCTGTTATTCATACAGTACTTGCATTACCACAGCGCTTTGCAATCGTTGCATTGACAGCTACAGCAACAGCAGAAGTACAACAAGATATTATGCAGCGTTTGTATATTCAGTCGAATCATGTAGTTAAAACGAGTATTAAACGCCGTAACCTCATATTCGAAGTAAACCCAACATATCAGCGCGAAAAGTTTGTGATTCAATATATCAAACAGCATGCACAAGCTTCAGGTATCGTTTACTGTGCGACACGCAAACAAGTCGAGGCACTGCACAATGCATTAGAAGATGCAGGTGTCTCTGCCACGTTCTATCACGCAGGACGTTCAGCAAAAGAAAGGGAAGCGGCACAAAATGATTTCTTATATGATCGCACGCGTGTGGTTGTCGCAACGAATGCATTCGGTATGGGGATTGATAAATCAAATGTTAGATTTGTGATTCATTATAATATGCCGGGTGATTTGGAATCATATTATCAAGAAGCCGGGCGTGCTGGACGTGATGGTCTAGAAAGTGACTGTATTTTATTATTTACGGAACGCGATATTGGACTACATGAATATTTCATTACATCATCTAAAGCAGATGAAGATTACCAGGATAAAATGGGTGAAAAATTAACGAAAATGATCCATTACACTAAGACGAAGCAGTGCTTGGAAGCGACACTCGTTCATTATTTTGAACCGAATGAACGTCTTGAAGAATGTGGTCATTGTAGCAATTGTATTGCCAAAAATAAGACATATGATATGACGAAAGAAGCAAAAATGATTATTAGTTGTGTGGCCCGTCTAAACCAGCAAGAGTCATATCAAACAGTGATTCAAGTTCTGCGTGGTGAACAATCTGATTACATTCAGCATCAAGGATTTTCAGACTTGTCGACTTATGGCATTATGAAAGAGTATACGACCGGTGAGTTACATCACTTGATTGATGAAATGCGTTTTAAAGGTTATCTAAATGCGCAAGATGAGATTCTATTATGTGATGATACGGTGAAGCAAATACTTAAGGATGAAACACAGGTCCATACCACACCATTCCGACGTAAATCTAAAGAGATTGTTAAGATCAATACAGTGGAAGGCGTTGACCGAAAACTTTTAGAGCAACTCTTAGAAGTACGTCAGAAATTGAGTGATAAGTTGCAGGTACCACCTGTAAATATTTTTACAGATTTTACATTGGAAGAGTTTGCGAAACGAAAACCAACTTCAAAACAAGATATGATTCAAATAGAAGGTGTGGGAAGCTATAAACTGAAGCACTATTGTCCTGCCTTTTTAGAAGTCATACAAGCCTATAAAACAACTGCATAAACTAAATAATCAAAACACTGGCAAGCAGATGATGAATAAGTCTGTGGTAACCAGTGTTTTTACTTTGTTCAAAATGACAAATAAGCAAATAGAAATAAAAGTTTAAAAAAATATGTTTAAATAAGGGTAATCATTCGCGATACGGGTATGATATTTTTAAGATGTTAAATAATTAAAAAGAAGTGAGACAATGATTAAATTTGAAAATGTATCGAAACGTTATGGTGACAAAACAGTTGTCGATCGTGTCAATATAGAAGTAAAAGAAGGGGAGTTTTTTGTGCTTATTGGCCCTTCTGGTTCAGGTAAGACAACGACAATGAAAATGATTAATCGCTTGATCGACTTATCTGAAGGCTATATCTATTTTAAAGGAAAGCCAGTAAGTGATTATTCTGTGTACGAAATGCGTTGGGATATGGGGTATGTATTACAACAAATCGCTCTTTTCCCTCATTTGACCATTCGTGATAATATTGCGCAAGTCCCGTTGATGAAACAATGGAAAAAGCAAGAAATCGATGCACGTGTGGATGAATTATTAGAGATGGTTGGATTGCCACCCGAACAATATCGTGATCGAATGCCAAGCGAACTTTCAGGAGGACAACGTCAACGTGTAGGTGTCGTCCGAGCTTTGGCAGCAGATCCACCAGTTATATTGATGGATGAGCCATTTAGTGCATTAGACCCTATCACTAGAGAAAAGCTTCAAGATGATTTACTTAACTTACAGAGTAAAATAAAAAAAACGATTGTATTTGTAACACATGATATTGAAGAAGCATTTAAATTAGGAGATCGTATTTGTCTATTAAATCAAGGGCGTGTTGAACAAATTGGGACGCCGAATGAATTTGTTAAAACGCCTAAAAATGAATTCGTACAACAGTTCATTGGTGACTTAACAAGTGTCGTGCTCAATCATTTCACAATTGGTAAAATTGCTGAATTGGCAGGTTCACCGACTTCAGAGAATGAAACGAACTTGCCAATCGTCCATCGAGGAGATGCAGTCAGTGATGTCTATCGTGAACTTGCAACGCATGAAGCGGTGTTAATTGAAGTGGATGGCCAACGTTGGCGACTGACACGAGAAGATATATTCCGCTTCCTCTCTCAAAATAAGGGAGGTGATGCACGATGAATACATTTATTTCAACACTTGCTGAACGTAAAGGTGAACTACTCAGTGCATTACTTGAACATATTGAGCTATCCTTTATCGCATTACTCATTGCTGTGCTCATCGGTGTACCACTCGGTATTTTATTAACGAAAACACCGAAGTTATCAGAACCTATTATTAATGTGGCGGCTGTACTTCAAACGATTCCGTCGCTCGCTTTACTTGGTTTGATGATTCCATTATTTGGTATTGGGACAGTACCAGCTGTGATTGCACTCGTTATCTATGCGTTATTACCAATTTTGCGTAATACGTATACAGGCATTGTAGGCGTTGATCCATCGCTGATTGAAGCGGCAAAAGGGATTGGGATGAAGCCTGCACGTCGACTACTTCGTGTAGAACTGCCACTTGCAATGCCGGTTATTATGGCAGGTGTGCGTACTGCAATGGTTTTAATTATTGGAACAGCAACGCTCGCCGCATTGATTGGTGCAGGTGGTTTAGGTGACTTGATATTATTAGGTATCGATCGAAATAATACGTCATTGATTCTAATTGGTGCGATTCCCGCTGCATTACTTGCTATTGCATTTGATATTATTTTAAGTATACTCAGTCGCGTATCATACCGTAAAATGTTAGGGACACTTGCAGCAATCCTCATTGTGATGTTAGGTGTTTCATTAGCTCCTATGTTAGCGAATAAAAACGATGAAATTACAGTTGCAGGTAAGTTAGGAACAGAACCGTCTATTATTACAAATATGTATAAGATCATCATTGAAGAAGAAACAGATGCTACGGTTGATGTTAAAGACGGAATGGGGAAAACAACGTTCCTATTCAATGCTTTGAAGGCAGATGAGATAGATGGTTATTTAGAGTTTACAGGAACTGTGTTAGGTGAGCTAACGAAAGAATCACCAAAATCGAATGAAGAAAAAGAAGTATACCAACAGGCGAAAACAAGCTTGGAATCAAAATATGATATGACATTGCTTAAACCGATGAAATACAATAATACGTATGCATTGGCAGTGAAAAGATCATTTGCTGAAGAACACGATTTAAAAACAATCAGTGATTTGAAGCGTGTAGAGAGTGAGATGAAACCTGGATTTACATTAGAATTTAATGACCGTGAAGATGGCTATCCTAAAGTACAGAAGACATATGATTTGAATTTCAATCAAGTCAAAACAATGGAGCCGAAATTACGCTATCAAGCTGTTGAAAAAGGGGATATCAATTTGATTGATGCCTATTCAACTGATGCAGAATTAAAACAATATGATATGGTCGTATTAGAAGATGATCAACACGTGTTCCCACCATATCAAGGAGCACCTCTCTTTAAACAAGCTTTTCTTGATGAACATCCAGAAGTTGTCAAAGCATTGAATCAGCTTGAAGGTAAAATCTCAGATGAAGAAATGCAAGATATGAACTATCGTGTTGCAGAGAAAGGTGAGCGTCCTTACGATGTCGCAAAAGACTATCTAAAAAAGAATCACTTAATTGATTAGTTATAAAACGAAGTAGAATGTTTTTGATTCTACTTCGTTTTTTACAAAGAAAAGAAAGGAATCAACACTAGCTATTTAACGCGTTAATGGTTATAATAGTTAACATATTTTAAATTTTCAGAAATATATGGAGGTCATGAATATGAAGTCACAAATTTCTCAGTTGCGTGCATATACGCCTGGTTTATCACCAGAAGCATTAAAGAAAAAGTTAGGCATTACAGGTGAGTTACATAAGCTTGCATCCAATGAAAATGTCTATGGCCCATCACCCAAAGCGAAAGAAGCCATTAAGTCACATGTAGATGACTTATTTTTATACCCTGAACCAAATGCGCCATTATTACAAGAGGTGATTGCGACACACTATGGTGTAGACCAAGACCAGGTTGTATTTGGTGCAGGTTTAGATGAAATGATTGTAATTATTTCACGTACTACCATTCGTTCTGGAGATAAGGTCGTAACGAGTGAAGGAACATTTGGTCAATATTTCCACAATGCTGTTGTTGAAGATGCTAATATTGTCCAAGTCCCTTTACAAGACGGGACTTTTGATCTAGATGGTATTGCAGAAGCTGTGGATGATGAAACGGCACTTGTATGGATTTGTAACCCGAATAATCCGACAGGTACATATCATAATGCAGATGCAATTGAAGCTTTTATTCAAAAAATACCATCTCACGTTACCATTTTATTCGATGAGGCCTACGCTGAATATGTGACAGCAGATGACTATCCAGATACGATTGAACTAATGAAAAAGTATGACAACATTGCAATGTTGCGCACATTCTCCAAAGCATACGGCTTAGCAGGGTTGCGTATTGGATATATGATTGCACCAATGTCATTAGCTGAACAACTCAATGTGATTCGTCCGCCATTTAATACAACACGTTTATCTGAACAAGCGGCTTTAGCAGCATTCAAAGATCAAACATATTTAGAAAAAACTGTGGCATTGAATAAAGAAGAACGTGAAAAGTTTGAGAACATTGATACAACATTGAAATTATATCCAACACAAACAAACTTTATTTTTGTCGAAACAGATCGTGTGGCAGAATTAGATGAAGCATTACTTAAGGCTGGAATTATTGCACGTGCCTTTCCAAATGGTGTGCGTATTACTTTCGGTTTCCCTGAACAGAATACAGCAATTCGTGAAGTGCTATCCCAATTTTAAGATCTGTCTGAAAGGAAGTTAAGGTAACAATTTGCTATAATAAATACAGTTAGACAGTCACAAGGAGCGATAGCATGAGAGAATCAATTGGAATTGATATGGATGAAGTTTTAGCGGACACATTAGGAGCGATTTTAGATGAATTTAATCGCCGAACGGAATTAGGCATTACCATTGAAGCGATGATAGGACAAAAGATATATAATATCATGCCTGAACATAAAAAATTGGTTCGTGAAATTTTAGAAGAGGATGGCTTCTTTGGGCGTTTACCGGTCATTAAAGATGCGCAAGAAGTTGTAGAAAAGTTAGCTGAGAAGTATGATGTATATATTGTTACTGCGGCAATGGATGTCCCTACTTCTTTCCATGATAAATATGAATGGTTACTTGAACATTTTCCATTTTTAGATCCACAGCAGTTTGTATTTTGTGGACGTAAAAATATTGCAGCAACAGATTATTTAATTGATGATAATCCAAAACAACTCAGTATTTTTAAAGGGAAACCATTAATGTTTGGTGCCCCACATAACCAAGGAAATACAGACTTTGAACGCTTAGAAAACTGGCGTGAAGTAGAAGACTACTTTTTAAAATAAGACATTATAGAGACACCTCCTTTGACTTATCAAAAGAGGTGTCTCTATATTTTACAAGGGAGAAGTGGAAGACGGGCTAACATATCTTGTTATAAAACGACTTCTTCATCAATATAAGTCTTTCATTTTCTAAAATGGTATTATAAAAACAGGCATTCCCGCAAGTGGGAAATGCCTGTTTTTTATGAATTATTTAACACCTTGCATTAAGTTTTTAATGAATGGTGAAGCAATGAATAATAACACACCGATGGCAAGGGCAATACTTCCTGAATATAAGAAGTATTGGTTTGAGCTAATAGCTGTATAAACTGTAACCATTTGCGCATTGATACCTTGTGCCATAGCGTTTGATAAGAACCATACACTCATCATTTGCGCTGTAAAGGCTTCAGGTGCCAATTTAGTTGTTGTTGATAAACCAATTGGTGATAAGCAAAGCTCACCTAATGTAACGATTAAGAAACTTGCTACTAACCAGAATGGATTAATCAATTCTGCACCTGTAGATAATGGAATAACCATGATTAAGTATGAAACACCCGCTAATAATACACCAATCGCAAACTTAAGAACAGTTGGTGGATTAAAGCGTCCAAGTTTCACCCATAAAATTGAGAACAATGGTGCAAATGCAACAATGAATAATGGGTTCAATGATTGGAACCAAGCAGGTGGGATGTGGAAATCAATTAAGCCACCTGTTACTTTTGCTAAATCAAGTTGTGTTTTTGTATCAGCAAACTGTGCTAGCACTGTTGAACCTTGTTCTTGGATCATCCAGAATGCAACAGAAGCGATAAATAATGGAATATATGCATAGACACGTTTACGTTCGTAGTCTGCTGTTTTTTTACTTGTAAGCATTTTAACGAAATAGAATAATGGTAAACCAACACCTAAGAATGTAACAAAGTTAGCGAAGTTAGCAATGTTAAGTTGTCCCATCATAGAGAGTACCACACACACAACTACAATGATGACAGCAACGACACTAATAATTTTGATAAACTTTGAACGTTCTTCTTTCGTTAATGGGTCAGGTACTTCTAACCCTGCTAAACCTAAATACTTTTTGTTTGTTAAAAAATATGTAAGTAATCCGAAGAACATTCCGACTGCTGCAATAGCAAATCCAGCATGGAATCCAATATTAATTTGTGTCCAACCAATGATTAAAGGTGAAATTAAAGCACCTAGATTGATTGACATATAAAAGATTGTGAATGCTGAGTCCATTCTTGGGTCATTCTTTTCATATAATAAGCCGACTGTTGATGAAATATTTGGTTTCAATAAACCTGTCCCGATAATCAAGAATAATAGTGCGACTAATAAGAGTGTGAAGTTATTCGGTAGTGATAATAGGATGTGACCTACCATGATGAGAATACCACCGTAGAATAACGCATGTCGTGTACCGATGATACGGTCGGCAATCCAACCACCAATAACACCACTCATATAAATGAGCGCACCATACATAGATACAATTTGAAGTGCAACGCCTTGATCAAGACCGAAGCCACCTTTGGCTACAGAGTAATAAATGTAATAAGCTAAAATGGCTTTCATACCATAGTAACTAAATCTCTCCCAAAACTCTGTAAAGAACAGGGTGCTCAGCCCTTTTGGATGACCAAAGAAACCCGTACGTGGAGTACTGTTAATGATCTCTTCCCTTGTGTAATGTTTGCTCATAATACCGTCCCTTCCTTTTTGAGAGTTAAAACTATTTTATACCTATTAAATAGTTTTAACAAGAAAATTCTGAAAAAATAACATTTCTAATTTTTCATCAATTAAAAAAATGAGTGATGAATGTACAAATTTGTCTCATTCATCACTCGTTCTTATCGATTATATAATGCTTTTCAAACAGGTATTAGCGGTTATCAATTGTTTCTGGATAAAGATCATGATTCATCATACGATATTCAGCCATTTTTTCATATTTACTATTTGGTCGACCATAATTTGTATACGGGTCAATTGAGATACCACCGCGTGGCGTGAATTTACCCCAAACTTCAATATAGTGGGGATCCATTAAGTCAATGAGGTCATTCATAATAATGTTCATACAATCTTCATGGAAGTCCCCATGATTACGAAAACTGAATAAATAAAGTTTTAATGACTTTGACTCAACCATTTTAACATTTGGAATATATGAAATATAAATCGTTGCAAAGTCAGGTTGTCCAGTAATTGGACACAGTGACGTAAATTCTGGGCAATTAAATTTAACAAAGTAATCACGACCTTGATGCTTGTTGTCGAATGACTCTAAGACATCTGGACGATAGTCAAAGTTGTACGTATTATTTTGGTTACCAAGTAATGTGATATCTTTTAAGTCTTCTTTTGAACGTCCTTCAGACATAGTAAGACCTCCTGTATTATTATGATTTAGATTGTTGTCGTTTTGGTGATGTTGAGCGACGTGCAGCTTCAAACATATAATAACTTGCTGTCAGAATAATCACGTAGCCAATCACTGCATAGAAGTCAGGTGATTCTCCAAATAGGATAAACCCAATAAGGGCAGTAAATAAAATTGATGCGTACGTAAAAATAGAAATATCTTTGGCAGGTGCATAACTATAAGCAACAGTGACGCCGATTTGTCCGACAGCAGCCGATAATCCTGCAAAAACTAAATAAGTCATCTGCATCGTAGTCATAGGCTCATATGTGAATAGTACAAATGGTAATAGTGCGACAACTGAAAAGAATGAGAAGTAAAATACAATTGTGTATGGTGCTTCTCGTGTGCTCAGGGCACGGACTGTTGTATAAGCGCCAGCAGCAAAAATACCAGATAACAATCCGATTACAGCAGGTAATACATCGGATGAGAACTCTGGTTGAACAACAAAGAGCATTCCAATAATCGCAACAATCATTGCGACAAATTGATAGCGTGCAATATGTTCTTTTAAAATAATCAAACTTAATAGAATGGTCCAAAATGGATTGAGTTTCATCAAAATATCCGCATCACTCAATACCATATGGTCAATCGCATATATATTGAGTAGAACACCTGTTAAGCCAAGCATTGATCGAGTGATTAATAAAGGCTGGCTACTCAACTTACCAAAAAAGGGTTGTTTATATTTTAAGATGAAAAACAAGGGGATAAACATCGCAACAAAATTTCTCGCCAATGACTTTTGAAAGACAGGCAAATCGCCAGCAAGACGAAAAAAAACTGCCATGAAGCTAAAACCAATAGCAGAAATTAAAATAGCGATAATGCCTTTCATTTTTGAATTCATTTAATCGCCTCTACATAAACTAAATTTTCAACGTTTCTATAGTAGCATAAAAGAATGGGTTGTGCTACATTTCAATTTTTTGCTTTTATGTTCAAAATGATGGTACATTAAGTGCATTGATTTTTAAGCAATAAGGTGTATAATAATATACGAACAAATGTTCTGTTATCGAAGTTCCTAATTTTTGCAAGAGAAAAACAAGCAGTTTACCCAAATAAATTTTTTAAAATCTCTTTATACATTGATACCATCGCTTTTTAATGAATTGTGGTTTGAACATGTAACATTTTTCTCTTTCTTTTAAATGTGGTCTTAGGTATAATAAAGCACAGAATGTTGTATTCATATTACGAAATACACACTATATATTGTGTTTTGCACTGTTTGAATACAATATATGCATCTTAGTTAGTTAACTTATATAAGACAGGATGCATGTACGTGATTTAAGATGCTAGAAAGAGTATCTAATACTCCGTGATTCTGCAACTTAATATGAATCTTGTCTACATATATTTTTAAATAAATACAGAATATACGTTCTGTTTTCGGGAGATATCATAACCACTTCATTCTTTATATCGAATGGGTTTGAGACATGATAAGTTCGTGCTCTGGGAAACCGATTGTCATTGTTTGAGAAGCAGAATTTTCGACAGAATTTCGCGGTTCGATAAAATCAAAAAGCGATTTTATGCATTGATCGAATTCTGTGCAATTTCTAAGCCTTCTCTCACAACCTCGTTTCAAACGGTGTTCCAACAGCAAGATTTTGTCCCAATCTCACTGTTTAGTGATAGAGTGTGAAAGGCGGTCGTTTTATGAAAATTGTTTATTATTCTTTTACAGGGAATGTGAGACGATTTCTCAAGCGTACAGAATTAAATAATTTGTATGAAATTACAGAAGAAAATGCCTCTGAGAAAGTTTCAGAGCCATTTATTTTAGTTACAGGGACAATTGGTTTTGGAGAAGTGCCAGCACCTGTTGACCAATTTTTAAAAGAAAACCATAGCATGCTGAGAGGTGTTGCTGGCAGTGGTAATCGAAATTGGGGCAATAACTTTGCTAAAGCGGGCGTGACTATTTCAGAAACATATCAGGTTCCTTTGCTGATGAAGTTTGAATTGCATGGTACTTTAAAAGATACTATTGAGTTTAAAGAGAAGGTGGTTAATTTTGATGAAAGCTATGGAAGAGAAGCACTACAATCATATTGAGTTAAATAATGAAGTAACGAAAAGAAACGAGAACGGCTTCTTTAACTTGGAAAAAGACCAAGAAGCCTTAAATGTCTATTTAGAAGAGATTCATGATAAAACAGTCCACTTTGATAGCGAACTTGCCCGCCTTCATTTCTTAGTTGCAAATCAGTTCTATTACAATGTATTTAATGATTATACAGAGGCACAATTACAAGACATCATCGACTTTGCGAATGCATTGTCGTTTAAATTTGCCAGTTATATGTCAGCAAGTAAGTTTTTCAAAGATTACGCTTTAAAAACAAATGATAAATCACAATATCTAGAAAATTACCACCAACACGTTACAATCGTATCGCTTTACTTAGCGAAAGGTGATGTGGCATTAGCGAAACGTTTTGTTCAAGCGATGATTGAACAACGTTATCAACCAGCCACTCCGACATTCTTAAATGCTGGACGTGCAAGACGCGGTGAATTAGTGTCATGTTTCTTATTAGAAGTCGATGATAGCTTGAATTCTATCAACTTTATTGATTCTACAGCAAAACAATTAAGTAAAATTGGTGGCGGTGTAGCGATCAACTTATCTAAGTTACGTGCGCGTGGCGAAGCAATCAAAGGTATCAAAGGTGTGGCAAAAGGTGTATTACCCGTTGCAAAATCACTTGAAGGTGGCTTTAGCTATGCTGACCAACTTGGCCAACGCCCAGGTGCAGGTGCTGTTTATTTAAATATTTTCCATTATGATGTGGAAGAATTTTTAGATACGAAAAAGGTAAATGCGGATGAAGACTTACGTTTATCTACTATTTCAACTGGATTAATTGTGCCTTCTAAGTTTTTTGACTTAGCGAAAGAGGGCAAAGATTTCTATATGTTTGCACCGCATACAGTTGAACAAGAATATGGTATTACATTAGATGATATCAACATCGATGAATACTATGATCGTCTTGTTGAGAACCCAAATATTATGAAGAAAAGCAAAGATGCACGTGAAATGCTGAATATGATTGCACAAACACAATTGCAATCAGGTTATCCATATTTGATGTTTAAAGATAATGCAAACCGTGTACATGCGAACAGTAATATTGGCCAAATTAAAATGAGTAATTTATGTACAGAAATTTTCCAACTTCAAGAAACATCAATTATTAATGATTATGGTATTGAAGATGAAATTAAACGTGATATTTCATGTAACTTAGGTTCATTGAATATTGTAAATGTGATGGAGTCTGATAAATTTAGTGATTCTGTTCATACAGGTATGGATGCATTAACAGTTGTAAGTGATGAAGCGAATATTCAAAATGCACCAGGTGTAAAAAAAGCGAATAGCGAGCTACATTCAGTAGGACTTGGTGTCATGAACTTACATGGTTATTTAGCGAAAAACCAAATCAACTATGAGTCTGAAGAAGCAAAAGATTTTGCGAATGTGTTCTTTATGATGATGAACTATTATTCAATTGAACGCTCAATGCAAATTGCGAAAGAACGTGGTGAAGCATTCAAAGGATTTGAACAATCTGACTATGCGAGTGGTCGTTATTTTGAACGCTACACAACACAAGACTTCTTACCACAGTATGATAAAGTGAAGACATTGTTTGAACCACATCACGTGCCAACACAAGAAGATTGGCGTGCATTGGAAGCAGATGTAAAAAAATATGGTCTTTACCATGCCTATCGTTTAGCGATTGCACCAACACAAAGTATTTCATATGTGCAAAACGCAACAAGCTCAGTCATGCCAATCGTTGATCAAATTGAACGCCGTACGTATGGAAATGCTGAGACATTCTATCCAATGCCATTCTTGTCACCACAAACAATGTGGTACTATAAGTCAGCATTTAACACAGATCAAATGAAGTTAATCGACTTAATCGCAACAATTCAAACACATATTGACCAAGGTATCTCAACGATTTTATATGTTAACTCAGATATTTCAACACGAGAATTGGCACGTCTCTATGTATATGCACATCATAAAGGGCTTAAATCACTCTATTATACGCGCAATAAATTATTAAGCGTTGAAGAATGTACAAGTTGTGCAATATAGAACGGATAAAGTGATAAACAGTGAATGATTGTCGTGTTTGAAGGAATAAAGACCTTCATATACACGATATCACTTGCTACTGATATAGGAAAAATGATAGATAGGAGATTTTATGTCAATGATTGCTGTTAACTGGAATACACAAGAAGACATGACGAATATGTTTTGGCGCCAAAATATTGCACAGATGTGGGTGGAAACAGAATTTAAGGTTTCTAAAGATATCGCAAGCTGGAAAACTTTAACGGAAGCAGAGCAAGATGCATTTAAAAAGGCATTGGCAGGCTTAACAGGGTTAGATACGCACCAAGCTGATGATGGCATGCCGTTAATTATGATGCATACGAAAGATTTACGAAAAAAAGCTGTGTATTCATTCATGGGAATGATGGAGCAAATTCATGCGAAAAGTTACTCACATATCTTTACGACATTATTACCTTCTAAAGAAACGAATGAATTATTAGATAAATGGGTGTTAGAAGAACCACATTTGAAATTTAAATCTGAAAAAATTGTTGGTAATTATCATAAATTATGGAAAAAAGAAGCATCTATTTATGATCAATACATGGCACGTGTTTCAAGTGTCTTCTTAGAAACATTCTTATTCTATTCTGGTTTTTATTACCCACTGTATTTAGCGGGACAAGGTCGTATGACAACATCAGGTGAGATTATCCGTAAAATCTTATTAGATGAGTCTATCCATGGTGTTTTTACAGGATTAGATGCGCAAAGTTTACGTAATGAATTATCAGAGAGCGAAAAACAACAAGCAGATCGTGAAATGTACAAGATGTTAGAAGAACTATATGCCAATGAAGAATCATATACACATAGTTTGTATGATCCAATCGGTTTAACAGAAGATGTTTTAAACTACGTTCGTTATAACGGTAATAAAGCATTATCAAACTTAGGATTTGAACCTTATTTCGAAGAGTGTGAGTTCAATCCGATTATTGAAAACGCATTGGATACAACAACGAAAAACCATGACTTCTTCTCTGTAAAAGGTGATGGTTACACACTTGCCTTAAATGTTGAGGCATTGCGTGATGAAGACTTTTTATTTTAAATAAATAGTCGATAAAAGAAGCGGTACGCACAAGTTACAAAGTGCGTACCGCTTCTTTTGCTATTAAATTTCAAAGTAGTGATGATAATGAAACTGGCATCGACTATTGAACAAGGCATGGCAATTTGGACAATGTGTATGATCCATATAACTACGAATGGTCATTTCGTGTTGGCAAACACCACAGAGAATCGCTTTTGTATGCTCAAAAGTATCTGAAGGCCATGGTTCAACAGGATGTGTTTCGTCTTCTTCATGACAATGGATGCACGGGTAGTATTTGTTACAACATTTGAACTTAATCGCAATAATATCAACATCCGTATGATAATGTTTACAACGTGTTTGATGATCTATTGTTGCACCATATACGTGTACCATCGTCATTATCCTTTAAGTGTTGAATCATCATCGAGAGATTCACCAATAATACGAACTTCACGCTCAAGTTTGACATCAAACTTTTCTTTGACAACTTGTTGAACATGTTTGATTAGGTTTTCATAATCTGTTGCAGTCCCATGGTCAACATTCACCATAAAGCCAGCATGTTTTTTTGAAACTTCAACACCACCCACACGATGTCCTTGTAGTTCTGCATCTTGAATTAACTTACCTGCAAAATGTCCTGGTGGGCGACGGAAAACACTACCACATGAAGGATATTCGAGTGGTTGTTTTGATTCGCGTCGTTCTGTAAGATCATCCATGACTTCTTGAATCTCCTCTTGTTTTCCAGGAGTGAGTGTAAAAGCAGCTTCTAATACAACATAATGCTCACTTTGAATAATACTGTTGCGATAATCTAATGCAAGTTCATTATGTGTCAGTTGCAGCATTTCACCTTTTTCATTAATGACGCGCGCATAATCAATGACATCTTTAATTTCTCCTCCATATGCGCCTGCATTCATATAAACGGCACCGCCGACTGAACCAGGAATTCCACATGCAAACTCAAGGCCAGTTAAAGATAAGTCACGTGCTTTTCGAGATACATCGATAATGGCTGCACCACTACCAGCAATGATATTTGCATCAGATGCTTGAATATGGTTGAGTTCTAACAAGCTCAATACAATACCACGAATACCGCCATCGCGAATAATAATATTTGATCCATTTCCTAAGTAAGTCACAGGAATTTCATGTGTATAAGCATATTTCACAACTTGTTGTACATCTTCATATTGTTTAGGTGAAATATAAAAATCAGCAATACCACCTGTTTCTGTATACGTATATTTTTTTAGGGGTTCATTTACTTTAATAATGTCTTCTGGGACAATTTTTTTAAGGTCTTGCAAGATGTTCGAATTCATTCTTTGTAACATCCTTTCTATTATCATTACTTCTATTTTAACTGTTCTTATCCTTCAAAGTCATGTATCAACTCATCAAGTCACTATAACATTGAACGAAGCTGTGCAAATAATGATTGCTTATCTTGTTCATAATCTCTAATTTTTTGACTTTCAGAGAATAATCTTTGTTTTTGCTCTTTAAAATAGTTGATTGCTTCAGGAGACTCGGTTAGTAATTGATCAATCGCAATATACTCATCGAATAATGGTGTGTTGCGCTGTATGATATGTAGGCGGACTTGTTGTTTTAAATCTGATAAGTTATGAAAGCGCGCCATCATGACTTTCTTGTGATAGGTGTGATGCAATCGATAAAATCCTGCATAGTTTAATCGCTTTTCATCTAATGATGTAATGTCGTGTAGGTTATCTACACCGACTAAAATATCAAGGATGGGTTCTGTTGGATAATTGAAATGCTTAGTTCCTCCAATGTGCTGCGTTGATTTGATTGGAGAATCTAACAGTTCAAATAATAAAGTACGATAGTTATCGTATTGTTGTGCAGTGTGATCTTTCGGTAAATGGGTTACGAAAGGTTGAACATATGGATACATGGAGGCCTCCTCGTTGCTTCTGTACATATAATGCTATAATTCTGCATTACTATAACATATATCATTTTCAAGTTAAATATGTTTCGGTATAATACGAACTGTTAAGAGGTGATAACGTGAGTCATGTAAAAAAGGTGTTATTTTTTTGTTTGATCAGTATATTTGTTTTGACAGGTTGTGCTGGACAGACACAGCGTGAAAAAGAAGAGTTTGATGCGCAATTGGCACATGTTGAAAAGGAAGAGAAGGTTTTTAATGAAACCTTAAATCGTATGGCACTTGATAAGATGAAAAAATGGGTAGAAGATGATGTAACAGATAGCCATAAAGAGAAACTCCAAGGTGTGGAGAAAAAGATACAAGAACAACTTAAGCCTAAATTTAAAGCATACCAAAAAGAAGTAAATGCACTTCCTGACACAAATAAAGATTTAAAATCTGTTAAACAGGCATATTTAAAAAGTGTCCAAGGCAAAGAGCGAGAAATAGAGCGCCTTGAGCAATTCATTACTCAATATATTGCATCATTGGAGACGAATGAAAATATTTTAAATTATACGCAGTCTTTTGAATCGCATCGAGCACAAGTTGAAGCGTTGATTGCAGAAGCACAAACATCTGAAAAAGGAGTAAAAGAGGTTACAGACTTAGAAGAATTGCTTCAAAAAAATAATGATGATATTAAAAAGAGTGTTGAAGCAGTGACTGAGAAAAATGAAGCAGATGTTTTTAAGAATCAAACAATCCCACTTATTCAAAAACAAATACGTACATTGAATCAAAAGCAATTACATAATCAAGCTGTGAGTCAAGCGCGACAAAATGCGATTGAGATGTATCATAATCTTGAACGTTATTATGAAGAACGCGTAAAGGCAATTGAATATAGCGAATCATTAAAACAGATAGATGTTAATACGTTACCATTGACATCTAAAGACCTTAGCCATTATAATGATGCGTCTCGAGATGCTTACAAAAAGCTCAGTGATTGAATCATTGTTTAAACGGGTATGGTTAAAGGTAAAGGAAAGACAAACGGGCCCTATTTGAAGGTGATGATAGGGGATGCTTGAGTGTGCGATTTCAATAATGTGAATCATGTGATGATAATTTAGAGGTTAACAACAGACATCATAATGTGTATAATGGTAAACGTTACGAAAAGAAAGTAAGATGGAAAGTTTGCCAAAGAGACGAAATGAAATTTTACTTAGAGGTGAAAAATAACATGGCAATTAAGCTGACTTCGATAGAGCAATTCGAACAAGTAATTAAAGACAACCATGATATCTTTGTTTTAAAGCACAGTAATACTTGTCCAATTTCAGAAAGTGCATTAGATCAATTTAATAAGTTCTTGTATGAACGTGATATGGATGGTTACTATCTTGTCGTACAACAAGATAGAGAGTTGTCTAACTACATCGAAGAGAAAACAGGCATTAAGCACGAAACGCCACAAGCCCTTTATTTTGTAGATGGAGACGTCGTGTGGCATGATAGCCATCAAAATATTAATGTATCTGCATTAGCAGAAGCAGAAGGATAGGAAACGAAAGAACGTGATAAGGCTCTACTATCAATGTTGGAGTGGTTACGCGTTCTTTTTTTATCGCATTTTATGGTAAAATGAGGGAATGATTGAATGAATGAGGTGACGAGATGAAAGTACTAGTAGCAATGGATGCTTATCAAGGTATTCTTTCAAGCTATGATGCGAATCGTTTTGTTGAAGAAGCAGTCGCAAGTCAGATTGAAAATGCTGACATTGTCCAAGTACCATTATTCAACGGACGTCATGAGTTGTTAGAAGCAACATTATTGTGGCATTCAGGAACACAATACCAGATAGATATTCATGATGCACAAATGCGTCCGATAACAGCATCATATGGTCAAATAGAATCAGGATTGACAGTTATAGAGGCAAGCCAATTTTTAACAGCAGATGTAAAACCAATTCAACAGACAAGCTTTGGATTAGGAGAAGTATTAAATCATGCACTTGATCAAGGAATGAAGCATGTGGCTATCTCGGTCGGTGGAACACAAGTTCTTGATGGTGGCGCTGGGATGCTTCAAGCATTAGGTGTTCGCTTCTATAATGATGAAGGTGACCAAGTAGATATGCGACAAGGAGCAAGCCAGATTAAGTATATTCGTCGCATTGATGTTTCAGAATTACGTGATGATATTTACGATGCACGTATTCAAATTTTGAGTGACTTTGAAAGCCATTTATATGGCAAGAAAAGTGAAATTTCTCAGCGCTTTGAAGAAGTGGGTATGACACATGATGAAGCGGTTGAGATAGATAATTTGTTATGGTATTACAGTGAATTATTCAAAAATAACTTACGCATTGTATTAGGTCCTGTAGAACGTGGTGGTGCTGGTGGCGGTATAGCAGCTGTTTCAAAAGCATTATTAGGTGCTGAAATTGTAACGAGCCATGTATTAGTAGATCAGATTATGGGATTGGATCAATTAATTCAACAAGCGGATTTAATCATTTTTGGTGAAGGTGTGAACGAACAAGATCAATTAATTGAGACATCTTCATTACGCATTGCAGAGCTTGCGCAACAATATGATAAAACAAGTATTGCAATTTGTGGTACATCTGATAAGTTTGCGCGATTTGAATCATTAGGTGTAACAGGCATGTTTAATACATTCATTGAAATGCCTAAGACCTTTCCAGATTTTAAGTTAGGTATCCAATTACGTAATTATGTGATCCAAGCCATTAAACTACTTAAGCGTTAAGATGATAAAAATAAGCCATATTTCCAAGGTGAATAAGCATCCTTTGGAAATATGGCTATTTTAAATTAATGTCGTTTAGTAATCATGTTAAGGAGCGGACGATAATTATCATCTATAAGTCCTGTAAACTCTACAATTAATTCAATCGTAATAATAATCAGGATGAGCATTAAGAAAACACCCCACGGTTGTGATAAATAGAGAATAACGCTTACGACACTGAATAATATTGCGATAGCATAAATTAAGATGACAGTTTGACGGTGTGTGTATCCTAATTCTAGTATTTTATGATGCAAGTGAGATTTATCTGCTTGCATGATACGCTGTCCTTTTTTTACACGGCGTATCATCGCAAATAATGTATCAATAAATGGTACTGCTAGGATTACTACCGGGAAAAATAATGAAATCAATGTAATATTTTTAAATCCTAGAAGGGATACAAAGCCAATAATAAAACCAAGCAATAATGCCCCATTATCCCCTAGGAAAATTTTAGCTGGATGAAAGTTGAAGACGAGAAAACCTAATAATGCCCCAATCTGTACGCTACAGATCATAATGATAAAAATATTGCCTTGTAATATTGCGATAAACGCAATAGTAATGTAGGCAATTGTTGAAATCCCGGCGGCAAGACCGTCTAAACCATCAATTAAGTTAATGGCATTAATAATTGCCACAAACCATATGATCGTAAATGGAATACTGAACCAGCCAAAGTAAATCGTTGGTCCTATTGGCAAAGAAATAAAGTCAATTGTGACGCCATACATAACAACAATCGAAGCGGCTACAATTTGTCCGAGTAACTTAAATATCGGTTTAATATCATATAAGTCATCGATTAAACCAACGAGATAAATAACAATGGCACCGAGCAATAGTGGCTTAGTTTCTCGCTCAATTGGATGACCTAACCAAACCCCAATAAAAAATGAGATAAGTATGACAGCGCCACCCATCATTGATATCGGCTTAGTATGTACTTTTCGAAAATTTGGTTTATCAACAATATCTAATTTTTTCGACACTGCGATCACAACGGGTGTTATGATCAAACTGACAATCATAGAGACTGTAATGAGTGTTAATGTATACATCAGGTCACCCTCATAACTAAAATAATTACTTTAAAAATGTTTTAATATCTACTTACTATTATGTATTAAGTCAAAGGCAAAAAATGTAAAAAGAGTATGATATATGTATATGTTTTATACCTTTGCTAAAGTTCGCACTTAAATTCTAGCTTTAATTATCTTATCACATGTTAACCTATTAAATCTCTAAATTATACTATTTCTGTAAAAGGTTTTGTGAACGTTGCTGATGACAAAAGTTGACTTTTCCAATACAATAGATGTTGATACAAAGGAGACGACGCTTATGATAGAAGCAATTATTTATAATATTTCGGTGACGATTGCCGGTATTTACGTATTCCATCGTTTGCAATATGCAGAATCACATGATTTTCGTTTTTCAAAAAGTTACATGACAGTTTTAATGACAATTGTTGGATTACTACTCACATTTTATCCAGTACCGATTGCTGGTTATGCGATTCAATTGTCCTTTGTACCAATACTCTTCTTGGGGCGATATACAAATGGATTTTATACGTTTGTGTCAGCAGTAATCATCGCACTTGTCGGGTATTTTGTACTGGCCATGCCCCTTGTGTTTGCAATTGCACTGATTATTATCGCAGGGGTTGCAAGTACGATTGGACCATTTATCAAATATAACCATATTATCGCCATTCAAATTTTAAATGTCATGAGTATTCTTATTTTGTTAGCAATCGCATGGTTCGCACCTCATTATGATACAGAAGCGGTACTTTATTTACTGCCACTTTCAATTGTGACGACTTTGGTGACTGCATTCTTTTATATGGATGTACATCGATTTTTCCGTTTAATAGAACGCTATGAAAATGAAGATAAGATAGATTATTTAACAGGGTTAGGTAATGTAAAAGAATTTGATAGACACTTGAATGCCATATCAAACGAAGCGCAACAACTTAATCAAAGTTTAGGCTTGCTGTTGATTGATATTGATGGATTCAAAGATGTCAATGATGCACACACTCATAAAGCGGGAGATGCTGTTCTTAAACAAATGGCACATTTATTGGAAAATTATGTGCCTAAAGATACGAAAATTTTCCGTAACGGTGGAGAAGAATTTTCAATTGTATTACGTGACTGTTCATTAGACGAATGTGTAAAGCTAGCAGAAAGTATTCGTGTTGCTGTTGAGAAATCGAGTTTTCATTTACCAGATAAAACAGTGATTAAATTATCTGTATCGATTGGTGTCGGTTATCTCACTGATGATGTTTACAAATCACAGCGCAAAGTTTTTAAAGATGCCGATGATATGTTGCATGTTGCCAAAAATGAAGGCCGCAATAAAGTGATGTTCAACCCAATTATTAAAATACAATAAGAAGAAAGACCTCAAAATTCGAGATGGATTTTGAGGTCTTTTACGTTATACATGCGTCAATTGAATAATAGCATCTCTAATATGAGGATTTAAAGAATCATAATTATCTACATTTGATGCGTCGATCCAGTCATATTGATCAAATTCGCCGGTATCAATAATGAGGTTTGAAATATCATCAACGTGGACGTGATATGTGTAAACGCAACGCTGATGTGCTTTATTGATAAATTGATAACCGAGACAGCTGAAATCTGAAATATCCAAGTTTGTTTCTTCTTTGGCTTCACGGATAATGGCGGCGTCCATGCTTTCGTTGTATTGCACTTTACCTGCGGGGACATTCCACACGCCAGGTGCAATTTTTACATCAGGACGACGTCTACAAACTAAAATTTTACCATTATGTTCAATGATGAGTTCTACAGCAAACCGAAATTGTGACATATCTAACTTTTGTGCCATTTCTTGATGAATATGCGTGAGTATTTCTATCTCTTCTTGATGATCAAGAATATTTGTGTGGGACTGTTTATAAAGGAAAAAGTCATCAAGTAAATCAAAATGAGTCGTTTGAGTAAGAAAATGATCCTGTGTCTGCTCTAGCTTAATGATCTCGAAAGGTTTGCCATCAATAAACTGAGAATTTCTATAGATATGAATATCAAAATAATGATGGTCTGTATCATTGATTATTTTAACAGTGATTAATGGACCGATACTTATCTCTATTATTTCTTGCGTGTGACTTGAATGTGATAAATCAATCGTTCCTGTCATGATTTTATGTTCTGATTCATCCATATAGTCAATGGCTGTATGCAATTCAAATTCTCCAAAATATTTAAGAATATTGAGATTATCATATATTTTATCATTGGATAAACCATGAATTGATTGATTAAGTAGTTTGCCATAATAACGATAGAAATCGTTTGGTCGATAATCTGATACACGATACGCTTTTCGTCTTTCTATAAAACCGTATTTTTTGTTAATATTCGCAAAGAAAGTGAGTAAATCAATTAAGTGGTGTCCTTCGTGCATTAGATGACCATAGCCATATTTGTATGGTTGAGACTCTTGTAAAATCATATCATTCGGATTTACTAGATTATTTTTCGTGGAAGAAACATGAATTTTATGAATGGGTACCTGGTATGTTTTGACAATATTTTCAATTATTTCATATACATATTGATACCCCTTATGTGCACGTTCCAGTGAAGATAATTCAAATAAGGTATCTGTTTGTGATTGCCATTTTTTAATGATTTTTTCATAGTTTTCAATGATAGATGAGGCACCTACTGGCGTATTCGTATACATCGGTAAAGTGAGTGGTGTATCACATAAAATATGGAGATTCATATTTAAGCAAAAGTCAATATAGATATCATGACTGCGTGGCTCAGTGGCAATGATGGCATGTGTGATGTGCTCATTTGTAACAATATTTTGCAATGTTTGATAGACGTCTGATGGTAGCTGACGCATATGTTTTATGTCATCATCCAAAAAATATGTATCGCAAGTAACGTTACTATGAGCGGTCAATGTTACTATTTCATCTTTTGATGATTGTAAATCTACAATGACTATTTTATTAAACTTTGTTTTGTCATTTAAATATGACCAGTATAAATCATGCGTATACTGACTAAACCCAAATATAATGATATTCATAAATGCATCCCCCTTTTGTGAAAGGTATTATATTAATAATCTCAAAGTTTATCAAAATATTTTTAAAATAACTTATTACACATACATGATTAATACTTATAAAATATGATTAATGATAGTTAACTATTAATAAAAAGGGTAGTTAATAAAAAGAAAATAATTGTCATAGAAGGAGACAAGGTGGGAGATGCTATAGAAATTCTAACACTTGTAACTGCTAAATATTTTTCAGTAGAATGTCCAATACTGCTATAATATTTGAGCTATACCTTTGTTCTTTCAAGACGATTCGTGAAAAGTGTAAATCATTTCTTTTAATCTTTAAGTAACTTGTTAAAAAGTTTTGTTGATTTGTCTTTTTGTATTGCAACACCCGCTATTACAAGGTAGACTGACAATTGATTTGACGTATGAAACAAAAGGAGGATATTCCATGCCCGAAGCATTGACGATTATAGATGAAAATAAAGTCATAGATGTTGTTTTACTCGCAGGAAAAGTGCTGTTGGAAAGTGGTGCTGAAACGTACCGTGTAGAAGATACAATGGGACGTATTGCTGCGAGTTTTGGACTAGAAGATACATATTCTTTCGTAACATCAACAGCAATTATTTTTTCACTGAATGACCGTACGAATACACGACTCGTTCGTGTGCGTGACAGAACAACTGATTTGGAGAAAATAGCAATTGCTAACAATGTCTCACGTAAAATTTCACGTAATGAATTATCATTAGATGAGGCAAAATCAGAATTGATTCACTTAGAACAAGCGTCATTACAATATTCATTTGTTGTGAAGTTTCTATCAGCAGCCATTGCATCAGGATTTTTCATGTTTATGTTTGGTGGCGTTCGTCATGACTTCCCATTTGCGGTACTCGCAGGAGCAGGGGCATTTTTGACATTCGACATTGTACAACGATTTATCCAAATTAAGTTCTTTTCAGAGTTTATTAGTTCAACAGTAGTGATTGTCATCGCGGCATTCTTCACAAAAATAGGCTGGGCCATTAATCAAGATATTATTACGATTGCCGGCGTGATGCCGCTCGTACCAGGTATTCTCATTACAAATGCCATACGTGACTTGATGGCGGGTGAATTATTGGCAGGTATGTCACGTGGCGTAGAAGCAGCCCTGACAGCATTTGCTATTGGTGCGGGTGTTGCGATTGTATTACTTATTTTTTAGAAAGGGGGGGCTACATTGACGACGGTATTATATTATGTTGCACAGTATTTAATTAGTTTTATTTCAACGATGCTATTTTCTATCCTATTTAATGCACCTAAACGTTTGTTAGTTGCATCTGGTTTTGTAGGTGCTACGGGTTGGATTATTTATAAATTTACGCTTGATTTGAATTACGGTACGATCATGGCTGCCTTTTTCGGAAGTTTTATTTTAGGTATTATGAGTCATACGATGAGTCGTCATTATAAACGTCCAGTTATTATCTTTATTGTGCCAGGCATTATCCCGCTTGTACCTGGGGGAGCAGCTTATGAAGCGACACGTTTGTTAGTAACGAACTCATATACAGCAGCAGTCAACCAGTTCTTGGAAGTGACACTGAACGCAGGCGCCATTGCATTTGGTATTTTATGTGCCGAGATTTTTTACTACATTTATACGCGGATAAAACAAGGTTATGGTAAACTTAAAGGCAAAACATATCGCAAAGGTTATCATATGAATAACCGCATATAAGGAGTGGATGAGGATGAAAGATGCAATTATAGAAAGATTAACGCGTTATGTCACAATTAATACACAGTCAGACCCTCAAAGTGAGACGACACCTTCTACACTACAGCAATGGGACCTATTGCGTTTATTAGAAGAAGAACTTAAGACAATGGGGTTAGAGACAGATATGGATGAATATGGTTATCTTTTCGCAACATTACCTTCTAATTTTGATAAAGAAGTGCCTACAATTGGTTTCTTAGCACATGTTGATACATCACCGGATTTCAATGCGGCTAACGTGAATCCTCAAGTGATTGAGGCATACGATGGTGATATCATCCAATTAGGTGATTCAGGGCGTTCTATTGACCCTGCAGTATTCCCTGATATGGAAAAAGTAAAAGGATATACACTGATGACAACAGATGGTACATCATTATTAGGGGCAGATGACAAAGCTGGTGTCGTGGAAATTATGGAAGCACTTCGTTATTTCATGATGCATCCAGATGTGCCACATGGCCGCATTCGTGTTGCTTTTACACCAGATGAAGAAATTGGTAGAGGACCACATCGTTTTGACGTAGAACGCTTTGATGCGGACTTTGCATATACGATGGATGGTAGCCAATTAGGTGAGCTACAATTTGAAAGTTTTAATGCTGCTGAAGCGGTGGTGACATTTGAAGGGGTAAATGTTCATCCAGGTTCTGCAAAACATAAAATGGTCAATGCATTGAATTTAGCTACATACTTCAACCAATTACTGCCTGCAGAAGAAGTACCAGAGCATACAGAAGGATATGAAGGTTTTTATCATTTGATGCAATTGGAGGGAAATGTTGAAAAAGCAAAAGCGCAATACATTATCCGAGACCATAATCGTGAAACATTTGAAAAACGTAAACAACAAATGATTCATATTCAACGAGACATAAATGCCCGTTATCACTATCAACCGGTAACGCTTGTCATTAATGATCAATATCATAATATGGCAGAGCAAATATTACCACATCCACATATTATTGAATTGGCGAAATCGGTATTTGCTGATTTGGAGATTACACCGAACACAGAACCGATTCGTGGAGGTACAGATGGCTCACAATTATCATTTATGGGCTTACCTACACCGAATATTTTTACGGGGTGTGATAATTTCCATGGCCCATATGAATATGCATCTATTGATGTGATGGCATTGGCAACACAAGTGATTATCGGTATCGCACAAAAAGCGACAGAAACAGAATTTGAAAAGTAAGTATTAAAACATTGATTATACAAAAAGGGGAGTGGGACAGAAATCTTTATGACTATAAAAGATTTCGTCGTCCCACCCCGGCAAAGGTGACTAGAAGTTTTGCAGTAGCTGATTGATATGTGACTACGTTTACTTAATAAACTTGTCACACATCTAATCATCTTTGCAGGGGCACTACGACAAAATCATTATAAATGTTTATGATTTTTGTAGTGCTCACAAAGTTTTCAAAAACGCATTTTCACTTCAGACACCTACTGCCACTAAACTTATTTCTACATTCAAAAGGAAGGAGCTGAGCACTATGTCCCAGCTCCATTCCTACGATTAGTCAAGCACTTTATTTAAGTGAGTGCTAAAAAAGGCATCACTAAATAAACCTATGTTAGTAAAAAATTTTTGGAATGTGTTATTATGATGGTAGATAGGTTATCAGTGCGGTGACATTCGATAATCGTATTCTTTATTGTTAATAACTAAGTGATGAATAGTTTTTAACAGCTTGTTCACACAAGCAATAACTGCAGTCTTATGGCCTTTTCCATAAGGCTGTTCTTTTAATTTATAATAGTAATCAACAATGTGGTTGGCATATAGTCTTTGTACTTTCAACATGTTTTGTACAATGATGTAAAATAATGACCTTGCACGTTTATTTCCTCGCTTATTTATTTTGTCTTTGTAATGTGTTTTTCCTGATTGATATCTTTTTATATCAATACCAATATAAGCATTCAGCTGTTTATGAGAAGTGAAAGCACGTATATCACCTAGTTCTCCAATTACCATAGCTGCAGTTAACTCTCCAATACCTGGAATAGATGTTAATATTTTAAATTCATCAAGTGTTTGAGCTAAGTCAATAAGTTGAGTTTGAATGGCTAATTGTCTTTCCATTGAATTAAGTAAATCATCAATTGTGTAGATGAGTTTATCTACGAAGAATGAATCAGCGGGTACTGATGGATAACTTTCATTCGTATAAGAAACTAACTTCTCCACATATGAATTTACCTTTTTGTCTGACAATCGTTTATTAGTACTATTAGCGATTAGCTCTTTCAATTTTGATACATTATTAACATCTACATAATCTGGATGTGGAAATAGCTTCGCAACTCTCAACGCGATTTTAGAGTATCTGTCTTTAAATAAAATTTGTAGTTCTGGAAAGGTCATATCTAATAACTGAATCAATGTACTTTTTAAGTATGTCATTTGATTAGAAAGTTCTTCATAATATCTTGTCACTTCTCTTATTTTGATGTGAATATCTTTTATCATATTTTGAGATGGTTGCTTATTATAATGCTTCGCAAGATTTGCCAACTTATGAGCATCTGATTTATCTGTTTTCCATGTTCTAAGTGTATTTGTCATTAACTTAGACTCTAACGGATTCACTATACTGTAAGGGATGTAATTTTCATTACAGAATCTTTCTAGCGGTTTGGAATATATACCTGTTGATTCAAGAAGGATATAAATCCCTGCATATTGTTTTACATAATTCAATAGATTTTCAAAGCCGCTTTTATTATGAATTAATTCAAACTCGTCTATAAAAGTTTCGTTTGAATAATGTGCAATAAAGCTTTTCCCTTTCCCTACATCGATACCAAAATATTCGATATAAATCACTCCTATTCTTTTTATCTAAGAAGCTTTAACTTCACTGACCCTTATTTTTTTCACTTTCCCATACACGATCTCACTGGACCCAACATACTAAAATCGAATTAATAAGGAGAGTGAAGTTCTCCAGTTTTTTATACGGATTCGTTGACCCTCGGAGCTGTTCGGAGCACTTCTCTCTACTACTATTCCATAAACTCAAATAATGCGCTATTGGCAAATTTTAGTAAATAAAAAAGTAGTGAAGTTACCTACCGTCGTAGATTTCTTCACCACTAATCTTAGTATGTTTTTTTGCTGTCGTATTTTAATTTTCCTCATAGTCAAATGGCAGGCGTTTGACATCTGATTCTTCCAATTCATACTTTGCTTGCGTATGTGTGTTTAAGAAAGCAATAAAATCATCACGTTCTTCTTCAATGACATCAATGTGATAGGTTACTTTATCTGTATATACCGTATCACGCAAGAAGAAGGTAGTTGATTGTAGCTCATATTCGAACTTACCTGTGAGATCGTAATCAATAGTTACTTGCATTGGGATAGCAGGTCGTAGAATAATACGTCCAATGTCCTGTATCACATCGCGCACAGCACCGCCATAAGCACGAATGAGGCCACCTGTCCCTAGCTTAATACCACCAAAATAGCGTGTAACTACTACAGCGACATTGTGAACATCATGTTTTTTTAACATTTCTAACATAGGTACACCTGCCGTCCCACTTGGTTCACCGTCATCACTCGCTTTTTGAATGTGCATGGTATCACCTACTGTATAAGCTGAGCAATTATGTGTTGCTTCACGGTGTTCTTTTTTCTTACGCGCAATAAATTCTTTTGCATCTTCTTCAGTTTCAACCGGCACGATATGAGCGATGAATCGAGATTTATTAATGATGTTTTCAATCTCATGTTCGTCTTTGATTGTAACGACTGAACGTGTCATTTGTGTCATCCTTTACATAGAAATTCTTAACTATTATTATACTATAGAACGAAAGAGAAAGAATAGTGAAGCATGTAGAATAAGAGAAAACGCCTTCAACTTTTTAATGATAAATAATACATGAAATTTAAACTAAAAGCATGTATGATAATAGAAGATAATTTGATCATAACCAATAAAAGTGTTGATTAATTAATGTGAGAAATGCAACTAAACGAGTTTGTCTGAAGAACGATGACTTTAGTAAATGAATTTAATTTAATAGAGGCATTTCATGATGAAGTGTAGTACACTGTAGTTTGTATCTCGTTTAAAAAACGAACGTGAAGTAAGCACGTTTTAACTTATAGAGGAGGACGATGAGATGAAAATAGCTGTGATGACAGATTCAACAAGCTATCTACCTCAATCTATCTTAGAAAAGCATCATATTCGTACGGTGCCTTTAAGTATTACTTTAGAAAATGGACAGAACCATAAAGAAAATGAAACAATTTTTGCAGATGAATTTTATTCAATTTTAGCCGAATCAGATTCAATACCAACAACAAGTCAACCAGCAATTGGTGAAATGATTCGTGCATATGAAGCATATAGAGATGAAGGATACACAGATGTCATTGTCGTACACTTATCAAGTGGTATTAGTGGCGCATATCAGACAGCCATTCAAGCAGCAGATATGGTGGAAGGTATTAATGTCTACCCATTCGACTCAAAAATTGCATGTCTACCAGAAGGCGCCTTTGCTTTGCGCGCCATTGACCTCATTGAAGAAGGTAAAAATGTTCAAGAAATATTGGCTGACTTAGAAGATATGCGAGATAAAACAGGTGCATACTTAGTTGTCGATGATTTGAAGAACTTACACAAAAGTGGACGTATTACGGGTGCGCAAGCTTGGATTGGTAATTTATTAAAGATGAAACCTGTCTTAACATTTGAGGATGGATTAATCGTCCCTTATGAAAAAGTACGTACGAAAAAACGTGCGCTAAAAATGATTGAAGACAAAGCTTTAGAACTTGCCAACCAATATGATAATCCGACTATTATGATTATAGGTGGAGACAACAAGGAAGAATCACATCGAGTGTATAAAGAAATGGTTGAAAATAACCCAGAAAAAAATATCGTCTTTTCTGAGTTTGGTCCTGTTATTTCATCTCATTTAGGCTTAGGTGGATTTGGTATTGGTGTAACAGATCGCTATGTTGCGTATTCAATGGATGAATTTGGTATAGAATAAGATTATGATAAGAGCTACTAAACTTCTTTGAGAGGATTAGTAGCTTTTTTAGTTTTCATGTTAAGTAACTGTGATAAATAAAGCGTGTAAATGCTATGAAAGGGGGCAGTGCATGCTTTATGGTCAGCTAGTCAATGATCAGTCGCAGTTAACAACAGAGCGTATCGCAAAAGAAACATTTGGTGTTGTGAAAGTAGAAGGTACATGGTGTTGCATGCAGTGTGATACACAGTCTTCAAATGACTTTTATACATACCCCCATTATAAAACAGGACAGATCATTACTTATTGTCGAAAATGTATTCAAATGGGAAGGATGTCTACAGTAGATCGAGTATGGATAACAGAAAGTAGAAATATCAGTTCAGATGGTCATTATGAATTGGCGTTCACCTTATCAGATCAGCAAAAATATGCATCGAAAAGTATATTGAAAGCAGTGAAAAATGGTGACACATTACTTCTACATGCAGTCACAGGTGCAGGAAAGACAGAGATGATTTTTGAGGCAATTGCTTATGCGCGTCAGCATGGCCATAATGTCGCAATTGTATCGCCAAGAGTAGATGTGGTGATTGAAGTGAGCAAGCGATTATGTGAGGCGTTTTGCGATGAGTCTATTGATGTCTTACACCAAGCTAGTCACCAACAATACGATGGCCATTTTGTTGTATCTACCGTTCATCAGTTGTATCGCTTTAAACGTCATTTTGATGTTATTTTTGTTGATGAAGTAGATGCCTTCCCTTTATCGATGGATGAAACATTGATGAGAGCACTACAACAAGCGAGTCAAGTCCGTAAAAGTATCATATACATGACTGCAACACCACCTAAAAAGCTATTGAAGGAAGTTGAACAAGAGAACGTTGTCACGTTACCTGCACGTTTTCACCGACATCCACTGGTTGTTCCCAAATTTAAATATTTTAAAGTACGCTATCATCGAATACAACCATATTTACTTCAGAGAATGTATGATCAACAATCAAAAGAGCGTGTTACCTTATTGTTTTTTAGCCATATTGATACGATGCAACAATTCTATAAAACATATCGTTCACATGTACCTAAGATGTGCTATGTATTTAGTGAGGACCCTGAACGCCTTGAGAAAGTACAGGCATTACGTGACGGACAGTATACGATCATGTTAACGACAACCATATTAGAACGAGGGTTTACGATGCAAGCACTGGATGCATGGGTGATGGAAAGCCATCGCTATTTGTCGACGGCATTAATTCAAATTGCAGGTCGCGTGGGACGTAAAGCACTTTGTCCTACTGGAGAGGTATTATTTTTTCATGAAGGTCGCACACGTGCTATGTATCATGCACGAAAAGAGATTAGATATATGAATCAATTAGCAACAAAGAGAGGATGGCTTGATATATGAAGTGTTTTGTCTGTCGAAGTCATTTTTCTGAGACACTATCATTCAGCAATTTATTTGAGTCACCACATTTATTGTGTGCGCATTGTCGGAGTCAACTTATGGCATGTCAAATTGAACATGATATTTCTTGTCGATATTGTAAGGGGTTTTTAGTAGATGGCAGATGTATGACTTGCGAGCATCTTGAATATACAGATGTACGTTTTAATCATATTTTTGCATCGTATAGATATGAAGGTTTGATGAAAGATATCATACAACAATATAAATTCATGCAGGATGTTGCACTTGGAGAAGTACTTGCGCGCTATGTTGTATGGCCAAAAGCAACTTATGATATCGTGATTCCGATGCCATCATCCCCTTTGAACGATGACTTGAGAACATTTAACCCAGTAAAATATGTATTACAGTCAAAATGGATCCAATTTGATGATGTTCTGACGATGGAAAATCGACAAAAACAATTTGATTTAACTAAAAAAGAACGCTTTCGTATACAAAATCCTATAGAAGTGACCGATGAAAAAAAGCTCGAAAACAAACGTATCTTACTTGTAGATGATATTTACACAACGGGTAAAACTGCTCATAACGCCGGTATAAAGCTATTTTCAACAAAAGTCAGAAAATTAGATATGTTAACGTTTGCACGTTAGCGTAAACATGTTAAAATATAAGTAAGAAAGATAATACAACAAGAGGTTGAAAGGAGCGAGCACTATGATTAAATTTGAAATTCATGGGGACAACCTCACAATCACAGATGCTATGAGAGATTACATTGAGGAGAAAATCGGTAAATTAGAACGTTACTTCACAAATGTACCGAATGCAACAGCACATGTAAAAGTGAAAACGTATCAAAATAATGGTACTAAGATTGAAGTCACTATACCACTTAAAAATGTAACACTCCGTGCGGAAGAGCGTCATGATGATTTATATGCTGGCGTTGACTTAATTACAAGTAAACTTGAGCGTCAAGTGCGCAAATATAAAACACGTGTCAATCGTAAACACCGTGACCGCGGTAGCGAAGAAGATATCTTCGTAGATGCACAACCAACGCAACCAGAAGTAGAAGAAGCAACAGAATCTGATATCGAAATTATTCGTTCTAAGACATTCCACTTAAAACCAATGGATCCAGAAGAAGCTGTTTTACAAATGAATCTTTTAGGTCATGACTTCTTCGTATTCAATGATCGTGATACAGACGGAACAAGCATTGTATATCGTCGTAAAAACGGTAAATATGGTTTAATTGAAACTGAATAATTAAACAATCGTAAACATGCGTATTGTAGAAGAAAAAGTCAAGGTGCGTACCGTACCTTGGCTTTTTACCTTTTAATGGGTCATAATCAAAAAGCTAAAGGGGTCTACATGTTGTAAAAGTACATATCATGGTATAATGATATTTCGTAAAGGTATATTGATATAAAAGTATACTAAATAATGTTATGATGAGTTGTTGTAAGCGACAGAGTTTTAAGCTAAAGGAGCGAACAAAATGGGTATTTTATCCAAATGGGTTGACGGTAATAAAAGAGAAGTCAAACGTTTAAGTAAAATTGCTGATAAAGTGATTGCTTTAGAAGAAGATATGGCAATCTTAACAGATGATGAAATTAGACAGAAAACAAAAACATTCCAAGAAGAAGTACAAGCAATAGATGATATTAAAAAACAAAATAACAAATTAGATGAAATTCTACCAGAAGCTTTTGCATTAGTACGTGAAGCAGCAAAACGTGTGTTTAACATGTCACCATATAAAGTACAAATCATGGGTGGTATCGCCATTCATGGTGGTGATATTGCTGAGATGAGAACTGGTGAAGGGAAAACCCTCACAGCGACAATGCCGACATATTTAAATGCCTTAACAGGTAGAGGGGTACACGTTATCACAGTCAACGAATACTTATCTTCTGTACAATGTGAAGAAATGAGAGAACTGTATAACTTCTTAGGTTTAACGGTAGGTCTTAACTTAAATAGTCTCAATACGACAGCGAAGCGTGAAGCATATGCGCAAGATATTACGTATAGTACAAATAACGAATTAGGTTTCGACTATTTACGTGACAACATGGTGAACTACAAAGAAGACCGTGTTATGCGCCCAATGCACTTTGCGATTATTGATGAGGTCGACTCTATCTTAATCGATGAAGCGCGTACACCATTAATTATTTCTGGTGAAGCTGAAAAATCAACATCAATGTACACACAAGCCAATGTCTTTGCGAAGATGTTAAAAGGTGAAGAAGACTATAATTATGATGTACAAACACGTAATATTCAGTTGACTGAACAAGGGATTGATAAGGCAGAGCGTTTCTTCAAAATCGACAACTTGTATGACCTGAAATACGTAGATATCATTCATCATATTAACCTTGCATTACGTGCAAACTATACAATGCAACGCGATGTGGATTACATGGTATCAGAAGGCGAAATTTTAATTGTCGACCAATTTACAGGTCGTAGTATGCCTGGACGTCGTTTCTCTGAAGGTTTACACCAAGCAATCGAGGCTAAAGAAGGCGTAAAAGTTCAAAATGAATCAAAAACAATGGCATCTATCACATTCCAAAACTACTTCAGAATGTATCACAAATTAGCAGGAATGACAGGTACAGCTAAAACGGAAGAAGAAGAGTTCCGTAATATTTATAATATGACCGTGACACAAATCCCTACAAACCGTCCGGTACAACGTATTGACCGCAGTGACTTAATCTATATTAGTCAAAAAGGTAAGTTCCAAGCGGTAGTAGAAGAAGTGATTGAAAAACACCGTAAAGGACAGCCAGTATTACTTGGTACAGTGGCAGTAGAAACTTCAGAATATATTTCTGAGTTATTGAAAAAACACGGTATCCGTCATACTGTCTTAAATGCGAAAAACCATGAGAAAGAAGCGGAAATCGTTGCTGGTGCAGGACAAAAAGGTGCTGTAACGATTGCGACAAACATGGCTGGTCGTGGTACGGATATTAAACTTGGTGAAGGCGTAGAAGACTTAGGCGGTTTAGCTGTTATCGGTACAGAGCGACATGAATCACGTCGTATCGATGATCAATTACGTGGTCGTTCAGGTCGTCAAGGTGATAAAGGTGACAGTCGTTTCTACTTATCATTAGAAGATGATTTGATGGTCCGTTTCGGTTCTGAACGTATGCAAAACATGATGAATCGTCTTGGTATGGATGATACAACACCAATTGAATCTAAGATGGTTTCTCGTGCAGTGGAGTCAGCACAAAAACGTGTGGAAGGGAACAACTTTGATTCGCGTAAACGTATTTTAGAATATGATGAAGTGCTTAGAAAACAACGTGAAATCATGTATGAAGAACGCAATAAGATTATCGATGAGCCTGAAAGCTCTGCATTAGTGATTGCGATGATCAAAACAGCACTTGATCGTACCATTTCATACTTTGTTAACGAAGATGAAGAAAACCCAGACTATGAACCACTAATTCACTATGTAGAAGATGTGTTCTTACATGAAGGGGAACTTGAAGTTTCTGAAATTAACGGAAAAGACCGTGAAGATATTTATGAAATTATTTGGAAAAAAGTCGAACAGGTTTATAAGAAACAAAAAGAAGTTCTTGGAGAACAAATGCCAGAATTTGAACGTATGATTCTGTTACGCACAATTGATAATCATTGGACTTCACATATCGATACAATGGATCAATTACGACAAGGGATTCATTTACGTTCATATGGACAACAAAATCCATTGCGCGACTATCAAAATGAAGGTCACCAATTATTTGATAATATGATGCAAAGTATTGAAGAAGACGTAAGTAAATTTGTATTGAAATCAATCGTTTCAGTTGAGGATGATGTGCAACGTGAAAAAACAAAAGAGTTAGAAGGTCAACATCTTTCAGCAAACGATGGAAAAGAGAAAGTAAAAGCTCAGCCAATCGTTAAAAAAGATGACGTTGGACGTAATGATCCATGTCCATGTGGCAGTGGTAAAAAATATAAAAACTGTCATGGGAAATAGATAACGTGTAGTAGATGTAAAGGAGCGATAGTGTATGGAACTATCTGAAATCAAACGTCATATTGATGACTATGCATCAAAGTTAGAACAACTTAGGGGGTCTCTTTGACTTAGAAAACAAAGAGACAAATATTCAAGAATTTGAAGAGATGATGGCAGAACCTACGTTTTGGGATGACCAACAACGTGCGCAAGAAGTCATTGATCAAAATAATGCGTTAAAGGCAATTGTGAATACGTATTATGAGATTGCTTCTGATATAGAAGAAATGGATGCGACACACGAGTTATTGCAAGAAGAGTTTGATGAAGATATCAAAACAGATCTTGAAGAAACGGTGAATGATTATGCACCTAAGTTAGATCGCTTTGAATTACAGTTATTGTTGAACGGTGAACATGATGCCAATAATGCGATTTTAGAATTACATCCAGGCGCAGGTGGTACGGAATCACAAGACTGGACAAATATGTTGTTGCGTATGTATCAACGTTTTTGTGAACAACAAGGATTTAAGGTTGAAGTGGTCGATTATCAAGCGGGTGATGAAGCGGGGGTCAAAAGTGTTACGCTTGTCATCAAAGGTCATAACGCTTATGGCTATCTGAAAGCAGAAAAAGGCGTACATCGTCTTGTCCGCATTTCACCTTTTGATTCATCGGGACGTAGACATACTTCTTTTGCATCATGTGATGTCATTCCAGAGTTCAACAATGAAAAGATTGAAATCGAAGTGAATCCAGATGATATTACAGTTGATACATTCCGTGCATCAGGTGCCGGCGGACAGCACATTAACAAAACAGAATCTGCTATCCGTATTACGCACCATCCAACAGGGATCGTTGTGAACAACCAAAATGAGCGTTCACAAATCAAAAACCGTGAAGCGGCAATGAAAATGCTGAAGGCCAAATTGTATCAACTTGAATTGGAACAAAAAGCACAAGAACTTGCAGCAATTCGTGGTGAACAAAAAGAAATTGGTTGGGGCAGTCAAATTCGTTCATATGTCTTCCACCCATATTCAATGGTGAAAGATCATCGAACAAATGTAGAGACTGGAAATGTCAATGCAGTAATGGATGGCGATATAAGTATGTTTATTGATGCTTATCTACGCAGTCAAATGAACGATCAGTCTCAGACAATGTAATAAATGAACAATGAGTCTTCACATATTTTATGTGGAGGCTTTTTTAAATCGTTTATACATCTATTTTTTCGATTTTTAAAATAATGGTATGTTATTTCATTTGTGTCACAAATCAAGAGGGTGTCTCATTTTTGAATGTAAGCATGATATACTATCTCCACAATTTTTAAGGAGATGACAATCATGCGACTATCCAATGTGCTCATCGTTGCTACTTTGATATCAACCCCTTTTTCTTCAACACAACAAGTACAATTAACTAAGAATATAACGATTGAACAGTTAGCTCAAAAGTTTGCGACAACAACAGATCGTATTAGACAGCTTAACCATCTTGTAAAAACGCCACTATATTTTAAAGAAAACCAAACAATTAAATTACCTAGCGAACATATCCTCATGAAACCTAAAGACCAATCATTAGCGCAATTTTTAACGCAACAAAAAATTGATTTTCATAAAATAAAAAAATATAATCCTTTTCCATTTCAAAATGACAGCCAATATATTGCTGTTTCAGAGAAGGGAATGGCACACTTGGAATTACCGAGTATCTTTCAATTATTTCCTCCTCAATCATTGCCTTATCTATTAACAAAACGAGTGAATCCCCAAACTTTACACAATGCATCTATTAAGAACGCATACACACCTGGACAATGTACTGCTTATATTTATGAACAACGTGTTAAACGACATCTTCCTATCTCAAGAAATTGGGGGCATGCAAAATTTTGGTTATTCCATGCGCAACAAGAAGGTTACACTATATCCAAGTATCCACGTGTCAATGCCATACTTGTATCACAACAAGGTACTTATGGGCATGTTGCGATTGTTGAAGCGTGTGATCAGAATAAAATTCATATTTCCGAAATGAATTGGAAAGGCCAAGGGATAATCAGCCATCGCGTCATACCCTACTCTGATGACTACCAATATATTTATTAACTTTCCTGTTACTTCCAGAAATTGAAGTGCGTAAAAGTAAGAAAGTGTGTTATAGTATCATAAACTATAAAGATGCGTAACAAGGAGGGAACATTAATCATGGGTGTTCATCAATATTTTAAAAGACTATCAGATTTAGAAAAACTCATTCGTTTACCTGGAAAGTTCAAATACTTTGAGCATAATGTTGCCGCACACTCCTTTAAAGTGACTAAAATTGCACAATATCTGGGAACAGTAGAAGAACATTATGGCAAGGAAGTAGACTGGAAGAGTTTGTATGAAAAAGCATTAAATCATGACTTTGCTGAAGTATTTACAGGTGATATTAAAACACCTGTAAAATATGCAAGTAGTGAGCTAAAAAGACTCTTTTCACAGGTGGAAGAAGAAATGGTTGATACGTTCATCTCTGAAGAAATACCCGAGGATTATCAAGACATCTACCGTCAACGTTTACAAGAAGGGAAAGACGATTCGTTAGAGGGCCAAATTTTATCTGTCGCTGATAAAATTGATTTATTGTATGAAACATTTGGTGAGATTCAAAAGCGTAACCCAGAGCCACTCTTTTTTGAAATCTATGAAATGAGTTTAGAAACGATTATGCAATTTGATCATTTACATTCAGTACAAGATTTTATTGATAACATTATTCCAGAGATGCTAACAGAAAAATTTATTCCGCGCACAGAATTGCGTGAAACGACTATGCATATATTAAATAATAGAAAGCAGTGATCAAAGTGATATGGTATGCGTTAGCCGCTTTTTTTCCATGTGTATTGGTCGTGGTACTGAGTGCCATCACACGTAGCAAATGGATTGGTACATGCGTGACACTTGTTATCATTGGCACGTCAGTTTATAAAGGCTTTTTCCACAATGAATGGATTATTTTTATAGATGTCGTATCAATATTGGCAGGGTATATCATTGTGGATACATTGCAAATTCATCGTCATGATGATTTTAAAGGATATGAATAAGAGAAACTATATACCACTTGAAACTGAGAAAATAAGGTTTTAAGTGGTTTTTTATGTTTTGTTTTAAGCGTTGAATTATGGAGGGCTTAATCGTGTTTGATTTTTAAGAATAAAAGGGTATAGAGCATTGGAAAGTCAAAAACGAACAGATGTTTGTATTTTTATCTTAAGATTTGGTAAAATAGCCATATAATTATGTGATGAGGAGACGAGTGTGCATGGAGCATCATGACTTTAAAGTGGTATCTAAGTTTGACCCACAAGGTGACCAGCCGCGTGCGATTGATGAGTTAGTTCAAGGAATTCAAGAGGGTAAGCGCCATCAGACGTTATTAGGGGCTACAGGAACAGGTAAAACGTTTACGATGAGTAATGTGATTAAGCGTGCAGGTAAGCCCACACTGATTATTGCGCACAATAAGACGCTTGCAGGGCAATTATACAGTGAATTTAAGGAGTTCTTTCCTGAAAATAGAGTCGAATATTTTGTTAGTTACTATGATTACTATCAACCAGAAGCGTATGTACCATCAACAGATACATTTATAGAAAAAGATGCATCAATTAACGATGAGATCGACCAACTACGTCACTCAGCGACAAGTGCATTATTCGAACGTGACGATGTCATCATTATTGCCAGTGTGAGTTGTATTTATGGCTTGGGTAACCCAGAAGAATACAAAGATTTGGTTGTAAGTATTCGTTCGGGTATGGAAATGGATCGTAGTGAACTGTTGCGCAAGTTAGTCGATGTACAATACACACGCAATGATATCGACTTTCAACGTGGGACATTCCGTGTACGTGGTGACGTGGTAGAAATTTTCCCAGCCTCACGTGATGAACTTTGTATTCGTGTTGAATTCTTTGGCGATGAGATTGATCGTGTGAGTGAAATTAATTATTTAACGGGTGAAGTATTGCGTGAACGTGAACATTTCGCGCTCTTCCCAGCCTCTCACTTCGTAACACGTGAAGAGAAAATGAAAGTTGCCATTGGCCGAATTGAAAAAGAACTCGCAGAACAACTTGAAAAATTGCGTAGTGAAAATAAACTCTTAGAAGCACAACGTCTAGAACAACGTACAAACTACGATCTTGAAATGATGCGTGAAATGGGATTCTGTTCAGGTATCGAGAACTACTCTGTACATTTAACATTACGTCCACTTGGTTCAACGCCTTATACGTTACTGGACTACTTTGGAGACGATTGGTTGATTATGATTGATGAATCTCATGTGACATTACCTCAGATTCGAGGTATGTATAATGGGGATAAAGCACGTAAAAACGTACTTGTTGAACACGGTTTCCGTTTGCCAAGTGCACTTGATAACCGACCATTGATGTTTGAAGAATTTGAAGAAAAGGCACATCAGTTAGTTTATGTATCTGCCACACCAGGTCCATACGAGATGGAACATACAGATGAGATGGTTGAACAAATTATTCGTCCAACGGGTCTATTAGATCCAAAAATCGATGTGCGTCCATCTAAAAATCAAATTGATGACTTATTAAGTGAAATCCAAACACGTGTAGAACGCAATGAACGTGTATTAATTACAACGTTAACGAAAAAAATGAGTGAAGATTTAACGACGTACTTAAAAGAAGCGGGCGTGAAGGTAAATTATTTACATTCTGAGATTAAGACGTTAGAACGTATTGAAATCATTCGTGATCTACGTATGGGAACGTTCGATGTTTTAATCGGTATTAACTTATTACGTGAAGGAATCGACATTCCGGAAGTATCGCTCGTTGTTATTTTAGATGCAGATAAAGAAGGTTTTCTACGTTCGGAACGTTCGCTTATCCAGACAATTGGCCGTGCAGCACGTAACGATAAAGGTGAAGTGATCATGTATGCAGATAAGATTACTGATTCAATGCGTGTGGCAATTGATGAAACGGAACGACGACGCGAAATTCAAATGGCATATAATGAGAAACACGGTATTACACCTCAAACAATTAATAAGAAAATTCATGATGTGATTAGTGCGACTGTGGAAACGGAAGAAACAAACGAAGCAGATCGCAAAGAAGTACCGAAGAAAATGACGAAGAAAGAACGTCAAAAAACAATTCAAAATATCGAAAAACAAATGAAAGAAGCAGCGAAGGCGTTAGATTTCGAGAAGGCAACCGAATTGAGAGATTTATTATTTGAACTTAAATCAGAAGGGTGACGTACATGAAAGGACCATCA
This sequence comes from Staphylococcus sp. IVB6240, assembly GCF_025558425.1. Classification (NCBI taxonomy): domain Bacteria; kingdom Bacillati; phylum Bacillota; class Bacilli; order Caryophanales; family Staphylococcaceae; genus Staphylococcus; species Staphylococcus dromedarii. The sequence goes on from NZ_CP094718.1 coordinate 477,579, forward strand.
ATAGTAGTGAAAGGGGCACGTGCCCATAATTTAAAAAATGTGGATATAGAACTGCCTAAAGATAAGTTTATTGTGATGACAGGATTATCAGGGTCAGGTAAGTCATCACTCGCATTTGATACGATATATGCAGAGGGACAAAGACGCTATGTAGAGTCTTTAAGTGCTTACGCACGTCAATTCTTAGGACAAATGGATAAGCCTGATGTTGATACAATCGAAGGGCTATCACCAGCGATTTCTATTGATCAAAAAACAACAAGTAAAAATCCGCGATCTACAGTGGCAACAGTTACTGAGATTTATGATTATATCCGTTTACTGTACGCACGTATTGGTAAGCCGATTTGTCCGGAACATGGTATTGAGATTGAATCACAAACTGTGCAACAGATGGCAGATCGTATTATGGAATTAGAAGAGCGTACAAAAATTCAACTGTTGGCACCTGTCGTCAATCATCGAAAAGGGTCACACGAGAAGTTATTAGCAGATATTAGTAAAAAAGGATATGTGCGTGTGCGTTTAAATGGTGACATCATGGATATTACAGATGTGCCTGCTTTGGATAAAAACAAAAATCATACAATTGAAATTGTCGTAGACCGTCTTGTTGTGAAACCTGGTATTGAAACACGTTTAGCTGACTCAATAGAAACCGTCCTTGAATTGGCTGAAGGACGTCTCGTCGTTGATGTCATTGGTGGAGAGGCACTGGAATTCTCAGAAAAGCATGCATGTCCAATATGTGGCTTTACAATCGGTGAGTTAGAACCGAGAATGTTCAGTTTTAACAGTCCATTTGGTGCATGTCCAACATGTGATGGACTAGGCCAAAAATTAACGGTTGATGTAGATCTTGCCATTCCGGATCGTACAAAAACATTAGCAGAGGGTGCCATCTTACCATGGGAGCCAAAAAGTTCAGACTTTTATCCAACATTATTAAAACGTGTATGTGAAGTGTATAAAATCAATATGGACAAACCATTCGGTAAGTTAACCGAGCGTCAGCAGAACATCATTCTTTATGGTTCAGGTGATAAAGAAATTACATTTACTTTTAACTCACGCTCTGGAGAAAAACGCAAACGTACGATGCCATTTGAAGGTGTGGTACCAAATATCGAGCGTCGTTTTAATGAGTCACCATCTGAATATACACGTGAAATGATGCGTAAATACTTAGCGGAACAACCATGCGAAACATGTCATGGCCAACGTTTAAGTAAAGAGGCACTTTCTGTTTATGTTGCAGGCAAAAATATTGGAGAAGTGGTCTCACAATCTATTCGAGAAGCACTTGATTACTATGAAAATATCGAACTCTCTGAGCAAGATGCACAAATTGCCCGCCTCATTCTAAAAGAGATCACAGCTCGATTAACATTTTTAAATAATGTTGGTCTAGATTATTTAACATTAGACCGTGCTTCAGGGACGTTATCAGGTGGGGAAGCACAGCGTATCCGTCTGGCCACACAAATCGGCTCACGCTTATCTGGCGTCTTGTACGTATTAGATGAACCATCTATCGGATTACATCAACGCGACAACGATCGCTTGATTGAAACATTAAAAGAAATGCGTGATTTAGGTAATACACTGATTGTGGTAGAACATGATGAAGACACGATGTACGAAGCGGATTATCTTGTTGATATTGGACCAGGTGCGGGTGTTCATGGTGGTGCTGTCGTTGCAAGTGGTACACCAAAACAAGTGATGAAAAATAAAAAGTCACTGACAGGGCAATATTTAAGTGGTGCCAAGTTTATCCCACTACCCGAACATCGCCGTGAAATCACAGATCGTAAAATCTCTGTTAAAGGTGCACGTAGCAATAATTTAAAAAATGTTAATGTAGATTTTCCACTGTCAGTGATGAATGTCGTTACAGGTGTCTCTGGATCAGGAAAAAGTTCACTTGTTAATGAAGTCCTATACAAATCATTAGCAAAGGCAATCAATAAGTCTAAAGTACGTCCTGGTGATCATGATGAAATCACAGGTATGGAAGAAATAGATAAAATTATTGATATCGACCAATCGCCAATTGGACGTACACCACGTTCCAACCCGGCAACATATACCGGTGTATTTGATGACATTCGAGATGTTTTTGCCTCAACAAATGAAGCGAAAGTTCGTGGTTATCAAAAAGGACGTTTTAGCTTTAACGTTAAAGGTGGACGTTGTGAAGCATGTAAAGGTGATGGTATTATCAAGATTGAGATGCACTTCTTACCAGATGTTTATGTGCCATGTGAAGTCTGTGAAGGAAAGCGTTATAATCGAGAAACACTTGAAGTGACATATAAAGGAAAAAGTATTGCTGATGTTCTTGCCATGACAGTAGAAGATGCAACACAGTTCTTTGAAAACATTCCTAAGATTAAACGCAAATTACAAACATTAGTAGATGTTGGATTAGGGTATATTACCCTTGGACAACCAGCGACAACATTATCGGGCGGAGAAGCGCAACGTGTGAAACTGGCCTCTGAACTGCATAAGCGTTCCACAGGCCGTTCTATCTATATTCTTGATGAGCCAACAACAGGTTTGCATGTAGATGATATACAACGATTGCTCAAAGTCTTAAACAAATTAGTGGAAAATGGTGACACAGTTGTTATCATTGAACATAACCTAGATGTGATAAAAACGGCTGACCACTTAATTGATTTAGGCCCTGAAGGTGGCGATGGTGGCGGTACAATTATTGCGACAGGTACACCAGAAGAAATTGCAGATAATGAACAATCGTATACAGGTAAATATTTAAAACTTATTTTAGAACGAGATCGATTACGAATGGAGGAATAGTCTATCGATACAGCAAAAGTAAAAGTATTAGAACTTTTAGCAGATGGTAAGATTAGTGTTGATGACGCAACATTACTATTGGATGCAATGAAGCAAGAGCGTACAGCGACACAAGCAAAAGCGAACACTACTACACAAACACAAGAACAAACTGCTGAACAAGTAGAGGTAAAAGTGGAAGATTTTATACGTGAAGCGGTTCAAAATGTGACAGATACAGTACGTAAAGGTGTAGAAACTGCAGACGAACAGTTGAAAAAAGCAAAAGAAAACAATACCGATGTAGCCAATCCATTTCAACAACTTGAAAAAACATTACAACAGCTGTCTGAGGAATTGAAGAAAAAATAGCGTGTGTTATTTGCGAGAATAATGATTTTATGATAAGCCCATTGGAAGATTCACTGTATCAGAAAGCATGAAATACAGTGGATTTCCTTTGGCTTTTCTTATTTGAAGGGATTCTGCTCAAATTCAAAACGCACCTTTCATAACCTTGTATGTTTAAAATATGAAACTATTATGACCAATAGAATTAAATTCCCAGTTCTGTTAACAATTTGTTATGATAGAGTGGAGTTACATAAAATGAGGTGAAGAGATGTTAACTACTAAAGATGTTGTTAAACGTTTTGATATGAAAGTCGTGGCGGGAGAAGAAGGTCTAGATCGCCCAATTCATAATACAGATATTTCACGACCTGGCCTAGAAATGGCGGGCTATTTTTCACATTATTCTTCTAATCGCATTCAAGTATTAGGTACGACAGAATTGTCTTTTTATAATTTATTGCGTGATGAGGAACGTCAAGGGCGCATGCGTAAGTTATGCCGTCCCGATACACCCGCAATCATCATTACACGAGGACATGAAGCACCGGAAGAATTGCTTCAAGCAGCACAAGATACAGATACACCCCTTCTTTATGTTAAGGAAGCGACAACTCGTGTGATGGGCCGTGTCACAACGTACCTTGAGCATGAGTTAGCAAATACAACATCCCTTCATGGCGTCTTAGTCGATGTTTATGGTGTCGGTGTGCTAATCACAGGAGATTCAGGTGTTGGTAAAAGTGAAACAGCATTAGAGCTCGTTAAGCGTGGACATCGTCTTGTTGCTGATGACAACGTTGAAATTAAAGAAGTCGTAAAAGATGAACTCATCGGTAAAGCACCGACGATTATTAGGCATCTTTTAGAGATTCGAGGATTGGGTATTATCAATGTCATGACACTCTTTGGTGCAGGTTCCATTCTGCTAAAAAAACGAATCCAACTTAACATTAATTTAGAAACATGGCGTGAAGGCAAAATGTATGACCGCGTTGGTTTAAATGAAGAAAAGTTAAGAATTTTAGATACGGATATTACGAAGAAAACCATCCCAATTCGTCCTGGACGTAATGTGGCAGTAATTATTGAAGTAGCTGCGATGAACTATCGCTTAAATGTGATGGGTATTAATACAGCAGAAGAATTCAATGAACGACTTAATGCAGAAATTCAAAAAAATAGTCAATTAAAGCAAGGTGAAGAGTCATGATGGCTTACATCGATCCAGTAGCGATTCAACTTGGCGGATTATCCGTAAGATGGTATGGCATTATTATTGCAGCAGCTATTTTACTTGGCTATGTGATTGCGCAACGCAGTGCAAAGAAAATAGGCTTTGAAGAAGATGACCTTATCAACCTATTGATCGTTTGTGTGATTGTGGCAATTATTACGGCAAGACTCTATTTTGTCCTGTTTAATCTTGATTACTACAGTCAATATCCTGTTGAAATTCCGATGATTTGGCATGGGGGTATCGCAATTCACGGTGGCTTGATCGGTGCTTTTGGTATGGGGATATACTATTGTTATCGTAAAAATTGGCACCCTTTACAGATTGCTGACCTTGTTGCACCGAGTATTATTTTAGCCCAAGGTATCGGACGATGGGGCAACTTTATGAATCATGAAGCTCATGGTGGACCGGTGACAAGAGCCTTTCTTGAAGATTTGTCACTCCCCAAATTTATCATTGATAATATGTATATTGATGGACAATACTACCATCCAACATTTTTATACGAATCAGTATGGAATGTCATTGGGTTTATTTTATTAGTGGTGTTACGACGTCATCTACGTATTGGTGAGACGTTTGCATTGTATCTGATCTGGTATTCTATCGGACGTTTCTTTATTGAAGGACTACGCACAGATAGCTTGATGTTAACTGACACATTACGTGTCGCACAGATGATGTCGATCATTTTAATTATTGTTGGTGTGGTATTGATTGTCATTCAGCGCATGTCTAACAAAGCGATGCAATATCGTCAAGCGCCTGTATTATCTTGGCCAGGTCGTGCATATACTAAGGGGCGTCGATAAGAATGGCAAGAAGGCTGACAACTATTCATTCACAGCATCGCAACCCTTTGTGGTACTTATATCGATATATTCGTTTTACAAAGATGTTTAAAAATACATTCATTATCGAAGTGTCTCGCTATATCCCTTTCGTCAGTTGGAAACGTGCTATTTATCGTCATTTATTAAAAATGTCAGTTGGAACACAGTCTGCATTTGCGTTTAAAGCACTCCCGGATTTGCTTTATCCGGAACGTATTACGATTGGCAACAATGTGATTATTGGTTATAATGCTACGATACTCACACATGAATTTGTCATCGGTGCATTGCGTGTAGGAGATGTAAAGATCGGAGACAATACACTGATCGGTGCGAATGTAACCATTTTACCGGGTGTAACGATTGGAAGTCATGTACGTATCGGTGCAGGGAGTGTTGTTTCTAAAGATATTCCAGATCATGCGACTGCATACGGTGCACCGATACAAATACATTTAGAAAAATAGAAAGAGGTGACAAGGATGACACAGGAAAAAAAGATCATACCGTTTAATCAAGAAGTATCGGTTTATTACAAAATCGCATCACAAAAGTTACGTCAGCAAGAATATGACAAAGCACGATACTACCTAGAAAAAGTGTTGGAATTGTCACCTGAAAATTTTGAAGCGAGACAAGAACTTGCGACATGTTACGAAAATCTACGTAATATACGTAAAGCAGAGTCTTTATATTATGATGAGATAAGTGAAGGACGTAATTTAGAAGAATCATATTATGCTTTGAGTCAATTAAACACAACGGCTAATGATCCTAACAAAGCTTATTTATTTGGATTGAATTATGCATTTTCTACAGATGATGGCGATTATCGAGAAGAATTAGAAATGATGTTTGATGTTGCTTATCATGATGATGAGGTACTACAAGAGGAGAGTCAACTGTTTACAGTTCAAGTGGTCTTTCAATATTTATTTGGAGAAGGGCGTTTACTGGAGGCACGTGCATACATTTTAAGACAAGATGAAGCCATCCAAGAAAGTAGAGTAGTGCGTAACTTGTTGGCGATGTGTTATTTATATCTGAATGAGAATCAAGCAGCGAAGGAAATGTATGAGCGATTATTAAAAGAGGATTCATCAGATGTTTATGCATTGTGTCACTATACATTATTGTTACACAATATGAATGAACAATTATTATTTCAGCATTATTTAAAACGCTTGAATAAAATCATGCCAATGAATGATGATGAAACATTTAAGTTAGGTATTGTATTGAGTTACCTGAAGCAATACGAAGCATCTCAACAATTACTTTTACCACTTCATCGAAAAGGAAAAGCACAAACTTTTCAATTGTTTAATGCATTGTCTGTTAATTATTATTACCTGGGAAATAAAGCGCAAAGTGAGTATTTCTGGAATAAGTTATCAGCGTTTGACCGTGCATATCCGGGATTACCACCTTGGGTCATTGATGAACGTATTACATTTTTTGATACCAATATCGCGCCATTATTAACAAGTGAGGATCAACATCGTCGTATATATGGCTTGTTTTTACTGAATCAATTAAATGGTAAGGAAGTTTTAATGACACGAGATGTATGGACCATATTGGAATCTTTGGGTGATTATGAAAAGTTGTATTTATCCTATTTGATACAAGGACTTCACTTAACAAAATTAGATTTCATTCACCGTGGTATGTTGACGTTATATGAGCAATCTGAGCTACAAGGTGAAACAGAACTTTATTTGAGATGGATTGCATATGCAGAAGATTTGGTGGCAGTAAACAATTCCAGAGAAGCGGTTAAACCATTTGTTGCAGCAGTCACTTATTTGTATTATAGTGCAACAGATCAAAAACAAAGCCAAACGGAGTGTTGTCAGTTGTTTGATGTACCTGAAGCAGCATTTTCAGAAGCATTGAATGAACTAATGAGCATATAAGTTTGGCAGTAAAAATAAATGTCGTAAAATAACAATGATATGATAACTAGATGTGATAAAGAGGAGGAACAATCGATGACAGAACAAGTACGCTATGATGTTGCGATTATTGGTGCAGGGCCAGCAGGGATGACTGCGGCTGTTTACGCATCACGCGCAAATTTAAATACAGTAATGATTGAACGTGGTATGCCAGGTGGACAAATGGCGAACACACAAGAAGTAGAGAACTTCCCAGGATTTGAAATGATTTCTGGTCCAGACCTTTCAAATAAAATGTTTGACCATGCGAAAAAGTTCGGTGCGGAATATAAATATGGAGACATTAAAGGCATTGAAGATAAAGGCGACTACAAAGTGATCGACTTAGGTTCAAGTCAAGTTGAAGCAACAGCAATTATCATTGCGACAGGCGCAGAATACAAAAAAATCGGTGTACCTGGTGAAGAAGAGCTTGGCGGTAGAGGTGTCAGCTATTGTGCAGTATGTGATGGTGCATTCTTCAAAAATAAAAATGTTTATGTAATTGGTGGCGGGGACTCTGCTGTTGAAGAAGGCACATACTTAACTAAATTTGCTGATAAAGTTACAATTGTACACCGTCGTGATCAATTGCGTGCACAAAAAATCTTACAAGACCGTGCTTTCAAAAATGAAAAAATCGATTTCATTTGGAACCATACATTAAAATCAGTTAATGCGAAAGATGGTAAGGTAGGTTCATTAACATTAGCTTCAACAGTAGATGGTTCAGAACAAACGGTAGATGCAGATGGTTTATTCATCTATATCGGTATGAAACCAAACACAAAACCGTTTGAAAATTTAGGTATTACAAATGAAGCAGGTTATATTGTGGCAAATGATGATATGAGTACAGCTGTAAAAGGCATTTATGTTGCTGGGGACGTGCGCGAAAAAGGACTTCGCCAAATCGTTACAGCAACAGGCGATGGTAGTATCGCTGCGCAAAGCGTACAATCATATATCGAAGCATTAGAAGATTAATTATTTCTGCAAAATAATAGTATTGATGAAGACTGAACAAAGCTGAATGAAATTGTTCAGTCTTTCCTTATGCATTTGTTCAAAACACCTTTTACTTTTTATGTAACCCTACTACTTAAGACGGTTTTCATGTACACTAAAAGAGACTAGAATGAATGGTGGTTATATATATGCAGGATAGAGAAAATAAAGAAGTTACAAAGGGCGAATTAATTATTGTCACAGGATTATCTGGCGCAGGAAAGTCGGTAGCAATTCAAAGTTTAGAAGACTTGGGATACTTCTGTGTGGATAATTTGCCGCCGATATTGTTACCAAAATTTATTGAATTAATGGCTGAAAAAACACCGTCACTTCAAAAAGTGGCAATTGGTATTGACTTACGTGGCCGTGAATTTTTCCAAAGTTTTGTTGAAGAAATTAACAAGATTAAAAATGATGCGCAAGTACATGTGAATATTTTATATGCAGATGCAGAAACGAAAAAGCTGATTTCACGATACAAAGAAACGAGACGTCAACATCCGTTACAAAAAAAGACAGGTTTGACTTTAGTAGAAGCGATTGATGAAGAACGTCAATTATTAGCTGAAGTAAGAAGCATCGCTAACTTTATTGTGGATACAACCAAACTGACACCTAAGCAACTTAAAAAACGCATTGCCGAATATTTTAATAAAGCGGTAGGGCCTTCATTTACAATTAATGTGACAAGTTTTGGATTTAAACATGGTATTCAAATTGATGCAGACATTGTATTTGATGTGCGCTTTTTACCAAACCCATACTATATTGAAGCATTACGTCCATTAACAGGAATGGATGCACCTGTTTATGATTATGTCATGAAGTGGCAAGAAACAGAGACATTTTATAGTAAGTTATTAGACTTATTACTCTTTACCATTCCGGGTTATCAAAAAGAAGGAAAATCACAACTCGTTATTGCAATAGGATGTACAGGAGGACAACACCGTTCAGTCGCACTAGCACAACGCTTGGCGGACGAGCTTCAACGCATTTTTGACTATAATATTTATGTGTATCATCGAGATGCACATATTGAAAGTGGCGAGAAAAAATGAAACAACTCAAATTAGTGCTCATTGGAGGTGGCACAGGCCTCTCTGTATTAGCAAGAGGATTAAGAACGTTTCCGATAGATATAACAGCGATTGTAACTGTTGCCGATGATGGTGGCAGTACAGGGAAAATCCGTCATGAAATGGATATTCCAGCACCTGGTGATGTGCGAAATGTCCTTGCAGCTTTGAGTGATGCCGAGCCGACATTGGAACAACTGTTTCAATATCGTTTTGAAGAGGATAAGATAAGTGGACATTCACTTGGTAACTTGTTGATCGCAGCGATGACCAATATTACCCAAGATTTTGGTCATGCTGTCAAAGAGCTGAGTAAAATTTTAAATATTAAAGGGCGTGTGATTCCTTCAACAGTATCCAGTGTGGCGCTACATGCTGAGATGGAAGATGGAGAAATTGTTGCAGGTGAGTCAAACATTCCTAAAAAGCATAAAAAAATTAAACGTGTCTATTTAGAACCTGCTGATGCACAGCCAATGGATGAAGCTGTAGAAGCATTGCGTGATGCAGACTTAATTGTATTGGGTCCGGGTTCATTATATACAAGTGTCATTTCAACATTATGTGTGAGAGGAATCAGCCAAGCACTTGTTGAAAGTGAGGCTAAAAAATTGTATGTTTCTAATATTATGACACAACCTGGTGAAACAGATGAGTATTCAGTGGTAGATCATATTGATGCGATTCATCAACAATTAGGACAAAATGTTTTAGACTTCGTTATCGCAAATGAATTGACATTTGACGATAAAATATTAGAAAAATATGAAGCAAAGGGATCACAACCTGTTTATTATAGTGAAGCATCTCTGAAAGAACGTGGTGTACAGTTGGTAACAGGGAAAGATTTAGCCTTAATCTCTGAAAATCATCATGTTCGACATCGTACAGAGATTCTTGCAGAAATGATATATGAAATTGCACTACGAGAAATTAGCACCATCGAGTTTGATCCTGATCAATTAAAATCGAACAAACATGGTGACGGACGTTAAAGGAAAGGGATGTCAATCATATGAGCTTTGCATCTGACATGAAGAATGAATTGACAAGAGTTGAAGTAAATAATGAAGATGCCATGGCAGAGCTCAGTGCGTTGATACGTATGAATGGAGCACTCAGTCTGTCTAATCAACAATTTGTAATTAACATTCAAACAGAAAATGCAACAACGGCGAGACGCATTTATTCATTAATTAAAAAAGTATTTAATGTAGAAGTAGAAATTCTAGTTCGTAAAAAAATGAAACTCAAAAAGAATAATATCTATATTTGTCGTATTAAGATGAAAGCAAGAGAAATTCTAGATGAGCTAGGTATTTTAAAAGAAGGTAGCTTTACGCATGACATTGATCCAACGATGGTAGCAACTGACGAAATGAGACGTAGTTATTTGCGTGGTGCATTTTTAGCGGGTGGTTCTGTGAATAATCCAGAAACCTCTTCATACCATCTTGAAATTTTTTCATTATATGAAAGTCATTCGGCAGGATTAACGGAGCTAATGAACCAGTATGGATTGAATGCGAAAAAGTTAGAGCGTAAAAAAGGCTGGATTACGTATATGAAAGAAGCGGAGCGTATTGCAGAATTTTTAAGCTTAATTGGTGGCTACCAAGCATTACTTAAATTTGAAGATGTACGTATTGTGAGAGATATGAGAAACTCTGTAAATCGACTCGTTAACTGTGAAACAGCCAATCTGAATAAAACAGTCAGTGCTGCTATGAAACAAGTTAAGAGTATTGAGCTAATCGATGAAGAGATCGGATTAGACAACTTACCAGATCGACTAAGAGAAATCGCAAAATTGCGCATTGAAAACCAAGATGTATCATTAAAAGAACTTGGTGAAATGGTGAGTACAGGTACCATTTCTAAATCAGGCGTGAACCATCGTCTAAGAAAACTTAATGAGCTTGCAGATAAAATTCGAAATGGCGAGCAATTTGAGATTTGATGAAGAATTAAATAATCAATTAGATGCAAGGTTAGGATAAACTAATTTGTGTGCTGGGAAACGAAATGGTACCCAACCACCCAAATTTGTCCTAACCTTGTTTTGTCGCTGCGCTCATTTTGTGCAATTCCTAAACGCTTATATGACATACTCTGATTAATTGCTGTTTTCAAGTTCAATTATTTGTATTTTTGATGGTAACGAGCGTAAAGTAAGAGAATCATCCTTGATATTTTGAAAATCATACATATCGAAAATATATGTTGAAATAGCTCGAGTGAGGAAATGAATAAAGGAGGGAAAGTATGTCAATCATATCAACAATACTCGTTGTCTTAGTGTCATTGGAATTCTTTTTCATTATGTACTTAGAAACGATTAAGCCAACATCTGATCAAACAAGTCGTGTTTTTAGTATCAGTAAGAAAAAGTTAGAAGATCACAATATTCAAACACTCCTTAAAAACCAAGGCGTTTATAATGGCTTAATTGGTGTTATGCTCTTATATGGTGCATTTATTTCAGAAAACCCAAAAGAAATTAGCTTGATGCTCTTAATCTTTATCATTGGTGTTGCGATTTATGGCGGGATTTCAAGTGATAAAAGTATTTTCTTCAAACAGGGAACATTGCCTATTATTGCAGTGCTTAGCATCTTATTCTTGGCATAAAAAAAGAGACATTTCAATGAAATGTCTCTTTTTGTGATATGATAACGAATTAACGTTTGATAACGTTAGCTGCTTGGTCACCACGGTCACCTGATACGATATCAAATTCCACTTGTTGACCTTCTTCTAAAGATTTGTAACCTTCACCTTCGATAGCTGAGAAGTGAACGAATACGTCGTTACCTTCTTCACGTTCGATGAAACCAAAACCTTTTTCTGCGTTAAACCATTTTACTGTACCGTTATACATAAGAATACCTCCGTGTGCATGATTGCACGTTATTATTTCTGTAAAAAAATTCTTTCATCAAAAGGAGTATATTCTTAAAAATAAACTACAATTCAATTACACGAGCTTTTATTACGATAAATTAAACTATACAGGTATTATGCGTAAAAGTAAAGGGAATTTTAATGAAAAGTTTAAATAAGTGAAAAATATTAGTTAAAGCACTCTATTAGTTACATAAAACACCATAAAGAATGTTGTTCAGAATTTCATAAAGCAATAAGTAATCTAAAGCATTTCTTTTGTATTTGAGAAATTAAAGTTGTTGAGAGAAATTGATCAACTTTTTAAAAAGTAATTATATGTTAAATGAAAAATATATAAGTATTAAAAGAAACTGGAGATAAATTAAAACCCCCCTCATTTAATAGGCAAGGTTTTGTATCGTGTTGGTCACAAAGTATTGATAAAGCTTGTAAAATCGATTATTTTAACCTCCTCGGAAGGAATCGAACCTTCATTGTAAGAACCGGAATCTTAAGTGTTATCCATTACACTACGAGGAGTTAATACGATGATTTTGACCTTGTATAGTATAACATGAAATTTATGAATGCTTAAGTTTTGACCATTTTTGACTTTTGCGATAAACTATAAACAAATAAATCAAGATCATAGGAGGCAGGAACTTATGAATTTAATTCCTACAGTAATAGAAACAACAAATCGTGGAGAACGTGCATATGATATTTATTCACGTCTTTTAAAAGACCGTATTATCATGTTAGGCTCAGCAATTGATGATAATGTTGCAAACTCAATTGTATCACAACTATTATTTTTACAAGCACAAGATGCTGAGAAAGATATCTACTTATACATTAATTCACCAGGTGGTAGTGTAACAGCTGGTTTCGCAATTTACGATACAATCCAACACATCAAACCAGATGTACAAACAATTTGTATCGGTATGGCTGCGTCAATGGGATCATTCTTACTTGCTGCAGGTGCGAAAGGTAAACGTTTTGCACTTCCTAACGCAGAAGTGATGATTCACCAACCATTAGGTGGCGCTCAAGGACAAGCAACTGAAATTGAAATCGCAGCAAATCACATCTTAAAAACACGTGAAAAATTAAATAAAATTTTATCTGAACGTACTGGTCAATCTATTGAAAAAATTCAAAAAGACACTGATCGTGACAACTTCTTAACAGCTGAAGAAGCTAAAGAATATGGTTTAATCGATGAAGTGATGGTACCAGAACAAGCATAATAGTCTATACAATATTAAGGGCGTATCGCATTCGATGTGATATGCCTTTTAATTTTTGAAGTTTTAAAATCAGAATAGATGACAATTCGCCACGCTACAAGTATATTAATTATACTTAATATAACAGAAAGAGTGAGTTTATGAATTTTCATCAACGTCATTTAGCACATGTATCGCGTATTATGCTAAATGTAAAAGATTTAAAAAGACAAGTTCAATTTTATACAGAGGTCCTTGGGTTAGAGGTATCTCATATGACAGATGAGCAGGCAATTTTAAATATTGGAGAAAGTGGTCATCAATTAGTTCTAAAAGCATTGGAAAATGGAAGAGATGCAGAAATAAGTGAAGCAGGTTTATTTCATGTTGCGCTTCTATTGCCAGATGAAACAGATGTAGGTCGACTGCTTCGTCACCTATTACAATATCAAATACACGTTTCAGGTGGTGACCATTTAGTCAGTCAAGCGATTTATTTTACAGATCTTGAAGGGAATGGCATCGAAGTATATGCCGACCGTGATGCCGATACTTGGTCGTGGCAAAGCGATCAAGTCGTGATGGATACCCTTGAACTAGATGTTAATCGATTATTAAAAATTGCAGGTGATCGTGCATGGCATGGGATGCCGAAAGAGGCAAAAATCGGTCATTTACATTTAAAAACAAATAATGTAAAAACATCGGCAGCATTCTATAAGCAATTTACCTTAAAAAAAGTAGCGCAATTGCCAAGTGCCGTTTTTATGTCGGATGGTACATATCATCATCATATTGCGGTCAATGCATGGCAATCTCGAAAAGTACTTCAAGATGCTGAGAAAACTTATGGGTTAGTCAGCTTTAATATGGTAAGTGATGCATTAGAGCCTCGTGTAGTGACGACTCCTGAAGGCCTTGAAATGACAATTAATGTGATTCATTAAGTGAACATTATTTTGGTATGATATGTATGAGGCTAAAAGGAGGTCTTATATGATGATACGAGAAGCAACTATGGAAGATGTGCCAGCAATTTTAGAAATATACAATCATGCCATTCGAAATACAACAGCTGTATATACGTACGATGAAACGACATTATCTGAGCGTAAACAATGGTTAGAGGCAAAACAAGTGGCTGATATCCCAGTCTATGTATATGTAAAAAAAGAAAAAGTCGTGGGATTTGCGACATATGGTTCATTTCGAAATTGGCCAGCATATCAGTATACAGTCGAACATTCAGTTTATGTTCATCCAGATTATCATCGCATGGGGATAGCATCTTATTTGCTTGAACGAATAGAAGAAATTTTAAAAGCTAATGGATATCAAACAGTTATCGCGGGAATTGATGCATCGAATCAAGGCAGTCGATTATTACACGAGCGACGTGGTTTTGAACATGTAGGAACGTTGAATAAGGTTGGTTATAAATTTGGTCAATGGCTTGATTTAGCATTTTATCAAAAACAGTTGAAGTAATGTTACAGAAAAGTATGAGGGAACAAATTGAATAAATAGCTCCATATAAAAATGACTAGAAGAATAGTTGGGTATCTTCTAGTCATTGTGTTAGGTGTTTAAGTTTTGTAATCATATGATACATTTATCATTTTTTTATGAGAAGTTGTTCTAATGCTTCTGTTAACTTTGGATACTTAAATTGATAGCCAAGTTCTAAGAGACGTTGAGGTTTTACATATTGTGTTTCAAGAATTAAAGTGGACATCTCTCCTAATATAAGCCGTAATACCCACTTCGGTACACGCGTATAGTGTGGTCGATGTAACACTTTTTGAATATTTAAACCAAAATGATGTTGTGTGACAGGATAAGGTGCGGTTAAGTTAATAGCACCTTTAGCGTTTTCTTGGTGAATGAGGAAAAGAATGGCATGAATCAAATCGTCAATGTGTATCCATGAATAAGGTTGATTTCCATCGCTGAGTTTACCGCCAATCCATAAACGATAGGGTAAGGTCATAACTGGTAAAGCACCACCTTTGCCTGATAATACGATACCAAACCGCCCAGAAATAACCCGGGTACCAAGTTGCTCGAACTGTCTTGCTTGTCGCTCCCATTGATAAACGATTTCAGATAGAAAATCGTGTGGTTGTCTTTGAAATGTTTCTGTGTAAATTGCTGTATTTGAGGGAGGATAATAACCAATAGCACTTGCATTAAAGATGACACGAGGTACTTGTTCGCGAGACTTAAAAAGATCAAATAATGCATATGTCGTTTGGATGCGACTTGTCATCATCAATTGCTTATGTGTCTTTGTCCAATAATGATTGAGTGTGGCACCTGCTAAATTAATCA
Organism: Staphylococcus sp. IVB6240; assembly: GCF_025558425.1. Classification (NCBI taxonomy): domain Bacteria; kingdom Bacillati; phylum Bacillota; class Bacilli; order Caryophanales; family Staphylococcaceae; genus Staphylococcus; species Staphylococcus dromedarii. The sequence goes on from NZ_CP094718.1 coordinate 493,290, forward strand.
CAACATCAATTGCCGGTACTTGCTGCTGCCACTCAGGTTCTTGCCAATTAATATAGTGGAGTTGTGGGTGATTAGAATCATGTGTTGAACGTGTCAAAATATAAATGGTATTTTCTTCAGATTTGAGAAGGTGTTCAGTGAGGTGTTGACCAACAAGTCCGGTACCACCACTAATGAGATAAGTCGTCATTGTGTCTCATCCTTTCTTAATTAAATGTTCAAGTTTTGGACATTTAAAAGCCATATAATATTCAAATTATATTTGTTTATTTTTTCACAAAGTACGCTATAATAAAGATACCTTCGAAAAAATTAATACATCTCTTAATTAAACAGTATACCCCATAATATACAAACGAAGGTTATTTTGACTCCCTTTAGTAGAGACTGGAATGATGCAGCATTCCGGTCTTATTTTATTTTAATCAGAATTTTAATAATTCACTTTGTTTTATTATTTACAGTTTTAAAGAAGATAAAACGTTAATTAGGTAATAAAAAGTGTTTTATACATTTATTTTGATAAACTTGTCATTAATTTATATTGAAAGGTTGATTTTCTAGTAATAGGGTATGATAATCAAATAAAGGTGTCTTATATTAATTGTAGAGATAATTATGTGCTTATGAGATAAATGGAGATTGTATAGAGAAGGAGTAATTGATATGCCAGCACCACAACGAAGTAATCAAGGACCTAGATATAGAGATAATGGTAGAGGCTCAGGTAAAAAGAAATTTGCAGGATGTTTAAGTATTATTATTGTCTTGTTTTTAATAGGAAGTTTAGTTTTCGCAGTCTTTGCTTTTGTTGATCAATCACAAAAAGGTGATCAACGCTTAAAAGAAAAGAAAATAGAAGAGAAAAAAGAAAAACGCGAAGCAGAACTGAAGAAGAAACGCGAACAAAAAAGAATTAAAGAAGAACAAGAAGCAGCGCAAAGAGCAGCAGAAGAGCAAGCACTGATAGAACAACAACAAAGAGATGCAGCGAATGCAGCTGCAGCAAGAAGAGCAGTGCAACAACAAAATCAAAAGCAAATAACAAAACCTAAAAAAGAAGCCGAACAAGAAGAGAAAGAAAAGCCTGAAGATAATTCAAAAGAAGAAAAGCCAGAAAACAAATCGAATGAGGCTAAACCTGCACAGCCAACTCAACCAGAAAATCAGACACAGCAAACGGCACCGCAACAAACACAGCAGCAAAGTCAACCAAGACAACAAACTCAGCAAACACAACAACCGCAAACAAACACACGCCAAGCACCTCAGTCACAATCGGGTCAACCTTCAAATAATAATACAGGTCAATAAAATGAAAAAGGAATCGCACGAATATTGTGCGATTCCTTTTTTACACCACTAAAATATGAGATTTAGCAATAAAGTTAATAAAATGGATATCAGAATTGAAAATAAGCAACCGGGCAAGCAGCCAATCGGTGTACATCCGAAAGAGCGTGTATAAATTTGATAATTTTGTTGATCGTGTTGTTTATGTGGATGTTCGAAATGCTCTGGTCTTTTATAACGTGGGTCATCGAGATCAATTACTTCAGGCTTCTGATTGCTATATGCCATAAAATCACCTCATATTTACTATAAATGAAAATTAGGGAAGGAGAAAGAAACAACTACTTAATTTGTAGATGACAAGTATATATATGTAAGAAATCGTCATATTTGAAAGGTTGTTCACAATTTAGCTACAGATTTCTAATATCAAAGTACAAAAACTTTTACATTAAGTAATGGGGTGTGCTATGATGTATTTAAGAAATGGTTGGACGATAAACGCCCCGATAAATTTAAAAGTGGGATAAGTTTTGACTTGCATTTCTCTAAAATCCATAGTATGATGTACTTGTAAAGCAGGTTAGATATTTTTTTAGAGTCAACGGGACCTAAATTGTCACTCTCTTGGCTCCAAGATGACCCCCTGTTCACTATTAAGGAGGCGTGACTCTTGAAACATATGATTCAAGTGCAACAAAAACTAGTGCCTGACTTGATAGATAAAATGTATCGACGGTTTTCAATTTTGACAGCAATACAGAAATACCAGCCGATCGGTCGACGTACACTTAGTGAAATTTTGAATTTAACTGAAAGGGTACTGCGATCAGAAACAGATTTGTTGAAACATCAAGATCTCATCTTGGTAAAACCAACAGGTATGACAATTACTTCTGAAGGTATTGATGTAATGCATCAGTTAAAAGATTATTTCACACATTATTCTGATGAACATCACTTAGCTAAAATCATTCGAGACCATTACAACATTAGTGAAGTCCATGTCATTCCTGGTAACAGTGATACAGATTTAAATGTCAAAGTTGAGTTGGGTCGTACTACAGGACAGATACTTGAAAAGCAATTGTATGAAGACGCGATAGTATCGGTTACAGGTGGTTCTACAATGGCATCGGTAAGCAACGCTATGTCAGAATTACCATTTAGTGTATTGTTTGTACCTGCTCGCGGAGGACTCGGCGAAAATGTTGTTTTCCAGGCAAATACGATTTGTTCCACTATGGCACAACGTACTGGCGGTAGTTATACAACGCTTTATGTCCCGGATCAAGTGAGCGAACAGACATATCAAAACTTATTACAAGAACCGTCTGTCGTTAACACATTGAATAGAATAAGACAATCACAATTCATAGTACACGGCATTGGTGATGCGCTGAAAATGGCAAATCGTAGACAATCATCATCAGAAGTCATAGAAAAACTTCAACATCATAATGCCGTGGGTGAAGCCTTTGGTTATTACTTTAACCAAAATGGTGAAATCATCCACAAAGTAAAAACGATTGGACTTCAATTAGAAGAAGTGCAATCCAAAGAACACATTTTTGCTGTGGCAGGTGGAACTTCTAAAGGGAATGCAATTAAAGCATATTTAGAAATTGCACCTAAAAATACAATACTTGTTATAGATGAGGCAGCGGCAAAAATTATTACACATGATTTATTAAAAAATTAAAAATTATATTTATTTTAAGGAGGCCACTCACATGGCAGTAAAAGTAGCAATTAACGGATTTGGTAGAATCGGACGTTTAGCATTTAGAAGAATTCAAGATGTTGAAAACATTGAAGTTGTAGCAGTAAACGACTTAACAGATGACGACATGCTTGCACACTTATTAAAATACGATACAATGCAAGGACGTTTTACTGAAGAAGTAGAAGTAATTGATGGTGGATTCCGCGTAAACGGTAAAGAAGTTAAATCATTCTCAGAACCAGAACCATCAAAATTACCATGGGCTGACTTAGGTGTAGACGTTGTGCTTGAATGTACTGGTTTCTTCACTTCAAAAGAAAAAGCTGAAGCACACATCGAAGCAGGTGCGAAAAAAGTATTAATCTCTGCACCAGGTACTGGCGACTTAAAAACAATCGTATATAACGTTAACCACGAATTATTAGATGGTTCAGAAACAGTTGTTTCAGGTGCATCATGTACAACTAACTCATTAGCACCAGTTGCAAAAACTTTACAAGATTCATTCGGTATCGTTGAAGGTCTTATGACTACAATTCACGCATACACTGGTGACCAAAATACTCAAGACTCACCACACCGTAAAGGCGACAAACGTCGTGCTCGTGCAGCAGCAGAAAACATCATCCCTAACTCAACAGGTGCTGCTAAAGCAATCGGTCTTGTTATCCCAGAAATCGCTGGTAAATTAGACGGTGGCGCACAACGTGTACCAGTTGCAACAGGTTCATTAACTGAATTAACAGTTGTTCTTGAAAAAGAAGTAACTGTAGACGAAGTTAACCAAGCTATGAAAGACGCTACAAACGAATCATTCGGTTACACTGAAGACGAAATCGTATCATCAGACGTAGTAGGTATGACTTTCGGTGCATTATTCGATGCTACACAAACTCGTGTTATGACAGTTGGTGACCGTCAATTAGTTAAAGTTGCTTCATGGTACGATAACGAAATGTCTTACACTGCACAATTAGTTCGTACTTTAGAATATTTAGCAGACCACGCAAAATAAGCGTGCGATAACATAAGTTAAGGACGTAATGACGATACGTGCTTCTAACAGAAATGTAGTTTGATACTAGGCGGGGGAGCACAAACGCTTCTCCGCCTATTTTAAAAGGAAAGTAAGTAATAAAATTCTTAATAAAAAGCAAGATTTGGTTTAAACTGAAATAAACAATTGTTTTGAGGAGGATTTTAAACATGGCAAAGAAAGATGTAACTGATGTAGCCTTAAAAGGTAAAGTAGTACTTGTGCGCGCAGACTTTAACGTACCTATGAAAGATGGCGAAATTACAAACGACAACCGTATCGTTCAAGCATTGCCTACGTTGCAATATATTCTTGAGCAAGGTGGGAAAGTCGTTGTATTCTCTCACTTAGGTAAAGTAAAAGAAGAAAGTGACAAAGAAAAGTTATCACTAGCACCTGTAGCAAAACGCTTATCAGAAAAGTTAGATAAAGAAGTGACTTTTATCCCTGAAACACGCGGCGAAAAATTAGAAGCAGCGATTCAAGAATTAAATGAAGGCGACGTATTAATGTTTGAAAATACGCGTTTTGAAGATGTTGACGGTAAAAAAGAATCTAAAAATGATCCTGAACTTGGTAAATACTGGGCATCTTTAGGTGATGTTTTTGTGAACGATGCATTCGGTACAGCACACCGTGAACATGCATCTAACGTAGGGATTTCAACACACCTTGAAACAGTTGCTGGTTTCTTAATGGAAAAAGAAATCAAATTCATTGGTGGCGTTGTTGAAAATCCAGACAAACCAGTAGTTGCGATTTTGGGTGGTGCCAAAGTATCTGACAAAATTGGCGTGATTGAAAACTTACTTAATATCGCAGACAAAGTGCTTATCGGTGGCGGTATGGCTTACACATTCTTAAAAGCACAAGGTAAAGAAATTGGTCTTTCATTATTAGAGGCTGATAGAATCGACTTTGCGAAAGATTTACTTGAACGCGCAGGTGACCAAATCGTGTTACCAGTTGACGGTAAAGTGGCGAAAGAATTCTCTAACGATGCTGAGATTACAACAGTATCTGTAGACGAAATCCCAGCTGATCAAGAGTCACTTGATATCGGACCTGAAACCGTTGAATTATTCAAAAAACAACTTGAAGGTGCAAAAACAGTTGTATGGAACGGACCTATGGGTGTATTTGAATTTAGCAACTTTGCACAAGGTACTATCGGTGTATGCGAAGCCATTGCACAATTGAAAGATGCAACAACAATTATCGGTGGTGGCGACTCTGCTGCTGCAGCAATGCAATTAGGCTTTGAAGAAGACTTCACACATATTTCAACTGGTGGCGGTGCATCACTTGAATATTTAGAAGGTAAAGAATTACCTGGTATTAAAGCCATTGCAAATAAATAAGCAAACACGAAAATATTATTAACAAACTAGGAGTGTTTTAAGTGAGAAAACCAATTATTGCAGGTAACTGGAAAATGAACAAAACAGTGCAAGAAGCAAAAGACTTTGTCAATGCGCTTCCAGCACTTCCAGATACAAATGAAGTAGAAGCAGTGATCTGTGCACCAACAATTCAATTAGACGCATTAGTTACATTAACTAAAGAAGGCGTTGCGCCTGGTTTGAAAATCGGTGCACAAAATGCATACTTTGAAGAAAGTGGCGCATTTACAGGAGAAACATCACCTGTTGCATTAGCAGACTTAGGCGTAAGCTACGTTGTAATCGGACACTCAGAGCGCCGTGACTTATTCCACGAAACAGACGAAGAAATTAACAAAAAAGCGCATGCGTTATTCAAACACGGTATGACACCAATTATTTGTGTTGGTGAAACAGACGAAGAACGTGAACAAGGTAAAGCGAACGCTGTTGTTGAAGGACAAGTAGAAAAAGCTTTAGCTGGTTTATCAGAAGAACAAGTAAAAGAACTTGTGATTGCTTATGAACCAATTTGGGCTATCGGTACTGGTAAATCTTCAACAGCTAAAGATGCGAACGAAATGTGTGCAGTAGTCCGTTCAACAGTTGCAAAATTAACAAATGATGAAGTCGCACAAGCTGTACGTATTCAATATGGTGGAAGTGTGAAACCAAACAACATCAAAGAATACATGGCAGAAACAGATATCGATGGTGCATTAGTCGGCGGTGCTTCATTAAAAGTTGAAGATTATGTTCAATTGTTAGAAGGTGCAAAATAAGATGGCAAAACAACCTACAGCCCTAATTATTTTAGATGGTTTTGCAAATAGAGAAGAAGAACACGGTAATGCTGTTAAGTTAGCACACAAACCGAACTTTGATCGATATGCTGCAAAATATCCAACGACACAAATTGAAGCAAGTGGTTTAGACGTTGGTCTTCCTGAAGGTCAAATGGGTAACTCTGAGGTTGGTCATATGAATATTGGTGCTGGCCGTATTGTGTACCAAAGTTTGACACGTATTAATAAGTCTATTGCAGATGGAGATTTCTTTGATAATGGCGTTTTAAACGATGCCATTGATCATGCGAAAAATCATGAAGCAGCGTTGCATATTTTCGGTTTATTGTCAGACGGTGGTGTTCATAGTCACTACAAACATCTTTTTGCAATTTTAGAATTAGCAAAACGTAAAGGTCTTGATAAAGTTTACGTACACGCCTTTTTAGATGGTCGTGACGTAGATCAAAAATCAGCATTAACGTATATTGATGAAACAGAAGCGCAATTTAAAGCACTTGGTGTGGGTCAATTCGCTTCAGTTTCTGGCCGTTACTACTCAATGGACCGCGATAAACGTTGGGAACGTGAATTGAAAGCATACGATGCTATCAGAGGTTTTAGTGAGACACAATATGCAACAGCGCGTGAAGGTGTTGAAGCGAACTACGCTGAAGGTTTAACAGATGAATTCGTTGAGCCATTCGTAGTAGCAGGTCAAAATGAAGGTGTCAATGACGGAGATGCTGTTATTTTCTACAACTTCCGACCTGATAGAGCAGCACAGCTTTCAGAAGTCTTTACTAATAAAGCATTTGACGGTTTCCCAGTGGAACAAGTCAATGATTTATACTATGCAACATTCACTAAATACAAAGATAACGTTGATGCACACATTGTATTTGAAAAAGTTGATTTAAAAAATACAATTGGTGAAGTTGCACAAGATCATGGTTTAACACAATTGCGTATTGCAGAAACAGAAAAATACCCACATGTTACTTACTTTATGAGTGGTGGTCAAAACGAAGAGTTCAAAGGTGAACGTCGTCGCTTAATCGCATCACCAAAAGTAGCAACATATGACCTTAAACCAGAAATGAGTGCGTATGAAGTACGTGACGCATTGTTAGAAGAGCTAGATAAAGGTGATTTAGACTTAATCATCCTTAACTTTGCAAACCCAGACATGGTTGGTCACAGTGGTATGCTAGAACCAACAATCAAAGCAATTGAAGCAGTAGATGAATGTTTAGGTGTTGTTGTTGATAAGATTATCGACATGAATGGTACAGCGATTATTACAGCTGACCATGGTAACTCTGATGAAGTATTAACAGATGATGATCAACCAATGACAACACATACAACAAACCCAGTCCCTGTGATTGTGACAAAAGAAGGCGTTACATTACGTCCAACTGGTCGTCTAGGTGACTTAGCACCAACACTAATTGATTTACTTGGTGTGACACAACCAGCAGATATGACAGGTGAAACATTAATTCAGCATTAAATAATTTTGAGAAACGATGCACAATCGTTATAATAAAAAATAAGAAGACAATATGAAGGATGGATGTCCTGCTCATGTTTCATGGCAGGCATCAATCCCAACAAAAAGGAGATTTAATCATTATGCCAATTATTACAGATGTATACTCTCGCGAAGTCCTAGACTCACGTGGTAACCCAACAGTAGAGGTAGAAGTATTAACAGAAAGCGGTGCATTCGGTCGCGCGCTAGTACCATCAGGTGCATCAACAGGTGAACACGAAGCCGTTGAATTACGCGATGGTGACAAATTACGCTACCTTGGTAAAGGTGTAGAAAAAGCAGTTGAAAATGTAAACGAAATTATTGCACCTGAAATTATTGAAGGCGCTTTTGCAGTATTAGATCAAAATTCAATTGACAAAATGATGATCCAATTAGACGGTACTCCTAACAAAGGTAAATTAGGTGCCAATGCGATTCTTGGTGTATCAATCGCTGTTGCACGTGCAGCTGCAGACTTCTTAGGTCAACCTTTATACAAATATTTAGGTGGATTCAATGCAACTGTATTACCAACACCTATGATGAACATCGTAAACGGTGGTTCACACTCAGATGCGCCAATCGCATTCCAAGAATTCATGATCTTACCAGTAGGTGCACCAACATTCAAAGAAGCATTACGTGTCGGTGCAGAAGTATTCCACGCATTAGCTAAAATCTTAAAATCTCGTGGTTTAGTAACAGCTGTAGGTGACGAAGGTGGTTTCGCTCCTAAATTCGAAGGTACAGAAGATGGCGTTGAAACAATCCTTGAAGCAATTAAAGCTGCTGGTTATGAACCAGGTAAAGATGTATTCTTAGGCTTTGACTGTGCATCATCAGAATTCTACGAAAACGGTGTATATGATTACACGAAATTCGAAGGTGAAAAAGGTGCAAAACGTACAGCTGAAGAACAAGTTGACTACTTAGAAGAATTAGTTAACAAATACCCAATTATCTCTATCGAAGACGGTATGGATGAAAACGACTGGGAAGGTTGGAAATTATTAACTGAACGTATCGGTGACCGCGTTCAATTAGTAGGTGACGACTTATTCGTAACAAACACTGAAATCTTACAAAAAGGTATCGAAAACAAAATCGGTAACTCTATCTTAATCAAAGTGAACCAAATTGGTACATTAACTGAAACATTTGAAGCAATTGAAATGGCTCAAAAAGCTGGTTACACTGCAGTTGTTTCACACCGTTCAGGTGAAACTGAAGATACTACAATTGCTGACATCGCTGTTGCGACAAATGCAGGTCAAATCAAAACTGGTTCATTATCACGTACAGACCGTATTGCAAAATACAATCAATTATTACGTATTGAAGATGAATTATATGAAACAGCAAAATACGAAGGTATTAAATCTTTCTATAACTTAGATAAATAAGATTTGTAGATGATTGAAAAAGCTATCCGTTGCTATAACGGATAGCTTTTTTGCGTATGAATAGTGTAATAATCAGAGGTCTTATATTATTTAAATTTCATTTTTTCTATATTGATAAAATATATATTTGGAATATAAATTATCAGAAAAATCTGATAAGTTGTTTATATTTGCGCCTATACTTGGTAATATTCATTAATATTACTTGTTTTATTTGTTTAGGGGGGCTTTTATGATGCAAGAAGACAAAGTACAGAAAGTAATTGAACATGATAAAAAGTATTTTGCGAAAGCTGGTAGGATACCATACTATCCACTTGTTATCGAATCAGCGCATGGCGCAACATTAACAGATGTGAATGGCAAATCATATATTGATTTATTATCAAGTGCGAGTTCACAAAATGTGGGGCATACACCGAAAAAAATCGTTGAAGCGATTAAGAAGCAGGCGGAAAAGATGGTCCATTATACACCTGCATATATGCATCACGAACCATTATCTAAGTTAGCTGAACGATTATGCCAATTATCACCAGGAAGCTTTGAAAAACAGGTGTTATTTGGATTAACTGGTTCAGATGCAGTGGATGGCATGATTAAATTTGCAAGAGGTTTTACGGGGAGACCTTATGTGATTAGTTTTACAAATGCCTACCACGGTTCTACATATGGTTCCATTACAGCATCGACAATTTCATTAAATATGCGTCGGAAAATTGGACCGCTATTACCAGGATTTTTCCACATCCCATATCCAGACGCATATCGGGGAATGTATGGTGCATCAAATGCGAATACAGTCGATGAATATTTGGCACCACTGAAAGAAATGTTTGAAACATACGTACCGGCAGAAGAAGTGGCTTGTATATTGATCGAAACATTCCAAGGAGATGGTGGTTTATTAGAGCCAGTTAAAGGTTATTTTGAAGCACTTTCTGAATTATGCAAAGAACATGGCATCTTATTAGCTGTTGATGATATTCAACAAGGATTTGGAAGAACAGGAAAGTTTAGCTCAGTTGAACATTTTGATATTGAAGCGGATTTAATTGCATATGGTAAGTCAATTGCTGGAGGAATGCCAATGTCAGCGATTGTGGGCCGAAAAGAAGTGATGGATGCATTGGATGCACCGGCACACCTATTTACAACAGGCGCCAACCCAGTATGTTGTGAAGCAGCACTTGCGACGATTGATATTTTAGAAGAAGATAACTTAATTGCAGAAACTGCGAGAAAAGGTCAACGTGTGAAAGAACAATTACAACAATGGCAAACAAAATATGACTGTGTTGGAGATGTACGTGGAGAAGGTTTATCTATTGGTATCGATATTGTAACGGATAAGCGCAACAAAACAAAGGACGCTGAAGCAGCATTGAAAATATGTAATTATTGCTTTGATCATGGCGTAGTGATTATTGCAATTGCTGGAAGTGTATTACGATTCCAGCCGCCTCTCGTTATCACAGACGATGAGTTAGACCAAGCATTAACCATCTTAGAATCAGCAATCCAAGGAGTAGAAAATGGTGAACTTGATACGTATCAAGTAGAAGGACAAGGGTGGTAATAACAATGACGAATACAGTGGATTGGAAAAAAGTTTTAAAGCTAAGTGGCGCATATATTGCGTATTTAATTGGTTCTGGATTTGCAACAGGACAAGAAGTGATGCAATTTTTCGCATCGTATGGACCTATCGGAATTGTAGGGGCATTGATTTCAATGTTATTGTTCTGTGTGATAGGCTCAATGATTATGTTAAAAGGGTTTGAATTAAAATTAAGTCAGCCAGGAGATATTTTCAAAGTTTATTTTGGCAATATTTTAGGACGTGTTATAGAATATTTCGCATTGCTCTTCTTGTTCAGCATTGTTGTGATCATGATTGCAGGGACTGGCGCAGTTGTTTCAGAGCACTTTAAGTTACCATCAGTGATTGGCTTTTTAGGAATGGGATTATTAGCAATGATCACGGTAATACTCGGGTTGCATAAGTTGATTGATATTATTGGCTTAATTGGGCCAGTTATTGTCGTATTGACAATCGGTATTTGTGGCTTTGTCTTTTTTACTCAACTTGGTCACATCCCATCGTTTGAGACGTTGCCAGAAGCTGCAAAACAATTACAACCTGTTGGCCACTTTTGGCAATCAGCTATCTTGTTCTTCTGTTATAACATGCTTGCTGGTACGGTGTTCTTTACGCAATTGGGTAGTGAAGTAAGTAATAAAAAAGAGGCAGTTGCTACAGCAGTATTAGGTGCATCAGGTCTGATGATTACGGTCATCATGATGGTTGTTGCAATGCTTGTACATTATCAAGAAGTCATCAAACTAGAAGTGCCTTTGCTTTATATCGGAAATACGATACATCCAGTGATTGCACTATTCTTTGCGGTGTGTATCATTTTAGGTATTTATTCTACAACAGCGCCGATGTATTGGCTGGTAAAAAATGAAGTGATGCGTTATGTCAATCAACGACTGGATATCATTATAACGATTGTATTAGGTGTCATCTTTATTTTAGGTGGTACATTACCATTCGGTTCACTCGTTGCAACCATTTATCCATTTGTTGGTTATGTAGGTGCCTTGATTGCAATCGTCATTGTGATTCATACGGTGTACCATCATTTTAAAAAAGGAACAAAAGCGTAAGTAGCCATAATAAGATGTATGACATATCGCACGGATATCCAACGATCTCTATTTTAATTGTACTGTAGATTTGGTATAGTGAAGATAAATCATTTTGGAGGAATAAGACTATGTCTCAACATACAGACACAGAGGTTCGTGCTAATCATACGGGTAAACTATTAGCGTATGTTTCATTTTTGTTCGCGGTATGTCTCACAATACATCAAGTGGTGATAGTAGATGGTCAAGTGATTGGTCATATGCTAGAACAATCAGGTAATAATGTCAGCAAAAATGCTATCAATACGATTAGTAATAGCTTGCGTTATACAGGTATTCTGTATATCCTTGCTTATTCAGCAGGTGTTGTTGCGATCAAGTTTCAACATCCATATCTATGGTGGTTCATGGTTGCAGTATTTGTATCACAAGTATTTAACGCATTGCTAAACCCACCGATTTTATATAGTACCATTTTTCATGTAAAGGGATTTTTCGCTTTAGTACCATATGGCATTGTTGTGTTAGGTTCAATCGCTGTTGCTGCGTTTATGATTACAACAAGTGTTAAGCGTAAAACAACGTTCAATCGATAGTCAGCATTGTCGTAAGTGAAATAATGTGATAAAATAGCTTTCGTATATGATGAATGGAGGACAATCTGATGCATACTTTTATTGTTGTATTACTGATTATTGACTGTATCGCACTCATCACAGTTGTTTTATTACAAGAAGGTAAGAGTAATGGCTTATCAGGTGCCATTAGTGGTGGAGCTGAGCAATTATTCGGTAAGCAAAAACAACGTGGTATAGATTTATTTTTGCATAGATTGACAATTGTACTATCAATTATTTTCTTTGTATTAATGTTAAGTATCAGTTACTTTGATATGTAGAGTCCGACAGTTGTGTAGTCGGACTTTTTTATTTGTACCGAGATATTTAAATCGCTAGAATAATACTAAATAATACTATATGAGATATTAGGAAAGGACACGATTTTAATATGAAAATTCAACTTCCAAAGCCATTCTTATTTGAGGGTGGAAAGCGTGCAGTATTATTATTACATGGTTTCACTGGCAATAGTTCTGATGTAAGACAACTGGGTCGTTATCTTCAAAAAAAAGGTTATACATCACATGCCCCTCATTATGAAGGGCATGCAGCACCGCCTGAGGAGATTTTAAAATCAAGTCCACATGTATGGTATAAAGATGCGTTAGACGGGTATGATTATTTAGTAGATCAAGGATACGATGAAATTGCCGTAGCTGGTCTATCATTAGGTGGCGTTTTTGCACTTAAATTAAGTCTAAACCGAGATGTGAATGGTATCGTAACAATGTGTACGCCTGCTTATATCAAAACAGAAGGTGCTATGTTTGAAGGCTTTTTAGACTATGCACGTAACTTCAAGAAATATGAAGGAAAAGATGAAGAAACAATTGAACGTGAGATGAAAGTCTTTCATCCGACAGAAACTTTAAAAGAATTACAAGATACAATACAAGGTGTTCGTGATAGTCTTGATGAAGTAATGGATCCATTATTAGTCATTCAATCTGAACATGATGAAATGATTAACCCTGATTCTGCAAATGTCATTCATGATACAGCAATTTCAGATAAAAAAGCATTGTCTTGGTATCACAACTCAGGACACGTCATTACAATAGATAAAGAAAAAGAACAAGTATTTGAAGAAGTCTATCAATTTTTAGAATCACTGGATTGGAGCGAGTAAGCCAGTGACAGATAAAAATATCATAGGAAAGGAGGCAAACAATGAATTTAAAACAAGAGATATTAAATCTGATTCAAGAAGAAGATTATCGTGCAATGTCTGTATCTGACTTTCAAGATGCACTTGGTTTGAGTAGTGCAGAGTCATTTCGTGACTTGATTAAAGTTTTAAACGAGTTAGAACAAACGGGTATTGTGACACGTACGAAACAAGATCGATACCAAAAGAAAGGTCCGAAGCCAGGATTGGTAAAGGGGACTTTAAGCCAAAATAAAAAAGGATTTGCATTTTTACGTCCTGAAGATGATACGATGGAGGATATTTTCATTCCACCAAGTAAGGTTCATTATGCGATGGATGGCGACACGGTGATTGTTGAAGTACAAAAATCTCGTGGTGATTATCGGAAAGGAAAGTTCGAGGGTGAAGTGAAATCGATTGAGCGACATGCTGTTCAACAAGTGGTTGGAACATTCTCAGAAGCACGCAACTTTGGATTTGTGATTCCAGATGATAAACGTATTATGCAAGATATCTTTATTCCGAAAGGTCAGGATTTAGGTGCTGTCGAAGGACATAAAGTATTGGTGCAGATTACGCAATACTCAGATGGTACAAATAACCCAGAAGGACAAGTATCTGCTATCTTAGGTCATAAAAATGATCCGGGTGTCGATATTTTATCAATCATTTACCAACACGGTATTGAAATTGAGTTTCCAGACGATGTATTAAAAGAAGCAGAAGCTGTGCCTGAGTCAATTAAGCCAGAAGAAATAAAAGGCCGTCGTGATTTAAGAGATGAATTAACGATTACGATTGATGGTGCAGATGCGAAAGACCTCGACGATGCGATTGCATTGAAGCAGTTAGATAATGGCCATATTGAGTTAACTGTAAGTATTGCCGACGTGAGTTATTATGTGACAGAAGGTAGTGCACTCGACCGTGAAGCTTATGATCGTGCCACAAGTGTTTATTTAGTAGACCGTGTGATTCCGATGATTCCACATCGCTTAAGTAATGGTATTTGTTCATTGAATCCAAATGTGGATCGACTGACAATGAGTTGTCGTATGGAAATCAATGAACGTGGTGAAGTCGTTAAACATGAAATCTTTGATAGTGTGATCCATTCTGATGCCCGTATGACGTATGATGCAGTTAATGAAATCATTACTGAACAAAACCCAGCAATTCGCCAACATTATGCAGAAGTGACACCGATGTTAGATTTAGCACAAACACTGTCAAATCGTTTAATCGATATGCGTAAACGTCGTGGCGAGATTGACTTTGATATTCCTGAAGCACAAGTACAGGTGAACGGTGAAGGGATTCCAGAAGATGTCGTCATTCGTACACGTGGTGAAGGGGAACGTTTAATTGAATCATTCATGCTTACAGCGAATGAAACGATTGCTGAACATTTTAATAAAAAAGATGTTCCATTCCTATATCGTATCCATGAACAACCGAAATCAGAACGTCTACGTCAATTCTTTGACTTTATTACAAATTTCGGCATGATGATTAAAGGAACTGGGGAAGAAATTCACCCAAGTACGTTGCAGCAAATTTCAGAAGAAGTGACAGGTCGACCTGAAGATCGCGTGATTTCAACAATGATGTTACGCTCTATGCAACAAGCGCGATATGAAGCGGATAATCTCGGACATTTTGGATTGGCTGCTGATTATTATACACACTTCACATCTCCAATCAGACGTTATCCGGACTTAATCGTCCATCGTTTAATTCGAAAATATCTCATTGAACAGTCAATGGATGGCAAGTCAATGCGTCGTTGGGAAGATGCATTACCAGAGATTGCGACACATACGTCTAATCGTGAGCGTCGTGCGATTGAAGCAGAGCGCGATACAGATGAATTGAAAAAAGCTGAGTACATGATTCAACATATTGGTGATGAATTTGAAGGCGTCATTAGCTCTGTAGCGAACTTTGGTATGTTTATCGAGTTACCAAATACGATTGAAGGACTTGTGAGCATTCAAAACATGACAGATGACTATTATAACTTTGATGAACACCACATGGCCTTAATTGGTGAACATAAAGCGAAAGTCTATCGTATTGGGGATACCGTTAAAGTCAAAGTCGTACATGTTGATGTGGATGAACGTCAAATCGACTTCCAAGTGGTTGGTATGCCGATTGATTTGAAAGGGAACCGTGATAAGAAGCAACAAGGTAAAACGATTCAGATTAAGACAAAGGGCAACCAATTTAAAGGTAAAAAAGACGGTAAGAAAAAACGTAAACAACGAAAAGGCAAGAATGAACGTAAACAAAACAAAACAAAACACAAGCCTTTCTACAAAGATAAAAGTATCAAGAAGAAAGCACGTAGAAAGAAAAAATAAGTTGAGGTGAGACCCGTATGGCGAAAAAGTCAGGTAAAGGAACCTTAGCAGAAAATCGTAAAGCAAGACATGATTATCAGATTGAAGATACGATTGAAGCAGGCATTGTATTACAAGGGACAGAAATTAAATCTATTCGACGCGGTAGTGCAAACTTAAAAGATAGCTATGCACAAGTGAAGAATGGTGAGATTTTCTTACAAAACATGCACATTGCACCTTATGAAGAAGGGAACCGTTTTAATCACGACCCTCTACGCTCACGTAAACTTTTATTGCATAAACGTGAAATTGTGAAGCTAGGTGATCGTACTCGTGAGATTGGATATTCAATCGTTCCCCTGAAACTTTATCTAAAGCAGGGTCACTGTAAAGTCTTGTTAGGCGTTGCGCGTGGTAAGAAGAAATTCGATAAGCGCCAATCTTTAAAAGAAAAAGCTGTTAAACGAGATATGGCACGTGCTATGAAACAAAAGTACTAAACATTGCACTGTAAGGTAATATTTGATAAGATATAATGTGATTTGAAGTGAAAATAAAGCACATTATATTGTTATGGGGGCGTTTATGGATTCGACAGGGGTCCCCCGAGCTTATGAAGCGTGTCGGAGGGTTGTCTTCGTCATCAACACACTCAGTTTATAATAACTGGCAAAACTAACAATAACTTAGCAGTAGCTGCCTAAGCGCACTCTGCATCACCTAACCGCATCGCCTATGTGCGGTTAACGTGATTCAACTGAAGTAGGCTACACACGTCACTGCCGTTTGAAGTCTGACGTGGAGAGATCAATCAAACTAGCATCATGTTGGTTGTCTGTCACCTTGCATGATGTGAAACTTATCGATAGACTACACACGTAGAAACATTTGTATCAGGACCTTTGGACGCGGGTTCAAATCCCGCCGTCTCCACTATATAGCTTGCAACCCTTATCGTTGCAAGCTTTTTATTTTAGAGTGCACATAAAGTGCACAGATAGTACACAACGTATAAAAACACCACTCTGAAAAGAGCAGTGTTTACATGAAAATTATTACTCTACAAGAGTTTAACAATTTCTTTCTGTGTACTTGGGTATAGATGACCATATCGGTTATAAACTTCTGCGGTGTCACTGTGTCCGAGTCTTTGTGCTATAATCATCACGCTAACACCTAGATTGACGAGTAATGATGCATGGCTATGTCTCCACTCATGAAGTACAACTCTTGGTAGTTTATCACTTTCATCTAGTGTATCATTAGCCTTTTTAAAATTTTTAGAATACCAACGATCAATTTTATTTTCACTGTATGCTTTGAAAAAATCGCCAAATAATACATAATCATCTTTGTAGACCTTATGTTCTTTATACCAATCTTTAAATACTTTTAATGTGTCCATCATATGTTGAGGCATATAAACATCACGTATGCCCGCCTTAGTTTTAGGTGAAGTAACTTCACCATGATAATCTGTTTTATTTATGGATATATAATTTTCTTCAAAGTTAATATCTGCCCAAGTTAATGCCCTAACTTCACCTTTTCTTGCACCACTGTAAAAAAGTAGTTTAAAAAAGGCTTGTTGTTCGATTTCCGTTAGTACAGTATAAAATTTATTATATTGCTCCAGAGTCCAATAGTTTAGCCGTTTTGTTTTCTCAACTTCAAAATTACCCACATTAGATGCTACATTTTGTTTTAAATCGTGAAATTTCATAGCATGATTTAAAACAGAAACAAGATAAGTGTGCATCTTCTGTAAGTAATCTCCTGAAAATTTCTCACGCATCTTTTTATTTTGAAATTTCATAATGTCTTGTGGAGTCATATTAAACACGTCCATAGAGCAAAAATAAGGGACTAAGTGGTTGTTTATATGTGTTCTAAGGGCTTTTGTACTTGACGGCTTACGGCGTGCTGAGTACCACTCTATGTATTCCATAGCGAGTTTATCAAATGGTAATCTATTATGTTTACCAACCCCCTCTATCTCATCCATAATTTCATTACACTTTTTTACAGCATCTTTACGCATTTTAAAACCTTTACGAGTTATGAATTGGCGTTTATTAGTTTTATCATAGTATGTGATACGGAAGTAGTATGTGCCACGTTTAGTGTCTTTATATATATTGTGGGATAGTCTTAAATTATGTGTCATGGGTATCACCTTGTTTATCTTCTATTAAACTAACAAATGTGTCATTCATGTCGTTTTTAATGAAATTTATTAGCTTTTCACCTATCGGATCACTGTCATAATTTTGATTCTCAAGCGTATTTATTAGTATAGTGGACTTATCTATTAAGTCGAATACATCTGATGTTTTATTAAAATAATCACTTAATATTTCGTATAACTCCATTATAGGTTCATTATAATTAATTAATTCTTCATCAAATTTAAAATTGTTAACTTCTGCATAGTTAACTAAAAATCTAAAATCAATAATATAATCTATATTTTTAATTTTTGAGTCTTGTAAATACAAGTTAACTAAATAACTATCTTTATTAGAATCGATGAGAATTTTTGGTTTACTGTTAAAACTAGCATATGCTTTTTTTCCATCTGCTATTAAGAGTTCAACCTCAGTACGTAGGTTGTTCTCGCAAAGAGTTAATATTTCCTTATAATTTTTACGTTCAAATACTTCAGGGTATTTGAAGTAGGTAACACTATATATTAAATCTGCAATACGATGCTTTGCAAACATATCAAAATCATCAAATAAATCTTCAACTATATCGTAATTAATATTTATATATATATAATTGAAAATATCGCCGAATAGTAATTCATCTAAAGTTATATTGGCTTTTTGTGAAATTTCCAAAAGTCTTTTTTTATTAGGTAATGTCGCGCCTTTTTCCCACATTGCAACATTACCTTTACTTGCTGAGAACAAGTCTCCAAACTGTTCTTGTGTTTTTCCTAAACTCATCCTTATTTCTCTAATCCGTTTGCCAATTTCTTTTTTATCATACATACTATTTCTCCTTATAATTTAATGAATATTTAAGTTAATGTTCATTCTTCATTTTATTGTATAGTTCAAAAAAGTACAATTATTTTGTTGACTACTTTTGGTTTAGGTGGTATTATCAACTTGTAAGTTCTAAAAAGTACTATTTAAGAACTTTAAATTTTTGATTTTAGGTTCTAAAAAGTTCAAATCAGGAGGCGGGCTAAAATGACAAAAATTCATTACCCAGTATTGTACATCACACGAAAGGAACAAGGTCACACACAGCGATTTGTAGCTGGAAAATTAGGTATATCGCCACAAAGATATAGCTTAAAAGAGTTAGGCGGTGCGTATTTTACATTACCTGAAGCTACTAAACTTAGTGAGATGTATGGTATACCAATTGAACAATTATTTTCAACAGAATTTCCAGTTTCACAGTAAGGAGGGAAACAATATGAAACAACAAGTAATTATAACTAAAACGGTTGCTGGCTGGTATAACATCAAGGATACAAATCGCAATTTGCTTTTGAATGTATCACCACAAGTATTGGAGCAGTATTTTCCAGAAGTAAGCAAGAATTTTAGTATAGCGTGCATGGAAATCAACTTTGATCGCATTGCAAAATTAAAAACAATAAAAAGGTAGGTAGTTAAGGATGAAGGTTAAGCAAAAATATGAATTATCAAAAGTTGTTAGAGCATTGGAAAAAGTATTATATGAAGAAAATGATGATACATTTTTATCAGTCAAAGATAGATTTCATTCAATGACAGAACATAAGTATGATGACACTACTTTTTATGAACGATTTTTAAAGTTAGTGCATGAAGAATTGTTTAGTATTCTTGCTGAACTAGATTTTGAAGATGAAGCATTTTCTATTATTGAAGAAGTGACTGCGACATTAGATGATGTGAGACACGAGACACAAAAAGTTTACCATTATAGTGTTATTAACGAAAAAGGTGAGCACAAACACACAACAGATCGTAAAGGTCACATAATCGGAATGTTAGAGTGGGCGTTGGAATATATTGTAGGAAATATCGAAGTGGAGGAATACTAGGTATGAATATCGAAATTAGATGGCTTATGGAAGAAATTGAGATTATTAAAGAGAAATTAGAAGATTTAATTTCAACGCATAGCTGGTTTATTGATGAGGTATTTACTACGCATAATCTGAAAAGTATGGAAGAAGTACAAAGATATGGATATGCGTACAATGAACACCGCATTCACTGTGAACAGTTATTCGATTTGTTGTACATGTACACTGATAGGTTAGACAAGAAGATAAACGAGTTTAAAGACATAGAAAAAGCGTCATCAGCGAAGTTTGGCGACAGAACTGATAACGCATAGTAATTTTAATGAAAGGAGCTAATAAATGCCATGTTCAATTTAAAGCACGATGACGAACTTCTTATTTTATTATATCAAAGTTTAACATCTAAGGGAACAGAAAATGTAAAAAACATTAAGTGGTCTGACTGGTGCGAGTTTTTAACTCGTCCAGTTATCAGCCACGACAAATACGCTAATAAGCTAGCAATATATGGTGATGTAGCTGATGCTGAAGGTATATCACACCGTCGCTTGAAAGAAAATGTAATGTATCGACAAGTGTTTTCTTTGGACTATGACGACATCGATGATATGAACCGATTTCTCGATAACGTCAAAAACAAGATGAAGCACTTTGCTTACTTCATATATAGCACTTATAGACACCGTGATACTCATGATGAAAACAATGAGTCATTACGGCCAAGATTCCGTTTGCTTGTCCCTGTAGACGATATTTTAGAGCCTGATGAGTATAAAAAGTATGCTGGGGCATTATCGAGATATATTGGTGAAGTAATAGACGAGTCGTGCTTTAAACCTATTCAATTATCCGCATTGCCCGTTATAAGTGGTAAAGATGCACCATTTCACTGGTACATCAATGATGCACCGTTCATCACACGTGGTCAATTGGACAGTTGCCTTGCTAAATACCCTCTCGATGCAACTGAGGGCGAATCTCAGAACATCAAAGTTGTATATAACAAACAAAATTCAGGATATTGGCGTGATATTGCATTCGGGGTAGAGGAAGGTGGACGGAATCAAGCATTAGCTTCTGTGATTGGTCATCTGTTACGCAGACATGTTGATGGTCATTTAGTGCACGGATTAGCTCTTGCTTGGGGCGAAAGTTGCAATCCTCCATTACAAGAAAAAGAAGTTGCTAAAACATTCAATTCAATTTTAAGAATTCATTTGCGAGAGAAGGAGGAAAAAAAATGGATAAAATCAGTAACATCGACGACCATTTACTAGAGAAATACAATGAAGAAATTGAATATGACGACAAATTCAATCACACGAAGTTCAGTGAGATGTTAGCTAGAAAATACAATATGATTATGATAGATGAAAATATTCATTTTTTTAACGGTGAATTTTACCAGCATTTAGACGAAGAAACAATAAGACAAATGACTTATTTAGAGATGCCGAATATTAAAGAACATCAGAATCGTGAAGTGTTTTACAAAATAAAGGCGATGTCGATTAAATTTAAAGATGAGGAATTAGAGCCACATAAATTAGTGGTTAACAATGGCGTCTTGGATCTAAAGACACATCAACTTCATAAGCATTCAGCTAACCATATTTCGACGTCGAAAATTGATGTGACTTTTGACCAAAGTAAAAAAAGTGAAAAATTAGAGAGTTTTATCACGAGCATATCCAATGAAGATGCCCAAATCGAGAAACTTATATATCAAATTATAGCGTATTGTTTGTATAAAGAAAACTTTATCGGTAAAACTATTTTCTTTTATAGTGCAGGTGTTAAAACCAAAAATGGAAGTAACGGTAAATCAACAATACTTCAATTAATCCAAGACTTTATCGGTAAAAGGAATACGACATCTCTTAAATTTAAAGATTTGAGCCATGAATTTAAACCAGCGCGTTTGATGGGGAAGATGGTTAATATTGATGATGACATGGATAACACATATATCAAAGACACTGGGAATTATAAATCAATCGCCACAGGTAACCGAATTAATGTAAATCCTAAAGGCAAACAAGATTTTGATTTCACACCGCACAACAAACTTCTTTTTGCAGGCAACAATATACCACAGGCTAGTGATAAAACAGATGGATTTTATCGCAGAATGGTTATTGTTCCAATGAATCGTACATTTGGTGAGGGCTACTATCCTAAAGAGTTAGGGCTCAATAAGAAGTTAAATAATCCCGATGTTATGTCTGCATTATTAAATAAGTGTTTGGAACATTTGCCCGAATTGCTAGAAACAGGTGACTTTACTAAAGTTAATGAAAGTAATGATTTAATTCAGAGCTACAAATATGAAAATGAACCTGTGCGCCACTTTTTGGACATGGAAGGCGAAAGACCTATCCACCCCGTAGATGGCAGGGCAAGAGAAGTCGCGTATGAAATTTATCGCCAATGGGCTAAGCGTTATGGATACGAAGTGATGAAGGTTCATAATTTCACTAAAGAATTAATAAGATTAGGGTACACAGTTGAACGTGTTAGATCACCTTATAAAGGTTATGGTATAGATTTTTATCACAAAAAAAGTGAAGTTCTTTATGATGTAGCACCATATGATACTGATGACAAATATAATGATAGATCAAACATTATTGAACCTAGAAAAGGTAGCAACCTGTATAAAAAAATTAAATCTGTGTGCGGGGAGTAAACGAAAAAGTTACTACAAATCAGAAAAGTTACTACAGAGCGTGTTAAGCACCTTTATTATCGCTTTTTTAAGTAGTAACTTATGTAGCTACATATAGATTAATGTAGTAGAAATTCATATAAGGTAGTAACTTGTGTAGCAACTTTTTATAAATGAAGTAACTTATGTAGTAGGTTTATATAATGGCTTAATTACTCAAAACTCCTTTTGTATCAATGTTTTGAATGATTGTGTAGTAACTTTTGGCAAATGTAGTAACTTTTATTCCTACACTCCCTACACACAAATATAAATAGAATGGAGAATTAAAATGACTGATATCAATAAACCAGAACACTTTGAAGAATTAAATGAGATAAAGAAAAACGCATTACTCGAATTTTGTTACTCAATCAATAAAATTAAATCGTTTAACGTCAGACGTTCCTCATATGGATTAAAGCACGTATTTGAACGTAAATATAGCGATGCGTTGTCAGGCACTTTTGAGGGTAGTTACATCACAAATGGTCAGTTTAAAGGCGCAATGTTAAAAGCTGGATTCAAAGTTAAAGATGAAACTCGTCTAAATTGGCATTTTAATGCAAGTGAAAAAAGTATTAAAGAATTAGAAGTTAAATACGTAAACCCTTACCACAACTAGCTTTATATACCCTAGTGTGGTATAATTTAGATGTATAAATCGAACGTATGTACTTATTTGACGAACAAATATTCTGTAAAGAAGGTGAAGATGTGCCGAAGTGGTTAAATAAGATGTTAGGACTTGAAACTATTGAGCGTACCACTGCACAACAGTTTGAAATGCTCACAGGTGGCTTTAAGTCATTATCTCAATTTTCAGGTGATGCATATTCAAACGACATATATCGTAGTGCAGTAGATACCATTGCACGCCATATTGCGAAGTTATCAGGCAAGCATGTAAACAATACGAAAGATTTTAATAACTATAAAATTAACAGAATCTTACAAAATAGACCCAATCCGTATATGAGTGGTTATGACTTTTTATATAAAGTGGCCACACAATACTACTTGTTCAATAACGCATTTATCCTTGTACAAAAGGACAATAAAGGCAACTTGAAAAACTTATATCCGTTAACACCAAGTAGTGTTGAATATGTGGTTGATGGTGTAGGTGAAATGTACCTAAAATTTTTGTTCAACGATGGTGAAGTTGTCCATTTTCATTTATCAGAAATAGCCGTGTTGCGTCGTCACTTTAACTCTAATGAATTACTCGGTGATAACAACGATGCAATCATGAATACGTTACAACTTGCGCACACACAAAATGATGGTATGACTGAGGCAATTAAGAATTCTGCTCAAATCAGAGGTATTCTGAAATACAATCAGGCATTGAGTCCTAGTAAGTTAAAAGAAGCAAAAGAAGAATTTACAAACAATTATTTATCAATGGCAAATAATGGCGGAGTTGTTCCATTAGATACGTCGATGGATTACCAGCAATTAAATATATCAGATGTTCAGGTGGATACGTCCCAAATAAAAGTGATTAAACAAAAGATATATGAGTATTTAGGAATCAATGAAGCTATTGTGACAGGTAGTTATGATGAGAACACATGGCAAGCGTTCTTTGAATCAGTCATTGAACCTTTCGCTATTCAGTTATCCTCAGAGCTTACCGAAAAGATTTTTACTGAACGTGAACAGTCTTTTAGCAATCGCATTATATATGAATCATCAAAATTACAGTATGCAAGCAATCAATCGAAATCAACGATTATCAAAGAATTGTTGCCACTCGGCTTATTGACCATTAATGAAGCACGTGACTTAATGAACTTGCCTCATGTTGAAGATGGAGATGAACGCATACAAAGTTTGAACTATATTGAAAAAACATTAGCAAAGAATTATCAAATGGCAGATAAGGAGGTTAAGGCAGATGAAGGAAATTAGAAGTGCAGAAATACAAACAGATTCCCAAAGTAACGAAATGGTACTTGAGGGAACAGCAATTGTATTTAATAAACCAACGCAGATTACTACGCCTACAGGATCATATACCGAAATCATTAAACGTAATGCGTTAGATGGCTTGAAGCTCAACGATACACGACTTTTAGTGTCACATGATGTGAACCGTATACCACTAGCGAAATCACCTAAGACGATGGATATATGGACTGATGATATTGGTATGCATTTCCGCGCGACCTTACCAGATACGGAAGAAGCCCGCTCTGTTTATACGGCAGTAAAACGGGGCGACCTCTCAGGTATGAGTTTTGGTTTCACAGTATCTGACGGTAGTCAATATGATGTGAATACACGCACACGTACTATAACTAAAATTGATAAGGTGCTTGAGTTTAGTGTTGTGAATTATCCTGCATATGCAGAAGCAAGCGTAGAAGCACGACAACAAATTCAGGAAGCTGAACTTAA
Source organism: Staphylococcus sp. IVB6240 (assembly GCF_025558425.1). Classification (NCBI taxonomy): domain Bacteria; kingdom Bacillati; phylum Bacillota; class Bacilli; order Caryophanales; family Staphylococcaceae; genus Staphylococcus; species Staphylococcus dromedarii. The sequence continues at coordinate 518,374 of NZ_CP094718.1, forward strand.
ACACAAAGCAAGACAACAAGCCTTAATCGGTTTGAACAAATTACAATCAAAGGAGTTAAAATAAAATGTTTAATACAGTACAAGAAGCATTTAATCATTATCGTAATGCGTCACTTGAAGATATTGAAACACGGGCTGGTGAAATTAGAGGCACAATCGAAAATGACCCAGAAGCAGACGTGACAAAGTTAAATATTGAAATTGAAGGCTTAAATCAAGCTAAAGAAAACATTAAAGAAAAGGAGCAAGAACAAGTGGAAAATCGTTCATATAACCCTATTACAGGACAACAATTTAAACAAAATAATGAAGTTCAAAATAATAATGTATTCGGTACAGAAGAATACCGATCAGCATTCTTTAAGAAAATGTTAGGACAAGAATTATCAGATGTGGAACAACGTTCATTCAATCACGCTATGGATATTCAAAAATCAGAACACCGCGCAGATGAATTTACTTCATCTTCAAATGCATCAGCAGTCATACCAGAACAAACATTAAACGAAGTGATTCGTCGTGCGCGTACACAAGGTGGCTTACTTGCAAATGTACGTTCATTCAATATGCCTACAAAAATCCGTATCCCAATTAGTACGCCACAAGAGCGCGCCGAATGGCATACTGAGGGGGCTAAAGTAGAGGCAGACAAAGTAGTTACAACAGCGGTATCTTTTGAAGCGAATGAGATTATTAAAATCTTTAGTATCTCAGTGAAAGCTAAAACGATGAGTATTTCAGCATTTGAATCATATCTTGTTGAAGAATTGACTAACTGCGTTGTAGAAGCGATCGAATACGCATTGATTAATGGTACGGGTAACAATCAAGGTCAAGGTATATTGACAGGTATCACATGGAATGATGAAAACAGCTTAGAGCTTACAGGAAAATATACTGATTTCACAAAAGCGTTGGGAATGTTAAAACGTGGTTATGCACAAAATGCAAAATTCGCTATGAGCAATGCAACGTTATATAACACAGTGTATGGCGTTGAAGATGGTAATAAACGTCCTATCTTTGTACAAGATGCGCAACGTGAGAATGTTGGTTATATCTTCGGTAAGCCAGTCATTATTGATGACAATATCGAAGACGGCACAATTCTATTAGGAGACTTTAACTATCTCGGTTACAACTTACCGCAAGGCATTATGCTTGAATCTTCTCGTGAGTCTTCATTCCGTTCAGGCTTGATTGACTATCGAGCAATGGCGGTCGCAGATACACGCGTTTTAGTTGATGATGCTTTCGTTAAGTTAACAAGTGCTTCATCTGATGTAGGAGCGTAATAAATAACTAGGGCATCAGTTAATAGCTGGTGTCCTTTTTCATAAGGAAGTGAAACAATGATTATATCAATAGAAGATGCACGTAACGCATTAAGGATAGATGGGGATTTCAACGACGACATCATCACTCCATTAATCGAAACTATTCCTAACTACTTATATCTAACCACAGGCAGAGATTGGTTAGATGAACCAGTAGAACCACTTGCACAAACAACAGCTAAGTTTATATTGCAATTGTGGTTTGACCCACATACACAAGACAGTGAGCGATTAAAACGTACAATAGATGGACTATTGGTATCTTTGACAGCGTTAGGACGTGAGTATAATGGTTAGAAGTATTCCACATTCGTTTTATAAAAGTAGTGAATGGGTTAAGTGCAGAGATAGTTATATGTCGAAACAGCACTATATATGTGAGCGTTGCGGTGGGTTAGCGTCTATTTGTCATCATAAAATACATTTGAATGCTGAGAATTATAAGAATCCATTTGTATCATTGAACCACGACCATTTGGAAGCATTGTGTCAGACGTGCCATAATCAGGAACATTTCGGGACACCAGCAATTGGGGAAGGATTACAATTCGATAAAGACGGAAATATAATAAAAGTATAAATTAATTAAGTACCCCCCCTATAATTTCGGAGGTAAAAGAGTGTCTGGGAAACGGTGCAGGGAGTTTTCTTTTCCTCCACCCAATATTTTCAATATTTAGGGGTACCTAAAAATCAAGATTGGAGAATATGAAAATGAAATATATCAATTTGGAAAAACTTAAAACATACATTGATAAAAATGATATAGAAAACAAACATATAGCTTACGATTTGTTAGAAGAGCTAACATTTATGAAAGAAACACTGGACGAATTAAAACGCACTGTACGTGAGCATGGTGCAATATACGTATTTACACAAGGTGAACAATCATACCTTAAAGAGAACCCAGCTATGAAGTCATACAATACAACTGTAACAAAGTATAACGCCACTTATAAGCAACTATTGTCGTTCCTGCCTCAACGAGTAGAAAAATCAGATGCGTTTATGGACTTTGTGACGAATGGCTAACTACATTAAACAGTATTACCAAAAAATTGAAAGTGGCGATATTGTAGCTTCAAAACGTGTACGTAAACAATATAAGAAGCTCTTAGATGACATGGAGCATCACGACAAATACATTTATGATGAATCTAAAGCAGAACGCCCTATCGCTTTTATAGAGCGTTTCTGCCGTCATTCTAAAGGTGAGCTGGCGGGTAAGCCCCTAAAGTTAGATTTGTTTCAAAAAGCCTATATTTCGGCGCTATTTGGGTTTGTAGATAAGGAAACAGGTTACCGACGTTATACTGAATCTTTTTTCTTTGTAGGTCGTAAGAATGGTAAAACAACAATGTTAAGTGCGATTGCATTATATATGATGATTGCCGACGGAGAAAGTGGCTCAGAAGTTTACTCAGTTGCATCGAAACGTGACCAAGCTAATATCTTATTCGATCAAGCACATGAGATGATTGTACAGAGTCCTGATTTAAACAAGAATATCCGTAAGCGTAAGAGTGATTTATATTTTGCGCATAACTTTAGCAAGATGCAGTCTTTAGCTAAAAACTCAAATTCATTAGATGGATTGAATGCACATCTTGTTGTGATTGACGAATTACATTCTATTCAAGACCGCAATTTATATGAAGTAATGAAACAATCTCAGTCAGCACGTACACAACCGTTATTGATTATGATTACAACGGCTGGAACACATAGAGGTACGATATTTGATGACTTATATGAGTATGCTTGTAACGTGGTTGACGGTAAATTTGAAGATGATAACTTTTTACCGATTATGTACGAGTTAGATCATAAAGCTGAATATAAGATACCTGAATGCTGGCAAAAGGCAAATCCTGCTTTAGGTGTATCAAAAAAGGTAGAGGACTTAGAACGCAAAGTTGCACGTGCTAAAAACAATGTAAATGACTTAACGGGTATCTTAACTAAAGATTTTAATATACGTGAAGTTACACATAGCGCATGGCTCACATTTGAGGCGATTAATAATGAAGATACCTTTGATATACGTGACTTCTCAGGTAGTTATGCGATAGGTGGTGCTGATTTAAGTATCACAACCGATTTGAGTTGCGCCACATTGTTATTTGTAGAACCTGAAACAGAAATACGTTATGTGCATCAGATGTATTGGTTGCCTGAGGATAACCTCAGAAAGCGTGTAGACGAAGATAAGATACCTTATGACAAATGGTATGAACAAGGATTACTTCGTTTGTGTAGAGGCAATACAATTGATTACAGCGACATCACAGATTGGTTTTTAGAGATGTTGAATGAATATGACATCACGCCACTATGGATATATTACGATAATTATTCAGCTCGGTACTGGGTTGATGAGATGGAAGCTAACGGCTTTAAAATGGTACGTACACCACAAGGAGCAAAGACATTAAGTCTACCAATGCAAAATATGGGTGCTGATTTAGAGAAGCATAAAATTAATTATAATAACAATCCTATATTGAAGTGGTGCTTAACTAATACGGGGATAGAAACTGACCGTAACGGTAATATCGTTCCTGTTAAGAATCAATCACCCAAACGTCGCATCGACGGCACGGCATCATTATTAGATGCGTATGTGGGTTTGTTTGATAACTATGAAAGTTTTTTAAGAGCGATGTAGTAGCTGGGGGAACGAATCGTTACGTCAGGGGTAGGGCATTGATAATTACGCTCAACAGCTTGAACGTATTGAAGCAAAAAAAGCTAAAGAAAGAAAAAAAGAAAAAGTTTTGACCCGGACCGTGGGCCGGAACAAAAAGGTGAAACTCGAGATATCGTCGGTAAAGCCTCAGGATTTGGGAGTATATTTATTCAAAAAGGAGGTAAAACAATGGCATATCACTTTAATAATAAAATAAAAATAATTGAAAGGGTAAGTAGTGGACCAATGCCCAACAGCTACAAAGAAAAGGTAATTGCTGAACCATGGGCAGATATAAAAACAATACGTGGAAATGAGTATTTGGGTTCTGGACTTACAGCATCAGAAATTCCTGTAAGATTCATTATTAGATATAGAGAGGGTATAACACCAAAACAGCGTATCAAGTGGAAAGATTTAGATTTCAATATTGAATCTGTACAAAATGATAATGGATTAAATAGAACACTAACAATTTATGGAAAAGCGTACAAATAAGACGCTGAGAAACGCATTCAGATGCATTATAATTATGATTTGTGGGTAATGGCGCGTTAGATGTAACACAACATGCTATAATAGAGTAAAAAGATGGGGTGAAAATATGATTAATTTAAGTCATAGAGATTTCGTAAAAAGAAAGATTGAATTTGCAGACTTTAGAATTAAAAGCTTGTATGAAAAGATAATTGATCCAGAAGCGAATAGCTTTGATAAAGATGAGATTATTATTTTAAACGAAGTGTATTCAACATTAGAAAGTATTGAATTATTTTGCTTTACCCATGAACATTTTGAACGATTTAATGAGGAGTACGCTTCAGAGGCTAAGAAAATTTATAATATTATGAGCGAAATGGTTCGGGATAATGATAGAAATACATCATGGCTTTATGATGAATATGAAGGGTACAAGAAGTCATTTGATATGACAATTGAAACATTAGAATTACCAGATAAAGTCTGGGAATGATATGAGTGCACAAATTTATGTTGTTTTTTCAATTTTAACATTTTACACTGATGTGTAAAGTTAACGAAAACGTTGATATGACAGCATTTCAAGGAGGTAGGCAATCAATAAATAACCCCTTTTGCTAGCTCCCGCCGCCTCCACTATAGAGCTTGCAATCCGCGTGGTTGTGGGCTTTTTATTTTTGGTGCCACAGTATTGCCACAGATTAAAAAAACACCACCCTAAAAAGAGTAGTGTTGATATAAATATTATTCATTTATCCCCATGAATTGTGTGGGTTCTTGCATACCATATGGTGATTGTTTACTTAACTCTCGCATCCTTTGAATGTCTTCCTCTGATGGATTATCCATGTCAATGCCTTCATTTATGGCTTGTTGTCTCGCCTTATTAAGAGGTTCTTGTTGTATCGTTGGTTGATTGGAATTTGGATTTGATTCTTGAAGCGTTGTTTCATCTTGAGGTGTAATATATTTTGGACTTCGTTTTTTAAAATCTTCATAATTCGCCTTTTCTTCAGGGCTCATGTCATCAAAAATGTTAATAACATCTCCAGTATGTTTATTAACCACCCCACATACTTTCATAGGTGTGCCAGCAGCATCTCTGACAAGGTGTTCAATGTAATATTCATTTTCGTTACTTCGATTTAAATTTGTTTTAAATTCTAAAATTTGCCCTTCACTCAGGCCTTTAACATTAATATAATAATCATGGAGTATTTTTTCAGCGTCTTGTGGTGAAATCTGTGTCGCAGATGTTTGGTTACTGAAATTATTTTGATTTTTAATTGTTGATTGTTCATCAGTATGCCTCTGTTTATTCTCATGATTACTTGAATCATTTTGGGGTGAACATCCACATAAAACGAATGAGCTTACAAAAATGATACATAAAGCTTTTTTCATTCTAAACATCTCCTTATACATATATAATTATACATGATAATGATATTTATTTAATGTAATTTAAAGTAATAAATATCAATTAAAATGAGAGAAGAAAGAATATTGCTTTATTTCAATTGTTATTTAGACGTTTAATATAGCATCATCGAAATGAATGGAAGGCCTGTCATTCTAGCAATTATCATTTTTTAGTGTTTTATCATAATAGTGAACAAAGGGGGATTTTTATGAAGGGATTGCTAAAAACTTTTCTCAGCACATTCATTGCCGGTGTTGTTTTGATAATAGTGGTGAAACTGATTGGCTATGTGCCACCTAATCCACGTTTCTTTAATGTGGTTGATCGTATCACTTTTACGCATTTTTTTGAAAATCGTATTTATGATAATTGGCTGATGTTTGCTTTTCTATTTGCGATGATCTTAACAGTTCTAGATATGGCATCTGATAAAGATAAAAATAAATAGTTTATAAAAAATGGGTACGCTGATCTTAAGTTGATCGGCATACCCGTTTTTTATCTTAATTATTCTACGACTTCTACACTTAAAGCGACATCAACGTTTCCGTTAATTGCTTTTGAATAAGGGCAGAATTCATGTGCTTGTTGTAAAGATTTTTCTGCGTCTTCTTGACTCATGTTTTTAACTTTTGCATGAATGTCTACTTCTAATTTTGGACTTTCAGCTTCAGCGTCATCTACTAAACGAACTGTAATTGACACGACTGGTTCTGCTTTACGGAATTTGTTGCGTTTTAAAATTAGATCAAAAGCACCGTTAAAGCATGATGCGTAACCTGCAGCGAATAATTGCTCAGGGTTTGTTGAATCTGTGTCTGTGTTATCTGGTGGTGTGATTTGTAAGTCTAAAGCTTTATCGTCAGTTTGAACAGTACCTTTACGGCCACCTGTGTTAGTTGCTGTTGTTTCATAAATAATTGACATAATGATTGCCTCCTTAAAATGGTCTTTTCATTATACTCCCCTTAAGACGTGATTCAAATAATTTAGCTTTTCAAATCTAAAAAATTGCGATATAGTTATTCTATTCTGAAAAAACTGATAACTAAGGGTGATGTTATGAAGAAAATTAAAGTATTTGATGTCAGAGTAGATGAACAACCTGCATTACAAAGATGGATTGAGCAACATAAAGATGAAGTAGAGGTCGTTTTAACAGAGGATAGTTTAGGCGGAGAACATCTGTCACAACTTGAAGATATTGATGGTATTACGATTTCACAAATGACTAAGGTAGATCCAAATTATTTTAAAGTGTTGGCGGATAATGGTATTCACCATATCGCACAGCGTTCTGCAGGATTTGATATGTATGACTTACCAGCTGCGAACGAAGCAGGCATTAAAATCTCAAATGTCCCAAGTTATTCTCCGCAATCAATTGCTGAATTTGCAGTGACAAGAACTTTAGCCTTAGTACGTCATACTGATCGTATTGATCGCAATGTGGCTGTACAAGATTTCACATGGGATTTAGAGGTACAAGGACGTACAATAGAATCTCTGAAAGTTGGTGTGCTTGGTACAGGACGAATTGGCAGTCGTGCTGCAAAAATTTTCAACGGCTTCGGTGCAGAAGTTGTGGCATATGATTTAGCACCAAATCCAGAATTAGAAAATGTGCTCACATATGTAGATTCATTGGAAGAGTTAGTGAAAGATATTGATGTATTAACAATACATATCCCAGGTTCACCCGAAAACAAATACGTTGTGAATGAGGCGGTGTTAAGTCATGCGAAACCAGGATTACTCGTCATTAATACAGCGCGTGGTGTTGTATTAGATACAGAAGCATTAATTCGTAAGTTGGATGATGGTACTGTAGCTGCTGCTGCTATTGATACGTATGAAAATGAAGGACCATACTTTACACATGATTGGACAAATAAACCATTAGAAGATCCGATTTTAAGTCACCTACTTGAACGTGACGAAGTTTTAATCTCCCCTCATGTCGCTTTTTATACAGATGAAGCGGTTCAAAACTTAGTTGATATTCCATTGGATGACGTATTATCATATATTAATACGCAAACTGCAGATCATATTGTCAATCCATAAATAGAAAAGGTGAATGAAGTGAAACCCCAAATTGTTGCAAGTCTTATGCCGAAATCACAGCGTTTAACTGCGCATGAATTAGAAAAAGCAACTGAAAATATACCTTATTTTGATATTTTAGAATTACGCATTGATGCCATACCAAGTTGTGATATTGAGATGGTTGAACAAATGGTGAGCGCCTTAAAAGAGCTGAATGGATCATTTCAGATTCTTGTCACGTATCGCACCCAATCACAGGGGGGAGAGGGTGACCTAGAGGAATCAGCATATCAACAATTACTCGTTGATTTGAGTAAGCTAACGCAAATTGACTTTATCGACGTGGAATGGGAGCCAGAGGTTGATCGCAGCATGACATGCCAAAAGATGCTTGCGCAAGGTGCTATGATTGTTGCCTCATATCATAACTTCAATGAAACCCCTTCACTCGATGTCATGAAAAAAACGTATTTTCGTCTTTCTCAAATGGGGGCAAGTCATGTAAAAATTGCCGTTATGCCACAATCGAGAGAAGATGTTTTACGCGTGTTACATGCAGTTTCAGAGGCAAGTGATGCACTGACACAATGGGTGACAGGTATTTCGATGTCTCATTTAGGCTTGATAACACGTACAGCACAATCTGCTTTTGGAGGTTGTTTATCATTTGGTGCATTGGAAGAAGCGGTAGCACCTGGCCAAATTTCGGTGAGGCAACTCTTTGATGCAGTAAAGCTATACGATTGATAATTGGTATGAAATTTCGTATAATTGATAATAGTTATCAATCTATAAGGGGTAGATAGAGATGGAACTTCAAGACGCCATTAAGAATCGTAGAAGTATCAAGAAGTTCAAACACGACATGCATATCGATGATGCAGCAGTACATCAAGCAATCATTGATGCTGCAGAAGCACCAAATCATGGTATGAGAGAGCCATGGCGTACAGTTTATGTACCAAAGTATAAGTTGGGTGAAATGAGTAGAGAGATTTCTCGCTATGCGTTTCCAAAGGAGCCAGAAAAACAGCAAAGTCATTATGATGCGGTAACAAATCTAGGTGGTTTTGTTGCGTTGATTATGAAATGTGATACGCGTCAACGTGAAGAAAATGAAAATTATCTCGCTGTTGGTGCATTTGCACAGAATTTATTGCTATTGCTTTACGAACAAGGTATTGGTACATGTTGGAAAACACCACAATATATTTTCAATCCAAAAGTACGACAAGCATTTGGTGTGTTACCTGATGAACGTCTTGTAGGCTTTATATATTTAACAGACCTTAAAGAAGAAGACAAGATGAAGAAATGTGAGAGAAAAAATAGAGGTCTTGTGACTGATTTTATTTAAAAAACAACGCGTATGAAATGGAGGTTCCAGTTTCATACGCGTTTTTGTCATCTTATTTACCAAAACTTTCAGCTAAGAATGATTCAACTTGTTCTGGTGTTTTAGCATTTGCAGAATGTAAGTGGTGTAGCTTCTCACCATTTTGGAAAATTAAAATACTTGGAATACCCATAACATCATGTTTTGTTGCTGCTTCTTCAACTTCGTCACGATCTACAACGTACCAAGTATACTCATTATATTTTTTAACGATTGGATCAATCCACATATCCATTACTTTACAGTCAGGGCACCAGCCTGCTTCGAATTTTACGATGACTGGTTCTGCACTTTGGATCACTTCATTGAATTGTGACATATCTTTAATAGCTTGCATGAAAAATGCCTCCTCTTATTCTTTCGTAAGCTCATTATATCGAAATTAAAAAGGGAAGTCATTCAAATTGCAACTGCTTGCTGTATAAGATGACGTAATTTATAAAGTGTTAAATAATAATTTTTTTATAAAAAAGAGCAATATTTTTAAATGTTTGTTATATTTGAGTTAAGTGAATACAGGAGGTATGTTTATGATAAAGTTTTATCAATACAAAAATTGTACAACTTGTAAAAAGGCCGCTAAGTTTTTAACAGAGCAAGGTGTGAGCTTTGAACCAATTGATATTGTACAGCTTAACCCTACGAAAGAAGAATTTGAAAAAATTGTAGCATCTACGGGAATAGAAGTTAAAAAATTATTTAATACACACGGTGCAAAATATCGTGAGTTAAATTTAAAAGATAAACTTCCAGAGATGTCAGACGATGAAATGTTAGAATTGCTAGCAACAGATGGTATGTTAGTGAAACGACCATTGGCAGTTTCTGGAGATAAAGTGACTGTTGGATTCAAAGAAGAAACTTATCGAGAAACGTGGCTGTAAGAAAATAGTTGATAGATATTCAGCAATGTGTCAGAATGAATGTAACATTAACAATTGGAGGGGATTCAAGTGGCAGTGCCAAGTAATTTAAAATATTCAAAAGAACATGAATGGGTAAAAGTGGAAGGTAATACAGCACTTATCGGTATTACTGATTTCGCACAAAATGAATTAGGCGATATCGTATTCGTTGAGCTTCCAGAAGTTGACGATGAAGTAACAGAAGGCGATACATTCGGTAGCGTAGAATCTGTAAAAACAGTTTCTGAACTTTATTCACCAGTATCAGGTAAAGTTGTTGAAGTTAACGAAAGCTTAGAAGATGAGCCAGAAGCTGTTAACGAATCACCATACGAAAATGCATGGATGGTTAAAGTTGAATTATCAGACGAAAGTGAGTTAGACGCATTAATGGATGCAGCTGCTTACGAAGAAATGATTGGCGAATAATAATACTAAATTTCCGGAATGAAAATGTGAATCACAATTTCATTCCGGATTTTTGTATATAAAGAAGCCGATATAGTAGCATAACTTTGTATAAGGTGCTACTCTCAACCTAGAATAACAAGGTGAGAGGTTGTACAAGATGACACAGAATCACACACAAGATGAGGTGCTGACAGAACACTTTGATGAAGAAGTTCATCTCATTTTTGGATATACAAGCATGTGTGGGACATGCAAAGTTTCTGAACACATGTTAGATATTGCCAATAAGATTTTGGCGTTACCGTTAACGAAGGTGAATTTAAATTTTTATCCAGAATTTAATCAAGAAAATAAGATTATGTCAGTACCTGTTTTACTGATCATGAAAAAAGATCAAGAGGTTGAAAGGCTCTATGCATTTCAGTCAGTACCTTTTTTGTTAGAAAAAATAAAAAAAGTTATTGACGAATCTTGATTGCGGTGGTATGATTTAAACAATTCAATATTCAGAAAACTCTTATCACGAGTGGTGGAGGGATGTGCCCTGTGAAGCCCGGCAACCGTCTAGTAATAGAAATGGTGCCAAGTCACATAAAGTTGTAACAAACTTTTGAAGATGAGAGAAAGGTACCTTATAAATTGCCTTCTCTTTCATTTCAAAAGAGAAGGCAATTTTTATTTGGCGTAAGAGATGCTTAGCACAAGGAGGAGCAATATGATTGAGCTGAAAAATATTGTAAAGAAATATGAAAGCAAATCCAAATCTGTCACTGCAGTCGATCATGTCAATTTAAATATTGATAAAGGAACGATTTATGGCATTATTGGATTCTCTGGGGCAGGTAAAAGTACGCTTGTAAGGCTTTTTAACTACCTAGAGACACCGACATCGGGCGACGTCATCATTGGTGGCGATAATATCGTTGAATTAAGCAAACAAGCATTACGCCAAAAGAGACAAAAAGTAAGCATGATTTTCCAACATTTCAATTTATTATGGTCACGAACTGTTTTAGATAATATTAAGTTCCCATTAGAAATTGCAGGTGTCCCTAAAGCGGAAGCCGTAGAAAAAGCGAAGTCATTAGTAGAACGCGTTGGTTTGGCCGGCCGTGAACATGCATATCCATCAGAATTGTCAGGTGGTCAAAAACAGCGTGTTGGGATTGCTCGAGCATTAGCAAATGATCCAGAAGTGCTATTGTGTGACGAAGCGACAAGTGCGCTAGATCCACAAACCACTGATGAGATTTTAGATTTATTACTACAGTTGAAGAAAGAACAAAACCTCACAATTATTATCATCACACATGAAATGCACGTGATTCGTCGTGTATGTGATGAAGTTGCCGTGATGGAAAATGGCCGTGTCATTGAAGAAGGGAAAGTATCAGAAGTTTTTGAAAACCCACAACATCAAGTGACACGTCGATTTGTTCAAGAAGACTTGCAACCAGAACATGACTTCGAAAGTATTGCGAATGCATTACCACTTGAAACAGGTGACAGGGTCATCAAGTTAACATTCTCTGGTGAAAATACGACGCAACCAGTCGTTTCATATATCGCAAGAAAACATAATGTCACTGTGAATATTTTAGAAGGCAATATCAAACAAGCAAAAACGGGTGCAGCAGGATTTTTACTCCTACATATCCCAGCTATTTCACAGGAAAACTTTAATCATTTACAACATGATTTAGAGTTGCAAAACATTCTAGTTGAGGTGATTAAACATGGGTAAGAGTTTTAGTGAAATCTTAAATGAGATGATCACAATGCCAAATATTCGTTGGCCAGAAGTTTGGATTGCAACGTATGAAACACTTTATATGACTGTGATTTCAACGGTATTTTCATTTGTACTAGGTTTAGTTTTAGGTATTATCTTATTCTTAACATCTAAGAGTAAGTCGAAGGTTGGTCGTGTATTTTATAGCATCGTATCATTCTTTGTAAACTTATTCCGTGCTATTCCGTTCATCATTTTAATCTTGCTTTTAATTCCATTTACAAGCTTGATTCTCGGAACAATCAGTGGTCCAACGGGTGCGTTACCGGCGTTAATTATCGGTGCTTCACCTTTCTACGGTCGACTTGTTGAAATTGCACTTAAAGAAATTGATAAAGGTGTTATCGAAGCAGCACGTTCAATGGGGTCAAATACTTGGACAGTGATTTTGAAAGTTTTAATTCCAGAATCATTGCCAGCATTGATTTCAGGTATTACCGTAACAGCCATTGCACTTGTAGGATCTACAGCAGTTGCCGGTGTTATCGGTGCCGGTGGTTTAGGTAACTTAGCTTACTTAACTGGTTTTACACGTAACCAAAATGACGTTATCTTAGTTTCAACTATCTTAATCTTGATCATCGTTTTTGTAATTCAATTCTTAGGGGATTGGTTTACAAATAAAATAGATAAACGATAATTTTTTAAAAGGAGCATATAATTATGAAAAGAATTTTATCCATTGCATTAGTTCTTGTTTTAGCAGTAGCACTTGCTGCATGTGGTAACAAAGAAGACAAAAATGATAAGAAAGTTGTTGTAGGTGCATCTCCAGCACCTCATGCAGAAATCCTTGAAGAAGCTAAACCATTATTAAAAGATAAAGGTTATGACTTAGAGGTAAAAGTAATCAATGACTACACAACACCTAACAAATTGTTAGATGCAGGTGAAATCGATGCAAACTTCTTCCAACATACACCATATTTAGAAACTGAAAAGAAAGACAAAAAATACAAAATTGAATCAGTAGGTAATGTTCACTTAGAACCAATGGCTGTCTATTCTCAAAAATATAAAAGCTTAAAAGACTTACCAGATGGAGCAGAAGTTTTCGTTTCTAACAACCCAGCTGAACAAGGTCGTTTTCTTAAATTCTTCGTGGATGAAGGATTAATCAAAATCAAAGATGGCGTTAAGATTCAAGATGCTACTTTTGATGACATTGTAGAAAACAAAAAAGACATTAAGTTCAACAACAAACAAGCGGCAGAGTTCTTACCAAAAACTTACCAAAACAACGAAGGTGACGCGGTTATTATCAACTCTAACTATGCAATTGAGCAAAAGTTAAACCCGCAAAAAGACTCTATCGCAGTTGAAAACGGCAAAGACAATCCTTATGCAAACCTAATTGCAGTTCAAGAAGGACATAAAGATGATGCGAAAATCAAAGCATTAATTGAAGTTTTACAATCTAAAGACATCAAAGACTTTATCAATAAGAAATATGATGGTGCAGTAACTCCAGCAGAATAAGGTTACTTACTTTGAGAATTAAATAATAAGATGGGAGCACACTGTGTAAAAGGCACAGCGTGACCCCGTCTTTTTTTATCACTCATTTCAGAGTGGGATGAAGGAGAAAGGGGGATTTCAATGAAAAGATTAAGAATATTCACACTATTATTATTTGCATTTGCTGTCATTTTAACAGCATGTGGTCAACAAAAAGAGACGTCAAAAGAAGATAAGAAAATTGTTGTTGCAGCATCTCCTGCGCCTCATGCAGAAATTCTTGAAGAAGCCAAAGCACTATTAAAAGATAAAGGTTATGATTTAGAAGTAAAAGTGATCAATGACTACACAACACCTAACAAATTGTTAGATGCAGGTGAAATCGATGCAAATTTCTTCCAACACACACCATACTTAGAGACTGAAAAGAAAAATAAAAAATATAAAATCGAATCAGCAGGTAATGTTCACTTAGAACCAATGGCTGTCTATTCAAAAAATATAAAAGCTTAAAAGATTTACCAGATGGCGCAGAGGTTTTCGTTTCTAACAACCCATCTGAACAAGGTCGTTTCCTTAAATTTTTTGTAGATGAAGGTTTAATTAAAATTAAAGATGGCGTTAAAATTCAAGACGCAACTTTTGATGATATTGTAGAAAACAAAAAAGACATTAAATTCAACAACAAACAAGCTGGAGAGTTCTTAACAAAAACGTATCAAAATAATGAAGGTGATGCGGTAATCATTAACTCTAACTTTGCAATTGAGCAAAAATTAAACCCACAAAAAGATTCTATTGCAGTTGAAAACAGCAAAGACAATCCATATACAAACTTAATCGCAGTTCAAGAAGGACATAAAGACGATGCAAAAATAAAAGCTTTAATTGAAGTTTTACAATCAAAAGATATTCAAGATTTTATCATTAAGAAATATGACGGTGTAGTAACACCAGCTGAATAAATATAGCTTTGAAAATTAAATAAATTTCAAAGTGGGGAAAAGAAGAAAGGGGTATTTCAATGAAAAAATTAAGACTATTTACACTATTGGTAGTTGTATTCGCTGTCGTTTTAACAGCATGTGGACAACAAAAAGAGGCATCAAAAGATGATAAGAAAATTGTTGTAGCAGCATCACCAATACCGCATGGAGAAGTCGTGAAAAAGGCAGGAGACATTCTTAAAAAAGATGGATACGATGTTGAAGTAAGAGAAGTCAATGATTATAAGATCCCTAATAAATTACTTGATAAAGGTGATGTCGATGCGAATATGTTCCAACACGTTCCATATTTAAAAGCAGAACAAAAATCACATGGTTATCAATTAGAAGAAGTTGGGAAAGTGTTAACAACGCCAATGGGTGTATATAGCCAAAAGCATAAAAGTCTTAAAGATTTACCCAATGGTGCAAAAATCTATGTTTCTAATAATCCAGCTGAAGAAGGTCGTTTCTTATCATTCTTCGTTAAAGAAGGTTTAATCAAAATTAAAGATGGTGTCAAAATTGAAGATGCTAAGTTCGATGATATTGTAGAAAATAAAAAGAATATCCAATTTGATAACCAACAAGGTGCAGAATTCTTACCTAAAACATATAACAATAATGAAGGTGACGCTGTGATTCTAAACTCAAACTATGCGATTGATAATGGATTAAAGCCGCTTGAAGATTCAATTGTAGTGGAAGATGAATCTTCACCATTTGCAAATGTGTTAGTTGTTCAAAAAGGACATAAAGATGATAAGAAATTCCAAGACTTGATTAAAGCACTTCAATCTGATGAAGTGAGAGATTATATTAAAAAAGAATATAATGGCGCAGTGATTCCTGCAAAATAATAAAAAACAGTATTTTAAGTTAATGTCGACTTAAAATACTGTTTTTACTTTGAAATTATGCTTCAGTGTAACGTCCTAATACGTAACTAATCACGAAACCTGCGATAAGCGTTAAGACAGATACAAACCATGTGATACCACTTGCTGGGATGCCCGGATATACAGAGAATAATGATCCGATTACGAGCCCCAAGATAGCAGCATACGTCATATACGTATAGTGTTGTAATAAATAAGTAATTAACTTACTCGCCAGTAGAAAACCAACTAGAATTCCCATTCCTACAGTAATAATCACTGGGAGAGCTTGGAAATTAAAATGAACAAGTTCTGAAATTGAATAAGTCACCGTACTATAAACACCAAATACTAATAGAATAAATGAACCAGAAATACCTGGTAATAACATAGCACTTGAAGCACAAATCCCTGCAATAAAGTATTTAATCAACATAGGTGCTGATAAATCGATATAAGCAGGTGCACCATGAGCTGTATCACCTTTGAAAAGGGCCATGACAGCTAAAAATACAATCGCTGCTACTAAAATTGCCCAATGCTTTACTGTGAATGTTTGTTTTATTTTTGAAATACGCACTAAAAATGGCACAATTCCAATAATTAATCCGAAGAAAAAGTACATTGTTGGTATCGTATGTTCTGCTAAAAGATAGTTAATGAGACTGCTCAAACCACCGATTGCAAGACCCATTCCAATAACAATTGGAAGTAGAAAGGCAATACTTTGTTTGAAGTTTTTAGAGAAGACACCACTGACAGAAGCAATGAAGTCATCATAGATTCCTAATAATAAAGCGATTGTCCCTCCGCTCACACCTGGGATCAGGTCGCTAATTCCCATGGCAAACCCTCGAGGGATATTTGAAAGTTTAAATTTAGACATAAAAATGATTCCTTTCATCATAAGTCATTTTATCATAACACAATATTGCCACATCTGTTATCTCTACGTCATAGGACTTAGGACCTATTAGCACCTATTGAGAACAGAAGTCCCTTTATTATCAATAACATAGGGAATCCCCCAATTATTTTAAGGATAAAATAGAGGGGGTTTTACGATCCTAAAAGGTTTATAAAACTGATTAATTCGGTTATAATAGGCATGTAGATTTGAAGTATGGTTTTGACGTTACATTAAAATTATTATAAACTAGTACAAGGAATCAATCATTTATTTGGAGGGAATATCAATGCCATCAGTATTAGAAATTAAAGATTTACACGTATCTATTGACGATAAAGAAATCTTAAAGGGTGTTAACTTAACAATTAACACAAATGAAATACATGCAATCATGGGACCAAATGGTACAGGTAAGTCAACTTTATCTTCAGCAATCATGGGTCATCCATCATTTGAAATCACTCAAGGTGAAGTATTATTAGATGGTGTGAATGTACTTGAATTAGAAGTAGATGAACGCGCTAAAGCAGGTCTTTTCCTTGCAATGCAATATCCATCTGAAATCACTGGTGTGACAAATGCGGACTTCTTACGTTCAGCAATCAATGCACAACGTGAAGAAGGTCAAGAAATCAACTTAATGCAATTCATTAAGCAATTAGACAAGCACATGGACTTCTTAGAAATGGATAAAGACATGGCACAACGTTACCTAAACGAAGGTTTCTCTGGTGGGGAAAAGAAACGTAACGAAATTTTACAATTAATGATGTTACAACCTAAATTCGCTATCCTAGATGAAATCGACTCAGGTCTTGATATCGACGCATTAAAAGTTGTATCTAAAGCTATCAATGAAATGCGTGGAGAAGAATTCGGTTCATTAATCATCACACACTACCAACGTCTATTAGACTACATCACTCCTGACTTCGTACACGTAATGTACAACGGTATCATTGTTAAATCAGGTGGTGCTGAATTAGCAAAACGTCTTGAAGAAGAAGGTTACGAGTGGGTTAAAGAAGAATACGAAGCGTTAGAAGCGAAGTAATAATCATCAATATAGGAGGAAATAATTATGACGACTGAAACATTAAATATTTCTGAAGCGCAACTTGTTGATTATTCACAGGCTCAAAACGAACCTTCTTGGATGACAGCGCTAAGAAAAGACGCGTTAGCACAAGCTGAGTCTTTAGAAATGCCAAAACCAGATAAAACAAAGATCGATAAATGGGATTTTGATTCATTCAAACAACACCATACAACAGGTGCAGCTTTTGAAGATCTTAAAGCATTACCAACTGAAATCGATCGTATTATAAATGTAGAAGAAACAGAAAATCTTATCATCCAACATAACAACTCACTTGCTTTCACAAAAGTAAATGAAAAAGCACAACAAGATGGTGTGATTATTGAACATATCAGCGATGCGTTGAAAAATCACAGCGACTTAGTTGAAAAGTATTATATGAAAGATGCGGTAACTGTTGATGAACATCGTTTAACTGCATTACACACAGCGTTGATGAATGGTGGCGTATTTGTATATGTTCCTAAAAACGTTGTTGTTGCGGATCCAATTCAATATGTCGTATTACATGACGATGAAAATGCTAGTTTCTTCAACCACGTATTAATCGTGACTGAAGAAAGTGCAGAGCTGACTTATGTAGAAAACTACTTATCTACAACAAGTGGTGAAGGTAACCAAATCAATATTATTTCAGAAGTAATTGCAGCACCAAATGCGAAAGTATCTTATGGTTCTGTAGACTTCTTAGATAAAGGATTTACAGGTTACATTATCCGCCGTGGTGTCACTGCAGCCGATGCAACAATTAATTGGTCATTAGGTTTAATGAACGAAGGTAACCAAATCATTGATAATATAACAAATCTTATCGGTGATCGTTCAACATCAGACTTGAAGTCAGTTGTTGTAGGTCGTGGAGATCAAACAATTAATTTAACGTCTAAAATCGTACAATACGGTAAAGAAACAGATGGCTATATCTTAAAACACGGTGTTATGAAAGAAAATGCATCATCAATCTTTAATGGTATCGGTCATATCAAACATGGTGGTACAGGTTCAGCAGCTAACCAATCATCTCGTGTGTTAATGTTATCTGAAAATGCACGTGGTGACGCAAACCCAATCTTATTAATTGATGAAGATGATGTAGAAGCAGGTCACGCAGCATCAGTTGGACGTGTAGACCCTGAACAACTTTACTACTTAATGAGTCGTGGTATTTCACAAGAAGAAGCAGAACGTTTAGTTATCCATGGCTTCTTAGACCCAGTTGTTCGCGAATTACCAATTGAAGATGTACAACGTCAATTACGCGAAGTTATCGAACTTAAAGTAGGTAAATAACATATCTTTAGAAAGGTCTGTGGTAGACGTGGCTGATACTCAGTTAGATGTAAAAGCAATCATTCAAGACTTTCCCATCTTAGAACAAAAAGTCAATGGTAAGCGCCTTGCATATTTAGACTCAACGGCAACAAGTCAAAAGCCAAAACAAGTGATTGAAGCGCTAGATGATTATTATGAACGTTATAACTCAAACGTTCATCGTGGTGTGCATACACTTGGTTCATTAGCAACAGATAGTTATGAAGGGGCTCGCGAAACGGTTCGTCAATTTATTCATGCACAATATTTTGAAGAAATTGTCTTCACACGAGGAACAACAGCATCTATTAACCTTGTTGCACATAGTTATGGTGATGCAAATATCCAAGAAGGCGATGAGATTGTTGTGACAGAAATGGAACATCATGCAAATATCATTCCATGGCAACAATTGGCAAAACGTAAAGGTGCGACATTGAAGTTTATTCCAATGACTGAAGATGGAGAGCTTACAATAGAAGCAGTTAAAGAGACAATTACGGATAAAACGAAAATCGTTGCAGTTGCCCATGTATCAAATGTTTTAGGTACCATTAATGACGTGAAAGCAATTGCTGAAGTAGCGCATGTACACGGAGCGATTATTTCAGTTGATGGTGCACAATCAGCACCACATATGAAAATAGATGTTCAAGAGCTTGATGTGGATTTCTATAGCTTTAGTGGTCATAAGATGTTAGGTCCTACTGGTATTGGTGTTTTATATGGTAAACGCCAACATTTACAAAATATGGAGCCAATTGAATTTGGTGGCGATATGATTGACTTTGTAGGATTATATGAAAGTACATGGACAGACTTACCGACGAAGTTTGAGGCAGGTACACCATTGATTGCCCAAGCGATTGGTTTGAAAGCGGCTATTGAGTATATTGAAGCAATTGGTTTTGATGCGATTCATGCACATGAACAAGAGCTCACTCAATATGCTTATGAGCAAATGTCTCAAATTGAAGGCATTGATATCTATGGTCCTGCTGTTGATAAGCGTGCAGGTGTAATCACGTTTAATATGGATGGTGTGCATCCACATGACGTAGCAACTGCACTTGATACAGAAGGTGTTGCAGTGCGTGCAGGTCACCATTGTGCACAGCCATTGATGAAATGGTTAAACGTATCATCTACAGCACGTGCAAGCTTCCATATTTACAACACGAAAGAAGATGTCGATCAACTTATCGAAGGATTAAAGAGAACGAAGGAGTTTTTCTCATATGAATTTTAATAACTTAGATCAATTGTATCGTTCTGTCATTATGGATCACTACAAAAACCCTCGTAATAAGGGTGTGATAGAAGATGGCACGATGACAGTTGATATGAATAACCCGACGTGTGGTGATCGAATCCACTTAACTTTTGATATTGTAGATGGCATGGTACATGATGCTAAGTTCGAAGGTGAAGGTTGTTCTATCTCTATGTCAAGTGCGTCTATGATGACAGAAGCAATTAAGGGACACAGTCTTAAAGAAGCAATGGAGATGAGCCAAGAGTTCACGAAAATGATGCTTGGTGAAGATTACACTATCACTGAAGATATGGGAGATATTGAAGCATTACAAGGTGTTTCTCAATTCCCAGCACGTATTAAGTGTGCAACACTAGCGTGGAAAGCATTAGAAAAAGGAACAGTTGAAAAAGAAGGTAAGGGCACAACAGAAGACGAGTAAGTGCCTGTTAAATGATAGAAAAGGAGTGGATTTCATTCCGCTCCTAGCATGCTAAGAATATAAAGGAGTGTTGATTGATGGCTAAAAAAGCACCTGATGTGGGCGATTACAAATATGGCTTCCATGATGAAGACGTATCGATTTTTAGATCAGAACGTGGCTTAACAGAAAACATTGTACGTGAAATCTCAAATATGAAAGGTGAACCGGAATGGATGTTAAATTTCCGTCTTAAAGCCTTAAAATTATTCTACAAGATGCCAATGCCACAATGGGGCGGCGACTTGTCTGAATTAGATTTTGATGATATCACTTACTACGTTAAACCATCTGAGCGTTCTGAGCGTTCATGGGATGAAGTTCCTGAAGAAATCAAACGAACTTTTGATAAATTAGGTATTCCTGAAGCGGAACAAAAATATTTAGCAGGTGTATCTGCGCAATATGAATCGGAAGTCGTATATCACAACATGGAAAAAGAACTTGAAGAACAAGGGATTGTCTTCAAAGATACGGATACAGCATTAAGAGAAAACGAAGAGCTATTTAAAGAGTACTTTGCATCTGTTATTCCAGCAGGCGACAACAAGTTTGCGGCATTGAACTCAGCAGTTTGGTCTGGTGGTTCATTCATCTACGTACCAAAAAACGTAAAAGTAGATACGCCGTTACAAGCTTACTTCCGTATTAACTCTGAAAACATGGGTCAATTCGAACGTACATTAATTATTGCGGATGAAGGCGCATCAGTAAACTACGTTGAAGGTTGTACAGCGCCTGTGTACACAACAAACTCATTACACTCAGCAGTTGTTGAAATTATTGTACACAAAGATGCACACGTTCGTTACACAACAATTCAAAACTGGGCAAACAACGTATATAACCTTGTAACAAAACGTACACTTGTTCATGCAAATGGTAACATGGAATGGGTAGACGGTAACATGGGTTCTAAACTGACTATGAAATACCCAGCATGTGTTCTTGTAGGTGAAGGTGCGAAAGGTAGCACATTATCTATCGCATTTGCCGGTAAAGGACAAGTTCAAGATGCGGGTGCTAAAATGATTCATAAAGCACCAAACACATCTTCAACAATCGTATCAAAATCAATTTCAAAAGATGGCGGTAAAGTTGTATACCGTGGTATCGTTCACTTTGGACGTAAAGCCAAAGGTGCACGTTCAAACATCGAATGTGATACGTTAATTCTAGATAATGAATCAACATCAGATACAATTCCATACAACGAAATCTTCAATGACAATATCTCTTTAGAACACGAAGCAAAAGTTTCTAAAGTATCAGAAGAACAACTCTTCTACTTAATGTCACGTGGTATTTCTGAAGAAGAAGCGACAGAAATGATCGTAATGGGCTTCATTGAGCCATTCACTAAAGAATTACCAATGGAATATGCTGTTGAAATGAACCGTCTCATCAAATTCGAGATGGAAGGATCAATCGGATAGGATGAAACCCAATGGTATCAAGCTATTTAAGTATTTACTTAGGTGGTTTGATACCATTTTTTAGGTTCTTCACCATTTTGTGGTGGGATGGCATCATATGCTGTCCCATTTTTTTAATACCTCTGAATAAAATTTTCTTGAAATAGTAAAGGGTACATATTATGATGAGCATATGTTAGGAGGTAATTGTTATGAAAAATGTATTTAAAACAGTTGCTAAAGCATATATGATTTCTGGTGATTTGATTGGTTTTAATGGCATCAAAAGAAATAAAGATAGGAAAATGCATAGAGCATTAATTGATGATAGAGATAGAGTGGCTGAAGATTGGAGAAACATAGGTGTAGATATACAGAATGCCCTAGATAACTATTCTAGAAGGTAAGGTTTAATTGAACGGCAAGTAAAAAAGTATCAAATGAAGTAAAAGTCCTAGAGCAAAAGTTAGAAAATGCCAATAATTCTGAGGAACGTCAAAAAATTATTGCGCGAGAAATCTTTTTAACGAAAAGTGGTCCTTTACCTGACCCAAAAGATTTTAGCAAATATGAAGAGGTATTACCTGGTTCTGCTAATAGGATTATTGAAATGGCAGAGAAAAATCAGTAATATAGAATTCATATTGAGTTAACAGAACAAGAATTGTATTATAAAAGTAATAATACGATTACATCAAAAGGGATATATTCAAGTACGATTATTTCAATCGTTGGTATCGTTGGTGCCGTAATATTAGGCGTATTTGGTAGCGAATTGGCATCAGGCATTATTGGTTCATTATCACTCGGGAATATTGTGGTAAGCATGATTAATTCAAAAGTTAATAGTATAAGAAGAAAAGAATAATAATATTTGTAATGCACAGGAAGGTTTATAACATACCATTTTTGGAGAATGATATAAATTTTGCTGTGCATTTGTTTAGTTCTTAACCAATCGTTTTATTTTGGTTTGTAACTTTTATAGTGGGGTGGCATGATATGCTGTCTCACTTTTTATATCTGTGGAAAAATACACCTTTGAAAAAATACAATATTTATGAAATGATAAACTTATGGGGGATTTACATATACTAATTCATTATAAAAGGGGGGAATTATGATGATTAATAAAAACTATACACTATTGTTTTTAGCATCTTGTGTCTCGACATTAGGGGCGTCGATGACATATATTGCGTTATATTGGTATTATTTTGAGCAAACAACAGTCACTTCGCTGACGTTATTAACGACGGCAACGTTTTTGGCAGGATTTGTATTTAATTTATTTTTAACGCCCATTTGCGATAAATACGATCCAAAATTATTGATGCGAACAACAATGCTGATTCGCTGTATTATATTGCTTTTTGTAGGGGTGGCAATGTATTTTTTCGACATCAGTATTTATTATATGGTGGCGATGATGATTTTGTTAGTTGCATTGGAATCTGTTTATGACCCATCATCAATAAAAATAATTACAAGAATTGTTAAAGAAGACGACTATGTGACTGCTAATTCTTGGATCTCGATACTCGATCGTATGGGTTTTTTAATAGGGATGCTATTAGGTGGTATCATTATTACACTGATCGATATTGAAATGATTCTATTTATTGAAGCGATTTCGTTTTTTGTTGGTTTTATCTTACTTTACTTTGTTCAAGAGACATATAAGGTAAATGAACAAGAAACAGATGAATAGGATAACTATTTTGTACTTTGGAAGAATGGGATTACGTATATTTTCCAGACTAAGTGGTTATTATGGATTGCTGTCATTGCAATTGCTGCGAATTTAGCGATAACACCTGCCGTTACGTTATTAATTCCGTATACTTCAGAAATTTTGTATGGTCAGTCTATTCATTACTCGATTTTAGAAGTTTCTAGTATTTTAGGTGGCATGATGATGGCATATGTGATTGGTAAGTTTAAAATGCAGAAATTGTTTCGTTGGTTTGTCATTGCTCCTTTGCTACAAAGTATGTGTATTATCTGCTTAAGTTTTAATCGCACGATAGGTATTGCAATTGTATTGTTATTTTTATTAGGTATGTTTATATCATTATTCAATGTGCCTTTTACAACAATTTTACAGAAATACGTTCCCAATTCATATTTAGGTAGAGTGAGAGGCGGGATGATTGCTTTATCAACAAGCTTATCGAGTGTTTGTTATGCGTTTTCAGGAATTATTTCAGACAAAGTAGGTATTGTACAAGCAATATTGATTTATGGCATGTTAGGTCTGATCATTATCTTAGGTATGGCACTTCTCAAACCATTTAAATACACAGTGATTGATAAATAAATAGTGATACTGTAAAATATTTTTACCCATTAAAAACAGACAATTCAGACAACAAAATGTATTACATGTTTGATAGAGATAAGGATGTGTTATGAGTGATTAGACCATGTACATTAGAAGATTTGAAAGCATTGCAGGCGATTTCTTGCCAGGCGTTTGATGAAACATTCGGTCCATACAATAAAAAAGAACATATGGATCAACATTTAGCCACTGCGTATACAGATGAGAAGTTAACAAAGGAACTTCAGAATCCAAATTCATATTTTTATTTTATTTATGCAAAAAATGAACTTGCGGGATATTTGAAGTTGAATGCATTTGATGCGCAAACGGAACCTTTTGATGAACAACATTTTGAAATTGAACGTATCTATCTTTTGAATGCATTTCAAAAGCAGGGCCTTGGGGCAAAATTATATGAGAAAGCTGTGGAAGTTGCACAATCATTGAATTGTCGATACATATGGCTTGGTGTATGGGAAAAGAATGAGAATGCGATTGCCTTTTATAAGAAGAATGGTTTTGAAAAAATTGGTGCACATACATTTTATATGGGAGATGATCCGCAAACGGACTATATTATGAAAACAGAACTGTAGGGGGCATGTTTATGTATATTCCAAAATATTATCAAATGCACGATTATGAAGAAATGAAGGCATTTATGGTTCAATATCCATTTATTACAATGGTGACAGTTTCTGAAGGGAGACCAATTGCATCGCATATTCCAGTGATGGTGGAAGAACGCGAAGAAGTATTGTATTTAGTAGGGCATCTGGCTAAGGGCAATACGCAAGTTCAGACATTAACTGACAATGATCAAGTACTCGCAATTTTCCATGGTCCTCATGATTATGTGTCATCTTCGTGGTATGAAACAGAGGATGTACCCACATGGGATTATCAAAGTATTCATGCTTATGGTTCGAGTCGTATACAATCTTATGATGAACTGGCTGAGGCGTTAGAAAAATTACTCGATCATTATGAAGGACATCGTGAAAATGGCGCGACTTGGGGTCAGTTGTCGGAACAGACGAAAAAGCAGATACATGGTATTGAAGGATTTGAGATAAAGGTAACAGAAATTGAAGCTGCTTATAAGTTGAGTCAAACGCGTAGTGAAAATGACAAAAACAACATTGCGAAACATTTGAAACAGACGGGAAATGATTCTCCATCGAAACTTGCAGAAGAAATCAAAAAATATGGTCTGTAACGGACTTTCAATTTTACGGAATGTTCCAAGGCGTTATACGATCTTGGTGGCTTATCAATACAAAATAGACCTTTCAAAAATTGAAGTAGGTCAAAATAATACAAAGATGGTATGAAGTGTGTAAGGTTATCAAACTTCTACCATCTTTCAATTTTTAAGGTATCTCAGTCGATAAAACCTGTAACTTGCTTTTCAAGATATCATATTAGAAAATATATTTAATCGAACTTTTGCTTTATAAAAAATAAAGTGATTAGATTCAATATTATAGTTAATGAGGAGGCGCTGTTTAGTGATCATTGCGATCATTTTATTAATCTTTGTATCATTTTTCTTTTCAGGCAGTGAAACAGCACTGACTGCGGCGAACAAAGTTAAATTAAAAGCAGAGGCAGACAATGGCAATACAAAAGCTGCCAAGTTATTAAAATTATTAGAAAAACCAAGTGAGTTTATTACGACAATTCTCATTGGGAATAATATCGCAAACATTTTATTACCAACGCTTGTGACAATACTTGCTGTGGATATGGGTGTCAATGTTGGGTTAGCATCTGCCATCTTAACGGTCATCATTATTATGTTTGCTGAGGTCATTCCTAAGTCAATTGCTGCTACGTTCGCAGATCAAATTGCACGCCTCGTTTTCCCGATTATTCGCTTTTTCGTGGTGATTTTCAAACCAATCACAATGATATTAAATGCGATAACAGATGGGCTGACACGATTCCTTTCAAGAGGACGAGAAGTGGAAAAAATGTCGAAAGAGGAAGTACGTACAATGGTTGCGATTGCGGGAACAGAGGGTGCTTTCAATGAAATGGAACGCAATCGTATTCAAGGCGTGATGGATTTTGATCGGCTTAAAATTGATGATGTAAGCAACACACCACGTGTTAATGTGACGTCTTTATCGGTAGAAGATACATATGATGAAGTGTATGATATCGTCATGAATCATCCTTATACACGGTACCCGGTATATGAAGGGGATATCGATAATGTGGTGGGTGTCTTCCACTCAAAGTATTTATTAGCTTGGAGTAAAGCACCGGATAACAAAGTAATGGATTATAGTTCTGAACCACTCTTTGTTTACGAGCATAACCGAGCAGAATGGGTGCTTCGTAAAATGACGATTACACGAAAACATATGGCGATTGTCCTGGATGAATACGGTGGAACAGATGCTATCGTAACTCATGAAGATTTGATAGAAGAAATGTTAGGTATGGAAATCGAGGATGAGTTGGATCGTGTGGAACAAGAAAAATTGAATCGCGTTCGATAATTCTTAAACATAAAACAAGGGGATGATATGATGTGGTATCAAACAGCGATTACTGAACAGTGTGGTATTCAATTTCCAATTATTCAAGCAGGGATGGCAGGATCAACGACGCCAGAACTAGTGGCGAATGTATCAGAAGCAGGAGGTCTTGGTACGATTGGTGCGGGTTATATGACACCCGAAAAATTGGAGCAAGAAATTTTAGAAGTGAAACAGTTAACTTCTAAGCCATTTGCGGTAAATTTATTTGTTCCAGAGGCTTTTACATATACGGATGAAGCGGTCAATACGATGAATGACCACTTACAATCATATCGTGAGGCTTTATCGTTAGAAACACCAACAGCAGGGAAGCATGATTCTGAGGTATTTCAACAAGTAATTGATGTGGTGATAAAACACCAGGTAGCAGTGTGTACATTCACATTTGGTGTACCAACGGTGGATATCGTATCAAAACTTCATGAAGCAGGTGTTATCGTTGTAGGAAGTGCGACGACGGTTGCAGAAGCACAAGAAGTAGAACGTGTTGGAATGGATGCAGTTGTTGCACAAGGAAGTGAAGCGGGAGGCCATCGTGCTGCCTTTCAACAAGATGGTGCGACTTCACTCGTTGGGACAATGGCGCTCATTCCACAAATGGTAGACCATGTAAGTATTCCCGTGATAGCAGCCGGTGGTATTATGGATGGTCGTGGATGGATAGCGAGTCATATGTTAGGCGCTGTAGGTGTTCAACTAGGGACAGCATTTTTAACAACGCGAGAAAGTGCCTCGCAACCAGTACATAGAGAGGCAATATTAAATAGCACTGAAACAGACACAGTCGTAACGAAAGTCTTAAGTGGTAAAGCAGCAAGAGGGATTCGTAACGCATTGATTGACGACTTAGAAAGTGTACCTGATAAAGTGTTACCTTATCCAATTCAAAATGATTTAACGAAACAATTACGTGCCACTGCAGCTAAAGAAAATAATGCACAATGGACGCATATATGGAGTGGACAAGGTGGGCGTCTTGCAAGAGATACGGATGCTCAAACACTGATAAAGTCATTATTAACAGAAGCGCAAGAACAAATAGACAGGCTCAACTAATCGTTGTGCCTGTTTTCTCTTTATGATATCAGTCAGAATGTTGTATGGTGTATGCATCATTATGGTACGATGAATGTGCTAAAATAGAAGGGAAGACAAAGAATGATAGAGATTGGTCTAACAGGGTGGGGTGATCACGATAGCTTGTATGAAGACATGCAGAGAAAATCTGATAAGCTCAAAACATATGCGAGTCACTTTCCTATTGTAGAGTTGGATGCTTCATATTATGCGATTCAGCCAGAGCGAAACATCGTCAAATGGATCAAAGAAACCCCGGAACGTTTTAAATTTGTTGTTAAAATTCATCAAGCATTGACGTTACATGCAGACTATCATGATTATGTAGACTCGATAGATACACTGTTTGAGGAATTTCGACAAATGTTACAACCATTGATTGCATCAGATAAACTGGCAATGGTATTAGTTCAATTCCCACCATGGTTTGATTGTACAACGAAAAATATTAATTATATTCGTTATGTACGCGCACAACTTAAACAACTTCCTGTTTGTATTGAGTTCCGCCATCGTTCATGGTTTGAGGATGATATGAAAGAACATACACTTTCGTTTTTAACAGAACATGAACTGATTCATGCAGTCTGTGATGAGCCACAAGTTGGAGAAGGCTGCGTCCCTTTTGTCAACCGCATCACACACGCAACTGGTCTTGTTCGCATGCACGGTCGGAATGTACATGGTTGGACTAAAAAAGATATGACCGACCAAGAATGGCGAGATGTCCGCTATTTATATCAATACAATGATGAGGAATTGCAAAAGCTGGCTAATCAGATTCAAATTCTCGATCAAAAAGCTGAGAAAATTTATGTTGTGTTTAACAATAATTCAGGTGGCCATGCAGCTCAAAATGCCAAAACATTTCAACGCTTTCTTGGGATTGATTATGAGGGTTTGGCGCCACAACAGTTAAAGTTATTTTAAGGAGACATGATCATGAGTATCATCATTTTATTATTAGTTGGCTTTTTATCTGCCGTTATTGGCTCTATTGTGGGTATTGGTGGCGGTATTATTATTGTGCCAACATTGATTTATTTTGGTGTGACACTTGATGTTTTACAAGGAATCACACCCCAGACTGCGATAGGGACATCCTCAATTATTTTAATTGTAACGGGTTTGTCATCAAGTCTCGGTTATTTAAAACAAAAACAAGTAGATGTTAAGAATGGCATGATATTCTTAATAGGGATTATTCCTGGTGCATTAATTGGCGCATACCTAAGCCAGTACTTAACATTGCATTCTTTTAACCGTTATTTCGGTATCTTCCTAATCTTTGTTTCTATATTATTAATGATTCGACATAAAATTCCTCCGATTCAAGCCTTTCAACAAGAACGTTATATGAAGTCATTTACAGATGCGCATGGTGAGACATACCGCTATGGTGTCGTGCCGTCTGTTGCGATTATTTTATCATTTTTAATTGGTATGACTTCTGGTCTCTTTGGTATCGGGGGTGGTGCACTGATGACACCGCTGATGTTACTTGTATTTCGTTTTCCACCACATGTCGCAGTTGGTACAAGTATGATGATGATTTTCTTCTCAAGTATTACAGGTTCTGTCGGGCATATCGTACTCGGACATGTTGTCTGGGGATATAGTCTGATTCTTATCATCGCAAGCTGGTTCGGTGCCAGATTAGGTGTTAGAATCAATCGTTCGGTCAAATCTGATACCGTTGTACTGATATTACGCATGGTAATGCTTATACTGGGTGTCTACTTAATAACAAGATCATTTTTTAGTTAAAGGAAGGTGAATATGATGCGTGTCACATTGTATCATACGAATGATATACATAGTCATCTCGATGCATATGCGCGAATTTCTGCGTATATGGCGAAGCATCGTCCAAACTTGAATCATCCCTCTCTCTATTTAGATATTGGAGATCATGTTGATTTATCGTTACCGGTGACGGAAGGAACGATGGGTAAGCGAAATGTTCAGTTACTCAATGATGCGAATTGTGATATCGCAACAATTGGTAATAATGAAGGGATGACAATATCGCATGACGCATTGAATACATTATATGATGATGCGAACTTTACAGTGACGTGTGCAAATGTATTTGATGAAGCGGGTCAGTTACCAAATAACTTTGTAGAATCTTATATAAAAGAGATTGAAGGTGTACGTTTCTTATTTATAGGTATAACAGCTGCTTTCACACCATTCTATCGTGCGTTAGACTGGCTTGTTACGGATCCATTAGCTGCAATTCAACACGTGGTTCGTCAACAAAAAGGGGCATATGATGTCTTGGTTGTTATGAGTCACGCAGGCATCTTCTTTGATCAGGAGCTTTGTAAAGTATTGCCAGAAGTTGATGTCATACTTGGTTCTCATACACATCACCATTTCTTAGAAGGCGAGATGTCTAACGGTGTGCTGATGGCAGCAGCAGGTAAATATGGTCATTATTTAGGAGAAGTGACACTGGATATTGAAAATGGACAAGTTATCCATAAGCAGGCTACATTACATCCATTAGAAACGCTACATGAAGTAACAGTGGACTTTGATAAAGAAGGCCGTTCTTTATTGAATACACCTGTTGTTTCAAAACCAATGACTTTGCAAAGAGAAACAAACTTTATTACGCAGGCGACATATCAACTGGCTGAAAGTGTTCATGAATATATTGGTGCAGACTGTACGATTATTAATGCAGGATTAATGGTCAAAGGATATGAAAATAAAATATTAACAGAATACGACATTCATCAAATGCTACCTCACCCAATTAATACAGTTCGAGCTAAAGTAACAGGACGCGTACTTAAAGAAGTACTGCTGACTGCGCGTGAACAAACGTATATGTATGAACATGCACAAGGATTAGGTTTTCGAGGAGATATTTTTGGAGGCTATATTTTATATAATGCAGGATATATCGAATCAAGCAATCGATATTTTGTAAATGGTAAAGAGATTAAAGACGATAAAGTCTATCAACTAGGAACGATTGATATGTATACTTTTGGACGTTATTTCCCAATGCTTAAAGGGCAACCGATTGATTATCTGTTACCAGCATTTTTACGTGATATTTTTAAATCATATATAGATGCTGACTAAAACATGAGACAAGGTCGTTTTAATTTTCAATAAAGTCCGTTATAATAAATACAGAGTTGAATTTCACAGGAGGGTATCCACTGCTATGGCTACGAAAAATGAAGAAATTTTACGCAAACCAGATTGGTTAAAAATAAAGTTAAACACGAACGAAAACTATACAGGTCTTAAAAAGATGATGCGAGAGAAAAACTTGCATACTGTATGTGAAGAAGCGAAGTGTCCAAATATCCATGAATGTTGGGGTGCGCGTCGTACAGCAACATTTATGATTTTAGGTGATGTATGTACACGTGCTTGTCGTTTCTGTGCGGTTAAAACAGGTTTACCGAATGAATTGGACTTAGGTGAGCCAGAACGTGTTGCAGAATCTGTAGAATTAATGAACTTGAAACACGTTGTTATTACAGCTGTTGCGCGTGATGACTTAAAAGATGCAGGTTCAAACGTATATGCTGAAACAGTTCGTAAAGTTCGTGAACGCAACCCTTATACAACAATTGAAATCTTACCTTCAGATATGGGGGGAGATTACGAAGCGTTGAAAACATTAATGGCTGCACGTCCAGATATTTTAAACCATAATATCGAAACAGTACGTCGCTTATCACCAAGAGTTCGTGCACGTGCAACATATGATCGTACACTTGAGTTTTTACGTCGTTCTAAAGAATTACAACCAGATATTCCAACAAAATCAAGTATCATGGTTGGTTTAGGTGAAACAATTGAAGAAATCCATGAAACAATGGACGATTTACGTGCCAATGATGTGGATATCTTAACAATTGGTCAATACTTACAGCCTTCACGTAAACACTTGAAAGTACAAAAATACTACACACCATTAGAATTCGGTAAGTTACGTAAAGTTGCGATGGAAAAAGGCTTCAAACATTGTCAAGCAGGTCCACTTGTACGAAGCTCATACCATGCTGACGAGCAAGTAAACGAAGCAGCTAAAGCAAAACAACGTCTTGGCAATGAACAACTTAATTCATAAGCATTTAGGTGATGCAGATATGATCAAAGCAGGCAATCATTATTTTGAATTGATAGAGTCGTATCGAGATGCTTTTAACGAAGAAGATTTTGTATCACGTTATTCGGAAATTCTAGATAAATATGATTTTGTAGTTGGCGATTATGGTTATGATCAACTTCGATTGAAAGGATTTTATAGAGATACCTATAAAAAAGCAGATTTTAATAAACGCTTCTCAACCATTCAAGACTACTTATTAGAGTATTGTAACTTCGGATGTGCTTACTTTGTTGTAAGACGTTTATCCAAACAGGAAGTCGATCAACAATTACTACAAGAAGAAGTTGAAATTGACGAAGTAGATAAGTTAAAAGATGTTAAAATCCAGCCGACTATTCAAAGTTAATATACACTGAAACCCCATGATTTAGGAATGTGATTATTTCTAAATCATGGGGTTCTTTGCAGTTATTTAATTAGCTAATGACATCACGTAAGTAATCTGTGAGTTCTTCTCCTTCAGCTTCATTGACGCCAAGTATATAGGCAATATATCCTTCTTCATCCAGGTCATCTGTCCCAATAATACCAAATTTATTTGTCTGTGTATTAAGGACGAGTGTTTTACCATAATGACGGTCTGTTTGAAGCAAGATAAGATCATAACGTGTTTCTTCACCGATAAAGCCGACAAAACGGATTTGTGATGGTTCGACATCATCATATAAAAACATATCTATCATATTAAGAACTCCTTCAAAAATCGTATAGTATCAGTATATCGAGAAATGAAGTGACACGCAAAATTGTGATATGATAGATAGGAATAGGGGTGACAAATATGTATTTTGTAGACAAAGAACAGTTATCAAAAAAACTCACATATTTAAAACGATTAACGGAAGATTATGAATCAGTTAAAACGAATAGCTATGCCTTTGAACGTGTGGCACAGATGCTGATCGAGTCATCGGTAGATATTGGTAATATGATTATCGATGCCTTTATTTTGCGTGATCCAGGCAACTATAAAGATGTTGTAGATATTTTAGAATTGGAAGGTGCGATATCGAAGGAAACGAAAACAGTCTTACATGAGACAATCGATGTGAGACGTCAATTTGTTCATTTATATGATGAATTGGATAGTCAAACTTTAGTTCCGTTATTTGATCGTGCAATTCCTTATTATCAACAATTTATCGAGGAAATCTTACATTTCTTAGAACATGAAAATGTACCTGTAACAGCATTTGGTAAAGGAGCACAAGAATAGATGAAAACATATAAAGCGTATTTAATTGACTTAGACGGTACCTTATATAGAGGAAGTCAGGTGATCGAAGGCGCAGTTGAATTTATTAATGGATTGAATCAATATGACATTCCACATTTATATGTAACTAATAATTCAACAAAATCACCAGAAGATGTGGTAGAGAAGTTAGCTTCAATTGGTATCGACGCAAGACCAGCAGAAGTCGTGACATCTGCCATGGCAACAGCTGATTATATTAGTAGTGAAAAGCCTCATGCGTCTGTGTATATGATTGGTGACACAGGTCTGAGAACCGCATTATCATCTGCTGGTTTAGACCTTAAAGATGATACCGATGTTGATTTTGTTGTTGTGGGATTGGATGAGAATATCAACTATGAAAAGCTAACAAAAGCGACGTTAGCGGTTCAACGTGGGGCGACATTTATTTCAACAAATAAAGATCCGTCTATACCGAAAGAGCAAGGTTTCTTACCAGGTAACGGCTCTTTAACAAGTGTGGTCACAGTGTCTTCTAAAACAGAACCGATATTTATCGGTAAGCCCGAAACACCAATCATGCAAAAAGCGCTAGACTTATTGCAGTTAGACAAGTCAGAAGTAGCGATGATTGGTGATTTATACGATACAGATATTATGTCAGGTATCAATATTGGCATTGATACCATTCATGTACAAACTGGTGTGACGTCTAAAGAAGAAGCTTTAGCTAAAGATATCCCACCGACAGTGAGTATTGAGAATTTAACAGTACTGTTAAAAGAAATTGAAAAAGGGCAGTGATCGTATGGAGAAAATTTTAGTAACACGTCGAATTCCGGAAAAATTTAAGCAGCGTTTAGAATTAATCGGTGAAGTTGAGATGTGGGATCATCATTTAACACCGATGCCTCGTGAACAGTTTATGGAGACAGCTGCAGATAAAACAATTTTACTCATTACATTGAGTGAAAAAATTGATCGTGATTTGCTTGAACAAGCACCTAACTTAAAAATTATTGCCAATATGGCAGTGGGTTATGACAATATTGATCTTGCTGAGGCTGAGAAGCGTGATGTCGTCATTTCTAATACACCTCATGTTCTTAGTGAAACAACAGCTGAATTAGGCTTCACATTGATGATGGCAGCATCTCGCCGTCTATCAGAAGCGATTGATTATGTAAAAGATGGCAAATGGGAAAGCTGGGGACCCTATCTACTAGCTGGAAAAGATATTTATCGTTCAAAAGTCGGTATTTTTGGTATGGGTGAAATTGGTAGAGCATTAGCCCGCCGTTTAAAAGGATTTAATGCAGATATCCTTTATCATAACCGTTCACGTAATACGAAGGCAGAAAATGAACTTGGCGCATTTTATACGTCTTTCGAGACACTTGTTCGCGAAAGTGACTTCATTGTCTGTACAGCACCATCAACACCTGATACACGTGATAAATTCAACAAAGAGGTATTCAAAATGATGCGCAATGATGCCATATTCGTGAATATTGGTCGTGGCGATATCGTTGTAGAAGAAGACCTTGTAGAAGCATTACAAACAGGTGAAATTGCAGGTTGTGCATTGGATGTTGTTCGTGATGAACCAATTCGCATGGACCATCCATTATTAACATTGCCAAATGCGATTGTTACACCACATATTGGTAGTGCTACAGTGCTAACACGTGATCAGATGATTCAAACATGTGTGTTAAATATTGAAGACGTCGTGCAAGGAAAATCAGCACGTAACCAAGTCTTTATGAAATAGAAAATAGGATGAGGTTGGACAATATTGTTTAGTTGTCCAACCCCATTTTTTATTGTTCGCTTGTTGTGTCAGTGACGTCAAAATGCTCTGACATATAACGTTTTAATGGCTTTAATTGCACATAGCCATCAGCAACATATTCGTCATTCATCGTTACAAGTGGATAAAATAATTCGTCATTTCGAATTTGCTCAATAAATTGTTCATCGTGATCTGTTAAGTTCTCTGTGTCACGGTCAATATCGATGTATGTGAATTTAAAGTTAAGATTTGGATATTTTTTAGGTAATAACGTTTCTAACCAATCATAGGTGTTGCGTGCACTTGGTGCGTTGACACAACTTGCACAAACAGTTTCAGCTCCATATATTACTACGCTCACTTTTGTCATTTGAACATCCCCCTAGTTAATAGAATAGATTTTCGATACTATTTCTATTATAATAAGAAAGAGGAAGAATATGAACCATTTAAGTTGAAAGGAGGCATTGTATATGCCAACTGAAGATACAACAATGTACGATCAAGTCGCAGAAGTCATTGAAAAATTACGTCCATTTTTACTCCGTGATGGTGGTGACTGTGCACTCGTTGACGTAGAAGATGGAATTGTAAAACTTCAATTATTAGGTGCTTGTGGGACTTGCCCAAGTAGTACAATTACATTGAAGGCAGGTATTGAGCGTGCCCTTGTAGAAGAAGTGCCTGGTGTTATTGAGGTAGAACAAGTATTTTAATAGAAAATAGATAGAAAGCCTGTGGCGTTGATGTTGCCACAGGCTTTTCGTTTAACCATTATGATGTTTATAGAGCCATAAGACACCGGATTTTAAGATCGATGCAAGTCGACCTGTCACAGTCGTATCCATCAAATAAGCAAAGCCTTTCTTTTCTCCAAGTGCGCCTAAGAAACCTTGAATTTTGATTTCTGGCATTTTTTCAGGAAGTGGCTTCCCTTGCCAAAGTGTCTTTAAGACGTCGGCAATTTGATCTGCCTGTTCTTCTGCAAGTTGTGCACTCGGTGCGAATGGTAAGTTTGCACAATCCCCAACAACATAGACGTTGGGATAAGTTGGAATTTGGTGATATTGATTGACCATGACACGGTTACTGCGACTCAGATCAACAGGTAAATTACGAACGAGTGACACAGGTTGAATACCTGCTGTCCATACGATTAAGTCATGTTCGTTTTTCGTATCTTTGTTATAAAGTGTACCTGGTTCAACTTTGACAATATTAGAGTTTGGAACAACTGTTACATTATGTTGATCAAACCACTTTTTAACATAATTGCTTAGTTTTTCAGGAAATTGATTGAGAATACGGTCCCCACGATCGTACAAGAAGATATCAAGGTCATCACGACTTTCACGAAGCGCACTTGCAAGTTCAATCCCACTTAAACCTGCCCCCACAATTCCAACTTGTGCGCCACTTGGTAATTCCGAAATATCATGATACGTTTTACGAGCGTCTGCCAATGTTTGAATACTATATGTATGTGTCTTAGCACCTGGTACATTGTGATATTTATCTTCACAACCAAGGCCGATAACAAGGTCATCATAATCAACACGTGTTTGTCCGACAGAGACGATTTGGTTATCGAGATCAATGTTTGTGATCTCTCCATAGACAGTATTAATACGCTCATCTTTTGGAAAGTTTACGCGAACTTCTTTATCAGATTTTGAACCAGCAGCTAAAGCATAGAATTCAGTTTTTAATCCATGATATGGCATGCGGTCAATTAATGTGACACGAAAATCCTCAGGCAAAGCCTCTGGTAATATTCTTGATAAGATACGCATATTACCGTATCCGCCACCTAATAAAACTAAACTTTTCATTTTTAACTCCCCTTTAACCATGATGATTGATGTGATAGGGTACTTTATCAATGCCCCTTTGAAAGTAACTCTATCACGTACAATAACTTAAAAGTTTGATAATTGTTCATATTTAATTATAGACATTTTTTGAACTGTTTACAATCATAGGAAGGAAGTCAGTGGCGGAATTTATTCCGTTTATTTCTATGTGAGCCGAGACATAGCGAACTGTGAGGATATTTGCTATAATGGCATCATTAAATTGAAAGAAGAAGGTGTAGGATGAATCCAATTGTCGAGTTTTGTATTTCTAATTTGGCAAGAGGTTCTCAAGTGGTTTTTGATGAGTTGGACAAAGACCCAGATGTGGACGTGTTAGACTATGGATGTCTACAAAATTGTGGTATTTGTAGTTCGGGACTTTATGCACTTGTGAATGGGGACCTTGTTGAAGGTGAAACACCTGATGAGTTATTAAAAAATATATATTCGCATATAGAAGAAACTTGGTTATTTTAAGGAGGAAATCATATGTCTACAGTAACATTAACTGAAGCAGCAGCTTATGAAGTAAAAGATATGTTAAAACAAAACGATATGCCAGATGGGTATTTAAAAGTAAAAGTGAACGGTGGCGGTTGTACAGGTTTAACATATGGTATGACAGCAGAAGCAGAACCAGGAGAAAATGATGAAGTATTGGAATTTCATGGTTTAAAAGTACTTGTTGATCCTGAAGATGCACCTATTTTAAACGGGACGACAATTGACTTTAAACAATCATTAATGGGTGGCGGATTCCAAATTGACAATCCAAATGCGATTGCTTCATGTGGTTGTGGTAGCTCATTCCGTACAGATAAAGTAGCGGGTACACCAGAAGAATGTTAATCATCTAAAAACAAAAATAACCATTCCTATGTTCTAATATGGGAATGATTATTTTTGTATGGTTTTTTAAGCGTTTTCATTTATTGAGGCTATCTTATTTAACTGATGAAAAAATGGTTCTAATAAATAAGAAAGAAATCGTACGAATGCTTGAATTTAGACTAAAAAAACTATAAACTAATAGATGATTATCTTTTAAGAATTTGTGTACTGTTTTAATAAAGTGGGTATACAGTATCAAATGTATTAATAAAATGATGAAGGAATAGGTGAATGAGAATGGCAGAACGTAAAAAAGTACTTGTTTTAGGTGCTGGTTATGCAGGATTACAAACTGTAGCAAAACTCCAAAAGCAACTTTCAGAAGAAGATGCAGAAATCACATTAGTAAACAAAAACGAATATCACTATGAGTCAACATGGTTACACGAAGCATCAGCTGGAACAATCAACTATGAAGATTTATTATATCCAATCGAAAGCGTACTTAAAAAGCATGTAAACTTCGTAAAAGCTGAAGTAACAAAAATTGACCGCAATGCGAAAAAAGTTGAAACAACTCGTGGTATCTTTGATTTCGATATTCTTGTTGTTGCATTAGGTTTCGAATCAGAAACTTTCGGCATTGAAGGTATGAAAGAACATGCATTCCAAATTGAGAACGTTCATACAGCACGTCAAATTTCACGTCATATCGAAGACAAATTTGCAAACTATGCAGCATCTAAAGAAAAAGATGAAAAAGACTTAGCAATCTTAGTAGGTGGTGCTGGTTTCACAGGTGTTGAATTCTTAGGTGAATTAACTGACCGTATTCCAGAATTAGCAAACAAATATGGTGTAGATCAAAGCAAAGTAAAAATTACTTGTGTTGAAGCAGCACCAAAAATGTTACCAATGTTCTCTGAAGAGTTAGTTAGCCACGCAGTTAGCTACTTAGAAGAACGCGGTGTTGAATTTAAAGTAGGTACACCAATCGTTGCTGCAAACGAAAAAGGTTTTGTTGTAAAAGTAGACGACAAAGAACAACAACTTGAAGCAAATACAGTAGTATGGGCTGCAGGTGTTCGTGGTAGCAACTTAATGGAAAAATCATTTGAAGGTGTAAAACGTGGTCGTATTGTGACTAAACAAGACTTAACAATCGAAGGCTATGATGACATCTTCGTTATCGGTGATGTTTCAGCGTTTATCCCAGAAGGTGGAGAACGTCCATTACCAACAACTGCACAAATCGCAATGCAACAAGGTGAAAAAACAGCGACAAACATTGCGCATATCTTGAAAGGTGAACCAACTGAAAACTTTACTTACGTTGATCGTGGTACAGTATGTTCATTAGGTCGTCATGACGGTGTAGGTATTGTTTACGGCCGTGAAATCACTGGTAAAAAAGCTGCTTTCATGAAACGTGTTATTGATACACGTGCCATCTTCAAAATTGGTGGTTTAGGCTTAGCTTACAAAAAAGGTAAATTTTAATCGAATATAAATGACTAGAAAAATCGAGTGGTGCTTTACGCACTTGCTCGATTTTTTGCTGTCATAGCATATGAAAAGGGCACACGTATAGAGACGAGGTGGCCTGATTTGCTACAATAGAATCAATAAGTTGAAAGGGGATTTGGCAATGACAACAAAAAGAGAAAAAGAGCAAGTTTATGTAATAGGGATTCCTGACCAATTCAATCAATATGTAACGAACGCAATCCCAGACGACACATTATCTGAAGCACTTCAAAAATTAAAAAAACAAAAGTTTATTAAAAGTCATTTAGGTGCGGTTTCTGTTGTTCCAGTAACAGTAGATGATGTACAGCATAAATTTGTAACAGTAGGACTAGGGAATATCAGTCATCAAGAACAACGTGACTATTTAAAAATTGGGGGTAATTTATTTCAATATCTTCAACAAGAACGTATCACTGAGATACAACTATATCCATACACATTTTTATCAAAATCAGTTGATTCACAATATGTCTTTCAAACAATGGGAATACAATATGAACAGGCAACATATGAATTTGATAGTTACCGATCTGACAAAGTGGCACCATTTGAATTGAATATTGAATGGCTCTCTGCAGATGAAGAACATCAACAAGCATTTGATCAAGGACAAAAGCTTGGAAAGGCTATTAATTATGCGAGAACTTTAGGTAATATACCACCAAATATATTAACACCTGATTATTTAGCCACACTTGTTCAAGAGCATTTTGAAGGTACGAAAGTTCAAGTTGATGTCAAAGATGAGTCAGCCATTCAACAAGAAGGATTTGGTTTAATTCATGCAGTCGGAAAAGGCTCTGTTAATCCACCACGCGTGATTACATTAAAATACGAAGGAAATTCAGAGCAGGCAGATGATGTCATTGCATTAGTCGGTAAAGGGATTACTTATGATTCAGGTGGCTATTCAATCAAGTCAAAAACAGGCATGCCAACAATGAAATTTGATATGTGTGGTGCAGCGAATGTCATTGGTATGGTTGATGCGATTGCAAATTTGAAATTAAAAGTGAACATTGTTGCGGTAATTGCAGCAGCAGAAAATATGATTGATAACAATGCGATGAAACCGGATGATGTCTTTACAGCATTAAGTGGCGAAACAGTTGAGGTACCTAATACAGATGCAGAAGGACGTCTTGTACTAGGAGATGCGTCATTTTATGCAAATCAATTCGCACCTAAGTTAATTATTGATTTTGCTACGCTGACAGGTGCGGCAGTTGTTGCTTTAGGAGAAGATAAAGCAGCAATATTCAATAAAAATGCGGATAAAGCACTACTACAAGCAATATTGGAAACAGCAAATCGCGTAGATGAAGCGGTATATGAATTACCAATCACTGAAACAGAACGTCGAAATATTAAAGCATCAGATGTTGCTGATTTAACAAATCATGTGAATGCGCACGGCAAAGCATTATTTGCAGCAGCATTTGTCACGCATTTTAGTGGAGAAACACCTCATTTACATGTCGATATCGCAGGACCAGCTACAACAACGAAATCATCTTATAAAGGACCTAAGGGACCAACAGGATATATGATACCTACAATTGTTAATTGGTTGATGACACGATAAGATACAATTGAAATAAGAAGGATACGAAAGAGTGAGAACTGTCTTATGAAAAGGCATATACTCACTCTTTTTCTTTTTTGAACACAAATTATTTCATATGATTTAAAAAAGACATATTGACTTAAGGAGTTACAATTGTTATATTGTATACACAATACTTTAACTTGGTAATGAACTAAAGGAGTGGGCGGAATGAATGCTGTATTAATCGCAGTATTATTAATGATTGTTTTATGTTTATGTCGACTGAATGTCGTCATTAGTTTATTTATAAGTGCACTAGTAGGGGGGATTATCTCAGGTTTATCACTTGAGAAAACAATCTCCGTATTCACATCAAATATCGTTGATGGTGCAGAAGTGGCATTAAGTTATGCTTTACTGGGTGGATTTGCGGCACTGATTTCATACAGTGGTATCACAGATTATCTTGTACAGAAGATTATTCGTGCTATTCGTGCAGAAGATACCAAAGTTTCTCGTATTAAAGTGAAAAGTGTCATCATTATTAGTTTACTCGTATTAAGTGTGATGAGTCAGAACGTGATCCCAGTGCATATAGCGTTTATTCCGATTGTCATCCCACCGTTACTTAGCTTATTTAATGAATTGAAAATGGACCGTCGTTTAATTGCGGTGATTATCGGCTTTGGTCTATGTTTCCCATATGTTTTACTACCATTTGGTTTTGGTCATATCTTCCAAGAGATTATTCAAAAAGGTTTTGAAAAAGCAAATCACCCCATTGAATTCTCAATGATTTGGAAGGCAATGATTATTCCGGCAAGTGGATATATTATTGGTTTAATACTGGCATTAATTTATTATCGCAAGCCACGAATATATAAGCCAATTCAAATGAATGATGAAGTGAATCAAACAGAATTAAAACCATATGTACTAGTCGTAACTGTAGTTGCAATTTTAGCGACATTCATTGTTCAAACAGTGACAGACTCTATGATATTTGGTGCATTAGCAGGTGTACTTGTATTCTTCTTATCAGGTGCATACACTTGGAGAAATTTAGATGATAAGTTTGTTGATGGTATTAAAATTATGGCATACATTGGTGTTGTAATTTTAACTGCGAACGGATTTGCAGGCGTGATGAATGAAACAGGAGATGTGCAAAAGCTTGTTGAAGGACTTACAACAATTGCAGGCGATAATAAGTTTATTAGCATCGTCCTTATGTATGTCATTGGCTTAATTGTCACATTAGGTATTGGTTCATCATTTGCGACAATTCCAATCATCTCAGCACTGTTTATTCCATTCGGTGAATCAATTGGCCTAAGCACAATGGCTTTAATTGCATTGATTGGTACAGCGAGCGCATTAGGTGACTCAGGATCTCCAGCAAGTGATTCAACACTTGGACCTACAGCAGGTTTAAACATTGATGGTCAACACGATCAAATTCGTGACACATGTGTACCGAACTTTGTATTCTACAATATTCCACTTATCGTAATGGGAACAATTGCTGCACTTGTACTATAATACAAAGTGGAGGTAGGAATACGTCATGACTAATTTAGTAGATTTACTAGAAATGAAAGTCCTAGAACAACGAGACGGATTTTTGAAGATGTCCATGCCAGTGAAAGATCAAGTGAAACAGCCATTTGGTTATTTGCATGGTGGCGCAACAATGGCATTAGGCGAAACGGCTTGTTCTATGGGTTCAGCAAATCTTGTTGATACAACAAAAGAAATACCCGTTGGCTTAGAAATGCATACGAATCATATTAAGTCAGCAACAGATGGATATATATACGCAGAAGCAACAATTCTTCATCAAGGGCGTAGTACACACGTTTGGGATATTCGAATCACAGATGATGAAGGACGTTTAATTAGTGTGATGCGTGGTACATTGATGATTAAGAAAATAACGAAATAACAATAATAAAAATGGAATGGCTAATGAGCTGTTCCATTTTTATTTGCGTCTGTCATGTGTAA
Organism: Staphylococcus sp. IVB6240; assembly: GCF_025558425.1. NCBI lineage: Bacteria > Bacillati > Bacillota > Bacilli > Caryophanales > Staphylococcaceae > Staphylococcus > Staphylococcus dromedarii. The sequence goes on from NZ_CP094718.1 coordinate 561,520, forward strand.
TAGTTTGAAGGTGAAAGTCCGTTATAGGGTTAGTAGTAGGAACCGTTAGCGAAAGGCAATGTAAATGAATAATTATCTTAGAAAGACATTAAAAGATAACACATCTCTACATCCAATGGAAGAATGTTTAAAGACATTCAATTTTTATGGTCCTTTTCAAATCTAAATATTCAGATTTGGTTACTTATTGAAGATATATCTAATCTCAGTTTAAATCTCATTCACTATAATTAGCTAACTTAACTTGAAATTCGCAAGTTCTCTCGTTAATTTAATTCCTATTATTTTTATAAAGAACGCGGTGCTTGTATTCCTAATAACCTGAGACCTTCTTCTAAAACTATAGAAACTGCTTTTAATACAGATAATCTTGATTCCAATAATGCATTTTCATTTAAAATTTTAGTCTTTCCATAATAGTTGTTAAAATGTCTAGAAAGTTGCAATAAATATTTTGATATTTCTGCGGGTGATTGTTTTATCATTGCATTCTCTATTGTCTCTTCAAAAATCAATAAATCCTTAATTATTGTCCATAAATCTTCATTAATATTTGAAATTTCTATATTAGTTAAATTGATTTTAGATTTTCTTAATATTGCATTAATCCTTGCATTAGTATACTGAATATATAAACATGTATTTCCTTCTGGCATTAACATATCTTCTAGGTTAAATTCAATATCATTCTGACGTTCATGTTTTAAGTCATTGAAAATAACTGATCCTACGCCTATCTTTTCGGATATTTCATCAATATCTTCAGTATTTGGAGATTTTTCTAATATATTTTTTTTGGCGATATATACAGCCTCATCTAACACTTCTTCTAAAAAAATCACTTTCCCTTTCCTAGTTGACATTTTTTTGCCGTTCTTCAGAATCATTCCAAATGGTATGTGTTCAATATCTGTAGCCCATTCGGCTCCCATTAATCTTAATACTTCAATAAGTTGTTGAAAATGTAATCTTTGTTCATTCCCAACAAAATAATATGATTTGAAAAATTCATAATTATTTTTTCTGTATATAGCTGTAGCTAAGTCTCTAGTTATATATAAAGAGGATCCATTATTTTTTTGAATAAGTGCAGGTGGTAGGTTGTCTAATTTTACAATATTTGCTCCATTATCTTCTTGAAGTAAATTTTTATCTTTTAAAATATCGATAACTGATTGTAGTTTATCATTGTAAAAAGCTTCTCCATTATATGAATCAAAGGGACTCCTAGCCTATTATATATTTTATTGAATGAAGCTAAAGATACCTCTCTAAACCATTTCCATAATTCTATATACTCTTCTACACCTTGTTCTAACTTCAAAAAGGCTTCTCGTCCTTCTTCATTCAAGTGGTCATTCTTTTCTGCTTCTTCATGAAATTTGACATATAATTTAAACAACTCTTGGATAGGGTTTTCTTTTACTAATTCTTCTTCTCCCCACATTGTATAAGCTACTATTAGTTTGCCAAACTATGTTCCCCAATCTCCTATGTGATTTATTTTAATAGGTTTATAATTTAATTTTTCTGCTATTAAAGATATTGAATTACCTATTACTGTAGATCTTAAATGTCCCATAGAAAAAGGTTTAGCTATGTTTGGAGAAGATATATCCATTGTAATTACTTTCCCATCTCCTATATTTCTCGAGCCAAAGTTAGAGGATTTTTTTAATACATCATTTATAACTTTTATACCGAATAATTTAGGATCCAAAAATATATTTAAATATCCACTCTTACTTTCTAATTTAATAATTTTTTCATCATCTATTTCTAGTGATAGTTTATCTGCTATTTCTTGGGGACTTTTTTTTCTATATTTACTTAGCACAAAACATGGAAAGGACAAATCCCCTTGATTTTCATATTTAGGGTATTCAATATAATCTAATATTTCTTCATTACTCAATTCAGAAATATGATTACTTAATATTTCGGAACATATTTTTTTCAAATGCATACATCTCCTTTTTAAAAAATTTAGAATTTTTGTTATTATTAGAATACGACAATTAATATTTCAGTATTATATCATTAGATACAAAGACCATGCAATTACGTCCTAAATATTTACTTTATAAACTCCTGAAAAATAGGAGATTCTGTTGTAAAGTTGGAAAATTATAGTTAATCACGATTTTTATATTGGTACTGTTCGCTTAACTAGAAGACATGTAACTAATTTCGTAGAATGGAGGAAATATTTATATTTTAAGAGATTTGCAGTTCTTTTTGTATTCATTCGGAACGGTGAAAGTCCTTTACAAGTTTGGTAGTAAGAACTGTTAGTGAAAGACAAGGGTGTTTATTGTGAAGAGTAACAGGCATTGTAATAAAAAGATATTTTAAAATGTAATATGACAATCATAGTTATTTTTAGGGGGTGATACAATGTTGTATATATAGTAACTGATGATAATAAACTAATCGGTATTTTTTATAAAATTAATGATTTAGAACTAATTAGTAAAAACTTACACTTATACATAGATGTGAATTGTTTAGATCTACATGAATTTAACTCTTCTAGCTTTTACTTCCGTTTGGTTTAACTACGGATGATTTTTTAGATATTATAAAAGGCTTAAAAGGTTACAATATAATTGGTATCTATATAATGGAATACAATCCACTATTAGATAAAGAGGGCAGAGATAAATATACTGTAATAAATATTCTAAAAGAATGTATATATATATAACATTTTAAAAATTTAAGGAGTGTATATCATATGAGTAAAGCTCTAGTAGTTTTAGATTTTCAAAAAGGTTTTGTAGAACAAGGTGATTTTCAAGAAAGAGTTGATAGAATAGAAAAAATGATTTCTCATTTTAAAGAAAATAAGAATGAAGTAATATTTATTAAACATATTGATTATGATATTGAAAAGAGCCCTTTATTTTTACAAAGAAAGATAATATTGAGATAGTAGTAGATACAAAGAATAGTATTGTATTTGAAAAAAAGTGAGCCTAGTGCTTTTACTAGTAAAAATTTTAAAGAGTATATAAAAGAAAAAAATATAGACCATATATTTATAACTGGTTTCAATACGGAATACTGTTGTTTATTTACTGCAATAAATGCATATCATGAAGATATTAAGGTGACATTTATTGAAGATGCCACAGCAACTGTAAATGATGAAGAAACCTATGAAATGAAAGGTTTAGATATCTATGATTTCATTGGAACGGTTTTAGATTGGTTAAACTGCATAGAGGTATTGTATTATGATGAATACAAAGATTTATATACAACGTGATGAAGTGAGTAGTTTAATCAATAATATTTGTTTAGACACGAGGAACAGGAATTGGAACAAAAAAGTTATGTTAACATGAAATATGACAGATTAGTTATTTTTAGGGGCTGACACAATGTTGTATATAAAAAGCAAGTTTCTTCTAATATTGGCGATTTTACTTTTTATTTCTATGTTTTATTTTAAAACTGAATTAAGGGATTCTATATTAAGACTCCTAGGCTATATTTTATCAGGGGTTTTAGCAGGGAAAGCTATTGGATATAAAGAAAAGGGTGAATAACATTAAAGTGTACTTGAAGTAGGGGCCACTTTAATGTTATTCATCCTTCTTTATTTCGGCTTTTCATAGCGAAGTGTAATCCGAAAGAAGTCGGACACAAACACTTGCACTGATGAACAGAAATACTATATAAGGTTATGTGGAATGGACGCGTCTGCCTAACAAGATACAATCCAACACTACCCGAGTTCTAAATAGTAAATGGCGCAAGGATAATATGTTCATATACAACTATAAATAATTCGATATTGGAGTATTTGGATATGATCAATCACTTTATTATTCATGACAACTTTTGATGAGTTAATCGTTATTGGAATCAAAATGTCTGTTATGATATTACTAACTTAAACTTGGAATTTGCGTTTTTAGTTATTTTACTGAAGTGGGGTAATAAAATATGAGGAGTGGTCATACATGTTAGAAACTGAACGATTATATTTGAGTGTACCGTCAGAAGCACATATAGAAACCATTTTCAAAGTTCATGCAGATCCTAGCACACAGCAATACAATCCAAGTGGACCAGTGAAAAAGATTGAAGATTTTAGAGAAACATATGAAGTATGGAAGAAGCACCACGACGCACATCAATTTGGTTATTAAATATTAATAGACAAATCAACAGATGAACCATTTGGTGTTTGCGGTTTACAATTTACAAAGCTTCAAGGGGAAACAGTTCTTAATATTTATTATCGCATTGCTACTGAAAAAACGAGAAAGGGATACGTAAAAGAAGCCATCACATGTATTATGGAGCATGTATTGATGCTAACTGAGAATCGATATAGAATGCTTATTTTAACAAAAGTGAATAACGTGCCATCTATTAAGACAGCAGAGTCACTCGGATTTATATATGATCTATCATTAGACGATTATGAAGAAAAAGGGAATGTCTATTTTTTTAATAGATGAGTATATAAAAAGCGTACAATCACATGGACTGTACGCTTTTAACTATTTTAAAGTTTCATTCCTTTAAGGTCTTCTTTAACTTCATCCATTTTTAATCGTTTAGAAGCAGGCGTCTTTAGGTTATACGCTGCTTTCAATACCATGTGACTGGCAATAGGTCCCGTAATGAATACGAAAACAATACCAATTAATAGATGGAAGTTCACATAGCCTTCTTTACCGATAAAGTAAATAAATGTACCTGTGAGTAACAACATCGTACCAAGTGTTGCTGCTTTTCCTGCTGCGTGAGCACGTGAATAAACATCATCTAAACGCAACATCCCGATTGCAGCAAGTGCACTGAATAGGGCGCCAGTGATAACTAAGATAAGACCGATACTAATCACGACTGTCTCTGTCATATTCGATCACCTCTCCCTTATCCATAAATTTAGCAAAAACAGCTGTACCTAAAAAGGCAAGAATCCCAATTAATAAAATGGCAACAATCATATAACGTGTTCCCAAAATGATGGAGAACAGCCCAATAACAGCCATTAACTGAATGCCAATTGCATCTAAAGCAACGACACGGTCAGGTAATGATGGACCTAAAATAACACGTACAAGAATCGCTAATATTGAGAGTACGACAATGACAAGCGCAATAATTATAAAAATATCATAGTTCATCATACTCACCGACCTCTCTAACAGCCTTTTCAAGTGAACCTTTGATGGCTGCAATTTCTTCTTCCTTCGTTGAAAAATCCAAGCAATGGATGTAAAGACGTTTCATATCATCATTGACACCGATAACCACTGTACCTGGAGTCAATGTGATTAAGTTGGAAAGTAAAGCGACTTCCCATTTATGCTTCAAGTCTGTCTCATAGACAAAGAATGCAGATTCATTTTTGATTTGAGGTTGAAGAATAATACGCAATACACCGATATTAGCTTTAATTAATTCTGAAATAAATACGAAGACAAGCTTGATCACGTTATACAAAGTGATGACATAAAAGCGACCTGGTAAAAGTTTACGCATCAGGAATACAAGTAGCATTGCGAATAAATAGCCAAGTACGAAGGAATTCATCGTGTAGCTACCTGATAAAAATAACCAAAAGATGGCAAGTCCTAAATTAATCACAATTTGTACTGCCATATTATTTCACCCCCAATACACTATCAATATATGTTTCCGGTTGATAGAATGACTTCGCTGCTTCAGCCACAATCGGATAGAGTTCACCAGCAAAGAGACCGAATGCGACTGTGATCACAACTGCTAAAATAGATACTGCTAGTAAGCCTCTGTGGTGCAAGTGTGGATTATAAACATATCCGTAACTCTTGCCGAAGAATCCATTTAAAAAGATATTAATCACTGAATATAACACGATAAGACTTGATAGTAGTACGATAATACCACTGAAATAAAAGCCTCGTTCAAATGTTGCTTGAACAATGTAAAGCTTACCGTAGAAGCCGCTAAATGGTGGAATACCTGCTAAGCTGAGTGCAGCGATAAAGAATGTCCAACCGAGCACTGGATAGTGGTGTATTAAGCCACCAAAGTCTCGTAAGTCTGTTGTTTTAGCAATTTTATACATAATACCAATTAAGAAGAACAATGCAGCTTTTACAAGCATATCGTGAAGTGTGTAGTAGATGGCCCCCACAATACCTGCTTCATTCATCATGGCCACACCGACAAGAATCACACCTACAGCAATCATAATATTGTATAAAATAATACGTTTTGTATCTCTAAAGCCAACAGCACCGACACAGCCAAAAATGATTGTGAGTAGGGCAAGGGCGAGAATTGTATAGTGTGAGAATGTCAATGTGTCATGGAAGAATAGGCTCATTGTACGCGCAATGGCATAAACTCCGACTTTTGTTAGTAATGCACCAAAGAATGCAATGATAGCAAATGGTGGCGCATAGTACGCACCTGGAAGCCAGACATACATTGGGAATGCCCCGGCTTTTGTTGCGAATACGAAAATGAATAAAATAAACACGATACTTACTAGGCCTGGATGTGTTTGATAAACCTCATCCAGTTTAACGCTGATATCCGCCATATTTAATGTGCCGACAACTGAGTATAAAATACCAACAGCCATAACGAAGAATGCGGATGACACAACGTTAACCAGTAAGTATTTCACACTTTCTTGTAATTGTATCTTTGTTCCACCGATGACCATCAGTCCATATGAAGCCATTAAGAAGACTTCGAAAAAGACAAATAGGTTGAAGATGTCCCCAGTAATAAAGGCACCATTGATACCTGTTAACATGAACATCACAGTGAAGTAGTAGTAATACGTTTCACGGTGTAAGCCAATAGACTGATATGAGAATAGGATAATCAAAAGTGTGATAATCACACTTGTTGTGACGAGTAAAGCACTAAATAAATCGAGTACAAAGACGATACTATATGGTGCTTTCCAAGAACCGAGTTTTAAGACAATTGGATGACCTGCTTTCCATACATTGTAGAGGTTAAGCAAGGCAAATCCTAAAGTTATGAGTGTACCTGTTAATGCGACATAACGTTTAATAAAGGGGCGTAACCCGATAAAAATTAATAATATTGCTGTAATGACTGGCACAACGAGTACCATGACAAGTAAGTTCTCATTCATCATCATCTTGTGGTACCCCCTTCATACGTTCTACATTATCTGTGCCAAGTTCTTTATAACTTCTAAAGGCTAATACTAAGAAAAAGGCTGTAACTGCAAATGAGATAACGATTGCCGTTAAAATCAATGCTTGTGGGATTGGATCGACATAATTGCTAACGCCTTTCTCATAAATAGGGACGCGACCTGTTTTCAATCCACCCATTGTCAAAATAAATAAGTTTGCGGCATGTGATAATAATGCAGTACCGATAATAATTCTGATTAAACTTTTAGACAGAATGAGGTAAACACTAATAGAAGTTAAGAAGCCGCAAACAAAAATTAATACTATTTCCATTACTCATTCTCTCCAATCGTTAGAATTATTGTCATGACCGTTCCCACAACCGCAAGTAGCACACCTGTATCAAAAATAACAGCAGTATGCAGATGCATTGGTGCTAAAAGGGGAAGCGGAATATCAACTGACGTATGTGTAAAAAAGTTTTTACCGTATGTCCAACTTAACATGGGTGCAATCACACAAAACGTCAAACCAAGTGCGATTAACTTTTTAAAGTCCCAAGGGAAAACTTTACGCAATGTTTTTACATCAAATGCGACTGCTAAGATAACCAGTGAACTCGATACAAGTAGGCCACCAATAAAGCCGCCCCCAGGTGTATAATGACCGGCTAAGAAGAGTGAGAAGCCGAACATCATAATTAAGAAAAAGATAATCAGTGCTGAATATTGAGATATTAAATCATTTTTTTGCCTGTTCAATCTTCTCCACCCTTTCATAACCATTTTTGTGTTTTGCACGTAGTTTAATGAGTGTATAAATACCCATACCCGCAATACCGAGTACAGATGACTCGAACAATGTATCCATACCACGGAAGTCAACAAGGATTACGTTAACCATGTTTTTACCTTCAGCTAGGTCATAGACATGTTCTTTGTAGAAACTACTGATTGAGTCAAAGTGACGGTTACCATAGGCAATTAAACCTAAAATTGTTACGACAGCACCGACACCAATTGAAATTAAAACATTTCCTACTTTATATGATCGTGTTTCGTTATAACGGCTCATATTAGGTAGGTGATAGAAACATAATAAGAACAATGCTGTAGAGATTGTTTCAACGACAAACTGTGTCAATGCTAAGTCAGGCGCATTGAAGAAGATAAAGAAGATTGCCATTGAATAACCGACTGCACTCAGCATGATAATACTGAATAGTCGAGAGCGTGCGAACATAATCATCGTTGCTGCAACAATAATTGTAATAACAGAAATCATTTCATATAGACGTACCGGTGATACTTTCACAAAGTCGAATGTAAACGGTACGAAAATAAGTGTGATACATGTGATGGCTATCATCATGAAGAAGATGATAACGAGATTGTTACGAATAAATCCTGTCATATATGTACGCGTAATCTGAGTTGCATAGTAAGGTGTATATCGACCAGTTTGATCATACCAATGATTCAATGTAATAGATGTTGGTATTTTGAGTAATACAGGCACCCATTTATTGAAAGTAAGTAATAATACAGCCCCTACAATATAAATGATTAATGTTGCAAAAAAGGCTGGTGTGAAACCATGCCACATATGAAATTCAGCATGTACTGAATCCACATTCGCAATTGCTTTTGCTGCTGGTTCTACAAATGGTGCAGACACCAAGCTAGGGAATAAACCAATAGCGATCACTAAAGTAGCTAAAATCGTTGGTGAAACATTCATTAAGAATGATGCTTCATGTGCTTTATGTGGTAGTTTGTCAGGTGTATATTCGCCAAGGAAAATTTCTGAGATGAATTTAAATGAATAGACGAATGTGAACATGCTACCTACAATTGCAACAATCGGCAGTAATAAGCCAACTGAACTTAAGTTAAAAATACCTGATTCAGTAACAGTAATCATTGATTCTAAAAATTGTTCCTTTGATAAGAAACCATTAAATGGTGGAACACCCGCCATACTAAGTGATGTGATAATCGATAGCGTAAATGAAATCGGCATAACCGTCATCAGACCACCTAATTTTTTTATATCACGTGTTCCAGTTGCGTGGTCAACCGAACCAGTGATCATGAACAATGCACCTTTGAACGTTGCATGGTTGATTAAATGGAATACGGCTGCACTAAATGCTGCGACATAAAGTTGACTGTCTGCACCTTCAAAGTGATAACTTACAGCACCGATACCGAGCATGGACATGATCATACCCAACTGCGAAACGGTTGAAAATGCAAGGATTCCTTTTAAGTCTTGTTGCTTTGTCGCATTGAGTGAACCCCAGAAGAGTGTGACAAGACCAAATGCGGTAACTGTCCAAATCCAACCTTGTGATACAGCAAAGATAGGTGTTAAGCGCGCGATTAAATAAATCCCAGCTTTAACCATTGTTGCTGAGTGAAGGTAGGCACTGACTGGAGTTGGTGCTTCCATTGCATCAGGTAACCAAATATAAAATGGAAACTGTGCAGATTTCGTCATGGCACCTAAGATAATAAATACCATTGCAAGCACAAAGAATGGTGATGATTGAATGTCTGATACTTGTTCAATCATTTCACGAATACGCCATGTGCCAGATGCTTGATGAAGCAGGATAAATCCACCGAGCAATGATAATCCGCCAAAGACAGTAATCATCATTGACTTCATCGCACCATACAATGACTTTTCTTTGTGACGCCAGAATGAGATGAGCAAGAAACTAGAGAATGATGTCAATTCCCAGAAGAAATATAAAACTAAGAGGTTATCTGAAAGAACGACACCAAGCATCGCACTCATGAAGATTAATAGATAACAATAAAAGTTACCAAGTTGCTCTTTTTTACTTAAATAGCTAATAGAATAGAGTACGACAAGGCTTCCGATACCTGTTATTAATAGACTGAATAAAAGGCTGAGCCCATCTACATAAATGTCAAAGTTCATACCGATTTGTGGCATCCATGCAGCGGACTTTTCTGTATAATGTCCGGACATAGTAGGTTTGATATACGATAAGAAGTATATAAACAACACAAAAGGAATCGGTAACACAAACCATCCTAAATGAATCCGCTTATAGAAGCGATACAAGATAGGAATGAGTAGTGCAGATATCAGCGGTAACAGCACCGCAATATGTAACCAACTCATAAATTGTCCTCCTTAAAAAATAATACGATATGCTTATTATACATGATAATGAATAGTGTGAAAAACATGACACGTCGCATACGGATGCATGTTTCCGTCACTTTTAAATAAGAAGAAACGCATCAAAAAATTATTTGAAATCAACTTTGTATTGTCGTGTATAATCTACTTTCAAGTTATTGAGACATTGTAAGGCAGCACGTGAATATGCAGAGTCTGTTTCTTGTAAATCACGTTCTAACTTTGTTAATGCTTGTTGAAGTGAAACAGTGTATTCTTGAACGTCTCCCTCAAATGGTTTTAACTTACTCTTTGTTGTATAGCGTTTTTCATATAAACTTAACGCTTTGCGTTCATGAAAGAACACACCTTCCACTTCATTTGGACTATGTAAGTCACCTTGTTTTGGGTGTTTGATGACTTGTACCACCTTCACTAAGATTTGATCAGCCGTGTCATCTACGACCTCAACAGCGTAAACGCCAGATTTATGTGCAAAACGATAAAGCATGTTAATTCCATCCTTTCTTAAATATGTTAAAATATAGAGTATATTTAATTTTATCATGAATGGAGCATTAAAATGACAAACTACCCACAATTGACAAAAGAAATACAAGATAATGAAATAAAAGCAGTTATGCACACAAATAAAGGGGATATGACTTTAAAATTATTCCCAGAGATTGCACCAAAAACTGTTAAAAACTTTGTTGAACTTTCTAAAAAAGGTTACTACGATGGCATTACATTCCACCGTGTGATTAATGACTTTATGATTCAAGGTGGTGACCCAACTGCAACTGGTATGGGTGGCGAAAGTATCTATGGCGGACCATTTGAAGATGAATTCTCTATGGAAGCATTTAATATTTATGGTGCATTATCAATGGCAAATGCTGGTCCTGGTACAAATGGTTCACAATTCTTTATTGTGCAAATGAAAGATATTCCAGCACAAATGGCAGATCAATTAGAAAATGGTGGATGGCCTAAAGAAATTGCTGAAGCATATCGTGAAAAAGGTGGTACACCTTGGTTAGACCAAAAACATACAGTATTTGGTCAATTGATTGAAGGTGAAGACACGTTAGAAGATATTGCAAGTGTTAAAGTTGGTGCACAAGACAAACCAGTGTATGACGTAGTGATTGAATCAATTGATATTGAAGAATAAGAAGTGATAAGGAGTATGCATCATGTCTAACAATGAATTAAACATTCACTTATATCAGCTGTTGGCAGCATGGAATCCGATGAACTTTGATGATCCAACAATGGGAGATGCAGAAGTTTACGAAATGATGGATGCCGTTCATCACTATGGTGAACCGACTGAAATTGCAGAAGCCTTTCAACAAATCTTTCAGTTTTCGTTTGAAGTGTCGCTTCCAAAAGATGCATGCTTACAAAAAGCGAGAGAAGCCGTGCAATTACAACAATCTTGTGAAGTGATTTAAAATATAGCCCCGGATGTAGCGTAAGTCGTGATGTCTGGGGTTTTTTTATCATCTATCTTACAAGTAAATATTTTAAATCATAGTGGTTGACTTTGGATTTAAACCAAGTTATAATTATCTCGAATTCGAAATAATAACAATTTAGGTGATGATGTGAACAGAAATGATGAAGCTTTAAAAGCGTTTGTAGGTATTAAACGTACAAATGATATGTTAGACCGAATAGTTAAGCAAGATATGAAAAACTATGGTTTAAATGTGACGGAATTTGCAGTAATGGAACTTTTATATCACAAAGGTGAACAGCCTATTCAAAAAGTTAAAGATCGTATACTCATCGCAAGTAGTAGTACAACATATGTCATTGATCAACTTGTTAAGAAAGGTTATGTCATTCGTCGACAAAACCCTAAAGATAAACGTGTTATATATGCAGTTTTGACAGAAAAAGGGTATGAGTTAATGTGTAAAATATTTCCATTACATGCAAAAACGATTGAGAAAATCTTTTCTAGCCTAAATGATGAAGAACTGACTGTATTGAGAACAGCATTAAAAAAAATGAGCGCGTATTCTACTGAGTAGATGCAGCGTAATTTTTTTAAAAGAAATTATCTCGAAATCGAAATAATAAAGTTAAAGAGAGAAGGAATATAAAATGAGTAATCAAGAACTTATCGGTATCCACCATGTAACAGCAATGACAGATAATATTGTGAGAAACTATGAATTTTTTACAGAAGTATTAGGAATGCGTTTAGTTAAAAAGACAGTAAACCAAGATGATATTTATACGTATCATACATTTTTTGCAGATGACCTAGGATCACCAGGCACAGATATGACATTTTTTGATTTTCCAAATAACCCTAAAGGTGTTAGAGGGACAAATTCAATAAGTCTTGCAGCATTTAGAGTACCTAATGATGCAGCGCTAGAATATTATTTAAATCGTTTTGAAGAATTTGATGTTAAACATGATGGCATTCAAGAATTATTTGGTAAAAAGGTATTGCCGTTTGAAGAAGAAGACGGTCAAAGATATCAATTAATATCAGATGAACAAAATGAAGGCGTTAAACCTGGTGCGCCTTGGAAAAACGGTCCAGTACCAGAAGATAAAGCAATCTATGGTCTAGGTCCTATTGAAATCACTGTGAGTTACTATGATGATTTTAAATCAATGTTGACACAAGTTTATGGTATGAAACCAATTATTGAAGAAGATGATGTGACATTATTAGAAGTTGGAGAGGGTGGTAATGGTGGTCAAGTCATTTTGAGAAAAGACGAAGAAAGCCCTGTAGCAAGACAAGGGTATGGAGAAGTTCACCATGTATCATTTAGAGTAAAAGATCATGAAGCAATTAAATCATGGGAAGAAAAGTATAATAAATTAGGGATTAGACATTCTGGTCATGTGGATCGATACTACTTTGAAGCTTTATATGCAAGAGTTGGGCATATACTAATAGAGATTTCTACGGATAGTCCAGGATTTATGGGAGATGAACCGTATGAAACGTTGGGAGAAAGTCTATCATTACCACCATTTTTAGAAGCCAAACGTGATTATATTGAGTCTGATATCAAAGCATTCGATACAAGCAGAGAACACTAATTTATAAAAAGGAGAGATTTGATGAAGGAGATACGACCTGAAACATTATCACAAAAAGAAAATTACAAATTGTTGATTGGATCAATTATTCCGAGACCCATCGCGCTTGTTACAACACAGACTGATAGTGGCATATTGAACATTGCGCCTTTCAGTTTCTTCAATATCGTATCTTCTGATCCTCCTATTGTGTCAATAGCCGTTCAACGTGTGAATGGAGAATTAAAAGATACCGCACGTAATATTTTACAAAATAAAGAAGCGGTTGTGCATATTGTAGATACAGATAATGTAAATGATGCCAATCAAACTGCTGCTGTATTAGAACCAAATGAGAGTGAACGAGTTCGTACGGAATTTGAAGAGGTGGATTCTGTCGAAGTGTCTGTATCAGGTTTAAAGCAAAGTAAAGTGAGATTTGAAACAGTATTAAAAGAACATATTCCGATTTATAAAGATCATGTACCTATTTCTGATTTATTACTTTTAGAAGTGAAATATTATCATTTTGATGAGGCGATTTATAGTGAGGGATATATTAATAAAGATAAGCTGAAAGCAGTCAGTAGACTTGCCGGTAATGATTATGCTGAAATTGGTCAAACATTTACGATTGAAAGACCAGATTAAAGAGAGGTGCTAAAAAATGAAACATATTTTTAAACAAGGTGAACAAGGTAAGCCAGTTTTCTTATTGTTACATGGAACAGGTGGTAGTGAAACAGACTTATTGCCATTAGCAGAAATGCTCGACCCAACTTATAGCGTATTAAGTGTTAAAGGTGAAGTATCAGAAAATGGTATGGCGAGGTTCTTCAAAAGATTGGGAGAAGGCAAATATGATTTGGAAGATTTAGAGTACAGAGGAAAAGAATTATTTCACTTTGTAAAAACGGCTGCTGAAAAATATAATTTTAAATTAGAAGATGTCATACCAGTTGGTTTTTCAAATGGCTCTAACATTGCGATTAACCTTATTTTGAGAGAAGAAACGCCATTTCAAAAAGCATTGTTATTCGCACCACTTTATCCAGTAGATGTAGAAGATAATCAAAAAGATTTATCAGAATTTGAAGTATTCCTGTCAATGGGGGAAAACGACCCGATTGTGACGAAAGAACAGAGTAAAGATGTGATCAACATCTTTAAAGAGAGAAATGCTAAAGTGAACGAAACATGGGTAAATAGCCATGAAATGACACAAGCAGCTGTCCTTGCAGGTAAAAAGATATTGTGAAAATCGTTAACTAGATGTTGAAATGATTTATCAGAATAAGTATAAAATAAGCCTAGGTGCACCGCATTGGCACCTAGGCTTTTTATGTACGTGTTACTTAGATGAATCCTCAATTCGCTTTATGGATTGTTCCACCCAAGTTGGCAACCGTTCTGCTAAAGATTGAAACCCATACTTCTCAGTTTCTTTAATCTCGTCCAATACTGAACGTTTCACTTTTTTACGTTCATAATTTTTAAAATAATCATTGTCTCTTAGTGATAGGTTTAACTTCCCAGCTTCATCTATAGAAATAATCTTTGCTTTGACGATTTGACCAGGTGTTAAAAGTTTTTTTAAATTATGGACATAATCATCCATGACTTCAGATATATGAATTAATCCTTCAGTATTGTCAGGGGTTTCAACAAAAGCGCCGTAGGGTTGAATACCAGTCACACGCACCTTGATATGTTGACCGACACGATACTGTTTCTTCAACATGCATAACCCCTTATATGATTAAAATTTAACATATTTATAATAGCATATTTCAGAAAATTATCCTAATTAAAGAGTGCATAATTTAAATAAATAACTGTGATTATTGTAACGGAAGTAGTATCTATATAGAGACGGTTTATAGCGATATCTTAGCATTGTTATTCAAAGTTTTTAGGGTTATTTTATGGTTGATGAGAATGGATTTAAAGCTAAAAGTTTAACACAATTTTTTAATTAGTTTATAATAAAGTAAAATTAAAGAAGTAAGGTGAGAAGATGTCAAAAACATTAAGACTTGTTTATCCAGATTGGCAATCAGGAAATAGAACAGAATACTATGATGGTGCATTTTTTCTCAAACAACTCATTCCCCAAAATGATGAGCAAAAAGAGGTACAAGTGACTGTCGAGCATAATAATGGTGACTTGCTAAAGAAAATGGTGTTTATGGTCAATCTCAAATCATCAATAACGTCAAAAAAGCAAAAGAAATATTAAATAATGAAGCACCTGAAAAAATAATTACTCTAGGTGGCAATTGTATGGTATCTCAAGCGCCTTTTGATTATTTAAATGCGAAATATTCAGGTGATTTAGGTGGGATATGGATTGATACACATCCTGATATTTCTTACCCTAAAGATTTTACGAATGAACATGCTATGGTTGTTGCGAACTTAATTGGTAAAGGTGACAATGAACTTTCTCAATTCATGTCATCACCACTAAAGCCAAATCAATTTTTATATGTTGGATTGCAAGATTTATTAGATTTTGAAGTAGAAAATTTAAAAGAATTAGACTTTTCTTATGAACTACAAAACGATAAAATCTTTGATTATCCTAAAATACAAGAATGGATTAATCAAAATAATTTTTCAAAAATTGCCATTCATTTTGATATAGATGTATTAAATCCGAATGAATTTCGTTCTAGTTATTTTGCTGAACCAAATGTTAGTGAATTTCCCGCAGCAGCTGGGAAAATGTCTTTAAATGAATTAGAAGAAATACTAACTGGTTTATTTGAAAATAATGAAATTGTTGGCTTCACGATTGCGGAATATCTGCCGTGGGATCAAATGAATTTAAAAAATATCTTTAACAAGCTTAATATATTTAATTAATAAAATTATATGAAGACTTTTAAATAACTCTGGATAAACCACTCAATTATAATTGAGTGGTTTTTTACGATATTTGATGAATTAAGTGACAAGAAAAAGAGATAACGATGTTTTTTCGAAAATAGAGCCTCTAATAGTTGAAATTTGTCTAAATTATGGCTATAATGCTTGTAAATGAAAGCGCTTTTATATGATGAAAAATAATCATGGATACAGTTGCTTTGATTGATATACATATATCACAAATTTGTTTATAAGATAATTCTGTAAAGACTGAAAATTCTTTTACAAATAATGGTGGGTTATGTCATGATAAGTATATAGCTTTCTCAAAAACAAAGGAGGATTTTGAATGATTCCATACAAACATGAACCATTTACAGATTTCACAAAAGAGGAGAACCGTACGGCTTATTATCGCGCCCTTGAAAAAGTGGAAAGTGAATTAGGTAAAACGTATCCACTCATCATCGGTGGGGAACGTGTATACACAGACGATACAACACGTGTGTATAACCCATCGAATAGAGAAGAGACAATTGGTTATGTTTCTAAAGCGTCAAGAGAACATGCTGAACAAGCCTTAGAAGCGGCAAAAGAAGCATTCAAAACATGGAGAAATGTTGATCCTAAAGTACGTGCTAATGTATTATTCCGTGCTGCTGCAATTACAAGAAAACGTAAGCACGAATTCTCAGCATTATTATCTAAAGAAGGCGGTAAACCATGGAAAGAAGCCGATGCAGATACTGCAGAAGCAATCGACTTCATGGAATACTATGGCCGTCAAATGCTTGAATTAAAAGATGGCAAAAAAGTAAACAGCCGCCCAGGTGAATATAACCAATTCGACTACCTTCCAGTAGGTGTGAGTGTTGTTATTTCACCATGGAACTTTGCATATGCAATCATGGCTGGTACTACTGTTGCACCAGTTGTAACAGGTAACACAGTGTTATTAAAACCATCATCAAACACACCAATTATTTCTTATAAATTTATGGAAGTACTTGAAGAAGCTGGTTTACCAAAAGGTGTTGTAAACTGGATTCCTGGTTCTTCTAGTGAAATTGGAGACTTCTTAATTGAAAATAAAGATGTCGGCTTAATTTCATTTACAGGTTCTAAAAATGTAGGTAAAGAAATTATTCAAAAAGCTGCAGTGATCCAAGAAGGTCAAAATCACATCAAGCGTGTGATTGCTGAAATGGGTGGTAAAGATGCACTTGTTGTAGATAGTGAAGCAGACCTTCAAGTTGCAACAGATGCAATTGTATACTCAGCATTCGGTTTCTCTGGACAAAAATGTTCAGCATGCTCACGCGTTATTGCACACCAAGATATCTATGATGAATTATTAGAGCGTGTGAAAGCTGAAACTGAAAAAATTAAAGTGGGTAACGCAGCTGAACCAGATACGTATGTAGGTCCAGTTATCGACCAAAAATCTTTAGATAAAATCAAAAATTACATTGAAATTGGTAAAGAAGAAGGTCGTTTAGTGACTGGTGGTAACACAGATGAAGAAAAAGGTAACTTTGTACACCCAACGATCTTTGCAGACTTAGATCCAAATTCTCGCATTATGCAAGAAGAAATCTTCGGACCTGTTGTTGGTTTCACAAAAGTAAAAGATTTTGATGAAGCAATTCAAGTTGCGAATGATACTGAATATGGTTTAACTGGTGGCGTTATTTCTAACAACAGAATGAAGTTAGAACAAGCACGTCGTGACTTCATGGTTGGTAACTTATACTTTAACCGTGGTTGCACAGGCGCTGTCGTAGGCTACCAACCATTCGGTGGATTCAAAATGTCAGGTACAGATTCAAAAGCGGGTGGTCCAGACTACTTAGTACTTCACATGCAAGGCCACACAGTTTCTGAACATTTATAAAAAATAAATCATGTGATTGAGGTAAGCTATATCACTTTTTAGTTATATAAGAAGTATATGGCGCATACCTCAATCCCGTGTTGACGACAAGAGATGAGGGTATGTCCTTTGCAGAATATTTGAAACGAATGAAGACGTTTTTGAGCTGTAATTGATATACCCTATATTTATATCATTTAGAAGTAAAGGGGAGAATACACGTGACAAATAAATCAGAGTCAATTATTGAGTTAACGAATCATTATGGTGCGCATAACTATTTACCACTGCCAATTGTTATTTCAGAAGCTGAAGGCGTATGGGTGAAAGATCCAGAAGGTAAAAAATATATGGATATGTTAGCTGCATATTCTGCAGTAAACCAAGGACACCGTCATCCAAAAATCGTGCAAGCACTTAAAGATCAAGCTGACAAAGTGACACTTGTGTCTCGTGCATTTCATAGCGATAACTTAGGGGAATGGTACGAAAAAATCTGTAAACTTGCTGGTAAAGAAAAAGCATTACCAATGAATACAGGTGCAGAAGCAGTTGAAACAGCTTTAAAAGCGGCACGTCGTTGGGCTTATGAAGTAAAAGGTATCAAGCCGAATGAAGCTGAAATTATTGCCATGGTAGGTAACTTCCACGGTCGTACAATGGCGCCTGTTTCAATTTCATCAGAAAAAGAATATCAACGTGGATATGGTCCATTATTAGAAGGTTTCCAAAATGTACCATTTGGCGATATTGAAGCATTAAAAGAAACAATTAATGAAAACACAGCAGCTGTTTTAATTGAGCCAATCCAAGGTGAAGCGGGTATCAATATCCCGCCAGAAGGCTATTTAAAACAAGTTCGTGAATTATGTGATGAGCATAATGTGCTATTTATTGCAGATGAAATTCAAGCTGGTCTTGGTCGTACAGGTAAGTTATTTGCGACTGACTGGGATAATGTTAAACCAGATGTTTATATTTTAGGTAAAGCACTGGGTGGTGGCGTATTCCCAATTTCTGTTGTATTAGCAGATAAAGAAGTTCTTGATGTCTTCACACCAGGTTCTCATGGATCTACATTTGGAGGAAATCCACTTGCATGTGCCGCTTCAATTGCTGCTTTAGATGTGATTGTGGACGAAGATTTACCAGGACGTTCACAAGAACTTGGAGAATACTTCAAAAATGCATTACTTGAAATTGATCATCCAGCAATTAAAGAAGTTCGTGGCCGTGGTTTATTCATTGGTGTTGAATTACATGAAAATGCACGACCATACTGTGAACGTTTAAAAGAAGAAGGCATTTTATGTAAAGAAACACATGATACTGTGATTCGTTTTGCACCGCCATTAGTGATTACGAAAGAAGAGTTAGATTATGCGATTGAAAAAGTGAAAAAGGTATTTTCACAATCTAAATAATCAACCAAAACAGTATTAATAAAAGACTTTAAAAAAGATTGGCATATGTTACAATACTCATGTAAGCGAAAACAAAAGTAGGAAAAAGAGGCGAGATGGATCATGTCTGAAAAAAATAATCTAGTGACGTCAACGCAAGGTATCATTAAAGAAGCGATGCACAAATTGGGCTTTGATGATGGAATGTATGAACTAATCAAAGAACCGTTAAGATTTTTAACAGTACGTATTCCAGTAAGAATGGATGACGGAACGGTTAAAACTTTTACAGGTTATCGTGCACAACATAATGATGCTGTGGGACCAACTAAAGGTGGCGTTCGTTTCCACCCAGATGTAGATGAAGAAGAAGTTAAAGCATTGTCTATGTGGATGACGTTAAAATGTGGTATCGTTGACCTCCCTTATGGTGGGGGAAAAGGGGGCATTATTTGTGACCCACGTCAAATGAGTATTCATGAAGTAGAACGCTTATCACGTGGTTACGTTCGTGCAATTTCTCAAATTGTAGGACCAACAAAAGATATCCCAGCACCAGATGTTTTCACGAACTCTCAAATCATGGCTTGGATGATGGATGAATACAGCCAAATGGATGCATTTAACTCTCCAGGATTTATCACAGGGAAACCAATCGTATTAGGTGGTTCACAAGGTCGTGACCGCTCAACAGCATTAGGTGTTGTTATTGCGATTGAGGAAGCAGCCAAACGTCGTGGTAAAACAATTAAAGATTCACGTATCGTTATTCAAGGATTCGGTAATGCAGGTAGTTTCTTAGCAAAATTCTTAAATGATGCAGGTGCTAAGATTGTAGGTATTTCTGATGCATACGGTGCATTACACGATCCAGAAGGTTTAGATATCGACTACTTATTAGATCGTCGTGATAGTTTCGGTACAGTAACAAACTTATTTGAAGATACAATTACGAACAAAGAATTGTTTGAATTAGATTGTGATATTCTTGTACCAGCAGCGATTGCGAACCAAATCACAGCAGATAATGCTGGCGATATTAAAGCAGATATCGTTGTAGAAGCAGCGAATGGTCCAACGACACCAGAAGCAACGAAGATCTTAACGGATCGCGGTATTTTATTAGTACCAGACGTGCTTGCTAGTGCAGGTGGCGTAACAGTATCATACTTTGAATGGGTACAAAACAATACAGGTTACTACTGGTCAGAAGAAGAAGTTAATGAAAAGTTACGTGAAAAGTTAGTTACAGCATTTGACACAATTTATAGCTTATCAGAAAACCGTAAAATCGATATGAGACTTGCAGCATACATTGTAGGTATTAAACGTACAGCTGAAGCAGCAAGATATCGTGGTTGGGCATAAAAGCATAATTTCAGAGCAGGGACACTACATGATGGTGTCTCTGTTTTTTTCATTGTGTATATACGTACCTATTTTGCCATCTAATGCATCTTTTAACTTTTCAAGAGAGGTAATTAAAACGCTACCTTTAGGATTTTTCTCGAGAAATTGTATCGCTGCCTCGACTTTTGGAAGCATACTCCCTTTAGCAAATTGATTATCAGGAATATGTTTTTGGATTTCATCTACAGATATTGTTTTAAGTGGCTTCTGGTTAATTTTGCCATAATTAAGATAAACATAATCTACAGCTGTTAAAATAATGAGCTGATCAAATTTCAAATGTGCTGCTAATAACGCACTTGTTTTGTCTTTGTCAATCACAGCATCAATCCCTTTATAAAAATTTGCTTCTTTGGCAACAGGGATACCACCGCCACCAGCTGCGATGACTAATTTTCCACTTGTGTTTAATGTTTTAATACTGTCTAATTCAATAATATTAATAGGTTGTGCTGAAGGGACAACACGACGATAACCACGCCCAGAATCTTCAATGAAAGTATATCCCTTTATTTGTTTGGTTTCATGTGCTTGTTCTTTTGTATAGAATAAGCCAATGGGTTTAGTAGGATGATTAAAGGCAGGATCATTAGTTGCAACTTCTACTCGGGTAACGAGTGTTACAACTTGTTTATCAATACCCATGGCGTATAACTCATTTTGTATACTTTCTTGCATTTGATAGCCAATATAAGCTTGGCTCATAGCACTACACTCAGGAAATGGAAAGGCGGGACCTTGATGGTGTTCAGCAGCATAGTTCAATCCTAGGTTAATACTTCCGACTTGTGGACCATTACCATGACTCACGACAACGTCATGTCCTTTATCGATTAAACTGACTAATGACTTAGCTGTATTTTTTAATACATTCAATTGTTCTTTAGGAGATTGACCTAGGGCGTTACCACCTAAAGCGACGACAATCTTAGACATTTTTGATCACTCCTTTCATCTATTCTCCTAGTGTTGCAACCATGACAGCTTTAATTGTATGCAGTCTATTTTCTGCTTCTTGAAAAACAACGGATTGTTCACTTTCAAATACTTCATTTGTGACTTCCATTTCAGTGAGTCCATATTTTTCGTATATTTGTTTGCCGATGGTCGTTTCCGTATTATGAAATGATGGTAAGCAATGTTCAAAAATCGTATTTGGGTTTCCTGTTTTATTCATTAATTCCTTAGTCACACGATAGGGCTCTAATAATTTAATACGTTGTTCCCAAACGTCATCTGGTTCACCCATAGATACCCAAACATCTGTATAAATAACATCAGAACCTTTTATCCCTTCATCGATATTATCCGTCACAAGAATGTGGCCACCATTTTGTATGGCAATATCTTTGCATTGTTTTAATTGTTCATCTGTTGGGTTTAGGGATTTGGGACATATAAGGTGAAACGTCATGCCCATAATCGCAGCACCTTGCATTAATGCGTTTGCGACATTATTACGTCCATCTCCAATAAAAGTGAAGCGTATTTGATGATAAGGCTTTTTCAACATTTCTTTAGCTGTTAAAAAGTCAGCAAGTACTTGTGTAGGATGGTCTTCATCAGTGAGGCCATTCCATACAGGTACGCCGGAATATGCTGCTAAGTCTTCTACGGTTTGTTGTGAAAAGCCACGATATTCAATGTCGTCATACATTCTTCCTAATAAACATACTAAGATTAGTGGTGAAGAAATCTACGACGGTAGGTAACTTCACTACTTTTT
This sequence comes from Staphylococcus sp. IVB6240, assembly GCF_025558425.1. Classification (NCBI taxonomy): domain Bacteria; kingdom Bacillati; phylum Bacillota; class Bacilli; order Caryophanales; family Staphylococcaceae; genus Staphylococcus; species Staphylococcus dromedarii. Next base: position 584,155 of record NZ_CP094718.1, read on the forward strand.
TATTTACTAAAATTTGCCAATAGCGCATTATTTGAGTTTATGGAATAGTAGTAGAGAGAAGTGCTCCGAACAGCTCCGAGGGTCAACGAATCCGTATAAAAAACTGGAGAACTTCACTCTCCTTATTAATTCGATTTTAGTATGTTGGGTCCAGTGAGATCGTGTATGGGAAAGTGAAAAAAATAAGGGTCAGTGAAGTTAAAGCTTCTTAGATAAAAAGAATAGGAGTGATTTATATCGAATATTTTGGTATCGATGTAGGGAAAGGGAAAAGCTTTATTGCACATTATTCAAACGAAACTTTTATAGACGAGTTTGAATTAATTCATAATAAAAGCGGCTTTGAAAATCTATTGAATTATGTAAAACAATATGCAGGGATTTATATCCTTCTTGAATCAACAGGTATATATTCCAAACCGCTAGAAAGATTCTGTAATGAAAATTACATCCCTTACAGTATAGTGAATCCGTTAGAGTCTAAGTTAATGACAAATACACTTAGAACATGGAAAACAGATAAATCAGATGCTCATAAGTTGGCAAATCTTGCGAAGCATTATAATAAGCAACCATCTCAAAATATGATAAAAGATATTCACATCAAAATAAGAGAAGTGACAAGATATTATGAAGAACTTTCTAATCAAATGACATACTTAAAAAGTACATTGATTCAGTTATTAGATATGACCTTTCCAGAACTACAAATTTTATTTAAAGACAGATACTCTAAAATCGCGTTGAGAGTTGCGAAGCTATTTCCACATCCAGATTATGTAGATGTTAATAATGTATCAAAATTGAAAGAGCTAATCGCTAATAGTACTAATAAACGATTGTCAGACAAAAAGGTAAATTCATATGTGGAGAAGTTAGTTTCTTATACGAATGAAAGTTATCCATCAGTACCCGCTGATTCATTCTTCGTAGATAAACTCATCTACACAATTGATGATTTACTTAATTCAATGGAAAGACAATTAGCCATTCAAACTCAACTTATTGACTTAGCTCAAACACTTGATGAATTTAAAATATTAACATCTATTCCAGGTATTGGAGAGTTAACTGCAGCTATGGTAATTGGAGAACTAGGTGATATACGTGCTTTCACTTCTCATAAACAGCTGAATGCTTATATTGGTATTGATATAAAAAGATATCAATCAGGAAAAACACATTACAAAGACAAAATAAATAAGCGAGGAAATAAACGTGCAAGGTCATTATTTTACATCATTGTACAAAACATGTTGAAAGTACAAAGACTATATGCCAACCACATTGTTGATTACTATTATAAATTAAAAGAACAGCCTTATGGAAAAGGCCATAAGACTGCAGTTATTGCTTGTGTGAACAAGCTGTTAAAAACTATTCATCACTTAGTTATTAACAATAAAGAATACGATTATCGAATGTCACCGCACTGATAACCTATCTACCATCATAATAACACATTCCAAAAATTTTTTACTAACATAGGTTTATTTAGTGATGCCTTTTTTAGCACTCACTTAAATAAAGTGCTTGACTAATCGTAGGACACGAGCTGTGTCTTTTGTAGATTCTTTTATTCCCATTTGTGAGCCTGTTGGTCCAAGATAAGTGACATGTGCCCCTTGATCATATGCAGCTACTTCAAATGCACAGCGTGTACGCGTTGAATCTTTTTCAAAAATAATCGCAATATTTTTACCCTTTAATTTTTGTTCTTCTGTCCCTGAATATTTTGCATGTTTCAGCTCTGTAGATAAATCAAGTAAAAATTGTATATCGTCTTGTGAGAAGTCTAATAATGTTAAAAAGTCTTTATGTTTTAAGTTTTTCATGATGTAACTCCTTTCAATGATGCCATATGATTATGTTTAGAATATTCTGAAATAAAAGGTTATAAGTGAATAGCAATAGAATAATTAACGTAGTATATTTCATTTGGTAAAAGGGAGGAGCTTTTTAAAAAGTTTTACTTTAATGATGCTTATTAATTAAAGTATCGCATGCCTTAAGTACTCATCTAATATGTAGAATAGTTTATATACTTACTAAAAAATATATAAAAAGGGGATAAGTATATTGAATATAAAGACACCTTTATTAGATGAACGTCTTTATATACTTACCTTATCCCTGTTCAATTAATTATAAATGTTGTTTTGCAACTTCAATTTGGTGTTTAACCGCATCTTGACCTGTTGCGCCATAACTTTTACGACGTTTAACTGCTTCATCTGGTTGAAGATATGTGTAAATATCTTTATCGATTTCTGGTGCTTGTGCTTGATAGACATCTAATGGTACATCAAGAAGATATAAGTTATTTTGAATAGACCAGAGTACAAGCTTACCAACAATTTCATGAGCATCTCTAAATGGAATATCTTTCATAACGAGATAGTCTGCTAACTCAGTTGCATTTGAAAAGTCTTGTCTGACAGTTGTAGCCAATCTATCTGTATTGACGGACATACTTGCTACCATACCTTCAAAGATTTTTAATGAACCTTTCAGTGTATGAACAGCATCAAATAGTCCTTCTTTATCTTCTTGCATATCTTTGTTATATGCTAATGGCAAACCTTTTAGTGTCATTAACATACTCATCAGATGGCCAGTTGTACGACCAACTTTACCACGAATCAACTCAGCCATATCTGGGTTTTTCTTCTGTGGCATAATGGATGAACCTGTAGAGAAAGCATCTGATAATGTGACAAACTTTGCTTCTTCTGATGACCAGAAAATAATCTCTTCAGCAAAACGTGAGAGGTGGACCATGGTTAAGCTAATATTGTGTAATGTTTCTACGATGTAATCACGATCACTAACAGCATCTAGACTATTTTCATAGATACCACCAAACCCAAGTAAGGATTGTGTTTCATGTCGATCGATTGGATATGTTGTACCACTTAACGCAGCAGCACCTAATGGAGATAAGTCAATACGTTTTAATGCATCTGTAAATCTCGATTTATCACGCTCTAACATCCAAAAATAAGTCATGACATGATGTGCAAATGAGATGGGCTGAGCACGTTGTAAATGTGTATAGCCAGGCATAATCGTATCAACATGTTGTTCTGCTAATGTAACAATTGTTTGTTGGAAAGAAGTGATACCTGTGATGATATTTTGAACTTCTTTTTTCGTATATAAATGCATATCTGTTGCAACTTGGTCATTACGGCTACGTCCTGTATGCAATTTACCACCAACAGAACCAATACGTTGAATGAGTTCGTGTTCGATATTGAGATGAATATCCTCGAGAGACTCTTGTAAAGGAACTTTGTTGTCGTGGATATCTTGTTGAATGACTTTAAGTTCTGAAATGATTATAGAAGCCTCGTCCTGCGTTAAAATGCCTTGATTTGCGAGCATTGTAGCATGGGCGATACTTCCTTGAATATCTTCATCTACTAAGTTTTTATCAAAGTGGATAGATGCATTAAACGCATCTACCCAATCTTCTGGTTTTTCTTCAAATCTACCGCCCCATGCTTTTTTACTCATCTGCATAACCTCCGTGTAACATTGCATTCACTTGTGTTGGTAAACCGAAAATATCGATAAAGCCAACAGCTGATTGTTGATTGAATGCATCTTCTTTTGTATAAGTTGCTAATTTTTCATTATAAAGTGTATAGTCTGATTTTCTACCATTAACAACAGCATGACCTTTGAAGAGCTTAACTCTCACATCACCTGTTACATATTTTTGTGTATGATCAATGAATGCTTTTAGGGCATCTGTAAGTGGAGAGAACCATAAACCGTTATAGACCATTTCTGATAGTTGCTTTTCTACCACTGGTTTAAAGTGTGCAACATCTTTAGAAAGTGTAATCGTTTCTAAACCTTTATGTGCTTTTAAGATCACTTCAGCACCAGGTACTTCATAAACTTCTCTTGATTTGATACCTACAAGTCTATTTTCAATATGGTCAATTCTTCCAATACCATGTTTTCCTGCGACATCATTTAAATGTAGAATCATATCATCTAATTCATAAGCTTTACCATCGATATGAGTAGGAAGACCTTCTGTAAATGTAATGATAATCTCATCTGCTTCATCTGGTGTATCTTCTAATTCGTTTGTTAAATCATAAGCATCAGCAGGTGGTGCAACATATGGATCTTCTAATACACCACATTCATTTGCACGGCCCCATAAGTTTTGGTCAATTGAGTATGGAGAATCTTTGCCAACTGGTACTGGAATGTTATGTTTTTTGGCATATTCTAACTCTTCTTCACGGCTCCAGCCCCATTCTCTAACTGGTGCAATTACTTTTAAGTTAGGGTCTAATGCTTTAATTGCTACTTCGAAACGTACTTGGTCATTTCCTTTACCTGTACATCCGTGTGCAATTGCAACCGCATCTGTTTTATGTGCAATTTCGACGAGTTTTTTTGAAATTAAAGGTCGTGACAATGCAGATACGAGTGGGTACGTTTGTTCATACATTAAGTTACCTTTGATTGCATAGCCCACGTATTCTTCCGCGAATTCTTTTGTTGCATCAATGATGTGAGACTCAACGGCACCCATATCTAACGCTTTTTGATAAACAACGTCTAAATCTTTTCCTTCACCAACGTCTAAGCAACATGCAACAACATCGTATCCTTGTTCAATCAGCCATTGCACGGCCACGCTTGTATCTAAACCACCTGAATATGCTAATACTACCTTCTGTTTCATAAAACTGTCACCTCTGTGTTTAATGTTTAATGTCTTTTGCTTAATTCGTATATTAGCACGTTATGATTTATTATGCAAGTATTTAAATAAATATGCATTATTTATTATAAAGATTTTTCGGACTATTCGACTTAATTGAATTTAATAATATATGTTAGTAAAATAAAGGTGAGTTCAGTTAATTTAGGAGGCAAAGTGCATGACACATATCCAATTTGATTACAAAAAAGCACTACAATTCTTTGGACAACATGAATTAGATCAACAACAAGATCAAGTGAAACTGATTCATCGTACAATCCATGAAGGAACAGGCGCTGGCAATGACTTTTTAGGATGGGTTGATTTACCAGTAAATTATGATAAAGAAGAATTTGACCGTATTTTAAAAGCGGCAGAAGCCATTAAATCACATTCAGATGTATTAGTTGTGATTGGTATTGGTGGTTCATATTTAGGTGCGCGTTCAGCAATTGAAATGCTTACACCAACATTTAAAAAGAATCATGATGTACCAGAGATTATTTTTGCAGGTCATCATCTTTCTTCATCATATACACAAGAATTAATTGAGTATTTAGATGGTAAAGATTTCTCAGTAAATGTTATCTCTAAATCTGGTACAACAACAGAACCAGCTGTAGCATTCCGTCTATTCAAACAGTTGTTAGAAGAAAAATACGGTAAAGAAGAAGCTGTAAAACGTATCTTTGCAACAACTGATAAAGCTAAAGGTGCGTTAAAGCAACTTGCGACAAATGAAGGATATGAATCATTCGTTGTACCGGATGATGTGGGTGGACGTTTCTCTGTATTAACAGCAGTTGGTTTATTACCAATCGCAGTAGCAGGAATTGATATTGCGGCAATGATGGCAGGTGCAGCTAAGGCACGTGAAGAATTATCATCTGATGATTTAACACAAAATATTGCATACCAATATGCATCTATCCGTAATATTTTATACAGTAAAGGGTATACAACAGAAATGTTGATTAACTATGAACCATCATTACAATACTTTAATGAATGGTGGAAACAATTATTTGGTGAATCTGAAGGTAAAGACTTGAAAGGTATTTATCCATCAAGCGCAAACTTCACAACAGACTTACATTCATTAGGTCAATATGTACAAGAAGGACGTCGCTTCTTATTTGAAACAGTATTAAAAGTTGAATCACCAAAATATGACATTACGATTGAAGAAGATGCAGATGACTTAGATGGCCTAAACTACTTAGCTGGTAAAACAGTTGATGAAGTGAATACAAAAGCATTTGAAGGTACATTATTAGCACACACAGATGGTGGCGTACCAAACTTAGTCGTGACATTACCAAAATTAGATGCTGAAACTTACAGCTATCTTGTATACTTCTTTGAATTATCTGTAGCAATGAGTGGCTACCAATTAGGTGTAAATCCATTCAACCAACCAGGTGTAGAAGCATATAAACAAAATATGTTTGCATTACTTGGTAAACCAGGATTTGAAGATAAGAAAAAAGATTTAGAAGCACGTTTATAGTTGTATATATGTATGAAAGCACACGTTATTTATTATAGATAGCGTGTGTTTTTTTGCGGAGATATAAAGAATGTGTGAGAATAAGTGATTGTCTAAATGATTGATGGTGTTTATTGTAAAGTTCTAATCTTGTAAATAGATTGATGAATGTTCCTACAAAAGCCTAAATGCGCATGTATACATTCACCTCCTTTTAATATACTGTATTTCCGGTGGGATTGAAGTGGGTTCTCTATAAATGATAGCTATATTGATTATTGACTTCTTATGCGTTTTTTTTCAATTTTTAAGTACATATTATCTACATTTTTAAATAACTTAAAGGGAGATCTCTATTAAATGACTCTGATGTTTAAAACTATTGAGAAATAATGAAGGGATTTGGTTCCTTTGCATATTTATGTAACTATATTGAAATATTAGACACACAGAAAACATTAACGTTTAAATTTACATATGTGATATGATAAAAAGTACAGTTTATATGATGATGAATGACGTAAGATGACACGAGTGATTTACTCTAGCTCAAAGGCTTCATTTAATTTTAATTTTAATTTTAAGAGGTGTCAAAAGTGAAAAAGGAAACAATGGAATGGATTATTTCGATAGGGTTAGCACTACTTATCGTTGGATTACTTTATACATTTATTATTAGACCTTACAACGTACAAGGTGACTCAATGGATCCAACATTAAAAGATGGTGATCGCTTAATTGTTAATAAGATTGGCAAAACGCTGGGTCACCTTGATAACGGTAATGTGATTGTCTTCCATGCTGATGAATCAGCAGACTATGTAAAACGTATTATTGGTAAACCAGGGGATCATGTCGAATATAAAAATGATCAACTTTATTTAAATGGTAAAAAAGTAGATGAACCATATCTAGCTTATAATCTAAAACATAAAACATATGATGAAATTACCGGACCTTTAAATTCTCAAGATTTACAAGGCAGTGATGGCAAATATAAAATACCTAAAGATAAGTATTTGGTATTAGGTGATAATCGTGAGGTTAGTAAAGATAGCCGAACAATCGGTTTAATTGATAAAGATCAAATTGTTGGTAAGGTGTCATTAAGATTCTGGCCAGTAAGTGATTTTAAATTTAACTTTAATCCAGACCATACAGAAGAATCACCATAATTTAAGAAAAAGTCTAGCGAGTAATGTAGTATTTACTGGCTGGACTTTTTGCTTTCTAATGGTTAGTAAAATATTTAAGTTATCTATATTTAAGAGATATAATAATGATAATGTTATTTAAGTGTGAGGGGGAACCATATGTTTCGTGCATTTATAGGAGGCGCTGGTACAGGGAAAAGTACCGCGATGATGGATGAAATTAAAAAGAAAATAGAAGAGCGACCGATAGGAGATCCAATTGTTGTCGTGACGCCTACACAAGGAACGTATTTATATGAACAAGCTTTTGTGAGTAATCCATCACTAAAAGGGAGCTTGCGTGCAGAAGTTTTGCACTTCGAAAGATTGAGTCATCGGGTCTTTCAAGAGGTTGGTGGTGTTAGTGAAACGCGTTTATCATCAACATCGATAGAAATGATGATTTATCAGATTTTACAAGATGTTCGTAAACAATTGAAACTCTACCAATCTCAAGTAAAATATTTAGGATTTAGTACAAAAGTTCGTGAACAAATTCAAGATTTTGAAAAATATGCGATTACACCTGAAATTGTTGCAAACAGTTCAAAGAATAGTCAGTTAGCAAATAGAACACAAGATAAATTACACGATATGAGCTTAGTCTATGACACATTACAAGCACGAATGGGCTCAGACTATTTAACAGGTGAAGGTTTGATGCAACGCTTTATATCAATGATTCCTAAGTCTGATTGGCTTCGTCGTGCAGATATTTATATTGATGGTTTTCATAACTTCTCGACACAAGAATATCAATTAATAGAGGCACTTGTGGGCCATGCAAAATCTGTGACGGTCTTATTGACGACAAATGGGGACACTGATCCATTAAGCATGTATCGTAAACCATCTGAGTCACTGTCACATTTACGTGAAATTGCCGTTCAATCAGAGAAATCATTGGAAATTATTCGTTTTAACGAGGTACAACGCTTTAAATATCCAAGCTTAAAGGCACTTGCTACAGAATTCGATGCGCTACAACCACAAGGAATACAATCAGATGATGGTGCAGTAACTATTTTTGAAGCAACATCTGTGCGTGAAGAAGTGAATGAAATTGCACGACAAATTTTAGCAGATGTAAGGGACAATCAGTATCGTTATCGAGACATTGCAATCTTATATCGTGATCCAAACTATGTGTATTTATTGGAGTCCATTTTGTCACAATATGATATTCCATATAATGTGGACGTGAAGAAATCAATGGTGCATCATCCGATTATGGAGATGTTCGTTAGTATGATTGAAGCGTTAAAAACAAATTGGCAGTTTGAACCGATGATGCGATTATTTAAAACAAATGTACTCACACAAAATATTCCTAACAGCCGCTATTTAATAGATATACTGGAAAATTATGCGATGGAACGTGGGATTTTTGGGAATCGATGGTTTGATGATAAATATTTCCAATTGGATAGCTTTAAGACAATGGGGATTAAACGTCATCGTTCAAGAACTGAGGACGAAGAAGAGACATTTCAGCGTGTCATTTTAATGAAAGAATCGGTTGTACAAAAATTATTGCGATTAGAGCAGAAGTTATCAGAAGGTGGCCATGCTGTAGACTATGCAACGGCACTTTATGAAGTACTAGAGGCTTTTGAGTTGCCGTCACATTTGATGACATACCGTGATGAATTAGAAGTGCATGGGCGACATGAACAAGCTGAAGAAGTGGATCAAATTTGGAAAGGATTTATTCGTATCTTAGATGAAATTGTTGCAGTGTTTGATCAACAAGAGATGAGTCATACACGCTTTTTAGAATTGTTAAATGTTGGTTTAAATGGTCTAGAGTTTTCAATGATTCCACAAACAATGGATCAAGTGACAATTGGAACAATGGATTTAGCTAAAGTTGATAATAAGTGTCATGTGTATCTCATAGGGATGAATGATGGGGTCTTGCCTCAAGCAATTAATGGTAAGAGTCTCATGTCAGATGATGAGAAAAAAGCATTTGAACTTCAGACAGGTATGCAGCTTAGTCCGACTGCGGATATTTTACAAATGGATGAAGCGTTTGTTGGATATTTTGCAATGACTCGAGCATGTGAGCGACTGACAATGACATATAGTTTGATGGATAGTAGTGGTGCTGAGAAGGAAGCAAGTCCGTATTTAAATGATGTAAAAATTATTTTGCCAGCAGTTGAGATACAAAATATTTCACAATTAAATATACAAGAGGCAATGCGCTGTATTGTGCACCCACATCAAACGAAAGTGCATTTATTTGAATCATTACGTGCATGGATGGACGGACAAGCTATTCCTGATACATGGTTCACGGCGTATGATATTATGTCGAAAGAGCCTGAATTGCGCAGAGGGATGACACACTTAACGACTGCATTAGATTATCAAAATGATACGGTGAAATTAGATCAAGAGCTCACTTATGCATTATACGGCAAAACGATTAATGCGAGTGTATCACGCTTTGAAGGATATAACAGTTGTCCTTTTAAACATTATGCGTCTCATGGATTAAGATTAAATGAACGTACAAAGTATGAGTTGCAAAACTTTGATCTTGGCACAATTTTCCATGATGTTTTACGATATATTGCTGAAAAAGTGGAAGGTCGTTTCCAAAAGTTAACACTACAACAAATTCAGGCATTAACTCAAGAAGCACTTGATATTTATCTACCAAAAGTACAGTTTAACCTATTAAATGCAACATCTTATTATCGTTATTTATCTCAACGTATCGGTGCAATTGTTCAAGCGACATTGCAGGCATTACGATATCAATCAGAAAATTCACAGTTCCGACCGATTGCTTTCGAAAAAGCATTCCGTAAAAAACCACATTCTGATGATGAATTAATCGCATCATCATTAACGACTAAGCAAGGTGTACCGATTAATATACGCGGTCAAATTGATCGTATTGATGTATTTAATAAGAACGGAAAAAGTTTTATTAATATTATAGATTATAAGTCTTCTGAGAAAAGTTCTGAATTGGACTTAGTGAAGGTATACTATGGACTGCAAATGCAAATGATGACTTATATGGATATCGCACTACAAAACAAAGTCCGATTAGGTCTAACAGATGATGTGAAACCAGGTGGCTTTTTATACATGCATGTGCATAAATTTAAAGATAAAAAACGTTCGTGGGATAAGGTAAACCCAGATGATTATGAAGCGCAATTTTTAAAATCATACAAACTGGATGGTCTACTCAATAATGACCCAGATGTGGTAGATGCCTTTGACCGTCGTTTAGAGAGTGGTTTTGGTTCGGATATTGTCCCTGTAGGAATGACCAAAGCAGGAAAGTTCAATGCCTATAGTAAAGTGGTGAATGAAGACATTATTCGCTTATTGATGCAACGAAATAAAGAAAACTTTGTAGAAACCGCTTCCCAAATTATGGACGGTCATACAGAAGTAGCGCCATTAAAATATGACAACACACTCCCATGTCGTTTCTGTCAGTATAAATCAGTATGTCATGTCGACAGCTTGATTGATAGTGCAAAATATCGACGTGTAGATGAAAAAATTAAACCATTAGAATTACTTGCAACAAGTGACGAAGAGGAGGAGACACGATGATTCCAACGAAACCAAATGACGTACAATGGACTGATGCGCAATGGGAAAGTATTTACGCTAAAGAGCAAGATATTCTTGTTGCGGCGGCAGCAGGGTCTGGTAAAACAGCAGTCTTAGTTGAGCGTATCATACAACGCATTATCCGTGATGGCATCGATGTTGATCGCTTACTTGTTGTGACATTTACGAATGCAAGTGCACGTGAGATGAAGCACCGTATAGAAGCACGCATTCAACAAGCATCATTGGACGATCCAAATAACCATCATTTGAAAAATCAACGTAGTAAAATTCATCAGGCACAGATATCAACCTTGCATAGTTTTTGTTTGAAACTGATTCAACAACATTATGATCAACTTGATATTGATCCAAACTTCCGTACAGCGAGTGAAGTTGAAAATGTACTGCTATTAGAACAAGTGATTGATGATGTTTTTGAACAACATTATGATCGATTAGACCCACATTTTGTTACATTAACCGAGCATTTGTCTTCTGATCGAAGTGATGAAGATCTTAGAAAGATTATCAAAAAACTATATTATTTCAGTGTTGCAAATCCACAACCATTTGAGTGGCTTGATGCTTTAGATCAGCCATACCGTGAAAATGATTCACAGCAACGTTATATGTCAACGTTGAATCAGTATATCCAGTTATACTTGGAGGCAGCACGTACAATATTAGAACAAGCATATGAACAATTTGAATTAGTAGGCCCTTATGAAAAGCATATTGCATATTATGATAAACATCGTGATTTCATAAGACAGTTGATGTCAGAAACACAGATTGACAAAGCCGCTTTAAGAGCATATCAATTCACTCGAATGCCTAATAAGCCCAAGGAAGTAAAAGAAGATGCAATGCTGAACGGCGCATATGAGAGTGCTAAAGATAGCTTTGATCGGTATAAAGACTATATTGAAAAGGCAAAAGAGCTCGTTGCACGAGATGAAGTCACTTTGGAAAAAGAGTTGGCAGATTTAGCGCCACGTGTTACTTATCTAGCTAAATTAACGAAAGACGTGATTCAAGCATTTGATGCTGCGAAACGTGCACGTAATATTATTGACTTTGCCGATTATGAACATATGGCACTACGTATTTTACTCAATGAAGATGGTTCATCATCACAAGTTGCAGAGTCGTATCGTGCACAGTTTGATGAAATATTAGTCGATGAGTATCAAGATACGAACCGTGTACAAGAGGCGATTATTTCGAGTATCAAACGAGGCGATACATCCGATGGTAATTTATTTATGGTAGGTGATGTCAAACAATCTATCTATAAATTCCGTCAAGCAGACCCAAGTTTATTTATTGGAAAATATGAAGCATTTAATCAAACTGATCAACCAAGCGGGAAACGTATTGATTTATCTCAAAACTTTCGTTCCCGTAAAGAAGTGCTCGCGACGACAAACTATTTGTTTAAACATATGATGGATCCTGCGATTGGAGAGATTGATTATGATGAAGCGGCTAGTCTATATGAAGGGGCGCCATTTGATGATGTATCATATCCAGTCCATTTAACAGCTTTATTAAAAGATAGTTCGCGTGATATGGATAAAGGAGAGCAAGAGGCACAGCTGATCGCACAACAAGTGGAAGCGATTCTGGATAAGCAACAAGTGTTTGATATTAAAACACAGTCGTATCGACCAGCTACATATAAAGATATTGTCATTTTAGAGGCGACCACATCTAATTCTAGAAACATTCAACAAGTCTTTAAAGACAAGAATATTCCTTTATTTGCGAAAAGTAAGCAGGGTTATTTTGAGCAAACGGAAGTACGATTGATGCTGTCATTTTTAAGAACAATCGATAATCCGTTACAAGATATTTATCTCGTAGGGCTGATGCGTTCGATGATTTATCAATTTACTGAAGCAGAGTTGGCGCAGATTCGAGTCGTTGCACCAAATGAAGATTATTTTTATCAATCAATGCAACAATATCTCATTTCTGAAGAAGCAGCACCAGAGTTGAAAGAGAAAGTTGAACGATTTTTAGTAAATTTGGAAAGTTACCGTCGATATAGTCAATCACGTCCAGTGTATCAACTCATTGATAAGTTATTTAATGATCATTACATTACACAATATTTTAGTGGCTTAGTTGGTGGGAAAGGTCGTCGAGCCAACTTACATGGTCTTTTTAATAAAGCGATTGAGTTTGACAATTCAAGTTATCGTGGTCTCTTCCAGTTTATTCGATTTATAGATGAAATGATGGATCGAGACAAAGATTTTGGAGAAGAACATGTTATCGGGCCTAATGATGATGTTGTTAGATTGATGACAGTACATGGTAGTAAAGGTTTAGAGTTCCCATTCGTCATATATTCTGGCCTTAGTCGCCAGTTTAATAAAGGGGATTTAAACCAGCCTGTCGTTTTAAATCAATATGAAGGATTAGGTTTACAATATTATGATACCGAGCATGGCTTGTTTTACCCGTCCTTAATCTCCATGAGTATAGATTTAATCAATCAAAAGGAATTAATCTCTGAAGAAATGCGACTCACATATGTGGCATTAACCCGTGCAAAAGAGCAATTATATTTGATTGGAACTGTTGATGATGCAGATAAATTAGAGACATTAACAACATGGTCTGTGTCTGATGATAGACTTGGAACGATTGAACGCTTTACCGCACGAAATGCTTTTCAATTAATATACAGTGTATTAAGCAAATATGAAGCAACACATTTATTACCACAACAGCAATTTGTGCAAGGGAAGAATGAACTTCCAAATTATTTGAAACCTACAATTGTCATTCAACATGTAGATGCACAAGATATTCTTCCATTAGATGATGAAACATCTGAACAACAAGTAACATCGGTAGCAAAATTGAAGGAGCGTCTTCAAAGTGCATCCGTTACTTCAGATATAGAAAAAGACATTAAAACGCGTTTATTATTTGAATATCCTCATATTAATGCTGTCACACATCCATCAAAACAATCTGTTTCTGAATTAAAACGTCAATTAGAAACAGAACAGGCAGATACAAATTATGAACGTGTGCGACAATATCGTCTTGGTGCAGTGACTTACGAACGTCCTCAGTTTATGCAAGAACAAAAACGAAATGCGGCTGAACTAGGAACATTAATGCATACGGTTATGCAACATCTACCTTTTAAAGAAGAACGTTTAACTGACCCAGAGTTATATGCATACTTTGATGACTTAGTGGCACGTGCCATTATTGATGTAGAGGCGATTCAAGATATCAATGTTGAAGAAATAAAAGGATTTGTGCAAAGTGATTTGTATTTGCGTATTGCGAAAAGTGATGCACGCTATCATGAATTACCTTTTATAGTGAATCAAAATGATGTAGAAAAAGGTGCAAAAGAAGATGCGATTATTCAAGGGATGATTGACCTTGTTTTTGAAGAAAATGGACAATATTACTTTGTGGACTATAAGACAGATGTTTTTGTACGTCGTAAGGGTATGTCTGATGAAGACTTGGCACAGCAATTGAAAGAGAAGTATCGTATTCAAATGCAATATTATCAACAAGCATTAGAAGCGATATTGAAACAAAAAGTATCTGGCTCATTATATTTCTTTAAATTTGGTGAAATTACGATTTAAATAAGATAATGACAAAAATTTGTGATTTATCTAAAATTTTCGTTATAATGGCAATAAGATATATGTTAGGAGTTGATAGTGAATGAAATTCTTATCATTCAAACACAATGGTGAAAAATCGTATGGTGTTAAAGTTAAGAGAGAAGAAGCGGCTTGGGATTTAAGAAAAGTATTTGCTGATTTTGGTTCAACAGAATTCCAACCGAAAACATTACTTGAAGGATTACAACATAACCAAACATTAGAATTTCAAGAGCAAGTAAGAAAAGCGGTTGTTGCAGCTGAAGAAAGTGGCAACGCAGCAGACTACAAAGTTCAATATGCGGATATTGAATTTTTACCACCTGTTACACCGCCAAACAACGTGATTGCGTTTGGTCGTAACTATAAAGCACATGCTGAAGAATTAGATCATGATGTAGAACGCTTATATGTGTTTACAAAAGCGGCTTCATCATTAACAGGTGACGAAGCAACAATTCCTAACCATAAAGATATTACAGATGCATTGGATTATGAAGGTGAGTTAGGGGTCGTAATTGGTAAGTCAGGTGAGAAAATTCCAAAAGGTTTAGCATTAGACTATGTTTACGGATATACAATCATTAACGATATTACAGACCGTGCTGCTCAAAAAGCACACGACCAAGCATTTTTATCTAAGAGCTTAACAGGTGGATGCCCAATGGGACCTTATATTGTTACAAAAGATGAGCTTCCAACACCTGAAAATGTAAATATCGTTACAAAAGTAAACAATGAAATTCGCCAAGATGGAAATACATCACAAATGGTATTGAAAATTGATGAATTAATTGAAGAAATCTCTAAATATGTTGCGTTAAATCCAGGTGATATTATTGCAACTGGTACACCAGCAGGCGTAGGTGCAGGTATGAATCCACCGAAATTCTTACAACCTGGTGATGAAGTGAAAGTAACAATCGATAATATCGGTACATTAACAACATTTATTGAAAAATAATATAATGTTTATTGAAATGGGGCAAAGTTATTTTGCCTCATTTTTTATACCTTAGGGGGTTATATTTCAAGATTGAACAGGGTGACTTTGAGACCGAGACATCATCAATCTCTAAACATACCTTTCACAATCTCGTTCTTGCAGCTGGTAGTTTTATGGAGTGGTCTATTTAATTTTGAACAAAGCATCACATTTCAAGCATTCCAATATCTGGGAGAATAAGGATATGTTATGATATGTAAGTCGATTTATATTAGGAGGATATAATTATGGTATTGATTAATTTACACATTATTAGTTTTGTCATGCTATTAATACTTTTTTATGCAACATATGAAAACTTTTCTAACAAACAAGGCCCAACGCCATTATTCAAACCATTGCATATGACAATGCGTTTATTCATGCTTTTCGTACTGATTACAGGTTTCTGGTTAATTGCCAAAGCATTTACAAGTGCAGATGCCAGCCATATGTTGTTAACTTTGAAAATGGTAGGCGGACTGAACATTATTGGCTTAATGGAAGTCACAATTGCACGTAAGAAAAAGCAAGTTTCAAATCGTTCATTATTCATCTGGACATGGGTCATTGTTGTGATTACAGCAATCTTAGGTACGATCTTACCTTGGGGACCTATTACAGCATTATTCCATTAAAAAATAAAACGTCATTTAGTCGTTCTCGTTGTAAGAACGAACTAAATGACGTTTTTTAAATTTTACGGACGTGCTTTATAGCCAAGCATATTGATCAGGTCTTTTGGGTGGCTATAGGGTGGTGCGTATGCTACTTCAAAAGCAGTGAGATCATCAATCGTTGCACGATGCATCATCGCCATTGATAACACGTCAATACGCTTATCCACACCACTTTTACCAACGGCTGCTGCACGTAAAAGTTGACGTGTTTGTTTGTCGTAGTAGGCACGTAAATGTACAGGTGTATTGTTTGGATAATAGCCTGCATGTGTGCCATTTTTTACTTCAACCATGTCATAATCAAAATGTTCAAGGTCTAAGAGTGATACACCTGTACTTGCAAGTGTATAGTCAAAAAACTTAACGATACTCGCACCTAGAAAACCTTGGAAGACAACATCTTTATTACCAGCAATTTGTTCGGCAATAACACTTGCACCACGATGCGCACCCCAAGCGAGTGGTACATGTGCAGGAAGGTCAACATGACGATAGTGATGCGTTGCAATGTCACCAACAGCATAGACGTTTGGGATATTTGTTTGGAAGCGGTCATTAACCGGAATGTAACCTTTTTCGTCCATCTTAATTCCAGATGTTTTTAAGAAATCAGAGTTAGGTTGGACACCGACCCCAGCAATAATCATGTCATAATCTTCTACCGTACCGGATTTGAAAGTAACCGTTTGACCATCGATAGAAACAACTTCTTCATTCAAACGATAAGGGATATTTCGTGCATCTAATTCTGATAAAATAGCCGCATTCATATCTTGATCCATAAGTTTATTGATCGCTTCTGAACGATGAATTAATGTGGGTGATAAGCCACGTTTATATATGTTTTCGAGTAGTTCTAAGCTGACATATCCTGCACCAATGAGTAACACGCGTTGTACTTGATGTGATGTGATATAGTTTTCAATCGCATCCGTGTCTTCCATATTACGCAGTGTGAATAGGTGTGGGACATCAAAGTCAAGACGTCGTGCACGCGCACCTGGGCTTAATACTAAAATATCATAGTGATCTTTTAGCACTTTACCAGTGGTATGATCTTTAACTTCGACAGTTTGTGCTGTTGTATCCACATTAATTACTTCATGTTGCAATTTCACGGTAATATTTTTCTTCTCTTTGAATTTTTCGGGTGTCATGGGTAATAATTGATCACGTGATGACACCACGTTTCCAAGGTAATATGGGAGTCCACAATTGGCAAAACTCATATGACGGTCTTTTTCATAGACTATGATATCACTATCAGGGTCTAAACGACGAATCTGACTGGCACTCGTTGCACCACCTGCAACTGCACCGACAACAATAATTTTCTGTTTAGTCATCTGGTCGTCCTCCTTTATGATTTTGGAATATTTAATTGGAAGAAGTCGTTTAAATAGATACCAATGCCTTCTTCATTGTTTGATAACGTTGTGTCGTTTGCGATGTATTTCAATTCATAAATGGCATTCCCCATTGCAATACCATGTTTGGCATACTTAATCATTTCAAGGTCATTATCTTCATCGCCAAAAGCAATAATTTCATTGCGTTCAATACCAAGGTGTTTACGAACAATATCAATTCCGACAGCTTTACTAATCCCACGTTTGACAATTTCAATTACAGGGAATGGTGCACCCCAACGTCGGTGTTCAATATTCTCGGCATAAAAGCGTGTTAAAACCTGTTTGACACGTGGAATCATATGTTCTTCAGCCTCAACCAATAAGCTTGTAGGGTCTTCATGTAAGAGTGTTTCGAGATCGCCGACTTTGATATTAGGATTCCCCATGCTAAAACCATCAAACAAACGATTATCAGGACGGTCGATATAGACTTGGTCACCTACTTCGGCAATCATATTTTGGATATCCATTTTTTTTAACGTTTCAATAATACTTGTCGCAATGCCTTCATCAAGACGTTCATGATAAGTAGGAAAGTCTGAATTGCCAGGATGGTGGATGAATGCACCATTAAAGTTGACGATTGGCGTATCGAGTTCTAGTTGATCATAGTACAATTTGCTCGCACGATATGGTCGTCCTGTTGTAATCATAAGTGCGTGCCCTTGGGCTTGAAGTGCCTTTAAGACACGGAATGTATATGGAGGGATCTTTTTATCATCATTTAATAAAGTCCCATCTAAATCTAAACAAATTAAATGTTTTTTCATGGTATTCTCCTAAATTCTAAAGTTCAGTATATGATTATCATAGCATTTTATTGTAGAAATGTAATGATTTTGATATATTGATAGTAACGACAAATGAAGAGGTGAATAGGCATGGAAGAAGCATTAAAAGATAGTATTTTAGGTGCATTAGAGAACGTTATTGACCCAGAGCTTGGTATTGATATCGTGAATCTAGGCCTTGTTTATAAAGTTGACTTAAATGATGATGGTTTATGTACAGTTGAAATGACATTAACATCAATCGGATGCCCAATGGGACCACAAATTGTGGATCAAGTAAAAACAGCATTAGGCGAACTACCAGAGATTAAAGAAACTGAAGTAAACATCGTATGGAATCCACCATGGAACAAAGATATGATGTCACGTTACGCTAAAATTGCATTAGGCGTTAGCTAATCATTGATATATCATTAAATACAATATAGCAATCATGACGAAGAACTGAACTTAGATAAAAGGTTCAGTTCTTTTTTTAAGAAATTTTATAGTGATATCGTGGGAATTATAAAGTATGATATGTAATGTACATACTACTCAAGATGATGATCACGACTTTTTAAACATAAATTAAACTTGAAAATTTATAAGAAGAAAGAATGATAAACATGTGGAATTTTACTAAAACGCCTCAAAAGCAACTTAAAACACGTTATATGCCTGGTCTTGATGGTTTACGTGCCATTGCTGTTCTTGCCGTCATTATTTATCACTTTAATCCGCAATGGTTACCAGGTGGTTTCTTAGGTGTGGATACGTTTTTTGTTATTTCTGGCTACCTTATCACAAGTTTATTATTAACCGAATATCATAATACACAACGTATTGATCTGGTGTCATTCTGGATCAGACGATTGAAACGTCTTTTGCCAGCCGTGATTTTTTTAATTATGTCCGTGTTGATTCTAACATTATTAACCGTACCATCTGAAATTAAATCTGTTCGTGGTGATGCATTTGCTGCGCTATTTTATGTAAGTAACTGGTGGTACATTTTTCAAGATGTTGATTACTTTGCACAATTTGAAGTCGCACCACTAAAGCATCTATGGTCACTGGCTATTGAAGAACAATTCTACTTATTCTTTCCAATTGTTTTACTTGGTTTGCTGCATTTTGTTAAGCGTCTTAAGCCTATGTTATATACTATTTTATTTTTTATAGTGATATCTATTGTGGCAATGGGAATTTTGTATGAGCCACAAGGGAATGTGGCACGTGTTTATTTCGGGACGGATACACGTCTACAAACGATGTTGTTAGGTGTGATATTGGCTTTTGTATGGCCTGCATTTAAGTTACGTCTGCAAACGGCCAGTCAGTCACGTTTTATTATTGATGGCATCGGGGCTGTTGCGTTAGTTGGTTTATTTTTATGTTTCCGATTTGTTAATGAATCACAGGGTGGCTTGTATTATGGCGGCTTTGCGCTTATTAGTGTCTTAACACTTTTTATTATCGCAAGTGCTGTGTTACCTGGTGGCGGATTTTCAAAATTATTGGGGAATCCATTATTTCTATATATTGGATCACGTTCCTATAGCCTATATCTATGGCATTATCCGATTATTGTTTTAATCCACCATCATTTTGTACAGGGACAAATTCCATTGTGGGTCTATGTAATTGAGGCGATATTCATGTTCTTAATGGCTGAATTCTCATATCGATATATAGAAACACCATTCCGTCATTCTGGCTTTAAGATATTTGACTTTAAACACTTGAAGCAATGGCGAGTATTAAATGTGAAGCGCGCATGGCTAGCGATTATATTACTTGTACCATCGTTGTTGATTTTATTAGGTGCCTTCAATGGATTGGCTAAAGAAAAAACACATACCACAGCCATTAATACAGATGATATTGAAAAATATATCACTGTACCGATACCTTTGGGCGATATGAAAGTTGCGGGATTAGAAGTGAAAGGTCAAGCGTCACAATATGCAAACTGGAAACCACTTTTAATCGGTGATTCTGTCATGGTAGACATCGGTGATACATTCAAAGAACAGGTACCACACGCGAGTATTAATGGTTTGATTGGACGTCAGCTTGTTCAAGCAATTCCACTTGTGAGGGAAGACTACCCGGATTATAAAGACAAGGATGATATGGTCGTATTACAGCTCGGAACGAATGGTGATTTTACTGAAGAGCAATTAGATACATTGCTGGATCTTTTAGGGAAATCACAAGTCTATTTAGTCAATACGAGTGTTCCGCGTGACTATCAAGCGCACGTCAATGACTTGTTTAAGCAAGCGGCACAAAAGCGTGACAATGTGCATCTTGTTGATTGGCATGCAAGATCACAAGGACACACAGAATACTTTGCGCCAGATGGTATTCATTTAGAAGCGGATGGTGTCAACGCATTGATTGATGAAATTATTAAATCGATGAAAAAGCATCAGAAATAAATCAAGATTAGGATAGAAACACAGTTGAAATTCTCTTGTGTTTTCTATCCTTTTTTGTTGATTTTTAGAAAAGGCGAGCGTATAATTAAATTAAGGTCAAAGAAAGTCAAAGTCAAATTGACCTATTTTGAAATAAAGGAGTGACGTATTTTGGATATTAATCAGATGACGCATTCTATACAAAATGCTTTACAAAAAGCGATTGAATCAACACAAACTTATCAATTAACAAATATTGAAACAGAAGCTGTACTGAAAGCAGTTCTTGAAGCAGATGAGAGTTTATACAAAACAATTTTAGAACGTGCAGAAATAGATACAGAGGCACTTGCCAAAGCATACGATAAAAAATTAACACAATATCCTAAAGTAACCGGCGATAATGTTCAGTACGGACAATATTTATCGCCAAAGACAAATACATTATTTAATAAAGCAGAACAACATATGAAAGCATATGATGATCAATTCATCTCTATGGAACACATGTTGTTAGCTGCGATGGAAGTAGACGAAACAACCGCATCGTTCGTTGAATATAAAGAACAAGTGATTAAAGAAATTATAAAAAAAGTCAGAGGGGGAAACCATGTGACAACACAAAATCCTGAAGTGAACTATGAAGCATTACCAAAATATGGACGTGATTTAGTAGAAGAAGTACGTAAGGGCAACATGGATCCGGTTATTGGTCGTGACGAAGAAATTCGTAACACAATTCGTATTTTAAGCCGTAAAACCAAAAACAACCCTGTCTTAATCGGTGAACCAGGTGTTGGTAAAACAGCGATTGTAGAAGGCCTTGCACAACGTATCGTGAAAAAAGATGTACCGGATTCTTTACTTGATAAAACAGTTTTCGAACTCGATTTAAGCGCCTTAGTAGCAGGGGCTAAGTATCGTGGTGAATTTGAAGAACGACTCAAAGCAGTCTTAAAAGAAGTGAAAGATTCAGATGGTCGTATCTTACTATTCATTGATGAAATTCATATGCTTGTTGGTGCAGGAAAAACAGATGGTGCAATGGATGCCGGAAATATGTTAAAACCAATGCTTGCACGTGGTGAATTGCATTGCATTGGGGCAACAACTTTGAATGAATATCGTGAATACATCGAGAAAGATTCAGCATTAGAACGTCGTTTCCAAAAAGTAAATGTAAAAGAGCCAAATATTGACGACACTATTTCAATTTTACGTGGTTTAAAAGAACGTTATGAAGTGCACCATGGTGTACGCATTCAAGACCGTGCGTTAGTCGCAGCAGCGGAATTATCAGATCGCTACATTACAGATCGCTTTTTACCAGATAAAGCGATTGACCTTGTAGACCAAGCTTCTGCTACGATTCGCACAGAAATGGGATCAAACCCAACAGAACTGGACCAAGCTAATCGTCGTGTGATGCAATTAGAAATTGAAGAAAATGCATTGAAAAAAGAATCTGATGAAGCAAGTCGTGTACGTCTGCAAGAACTTCAAGAAGAATTAGCGGAAGAAAAAGAAAAACAAGCCCAACTACAAGCACGCGTTGAGCAAGAAAAAGAAAAAATTGCGAAAGTCCAAGAAAAACGTGCAGAGTTGGATGAAAGCCGTAAAGCATTAGAAGATGCGGAAAATAACTATGACCTTGAAACAGCAGCTGTATTACAACATGGTAAAATCCCACAATTGGAAAAAGAGCTAAAAGAATTAGAAGCAGCTTTCCAAGAAACACAAGGTGAAGATAGCGACCGTATCATTCGAGAAGTCGTAACAGATGAGGAAATTGGAGAAATTGTTAGTCAATGGACAGGTATTCCAGTATCAAAATTAGTAGAAACAGAACGAGAAAAACTGTTGAACTTATCGGATATTCTTCATCAACGTGTTGTAGGTCAAGATCGTGCGGTTGATCTAGTATCAGATGCGGTTGTACGTGCCAGAGCAGGTATTAAAGATCCAAGTCGTCCAATCGGTTCATTCTTATTCTTAGGGCCTACAGGTGTCGGTAAAACAGAACTTGCAAAATCACTCGCATCGACATTGTTTGATTCTGAAAAACATATGATTCGTATTGATATGAGTGAATATATGGAAAAACACGCTGTCTCTCGTTTAATCGGTGCGCCTCCAGGTTATGTAGGACATGATGAAGGAGGACAATTGACAGAAGCGGTTAGACGTAATCCTTACTCAGTCATCTTATTGGATGAAGTAGAAAAAGCACATACAGATGTCTTTAATGTCTTATTACAAATTTTAGATGAAGGACGTTTAACAGATTCTAAAGGCCGTAGTGTAGACTTTAAAAATACCATTATCATTATGACAAGTAATATCGGTTCACAAATTTTATTAGAAAATGTTAAAAATGAAGGTGCAATCACTGAAGAAACAGAAAAAGCAGTGATGCAAAGTTTAAATGCTTACTTCAAACCGGAAATCTTAAACCGTATGGATGATATTGTATTATTCCGTCCGTTATCAGTAGATGATATGCAAATGATCGTTGATAAAATCTTAACAAACTTAAATATGCGATTAATGGATCAACGTATTACATTAGATTTAACTGATGAGGCGAAAAAATGGATGGGTGAAACAGCATATGAACCAGAGTATGGTGCACGTCCATTAAAACGATTTGTCCAACGTCATGTAGAAACACCATTGGCGCGCTTAATCATTAAAGATAACTTGCAAGAGGGTACGCATGTACACGGTTATTTACAAGATAGTGCCATTCACTTTGATATCAATAAACCATTAGAAAAAGAATAACAGTCAAAAGGGCGTATGCGAATATCGTGTGCGCCTTTTTACTGTCATGAAATCATTAAACTTGAGCAGTGTTTGTAAGTGAGAATAGTATTGTTTAAGAAATGAGTTATTATTTTAATTTATACATAATGTTTGAATTGATGATATGAAATCGAATGTTTACGAACTTTATTCTTATTCTAGTATATAAATTTTTATTAAACTCGTTATGTTATAATAACAAGCAGGGTTGAATATAAATATATTTTTATCAGAACAATAACTTATCAGTGATGTTCTAAAATAATATTTTGACTCAATCCAAAATATACATATAAGGGTGATGTAGATGAATCAATGGACAAAAACTTCAGCGGTACTTTTGGCGTTAGGTCTTGTGACAACATCTGTACCACATGATGCACAAGCTGGAAGTGATGTCGCCGTACAACAGCAGCAAATGACTGAGGAAGATGCAACAGCACAATTAGCTTCACAAAATATGATGGGCGTGGCTTGGTATCAAAATTCTGCTGAAGCTAAGGCACTATATGCACAAGGTTACAATTCAGCGAAAGAAGCACTAGATGAACACATCAAAAAGCATAAAGGTGGGAAAAAGCTGGCTATTGCTTTAGATATTGATGAAACAGTATTAGATAACTCACCATACCAAGCATATAATACGTTGCAAGGTGCATCATTCCCTGATGGTTGGCATGAATGGGTACAATCAGCACAAGCAAAACCTGTTTATGGGGCAAAAGATTTCTTGAAATATGCAGATGAGCACGATGTAGAAATTTTTTATGTCTCAGATCGTTCTCATGAAGAAGACCTTCAAGCAACGATTAAAAACTTAAAACAACAAGGTTTACCACAAGCTGATGAAGCACATGTATTGCTTAAAAAAGAAGGGGAACATGGCAAAACAGAACGCCGTGATCGCATTAAAACAGAATATCGCCTTGTACAATTATTCGGTGACAACTTGTTAGATTTTGATGAGCCGAAAGCAGCGACACCTGAAGGACGTGAAACATTCGTAAAACAACATGAAGATGATTTTGGTAGCAGATATATCATCTTCCCGAATCCAATGTACGGTAGCTGGGAAGCCACTTTATACAACAACGACTACAGCATCAGCGCTGAGCAAAAATCTGAATTACGTCAATCATCCATTACTTACTTTGACCCAGAAACACAACAGTTGAAACAAGGTGCAGTTAAATAATTTATTAAAAAAAGCCATTGTGTCAATATCATAAACGCAATGGCTTTTACTGTTAATGTGATTCAGTTGAATGGTTGTTTGGTGTTGATCCAGCTGTATCTAAAATTAAGATAATGACAAAAACAAAAGCAGCTAGCGCGATAGGTGTGACTACGTTAAGTGGTCCGCCACCGCCTAAGCTATTTAATACGAAGTTCACCATCTCGAATAATACAACAGCCCAGATAAACGTAATGACATATTTCATTATGTACACGCCTCCATTTTTGCTGATAGTGCTATTATAAAGCTCTTTTGTTTAATTGTATAGTAGGGGCAAGTTTATTGCTTTTATTTTTTAGTACCTTGTGTTAAATTAATACCTGGTATTAAAAAAATAAAAGAAGGTGTTCAAACCATGAATGTAGGAATTAAAGGATTTGGCGCTTATGTTCCAGAGAATGTTGTTGATAATCATTATTTTGAAGCATATCTGGATACATCAGATGAATGGATTTCACAAATGACAGGCATAAAAGAACGTCGCTGGGCAAATAAAGAACAAGATACATCAGACCTCGCATATGAAGCGAGCGTGAGAGCAATAGAAGATGCAGGTATAAAACCGGAAGATGTGGACATGGTTATTGTTGCAACATCAACAGGTGATCATCGTTTTCCAACAGTTGCAAATAAGTTACAAGAACGTTTAGGATTGTCCAAAGTAGCATCTATGGACCAACTTGCTGCGTGTACAGGATTTATGTATAGCATTGTGACTGCAAGAGCGTTTATACTATCAGGAGATTATAAAAATATTTTAGTTGTAGGCGCAGAAAAGCTATCTAAAATTACAGACTTAAATGATCGTGGTACAGCTATTTTATTTGGTGATGGTGCAGGGGCTGCTATTATTGGTGAAGTGTCTGGTAACCGTGGTATCCTAAGCTATGAATTGGGTTCAGATGGTATCGGTGGCAAATACTTATACCAAGAACAAGAAACAGACTTAATTCGCATGAATGGTCGAGAAGTCTTTAAGTTTGCTGTACGTGTGATGGGAGATTCCTCAGCACGTGTCGTAGAAAAGGCTGAACTGACTGCAGATGATGTCGATATGTTTATTCCACACCAAGCGAATATCCGTATTATGGAGTCAGCACGCGAACGATTAGGTTTATCAAAAGAAAAAATGAGCGTATCCGTAGATAAATATGGGAATACCTCTGCTGCATCCATCCCGCTAAGCATTGGTCAAGAATTAGAAAATGGCCGTATTAAAGATGATGATATATTAGTATTAGTAGGTTTTGGTGGCGGCCTTACGTGGGGTTCTATCGTGATTCGCTGGGGAAAATAATAGAGGAGGCAACACAATGACAAAGAAACAACGTGTCGTAGTGACAGGATTAGGAGCATTATCACCTATTGGCAATGATGTGCCAACGATGTGGCAAAATGCATTAAATGGTGTGAATGGTATTGATAAGATTACACGTATTGATACGGAGCCATTTCAAGTTCATATCGGTGGGGAACTAAAAGATTTTAACATTGAAGATCATATTCCAAAAAAGGAAGCACGCAAAATGTCACGCTTTACACAATACGCAGTTGTAGCAGCACGTCAAGCAGTTGCAGATGCTCAATTGAAAATCGATGAATCAAATGCTGATCGTATAGGTGTTTGGATTGGTTCAGGTATTGGTGGTATGGAGACATTTGAAGAATCATATGAGCAATTGAAAAAGCGTGGACCGAGACGTGTAAGCCCATTCTTCGTACCTATGTTAATTCCAGATATGGCAACTGGACAAGTATCGATAGATCTTGGTGCAAAAGGGCCAAATGGTTCTACCGTAACGGCTTGTGCAACAGCAACAAACTCAATTGGAGAAGCATTTAAATTTATCGAGCGTGGCGATGCGGACGCAATGATCGCAGGTGGTACAGAAGCACCAATTACAAATATGTCTATTGCAGGATTCAGTGCAAGTCGTGCACTCTCAACAAACAATGATCCCGAAACAGCATGCCGTCCATTCCAAGAGGGACGCGATGGTTTTATTATGAGTGAAGGTGCAGGCATTGTTGTATTAGAATCATTAGAGTCTGCACAAGCACGTGGTGCAAAAATTTATGCTGAAGTTGTTGGCTATGGATCAACGGGTGATGCACATCATATTACAGCGCCAGGACCAGACGGTGAAGGTGGTGCCCGTGCGATGAAAATGGCACTCGATGATGCAGACATCACACCGGATCGAGTACAATATTTAAATGCACATGGTACAAGTACACCAATTGGCGATTTATTCGAAATCAAAGCGATTAAAACAACATTTGGTGATGCAGCTAAGCAATTAAAAATCAGTTCTACCAAATCAATGACAGGTCATCTATTAGGTGCGACTGGCGGGATTGAAGCCATCTTCTCTGTACTCTCAATTCGAGACGGGAAAATTGCACCAACCATTCATGCTAATGCAATGGACCCAGAAATTGATTTAGATATCACGCCGAATGAGGCAGTAGATCATGATATTACCCACGCAATGAGTAATAGTTTAGGTTTTGGTGGACATAACGCAGTACTAGTCTTTAAAAAATTTGAACAATAATTAAATAGAAAAAGCGCGTATTTTCATACACTAATTAAAAGTTTATGAAAGTGCGCGCTTATTTTTATTGTTATTATAGAATGGCTTAACCTAACGTAAATGCCAAAATAAAAGAAAGAATTAAATACACTGTATTCACAAGTAGTGCGGGTTTAATCCAGGGTTGAACCACATAATATTCACGTTTTGGTGATTTGGGGTTGTAAAACTCATCTTCCTCGTACATTTCACGATGTTTCTTACGCATAAGTTGATAGCGAAACTTTCTAAAACCATAACTTGTTACATCAAAAATCCCTTCTTGGACTAGTAGTAACATGAAAAGCAAAATGAGAGTGATGATAGATAATGTAAAGAATGTATTGATAAAGTGGACCCATGTATGTGTACCAGTTAACCAAATGAGAAAAGTAATGGCTGGGGTCATCAATATGTATATTAAAGTATTAATATTAAATCGCTTCATTAATATCCTCCTTCTTATAAATATTAAGCTAATAATAAAATATTGTAATCTAAGTTTTTGTAATCATCAACAATTCAAAAGTTTTATGTTAAAAATTAATCTTTAGAAATGTTGCTATAATAACGTTCTTAATTATTAACAATATGTATATTAAAAAAACATCTTGAATATAAAAATATAGGAGACTATAATTACATTAATATTTCTGAAAATTTTGAAGGGAATGTTAATTGAACAAAGGGGGAAATACATATGCTTAAATATACACTTAAGCGCTTGCTGTATATGGTGATTTCATTAGTGATTATCATTTCAATTACCTTTTTCCTAATGAAATTAATGCCAGGTTCACCATTCAATGATGAGAAGTTGAGTGAAGAGCAAAAAATAGTCCTGAATGAAAAATATGGGCTGAATGATCCACTACCTGTGCAATATGCGAATTATATGGCAAATGTTGTGAAAGGGGATTTTGGGAATTCGTTCCAATATGATGGACAACCTGTATGGGAATTGATTCAACCAAGGTTAATTCCATCACTCCAAATGGGTCTGATAGCGATGGCAATCGGTGTCGTATTAGGTGTTGTATTGGGAGTAATAGCAGCAACAAGGCAAAACACCTGGGTCGATTATTTAGCGACACTCATCTCGGTTATCGCAATTTCGGTACCATCATTCGTACTTGCTGTGTTACTTCAATATCTTTTCGCAGTTAAGTTACAATGGTTCCCGGTTGCAGGTTGGGAAGGTATATCAACAGCTGTCTTACCTTCACTTGCATTATCAGCGGTTGTTCTTGCAACAGTCGCACGTTATATTCGAGCAGAAATGATAGAAGTGTTGAGTTCAGATTACATATTATTGGCGCGAGCAAAGG
Organism: Staphylococcus sp. IVB6240; assembly: GCF_025558425.1. Taxonomy (NCBI): domain Bacteria; kingdom Bacillati; phylum Bacillota; class Bacilli; order Caryophanales; family Staphylococcaceae; genus Staphylococcus; species Staphylococcus dromedarii. Next base: position 613,032 of record NZ_CP094718.1, read on the forward strand.
GGAATTCAACATACGCAGTCTTATTTAAACATGCACTCAGAAATGCATTGATTCCAGTTGTCACAATCCTAGTTCCGATGTTAGCGAGCATTTTAACAGGTACATTAACGATTGAAAATATATTCGGGGTACCCGGACTAGGGGATCAATTCGTTCGTTCGATCACAACGAATGACTTTTCTGTAATTATGGCGATTACGTTATTGTTCAGTACATTGTTTATCGTTTCAATTTTCCTTGTCGATGTACTTTACGGATTAATCGATCCACGTATTCGTGTACAAGGGGGTAAAAAATAATGACGAAAGATTTACATCATTTACCAAAAGATGATCCATCAGGTGCAACAATGGCTCAAACAACAGGTGTGATGCATGAAGATTTCGTACGTACAGGCACACCAGACCTTGATCAACAGGCATTACAACGTGAAGGACGTACGTTTTGGCAAGATGCATGGACACAATTGACACACAACAAGCTTGCAGTTGTCGGAATGATTGGGCTATTAATTATCTTACTATTAGCTTTGATTGGACCTTTATTGAATAGTCATGGTTATGCAGAACAAGATGTAGAACGTCGTAATTTACCACCCAAAGTTGCTGTTCTTGATAAAGTACCATTTCTTCCATTTGACGGTTCAGGTGTAGAAGGAAATGCATATGAGAATGCAAAAGTAAAAGAAAACTTCTGGTTTGGGACAGACCAATTAGGTCGTGACCTTTGGACGCGTACTTGGAAAGGTGCGCAAGTATCATTATTCATCGGTTTTGTCGCAGCTGTTCTTGATATCTTTATCGGTGTCATATACGGAGCGATTTCCGGATATTTCGGTGGTCGTGTAGATGACGTGATGCAGCGTATTATCGAAATTATTTCATCTATTCCGACATTGATTGTCGTGATCCTCTTCGTATTAATTTTCGAACCATCGATTTGGACAATTATTTTAGCGATGACCATCACAGGATGGATCGGCATGAGCCGTGTTGTTCGTGGAGAATTCTTAAAATTGAAAAACCAAGAATTCGTATTAGCATCACGCACACTCGGAACATCAGACTTAAAATTAATTTTTAAACATATCTTACCGAATACATTAGGTGCAATTATCGTAACATCAATGTTTACAGTACCAAATGCCATCTTCTTCGAGGCATTCTTGAGCTTTATCGGTATTGGGGTACCAGCACCACAATCTTCACTAGGTTCATTAGTAAATGAAGGTCGTGCGATGCTACTGATTCACCCTCATGAACTATTTATTCCAGCACTTATTTTAAGTTTATTAATTTTATTTTTCTATTTATTCAGTGACGGTCTACGCGATGCATTCGACCCTAAAATGCGTAAATAAACGAAGATGTGAGGGGAGTGTTTAGGGATTGAGCAGAATGTAAGCAATGAGGAAAATTGTTTTTTGATTTTCTTGAATTGTGAAATTCTGCCGAAAGCCCTGCTCCCAGAACACTGACAAGAACGAGGATGTGAAGGGAGCGTTTAGGGATTGAGCAGAATGAAAGCAATGAGAAAAATCGCTTTTTGATTTTCTAGAATTGCGAAATTCTGCCGAAAGCCCTGCTCCCAGAACACTGACAAAAGGAGGATGATACCATGTCTGAACATATTTTAGAAGTGAAGGACTTGCATGTTTCCTTTGATATTACGGCAGGGGAAGTGCAAGCAGTTCGTGGTGTGGATTTCTATTTAGATAAAGGGGAAACATTAGCGATTGTAGGTGAATCTGGCTCTGGTAAGTCAGTGACAACAAAAGCAATTACAAAGTTGTTCCAAGGTCCGACAGGTAAAATTAAAAAAGGACAAATTTTATTTGATGGCGAGGATTTAACGCAGAAATCAGAAAAAGAATTAATGAAGTTGCGTGGGAAAGAGATCTCAATGATTTTCCAAGATCCAATGACGTCATTAAACCCTACAATGAAAATTGGTAAGCAAGTGATGGAGCCAATTATTAAGCATATCGGTTTAAGCAAAGCAGACGCTAAAAAACGTGCGATTGAATTATTAAAGTTAGTTGGTTTAAAAAATGTAGAAAAACGTTTTAATGCCTACCCACATCAATTTTCAGGTGGACAACGTCAACGTATCGTTATCGCTTTAGCATTAGCATGTGAACCTAAAATTTTAATTGCCGATGAACCAACAACAGCACTTGATGTAACGATGCAGGCACAAATTTTAGATTTGATGAAGGAACTCCAACAAAAGATTGATACAGCAATTATATTCATCACGCATGACTTAGGTGTGGTTGCGAATGTAGCCGATCGTGTTGCTGTCATGTATGGTGGACAAATGATTGAAACAGGGAATGTGGATGAGATTTTCTATGATCCACGCCATCCATACACTTGGGGCTTATTGTCATCGATGCCTGATTTAGAAACAGAAGAGGATACGGAATTATTAGCGATTCCTGGGACACCACCTGACTTGGTGCATCCACCTAAGGGAGATGCTTTTGCAGCGAGAAGTGAATACGCATTAGCGATTGACTTCAAAGAGGCGCCACCATGGTTTAGTGTCTCTCCAACACATTTTGTACGTTCATGGTTGCTGGATGAGCGCGCACCAGTGGTTGATCCACCACCGATTGTAAAACGAAAACAGCGTGAGATGCCGAATAATTTCGACAAACCAGAACGTGTAGAAAGGGTGTCGTTTTAAATGGGAAACAGGGAGAAACTTGTAGAAGTACAAAACTTGAAACAATACTTTAATGTTGGTAAACCAAATGAAGTACGCGCGATTGACGATATTTCATTTGATATTTATAAAGGGGAAACATTTGGCCTTGTTGGCGAATCAGGTTCTGGGAAATCAACAACAGGAAAAGCGATTATTAAATTAAACGATGTGACAGATGGTAAGGTGCTTTACGAAGGGGTTAATATACAAGAAATCAAAAATCGCAAAGAGTTATTGAAATTTAATAAAAAAATTCAAATGATTTTCCAAGATCCATATGCATCATTGAATCCACGTTTAAAAGTGATGGATATTGTTGCGGAAGGGATTGATATACACGGACTTGCCTCTGATCGTCGAGATCGAAAAAAGCGTGTATATGACTTATTAGAAACGGTGGGACTACGAAAAAGTCACGCGAACCGTTATCCACATGAGTTTTCAGGTGGTCAGCGTCAACGTATCGGTATTGCGCGTGCCCTTGCTGTTGAACCAGAGTTTATCATTGCCGATGAACCCATTTCTGCACTAGACGTATCGATTCAAGCACAAGTTGTCAATTTAATGCAGAAGTTAAAACGTGAACGTAATATTACGTTTTTATTCATCGCACATGATCTCTCAATGGTGAAGTACATATCAGATAGAATTGCGGTCATGCACCTCGGCCGTATTGTTGAGATTGGTACCGCAGATCAAATCTACAACAATCCAGTGCATCCATATACACAATCATTGTTATCAGCCGTACCACAGCCTGATCCAGAAACAGAGCGAACAAGAAAGCGTATTGCTTACAAGCATGATCCAAGCAAAAATGATGCGCGCACGTTACATGAAGTGGCGCCTGATCATTTAGTGTTTGCGACTGAAGAAGAACTCGAAAAGTTTCAGGCAGATTATCAAAAAGAACGTGTATAATTTTTGAAAGGGGAATGTCAAGTGAAGACACGGAGAACATTGAAAATATTCACGCCACTTTTGGCTGCTACACTCGTCCTTTCAGCATGTGGCAGCGGCGAAGGGATTTATGATGATAAAGGACAAGTCTTTCGTAAAGTAATTCCACAAGATATGTCATCACTAGATACGGCGAAAGTAACAGATACTGTGAGTTTTGATAAGTTCAATCAAGTGTATGAAGGACTTTATGTATTAGATGGTGACGACAAAGCACAGCCAGGTGTAGCCAAAGGGGAACCAAAAATTTCTGAAGATGGTAAGACATGGACTGTGAAGTTAAGAGAAGATGCGAAATGGTCAAACGGCGATCCAGTAACAGCACATGACTTTGAATTCGCATGGAAACGTGTCGTCGATCCGGATACAGCTTCAGAGTATGCATATATTATGTATGACTTAAAAAATGCTGAAGAAATCAACTTAGGTAAAAAGAAAGTAGATTCACTAGGTGTTAAAGCGTTAGATGATCATACGTTACAATTTGAACTGACAAAAGCTATTCCATACTTTAAAGAAATGCTCGCTTTTGGAACATATATGCCACAAAATGAAAAAGTTGTGAAAAAATATGGTGATCGTTATGGAACGAATGAGGATAAAGCGGTATACAATGGACCATTTAAAGTAAAAGAATGGGCAGTAGAAGATAAAATTCTATTAGTAAAGAATGATAAATACTGGGATAAAGATGTTGTGAAGTTAGACAAAGTGAATTATAAAGTCTTAAAAGATGGTCAAGCAGGGGCGTCTTTATATGATACAAATTCAGTGGATGATACAACGATTTCATCTGAACAAGTTGAAAAATACAAAGATAATCCAGCTTTAAAGAAACGTCTTCTTGCAGCAACATTCTATTTAAAATTGAATCAAGGTACGGTACCTGCATTCAAGGATAAAAATATGCGTTTAGCACTCGCACAAGCAGTAGATAAGCAAGCATATGTTGATGCAGTGTTAAATAACGGGTCAGCACCGAGTGATGGTTTCACATCAAAAGCAACAGCCAAAGCACCAGATGATTCGGACTTTGCTGATCAAATCAATTCACCATTAGTTTATAATCCTGAAAAAGCGAAAGAAAACTATGAAAAAGCGAAAAAAACTTTAGGTGAAGACTCATTTACATTTAAGCTAAATACAGAAGATACACCTGCATCAAAAATATCAGCAGAGTTTATTAAAGCACAAATTGAGAAAAACTTACCTGGTGTTACGATTAAAATTCAACAGTTACCATTCAAACAGCGTATTGCACGAGAACAAAGTGAAAACTACGATATTTCACTTTCTGGTTGGGGTCCAGACTATCCTGATCCATTAACATTCTTAAATATCATGACAACTGGTAACTCATCAAACAATACTGGTTGGGGCAACAAAGAATACGATAAGATGTTGAAAGATGCCAATGGTGCATTATTACAAAAAGAAGAAGAGCGTAATCAAACATTAATTGATGCGGAAGAACTTCTATTGAACAATGCGCCAATCACGCCGATTTACCAAAAAGGGGAAGCGCATTTGACGAACCCACAAGTGAAAAACTTGCAGTATCATAATATTGGTGGCGACACAACATTGAAATACGCGTATATCGATAAGAGTATTGATCGAGAAACAGGTAAAAAGAAAGAAAAATAACAATGATAAGCAGAGTCCTTTGACATAGAGGGCTCTGTTTTTGTCGCGTTTTATAGATCGACTTGTTATGATATCCATATAATGAGCTAAGGAGAAACTAAATGACTAAAATAACAGAAACAGAGAAAGAAGCTTTATTAGTTACATTAAAAACACGTTTTGAAAAGTATCCAGAACGCCATGAAGGTGTCACTTGGGATGACATAGAACAAAAATTGTTGGTATCAGATACAAAGTTATGGTCGCTGAGTGAAATGGAGCGTACTGAAGGTGAACCAGATGTTATTGTACTAGAAGACGGTCAGTACGCATTTGTAGATTGTTCAGCAGAAAGTCCTAAAGGGCATAGAAGTGTTTGTTATGATCAAGCGGCATGGGCATTACGTAAGAAGTATAAACCTGAAACGAGTGCTATCGTGATGGCAGAAGAGATGGGGATCGAGCTGTTAACAGAATCCCAATATCGACATCTTCAAACATTTGGTATCTTTGATAAGAAAACATCGAGTTGGATTGTGACACCTGATCATATTCGTGACTTAGGTGGGGCATTGTTCTGTGATTACAGATACGGCACTGTGTTCACATATCATAACGGTGCAGAATCTTATTATGGTGCGAGAGGATTTCGAGGTATGCTTAAAATTTAAAAGAAAGGGGGAGATTGACTGTTGATTTATGACAGTTAATCTCCCTCTTATGGTTATTTATTATTTTGTTTTACGGCCTAAGCCCATCGCTTTTTCCATCTTTTTCAATGTTTTGAATGATGCGCGTTGTGCTTTATCACGACCTTCGTCTAAAATTTCATCTAATCGATCTGATTCATAGAATGTATTGAACTTTTCTTGGAAGTCGATTAAGAATTTTTCAACGATATCTGCTAAGTCACCTTTGAAAGCGCCATATCCTTGACCTTCATATTGTGCCTCTAATGTCGCGATTGGTGTGCCTGTTAAGCTAGAGTAAATTGTTAATAAGTTAGAGATGCCAGGTTTGTTTTCTTTATCATATTTAATGATTCCGTCAGAGTCTGTAACTGCACTTTTGATTTTTTTAGCAGCCAGACGTGGCTCATCTAATAAAGAGATAAAGTTTTTCTGATTGTCATCACTCTTACTCATTTTTTTTGTAGGGTCTTGTAAACTCATGACACGACCACCGACTTTAGGCATTTGAATTTCAGGTTTAACGAGCACATCATTATAGCGACTGTTAAAGCGATCAACGAGGTTACGCGTTAACTCAATATGTTGTTTTTGGTCATCGCCAACTGGTACGATGTCTGTATTATACAAGACGATATCAGCTGCCATAAGTGGTGGATATGTAAGGAGACCAGCCGGAATACCATCATTTTGTTTTTGCGCTTTATCTTTATATTGCGTCATTCGTTCTAATTCACCAATTGATGAAATCGTTGTTAACATCCATCCTGCTTGAACATGTGCAGGGACTTCTGACTGAATAAATAAAGTAATCTTATCTGGATTAAGTCCTGATGCAAGATAAATTGCTGCTAATTGACGAATTTGTTTGCGTAACTTCAAACGGTCTTGAGGTACTGTAATGGCATGTTGATCAACAATACAGAAGAAACAGTTATAATCATCTTGAATCTCTGCAAATTGTTTCAGTGCGCCGATATAGTTTCCTAATGTAGGAATACCACTTGGCTGAATACCGGAAAATAAAGTTTTCATTATTAAAAAGCCTACTTTCTATCATGTATATTGTTGTAACTATTATATCAGTATTTTCTTTGTTTGTAATTTGTGATAAGGTATAAATATCAATTGATTAGATAAGGTTATACGACTTAAGTCTGATTATTTGAATAAAAAAATTTAAATTGCATTTTCTCATTTAATTTTAATGTTGACCACATATAATAAAATCATAACGTTAGAAGACAAGGGCTAAAGTTTTAAAACGTTTTGACATATATTGTGCAGTCAAACAAGAAACGTTAAAAATTATGATGAATGTAAATTCATTAAACTAGGAGAGTGAGATGTATGGTAACATTATTTACTTCACCAAGTTGCACATCTTGCCGTAAAGCGAAAGCATGGTTACAAGAACATGACATTCCGTATACGGAGCGAAATATTTTCTCTGAGCATTTAACTTTAGATGAAATCAAAGAGATCCTTAAAATGACTGAAGATGGAACAGATGAAATTATCTCAACACGTTCAAAAACTTATCAAAAGTTAAACGTGGATATCGATTCATTACCACTTCAAGATTTATACACAATCATTCAAGATAACCCAGGTATCTTGCGTCGTCCAATCATCCTAGACGAGAAGAGATTACAAGTTGGTTACAATGAAGATGAAATTCGCCGTTTCCTACCACGTAAAGTGCGTACGTTCCAATTGCTTGAAGCACAACGTATGGTAGACTAACTTAATTTTTGAAGACACTTTTTTAATTTAAATATTTGACTATTCATGGTTGATTGCGTCCGTGAGTAGACACGAAACAGTGCGTCGCATGCGTGCTGTTTTTTTGTTATCATTTTATAGATTAATGGATGATATGCTTCAGAAAAAGTAGATTTTTGGCGTGATTTGGCCAGCTCATATATAGGCAATTTTATTTAGAAAAATATGCAATATGATATAATAAAGATGTAAAAATCAGTATCACAAATAGCAGAAACAAAAAAATTGTATTTTTAAAGATGATTTCATACAATAAGTATACTATTCATCAACTGTAAAGGAGTGTGATGATATGAGAATAGAGCGCATTGATGATATGACAGTTAAATTATTTATCACTTATACAGATATAGAAGCACGTGGATTTAGACGTGAAGATTTATGGACGAACCGTAAGCGCGGTGAAGAGTTCTTCTGGTCTGTCATGGAAGAAGTCAATGAAGAAGAGGATTTTGTTGTAGAGGGACCATTATGGATTCAAGTACACGCTTTTGAAAAGGGCGTGGAAGTGACGATTTCGAAATCAAAAAATGAACCAGAAATGGGTATGTCAGATGACATGAACGCATTTGAAGAAATTGACAACCATTTAAGTGATCTTTTATCAAATTCTTTCAAAGAACCAGAAGCACATGAAGAGAATCATGCAACGAAGAAAGAACAAAAAACGCGTAAAAGTGTATCTAGTGGTAAAGTACCATTGACGCAAACAGCTATCTTTAAGTTTGATGATTTAGAATCAGTCATTGCTTATGCACATCGCCATAATCAACAATTAACACAATTTGAAGATTTACTTTATATGTTAGATCAACAGTATTATTACGTTATACACTTTGATGCAAGTGTAACAGAAGAAGAAATTCATAATTTCTATAGTCAAATGTTAGAATTTGCGTCATTGAGTGATAAGACAGAGTTATATCTAAATGATTACGGTAAAATTGTTATGAGTTATAACGTCACTGAACAAGTGAAACGATACTTTACATTATAAAAACAGTGAAATGTTTATTTCAAAGCACATTGCAGACGATGAGTGTCTGTTGATGTGCTTTTTCTATTTAAATACAAAAGTAATTCATGAGGTTAATGCGTGTGATGGATTGAGGTGAATCACATGCTAACAGCCTTTAATGAACAAAAAGAACGTATTTTAGCACAGCATGCACAAAAAGAAATAACATACTTTTGTCCAGTTTGTCATGAACCATTAGTTTTAAAACAAGGTTATAAAAATATCGCGCATTTTGCACATCGTCATCAGACGAGTCACTGTGCTCATGGTGAATCGATGTTGCACTATCAATTAAAGTTACATATATTTCGTGAGTTATCAAAAAGTCATGTAGATGTACAACTGGAACCATATATCCATGAAATACAACAAATACCAGATATTGTCGTTGGTCACACGGCGATAGAAATCCAATTAAGCCGTTTATCAATAGATTTGATTCGTCAAAGAACAGAAGGATTAGAGAGGAATGGTTATCAAGTCATATGGCTCACATTACTGCCCAAATATAAAAACGGTGTGTATACTTTAAATCAACTTCAGCAGGCTTGTATTGATCCAAAACACTGTATGTTGTATGGTATTCATCCATTTACACATCGAGTTTATCGTCTATATCATATGATGGGTCTATCGTCACGACAATTTCATGCAGATTGTGAACCTATGGACTATCAGCAATTAAGCGAAGTGCAAGAGGGCAAGTATAGCGAAATGACGATAGTACGTAAGTTATCAACGACACGTATTCTACAGCATATTATTCAATGCAGGAGAAAGAATACAGTCCATGAACCCACTTTATCCATGATGTATCATATGAAATTCAGCGATACTCAAGTCGTTCAGTTAACGGGATATATTTTTCCAGAACAAATCTATATCTATACACATCCTGTTGAATGGCAGTTGAAGTTATTAGAGACAATCAGTCAACAACACAACCCATTTGAAGCATTACAAAGGTATTTAAAGTTCCGTTATTTTGCGAAAGAATCACTGCCACATCAGCAAATTGTTGCGCAATTAGTTCAACGATATAGAAAAATAATGAAAATATAAGTTTTATATGTGATTTTTTTGCCAAAAAATGAGAAAATAGTATTAATTATCTCACATTTTAAGGAGGAAAAGTATGACAATTCAAAGAACTCGTGAAGAACAAGAGCAAAAGTTTCCACAGCACACATGGGATTTAACAACAATTTTCAAAGACGATGCAGCTTGGGAAGAAGCTTTCGAAAAGGTTTCTAACCGTATCGGCGAAGAAGAACAATTCAAAGGACATCTTGGTGATGAGGCAGAAACACTTTATGCTGCATTGCGCCTTCAAGATGAGATTGAAGCAGACCTGGAGTCAGTCTATGTATATGCACATCTGAAACAAGACCAAGATACAGGGAACGATCATTACACTGGATTAGAGTCACGTGCACATCAACTAATCATTCGATTTAGTTCAGCATGGAGCTTTTTAGTGCCCGAATTACTACAAGTAGAAGAAGAAAAAATTCAATCATTTTTAGCGTCTCATGAAGGATTGAAACATTATGCTTTTGCTTTAGAAATGGTCAACCATAAACGCCCACACGTTTTAGATGCAGATAAAGAGAAATTATTAACAGAAGCACAAGATGCTTTATCAACACCAAGTAATGTATTCAGTATGTTTGAGAATGCTGATTTAACATTTGAGGATGTCACAGATAAAGATGGTAATAAGCACCCATTAACACAAGGGACGTTCATTAAATATTTAGAGTCAGATGACCGTGAATTACGTCAGTCTGCCTATAATAACGTATATAAAGCATACGGCGCATATAATAATACATTAAGTGCGACATTAGCAGGTGAAGTGAAGAAACATGTATTTAATGCACGTACACACAACTACAAAACAGCACGTGAGCAAGCATTGAGCAATAACTACATACCAGAAGCGGTATATGATAATCTTGTTAAGACAATCCATAAATACTTACCTTTATTGCATAGATACACAGAATTACGTAAACGTCTATTAGGTATTGATGACTTAAAAATGTATGATATGTATACACCACTTGTGAAAGATATCAAATTTGATATGACATACGAAGAAGCAGTAGAGTGGATGTTAAAAGGTTTAGCACCTATGGGAGAAACATATTTAAATGTCATCAAAGAAGGTCTTGAAAATGGCTGGGTAGATGTATATGAAAACAAAGGTAAACGTTCAGGTGCTTATTCTTCAGGTGCACATCAAACAAATCCATTTATTTTATTGAACTGGTCAGATACTGTCTCAGATTTATTTACACTTGTTCATGAATTTGGACATTCTGCACATAGTTACTTCAGTAGAAAAAATCAATCATCAACATACAGTGGCTACTCTATCTTTGTTGCAGAAGTTGCTTCTACATGTAACGAAGCATTATTAAGCTACTACATGGAACAACATCTTGATGATAAGCGTCGTCTACTTTTATTAAACCAAGAGCTAGAACGTTTTAGAGCGACATTATTCCGTCAAACAATGTTTGCTGAATTTGAACATAAGATTCATCAAATTGAAGAAGCAGGAGAACCATTGACTGCACAACGTATGAACCAAGAATATGCTAAATTGAACCGACAATATTTTGGTGATGTGGTTGAAACTGACGATCATATTAGTAAAGAATGGTCACGTATCCCACACTTCTATATGAACTATTATGTTTACCAATATGCAACTGGATACAGTGCAGCTCAAAGTTTAAGTCACCAAATTTTAACAGAAGGGGAACCTGCTGTTGAAAGATACATCAATGAATTCTTGAAAAAAGGAAGTTCAAATTATCCAATTGAATTATTAAAAAATGCAGGTGTAGATATGACAACACCTCAACCAATTGAAGATGCATTGCATGTTTTTGAGCAAAAATTAGACGCATTTGAAGCATTAATGGACGCTTTGTAAACTGTATTCGTTTACAATATGACGGATTTGTGAAAAGTTTAATTTTTGTGAGTTAAAGGGTTGAAACATCGGTATGGGCATGATATATTATGACCATGAAATTAATCACATAACAAACATACCCCTTTGTTTGAAGTGAAAAATTTCTCCCATCCCCTTTGTTTAGCGCCGTGTTAGAGCACGGCGTTTTTTTATGTCTTTTTTGTAATAAGTGATATATATGATATTGAATTCTAAAAACACCCCAAAAGTTGGTTTTGAAATGCCAACTTTTGGGGTGTTCATTTATTATTCTTCAGAGTGCTTTTTACGACGTCTTCCGATTAAATAAAGAGAACCGAATGCTGCCAAGAGAGAACCAATTAAAGTACTGTGTGATGTACTACCTGTTTTTGGCAAGTTATGATCGTGTTCATCTTCACTATTCACTAAGTTTTTGTTGTGATTATTGTCATGATGAGAAGTTGAAATAGTATTGATATGTGTTGATAAATTTGAAATATGATTTATTTCAGAGATATGACCTAGGTTGTTATAAGAAGTATGGTCACTGTCAAAATGGAAGTCGTTACCTAAATCAGAATTGCTATGAGAGTCTGAATCACTATCGGAATCGGAGTCACTGTCCGAGTCGCTGTCCGAGTTTGAGTCACTATCTGCATCAGAGTCACTATCAGAATCCGAATCGCTATCCGAGTCGCTGTCCGAGTCCGAGTCACTATCGGAATCTGAGTCACTATCGGAATCAGAGTCACTATCGGAATCCGAGTCACTGTCAGAATCCGAATCGCTATCCGAGTCGCTGTCCGAGTCACTATCGGAATCAGAGTCACTATCGGAATCAGAGTCACTATCGGAATCTGAGTCGCTGTTGGAATCTGAGTCGCTGTCGGAATCTGAGTCACTGTCGGAATCTGAGTCACTGTCGGAGTCAGAATCACTATCCGAGTCACTGTCGGAATCTGAGTCACTATCGGAATCCGAGTCACTGTCGGAATCCGAGTCACTGTCGGAATCCGAATCACTATCAGAATCCGCATCACTGTCCGAATCTGAGTCGCTGTCTGCATCAGAGTCACTGTCAGAATCTGTTTCGTCTACAATTAAACTTAATTCATCAGGTGCAACAACAGCAATGTCAGCTAAGTCTTCATTGAGTGGTGCATCATATGATACAGCAAGATTATGAAACAAATTGAATCGGAGTGGATAAATAAAGGTTGCATATGAAATATCTGGACCAATTTTAGACCAATCTCCCATATTTCTTGTTACAGCAACACCTGGTTGACTATATAAACCATGTTCATCAAAGTCACCTAACTTTATATCTTCTGGGTGTTCAACAAAATAATATAAACTTATTTTATCAAAATCCTGATCAATTCGTGTAAATGGTCTGTAATCATCTAAAGGCTGAGAGCCGTCAGTATATTGCTGAATACCATTAATTTCTCTGAAACCTCGATAGCCGAGTCTTACATCTAAAGGTAAATAAGGTGTTTTCTCAAATTGTTCTTTTGAAATATCAAATTCTACTTTTAAACCGATTGGACCAGAAATCAGTGTGTTCACAGAGAAAATGCGTGCTAAATGATTTGAACTTAAACCAGTATATGCACTTGTCCAAGAATCTCCATCTTCATATCTGTGAACAACATGTTCTACAACTGAAATGGGTATTTTCCCACTTTCTTTTAGTTCAAGATATTCCTCATAGGTAGGAATGTTTTGAAAACGTTGGTTTTCTCCTTCCTCTTCAGTATATTCTTCAAAAGTGATGAGTCCAAGTGGAAGATCGACATGATAAGGTACACTATTTTCATCACGTGTTCCAATCAGCGTAAATTTAACATTTTCAACAAAGTGAGGAACAGTAATATTGAATGTACTTCCTGTTTGAATATGGTCGCTCGACTTGATGGGATTGATAGAAACTTCATAATCATATTTTATACGACCATCTGGTTGAATTCTGGCATGGCCAGGTGTGACATTTGCGCCACCACCACCTATATTAGAAACGTTATTCATACCTCCATTATATGCATCATTATAAACGGGTGGTTGTGTATTATCATTATTTAAATTAAATGGTTCTGGGTAGTTTGAGTGGGATGATGTTATGTCATATGCTGATTCATCAGTTTCCTCATGAGGTGAAATTGTATCATTAATATTTGATGATGCTGTTTCTTCTTCATTGATAGGGGTGTTTTCAAGTGGTTCTGTCACTGGTTCTGTAGGTGTTTCTTCTGTGTCATTTACTGTTTCAGCTGGTTGATTAATTTCATCGCTTTCAGTTACATCAGGATGATTATTCTCTTCAACAGTTTCTGTATTTGCTGTTCCCCCAGATGTTGTCTCAGATACTTCGTTGATTTCGGCTGCTTCTACACTTTGTGTCATACCTAAAAATAGTAATGTTGTAAGTAAGGCAGAGCCTGTTCCATACGATAATTTTCGAATATTAAAGATTTGTTTTTGTTGATCATATTTTTTATATTGTTGATACTTTTTCATACGCATATTCCTTTCAAAATACTAAGGTAAATTTAATTTTTGACTTATTTACATTTAACTAGAAACAAAATGTTAAATGTACATAGTATCTCTTGAAATAATATCGCTAACGTCTTTTTTGTGAAGATTAAAAATTTAATTAACTGTAAAACTATTTAAATAATGAGAAAATATCGTAATGTATGATGGTGTGTTAAATTATCCTAAAAATTCAGAAGTAATCATTCGCTTTTTTGTGGAATAAAAATACACTCCGAAACTTTAGTTAATCGTTTCAGAGTGTATTGAAATGACTGGAATTGTACTAATCATGTATATAAAGTGACCAATGTAATAGATTTTGGTGGTACACAAACTTGATAGGGCGCCTGATTAAAATCATGTTGTTGAACATTGATATAGGGGCTATTATATTGACTTAATTTGAATTTTAAAGCATAAGGAAAATAACTTTTATCGGTGACTGTTTGATCTATCATTCGATCTACACCACCATATTCATTGTTGAGTACCTCAGTAGAAATTAAAATGTTTTTGTGTTTAGAAGACTCAGGTATACTGATTTTAAAATTTTGTGGACAATCTTCTATGTTGAAAGTGAGTACATTATAACCATGTACTGTCTGTGTGATAATGTGTCGATGGCCATAATAACATGGATATTTTGAAAAATTTAACAGCATATATCCCAAAAAGAAAAAAGGCCTTTTATTTTCGATATTATCAAATATCGCAACAGAGGGTTTTTTATTTGTACTCTGCGTAAAATTAATTGTTGCACCTGCAAGAAATTCACGGCCTTTGAGTGATTCTTCTAAAAATAGAGCCTTGTTATTTAAAAGATTTGGCGCATAGAATTCATAATAATTTAAGAAGATGGCTTTATGTCTTATATTATTTTGTATCATAAATGCATATAAAGTCGATTGCATTGTTTTGAAGGTTACTTCTTGCTGTGTACGTTGATGAAAGTCTTTAATCTTTTTAAAATCAATTGCATAAAAATCAGTTTGCAACTCTGATATAGATTCATCCAATGGTTGATCAAAAATAAAATAGTCTGTAATATCAACGGCAATCGAAATTTGTGTATCATAGATATTATGTTGAATTTGCTTTATAGCAGAAAGAGGTATTGTATTTAAATCCAATAAAAGTAAGATGTGATTATCATGATGCATTGTCAGTGGGTGTTCATTCTTGAAGAAGTATAGATCTTTAATGATATTAGAGATAAATTGATAGCTTTCAATTTCTGATAATTTGAGTGCAATGGGCACTTGTAGATTTAAAAGTTTTTTAAATTTTATCATACTTTCATCTTGATGATTTTCAATGATAGTTTCCATCGGTTCATTCACATAAACATAAGATTTAAGCCTATAGTTTGAAATGTTTTTATAACTGAAAACAGGTTCATTCATAATTAAATCTATATTTTCAAAAGGACCAATATCGATGAGATTGAAATATGAAAAAGGGTGTTCTGTAATTGTTGTGTCATCAATTTGAACCAAAATATCTTCTTTTTGTTCTTCTACTTCAAACTTAAGCTGTTTAAGTACGTCATCATCTGAAATAAGCGTATTTAATGGAATGCCTTTTGCTTGTGCTGATAGACTTTTATATTTTTTGGGCGTGACACCTAAGTATTTTTTAAAATGAATAATGTAATTTGTCGAACTAGGATAATTCCAAATATCTGCTGTCACTTTAATCTTCTTATTATCATGAGATAGATCTTTCATAGATTTAGCAATTCTTAATGAGGCTGTATATTCATGAAAGGTCATATTCATCTGTTTTTTAAATAATAATGAAAGATGAGACGTAGAAATATAAAATTGCTTTGATAACATTTCTAAAGTTGTGTGCTGATGAATGTTTTGATGAATATAGTCGATGATTCCACCTAACACATCAGTTGATGTTTGTTTGAAAGGAGCCGTAACCCGTGTGATATCATACAAAATCTGTGTTAATAATTGTTTTGCAGGCTCTGTAGATGTTTCCTCAAACTGGTAATATTTAAATAGTGATTTTAAGTTTACTTTTAAATCGTCAGGTTGGTTTATTGAAAAATATTGGTTAAAAATATCTATATTACGTGCTTTAAATAAATCATTTGGGAGATAAAAAATTAAAACATTTTTTGATTTGATTTCATAGAGTTCAGATTCATTAATTAAATGCACTGTACCATGCTCAAATTGTTGGCCGTCTTTTACGATAGTGATGTCATCGTCTAAAGAAAGTAATAGAATTAAACTATCAAAACAACGTACAGGCTGTGTCATAGGTTCAGCCAAATAATAAATTTTAGGAAACATCGGAATATCTCCTTACATAAATTGAAAGAATTTAAGTAAAAATCAATAGATGTTGGAAACTTGTAATAACCTATATATTATACGTGAGGATGTGTAACAAATAAATAAATTATTCAAGTATTTGTTTTGTTATTTTTATTAATAGTGATTGGATTATTTTATGGATTGAAAGATAGTATGTTGAAACTATGAAGTATTTTTAAAGAAGTAAGTAGTCAAAGTTGTAATAACTAATTATTGAGATAGAGAGATTAAACAATTTTTGATTTTTTATGTGCCATAAGCATAACATAACCCAACCTGTGAAGATAGGCTGGGGCATGTTATGGACTTATTCTGTTATATTTGTCTGCTTAAAGTGACCATAAATAGAGACGTTCATTAAAAACAGCACCAATACATAGAAAAATGAATGTATAAAGTCCCATCATTTTTGAAGATAAAAATACACCAAGAACAATTCCAAAACGGGCAACTAATTCAGCAAAGTTAAAACCAAGTGAATTCAGTGCTGAATAAGTCCCTCTTTTATCTTTAGGAATGATTTTAAACATATTTTCAGCATAAATAGGGACATAAATAATTTCTCCAATTGTTGCGATAATCATAAATATGATTAAAAGATAAAAGTCATTGAGATAAGTAATTTGACTGTATCCGATGATATACATGGCAAGGCCTAGAATGAGTATCTTTTTCTCAGTGTAATTGACAATTATTTTTGAAATCATATAAGTAGCAGTTATAACTAATATCGTATTCACAATCATTAGGACAGAATACATTTTTACGCCATCTATATGAAATATCAAATCAGTACTAAATTCTTCTTTTAATTGTACAGCGATGTATGAGGACGCAGATAATTCGCCCATCATAATCATACTGAATCCAATCGTCAACATAATGAAGCGTATATCTTTAAGCACTACCTCATAGCTGTTAAAGATTGAAAACATATTTTTAGTCATATCTGTTTTAATAGGTTTGCTTGATTCATCCTTAGGGACGCATTTCCATAATGCCATTAATACGAGTAGAAAAATGATAAAAGCAATGAAGAAAAGGAGGGCTTTGTTTTGATGGTACATTATGCCACCAAGCAATGCACCGAATGCCATGGCCAAATTAGTAAACCAGTAGTCAATTTTGTAAATGTAATTTTCTATATTTGGCGTAATCGCGTCCATGATAATCGTATCCATGGCGAGATATTGCAGTCCCCACACTAGATTATAAATAGTGTAGCAGGCACAGAAAAATATAATGTTTTGATTGCCAATCATTGTAAGTGACATCAGTAGTAACATGATGCCTATGATAAATTGGTAGTTTAAAACAATGCTTTTTTAGGGAATATTTCTACAAAATAGCCGCCGAGTAATGTGACTGGAAAATTGACTAGTACTAAAATAGTAAGAAATATCCCAGCAATTTTTGCATTCGGCATATCTGTAATATAAAGTGCGATAAAAGGTAAGAAGGCGGTTTTGTGATAAGTTCTTGAAAAAAGTTACTGATTAACCGTACTTTTAATGTTGTACTGAGTTTCTCCCACACCTTTATTTCTCCCTTAAAATATGTATCCCTTGTTATACTCAATAGAATACCATATTTTCGAAAAAAGAATGATTTAAAATAATAAGTAAAAAGTGATGAAAAAGGAGTGTTTATATGCATGAATTATAGGGTAAGTACGCTATTGTATAAGGATATTATTAAATCATATTTCAAAAGAATAAAAAAATACTATTACCACAATCAAATGTTGTGGTAATAGTATATCGATACAAATATTATAAACGAGATTTCCAATATTCCCCTTCAGGATATTTGAGCTTCTCAATTTTACGTTGTAGTGCAAGTTTTTTTAATTCTTTACGGAGTGTACGTTCTGGCCACTCGTAGATTGTTAACAATTCTTCTTCCGTTACAAGCTGTTTTTGTTGAATGTAATCAGCAAGTGTTGGAGGTAAGCTTTTTTCAATCGTTGTGCCAATCATTTCATTAATAATATAGGTATAGATGTGATAAGGATATAAACCTTCAACTTTTAATCCCTCTTCATGGATGTCTTCATTAAAGAATACAAGTGAAGGGGCTGTCTCGATATCCATTTCACGTGCGATATGCAAGTCTACTTTCAGGCTATCACGTAGTTTACCGCTTTTGATATCTTTTTTGAACACATCATAGTCAAGTCCTGCATTAACGATACATTTTGCAATCATATCTTCAGTGACAATATCACGTTTTGGAATAATCTCATTCTGTAATAAATGCATAAAACGATGTGCACGTGAACGACCTTGTAACTCTGCTGCTTTAAACACAAGTGCAATATTATCTCGGTCGGAAGTGCTTTGTGCCTGGCACTTAGTAAGCACCCGTAAAGATGGATTCAAAATATGACGAATAGAGATATATTGATGATATTCAATTCTTAACTTGGCCAAGATAGCGGATAGTTTAAAGCTGTCTTTACAAAAAGGATCAAAAAACGAATAGATCTCAATTTTGCTTACAGGAGTAAGGTCTGAATTATTTTGGTATTCACTATTACTCGCTATAACCTTCAATTCTTCCGTCATTTTTGTTCACCTACAATTAGTTTTCTGTGTTAACCATATAGTTCGCAGTTAACTGCAGTCTTTCATACAAATAGTCGCCGACACCATCAGGGAATTGTGCTGTTTCAATAGCTGTGTGTATATTTTCTAACCATGCATCTTTTGCATGATGATCAATGACAAAAGGCATGTGACGTTTTTTCAGCATCGGATGGCCATGTTCTTGTGTATAAAGATCTGGTCCACCTAAAAATTGTGTTAAAAATTGTTTTTGTTTACGTGCAGTTTCGGCAAAATCACCAGGGAATAAGTGATTAATTCGGTCATCATTTTCTACTAGCGCATAGAAATGATCAATCATTTTATAAAGTGCTTCTTGCCCGATTATTTCATAAGGCGTCTGTTTCATGCGTATCACCTTTTATTTTCATTATATATATAAATAATAACATGAATTTGTCCATTTCAAAGTAAAAACACTTATGCCTACAAGATCACAAAAACTTCTAAAATATAAAGGTTTCACCTCCATTACATTTTTTGTCGTTTATGGAAGAAACGCTGTACTTTATTTAAAGGTGGCTCATGTGTGAGGTGATAATTTTTAAGTATTTGTGTAAATGCGTGGTACCCCTCATCGTAGTCAGAAACTTCAAATTCCAATTCATAGTCTTCTGTATTTAAATATTCACTGTGATCAAGTACGAGTAAACCTGAAGTCGTATTTGTTTCTAAACGATGTGTGGTGAGACTTCCTAATATGATAAGTTGAGAATGATTAATATCATGTTGAGTGAGCACTTCTTTAATCTCATTAGGAATAATATCTGAAGGTATCGTTGCATCTTGTATAGGTGTATATGAAGTCTCATGGTTATACTCTGTAAGTCCAACTTCAGCAGGGACTTTTAAAGTGAATTCATGAGACTTGTCTGCACGTACACGAATACGCAGTGCCATTTTATGTGTCATCAATTGGAAGTCAGGTGTATCTATATAATAGTTTGTTTGCGTAAAGGGTTGGTCTTGAGAAAAGTAAGCGTCTTTTATCATTTGGTACGTCTTTTTATCCAATAATTGCTTGAATTCAATTTCTTGTTCTATTGCCATAATCTGTCGCTCCTTTTTATTTATTATGCAGTAATTTTAATGATAAGAAAAGGATTTAACAAATGAAGTAATTGACCGATGAGCCAATAGTAAAATTGTGTTAAACTATAACATGATAAGGAGGAGTACCTATGCGTATTTATGTCAATGAAATTAAAATTAAAGATGATCAAGTTTTATGTTATACAGAACAATCAACAGAAGGATTCACTGATGCCGGTCAAATGATAGTCGATAGTGATAATTATGCATTCGTGCACCTTTTAGATGATGGGTCAGCATATTCATATTTAATTTTTGTGCAAGAGACTTGGTCTATGTTACATGAACATCGTGATAAGAAAATCATCATTAATGATACATTAGAATTAACAAGCTTTAAGAATGAATTAGAGTATTTATTAGACAACATAGAGGGGAACTCTAATTATGGTAAGTCATTCGTTGAGGCGGTAGAGCAAACGTTTGAACTAGTATGAAGCGGAGTGAAGAATTATGAATCAATGGGACATTTTTCTAGCACCTTATCGTCAAGCAATTGATGAGTTGAAGATTAAACTTAAAGGTTTAAGAAAACAATACGAAGTCACAGAGCATCATTCACCAATCGAGTTTGTGACAGGTCGTGTTAAACCCATCACAAGCATTATTGATAAGGCAAATAAAAGGGGTATTCCATTCGACCACTTATCTGAAGAGATGTATGACATTGCAGGATTGCGCATGATGTGCCAATTTGTAGAAGATATCGATAAGGTTGTTGCATTGCTACGTCAACGTGAAGACTTCAAAGTGGTAGAAGAACGTGATTATATTAGCAATACAAAACAAAGTGGGTATCGTTCATACCATGTGATTATTGAGTATCCGATTGAAACACTCAATGGAAAAACAACAATACTCGCAGAAATTCAAATCCGTACTTTAGCGATGAACTTCTGGGCGACGATTGAACATACGTTGCGTTATAAATATGATGGTGATTATCCACCAGAAATTCAAAATCGTCTTGAACGTGCAGCAGAAGCGGCTTTTTCATTGGATGAAGAAATGTCGGAAATTAGAGATGAAATCCAAGAAGCTCAGAAATATTATTCTAAAAAACGTGCGCATAAGCATGAAGACAGCGAGGTGTAATCATGCGCTACGTCATCCTTTCAAAGGGCGATGCAAAATCAGAAGCACTCAAGCACAAAATGATGCGTCATATGCAAGATTTTAAAATGATAGAAGACGAAGAGAATCCTGAAATAGTGATTTCTGTTGGGGGAGATGGCACATTACTACAAGCTTTCCATCAATATAGTCATATGTTATCTCGATGTGCGTTTGTTGGTATACATACAGGACATTTAGGTTTTTATGCCGATTGGTTACCACACGAAGTTGAAAAATTAATTATTGAAATACACAATTCTGAGTTTCAAGTGATTGAATACCCGTTACTAGAAATTATTGTGCGTTATAACGATGACGGCTATGAAACACGCTATTTGGCCTTAAATGAAGCGACAATGAAAACAGAAAATGGCACAACGCTTGTAGTTGATTTAGATATTCGTGGTCAACATTTTGAACGTTTCCGTGGTGATGGTCTGTGTGTGTCTACACCATCAGGCTCGACTGCATATAACAAAGCACTAGGTGGTGCGTTGATACATCCATCGTTAGAAGCAATACAAATTGCAGAAATTGCCTCTATTAATAACCGTGTATTCCGTACAGTGGGGTCACCACTCGTACTCCCAAAACATCACACATGCCATATTAAGCCCGTCAATCATGATGTTATCTTAACAACGATTGACCATGTGAGTGTTAAACATAAAAATGTGAACGCTATTCAATACCGTGTTGCCAACGAAAAGATTCGCTTTGCAAGATTCCGTCCATTCCCATTCTGGAAACGCGTCCATGATTCATTCATTTCAAGTGGTGAAGATGTGTGATTTTTAAGTACGCTGCCACTGAAGTACAAACACTTAAAACATTTTTATATCAACAACGTTTTTCGAAAAAGACGATTAGCGCCATAAAGCAACATGGCGCTTTACTTGTTAATCAGCAACATAGAACTGTGAGACATCTGTTGCAAGTGGGAGACGAGATTGTGGTGCAATTACCAGATGAGGTTCCGAGTGCATCTCTTGTACCATATGAAAAACCGCTAAACGTATTATATGAAGATGCATGGTTACTTATTATTGCGAAACCTGCACATCAGAATAGTGCTCCGTCGCGTGAACACCCACATGAGAGTCTGGTTGAACAAGCATTAGCACATATGCAACAACAAAACGCGACTGGGATCCCACATATTGTTACGCGTTTAGATCGACATACAATGGGAATTGTAGTGATAGCGAAATCACGTCATGTCCATCATTTAATGTCGTTAACTGCCATAGAAAAGGTCTATGAATGTTTATGTCTGGGTAAAATACAAGCTTCAGGTGTCATCGAAGCACCTATTGGACGTGCGTCTGATAGTATTATTAATCGCATTGTTACAGAAGATGGCAAATATGCGAAGACGGTTTATACACCGATTCAAACGACAGATAATTATACGTGGTGTCGTGTTCAATTACTGACAGGGCGCACGCATCAAATACGAGTCCATTTTCAATATATCGGACACGGTATTATTGGAGATGGCCTATATGGACAGGTACATGAAGATTATCAAACACAACTGTTAAAATGTGCAGACATTTCGTTTGAACATCCGATTACGGGAGAATCTGTACATGTCACAGCACCTGAACCTCACTTTGGACAAATACTAAAAAAACTATAGAACATATTGGAGGTGACGCATATGTCAGTAGAAAATGAAATGTTAATTCAAGATGATGAAGAACAATACAACAAGCCATTACTCGATGATCTCATTCAAAAAGAAGATATCGATGGCTTCCGCGAAGAATTTTTATCATTACATGCGTACGATCAAAGTGAATACTTTGAAGAAAGTGATGCAGAGACCCGACAAAAGATGTATCAGTACTTATCACCTGAAGAAGTAGCAGATTTCTTTGAACACTTAGAAATTGATGAGTCTGATTATGAAGATTTATTTGAAGAGATGAATGCGACATATGCCAGCCACATTCTAGAACATATGTCATACGATAACGCCGTAGATATTTTAAATGAGTTATCGAAGCGTAAAATAGCCAGTCTCTTAATGTTGATGGATCGTGAAGAAGCAAAAGAGATTAAAGCATTGCTTCATTACGATGAAGATACAGCCGGCGGTATTATGACAACGGAATATATTTCGTTGACGATTAATACACCGGTACACGAGGCATTAATGCATGTTAAAGAGCAAGCACCTGATGCTGAAACCATTTATATTATTTTTGTTGTGGATGAACAGAAAAAACTGGTGGGTGTCTTGTCACTGAGAGACTTGATTATTGCTGAAAATGACACTTATATAGAAGATATTATGAGTGAACGTGTTATCAGTGCGAATGTTGCGGATGACCAAGAAGATGTTGCACAAACGATGAGAGACTATGACTTCATCGCAATGCCAGTAGTAGATTATCAAAATCATCTACTCGGTATTATTACAATCGATGATATCGTTGACGTTATCGATGAAGAGGCGAGTGAAGACTACTCACGTTTAGCCGGGGTATCAGATATTGACTCTACAGATGATACCATCTTCCAAACGGCACTGAAACGTTTGCCTTGGTTATTGATTTTAACCGTACTCGGTATGATCACAGCATCAATTCTTGGATCCTTTGAGGAAACTTTGGAAAAAGTAGCATTATTAGCTGCATTTATACCAATCATTAGCGGGATGTCAGGAAACTCTGGTACACAATCATTAGCCGTGTCAGTTCGTAATATCTCTACTGGTGAAATTAATGAGAAGAGCAAGTTTAAGCTTGCTTTACGTGAATCTGGAAGTGGCTTTTTAACAGGTATTACATGTGCTGTATCACTTTGTTTAATTATTATTATTATTTATCAACAACCATTCCTTGCACTCATTGTTGGAACAAGTTTAACAATTGCGATGACAGTGGGGACAACAATTGGTTCAGTGATACCACTTTTTATGAATAAATTAGGTATTGATCCAGCCGTAGCGAGTGGACCATTTATTACAACAATTAACGATATCGTGAGTATGTTGATTTACTTCGGTTTAGCAACATCATTCATGAATTATCTCATCTGAGGGGGACATCTATGGAATTTGTGTCACTTGTCGTCGTTATTATTGCGGCGTTATTAACACCTATTTTGCTCAGCAAGTTAAAAATTTCGTTTTTACCAGTCGTTGTTGCTGAGATTTTAATGGGGATTATCATCGGAAATTCCTTTTTAAATCTTGTACATCGTGATGATGTATTAAATATTTTATCAACACTTGGCTTTATCTTTTTAATGTTTTTAAGTGGACTTGAGATTGACTTCAATGCATTTAAAAAAGATAAAACGAAAAAGAATCAAGAAGCAAGTAAAGAGCCAAGCCATTTAAAATTAGCGATATATGTGTTTATGCTTATTATGATTATTTCAATCATTCTCGCTTATGGATTTAAATGGGTAGGCCTCATTGATGATGTACTACTCATGGTCATCATTATTTCTACCATTTCACTTGGGGTTGTCGTGCCAACCTTAAAAGAAATGAATTTAATGCGTACAACAATTGGACAATTTATTTTGTTAGTAGCTGTATTAGCCGATTTAGGAACAATGCTCTTATTAACTTTATATGGTGCGATTAATGCATCAGGTGGCGGTACGATTTGGCTGATCGGTATCCTTGTTGTCTTTACGATTTTATTCTACTTTTTGGGAGGACTATTCAAAGGTGCTCCATTAATTAATAAACTTATGGATGGGACAACACAAATAGGGATTCGTGCGGTCTTTGCGCTTATTATCTTATTAGTTGCACTTGCGGAAGGTGTGGGTGCTGAAAACATTCTCGGTGCTTTCTTAGCCGGTGTCGTCGTTTCTCTATTAGGACCAGAACAAGATTTAGTTGAAAAGTTAGACTCATTTGGTTACGGATTCTTTATCCCAATATTCTTTATTATGGTAGGGGTCGATTTAGACATTCCTTCACTAATTAAAGAACCGATGTTATTGATCATTATTCCAATTTTAATTGTGACATTTGTTGTTTCTAAGCTTATCCCAGTTATGGTCATTCGACGCTGGTTTGATATGAAAACAACGATTGCTTCTGGATTCTTACTGACATCGACGTTATCTCTTGTTATCGCAGCAGCTAAAATTGCTGAAAGTCTAGGAACAATTAGTGAAGAAATATCAGGCATTATGATTTTAAGTGCAGTCATTACATGTGTCTTTGTGCCGATTGTATTTAAACGTTTAATTCCAATTCCTGATGAAATGCAACGAACAATTAAAGTGGCAATGATTGGTAAGAACCAATTGTCTATTCCAATCGCACAAAATTTAAGTTCACAATTATATGATGTGACGTTGTATTATCGTAAGGATTTAACAGATCATCGTACATTGTCGAATGATATTACAATGGTAGAGATACCGGATTATGAATCAGAAATGCTTAAGCGACTAGGCTTATTCGACAGCGATATTGTGGTATGTTCGACCAATGATGATGAAATCAACCGTCAAGTTGCATTGATGGCAAAAGATTATGGTGTTGAGCGTGTGATTTGTCGTCTTGAAACGAATGATGAGGACCAAGCAATACGCAGTAAAAATATTGAGTTGTTCAGTAATTTCCAAAGTAACCAAATCTTACTAAAAGGTATGATTGAAACACCAAACATGCTGAACCTCTTAAGTAATGTTGAAACATCATTATACGAAATTGGAATGTACAACTATGCATTCGATCAAATGCAACTACGTAACTTCCCATTTGGCGGAGATATTATTTTCGTACGCATTATTCGAAACAATGAATCCATCGTGCCACATGGTGATACACAGTTACAATATGGTGACCGACTCATTGTAACGGGTACGAAAGAATATGTAGATCAACTGAAAATTGAATTAGAAATGTTTTAACCAAAAAAGAGACTGACAGTGTAATGGCTGCCAGTCTCTTTACTTATAGAAGTTAAAAATAAGAGGATAAATTTGTGAAATGAGCGTTTAGAATCAGAAAGATGAGAAAACCACCTCTCTCAAAATCTCGTCCTACGACTATTATCTAACTGCGTGGAACCCTGCATCAACATGGATGTTTTCACCAGTGACACCTGATGAGAAGTCACTGAATAAGTATGCTGCAGTTTTGCCAACTTCAATTTGATCCACATTACGTTTAAGTGGGGCACGTTCTTCAATTTCTTTTAAAATTGAAGTGAAGTTTCCAACACCACGTGCACTTAATGTACGGATAGGGCCAGCTGAGATTGAGTTAACACGAATGTTATCTTGACCTAAGTCGGCAGCCAAATATTTAACGGATGCTTCTAAGCTTGCTTTTGCTACACCCATCACGTTGTAGTTAGGGACTGCATACTCACCACCGATATAACTTGAAGTTACAATACTACCACCAGCATTCATAATTTTACGTGCTTCGCGTGCGACGATTGTAAGTGAATATGAACTGATATCTTGTGCAAGTAAGAATCCTTCACGTGATGTATCTGAATAGCGTCCACGAAGATCTTCAACGTTTGCGAAGGCGATTGAGTGGAAGACGCCGTCGATGTTACCAACTTCTTTACCGATTTGTTCAAAGCCATTAATCACATCTTCATCACTTTGAACATCAATTTGATAGACATGTTTTGTTGATTGATTAAGTTGATCAATGAGTTTGTCTAATTCTTTAAAACTTCTTTCTTTTCGATATGTAAAAACAAGGTTTGCACCTAATTCATCTAATACTTTTGCGACACCAAAACCGATACTGCGCTTATTGGCAATTCCCATAATAACGAATGTTTTATTTTCTAAATTCATCAATGTAAAAAGCTCCTTTTCGAATAACCATTTATTAAAACAATTTTAACATCTGGTACTAATTTATGACAATGAAAAACATTTTTGTCAGGTTCCATTTGAATCCCAAAAAAGCCATTGACCGAGGCGGCCAATGGTTTTTTGGTTAATCACTATCGACAGTTTTTTGAGCTGCATGAATGATTTGATGACGATATTTGAAAATATTACGTACGATAGATTTTAAGACAGCGTATAGTGGCACTGCAACTAAGATAAGTACAAAACCACCTAAGCTACCAGAAGCTAGGATGACTACGATGATTGTAAGTGGGTGGATATTTAATGATTTACCCATTACATTCGGTGTAATCACATTACCTTCTAATTGTTGTGCAACTAATGTGACCACACAGACCCAAATGAACGTCGTTGGACTTTGAATAATACCAAGAATACCTGCTGGCAAGAATGCCATCCAAGGTCCAAGGAATGGAATCATATTCGCAAAAATCGCGAACATAACAAGTAATAATGTATATTCAAGGCCGATAATCGTATAACCAACATACAAAATCGCACCTAAAATTAAACTCACTGTGACCTGTCCTTGAATATAAGACATCAATGTTTGGTTTAAGTCTTTTAATAAGTTAACAACGAAGATTTTACGTTCGCCATTGAAAAATCTAGCAACGGCAGGAATAAAACGTTCATGATCTTTTAACATATAAATTAAGAAGAATGGTACTAAGATTAATAAGAATAGTGTTGAAATAATGCTTGTAACAATATTTAATGAATTCGATAAAATATCTGAAGTCATTGCACCAAACTTAGAAATCATCTCATTAATTTTATCTGTCACTTCACTTGGTAATTTATCACGTTGATCTAACGCAAAGTTAATCAGATTTTGTGTTTCTTTTTGTAAATATGGTAATTGATGAATTAAGTTTTCAATCTGAGTGGCAATCACAGGACCTACAACACCGAAGATACCGCCACCGATTGCTGTTAGCGCTAATAGAATAATAGTAATACTTGCCCATCTTGGGGCACGTCGTTTTTCTAACATCTTTTGAAATGGCAAACAGATATAAAATAGAAATCCACTTATCAATAATGGTAGTAAAATCGATTGAATAATAATAATAATCGGTTTAAAAATAAAATGAACTTCTATAAATAGTTTAATGATTAAAAACAGAAGCAAGATTGCTACGCCTGCTCTAAACCAAGCTTTATTGGTCATTAATGAACCTCCTTTTTCAATTCATAATATACATTATAATCTAAAAGCAACTACTGTAAAGACACAATGTAAAATAAAAAAATTTTGTTGATAAAAAGGTAAAAATAAACAGATTTATCATAGAAGATAGGATTAAGTAATAACTTTTAAAATGCTTTTATAGCAACGGGAAATAGGTAAATTTCAATTTATATTTTATATGCCACTAAAAAAATTTGTGTTGCAAGGAATTGTTTTTTATGGGTATACTTGAATCAGATTTATCAGAAAATTCAAAGGGGTCAAAAAATATACGGGGGTATGTGCATGGTAGAAACGATAGTGGGATGGCTGAATACAATTGTATGGAGTAAACCACTTGTATTCGGATTATTGTTAACAGGTATTTCATTTAGCTTAATGACACGGTTTTTACAATTAAGGCATTTTAAAGAAATGATTCGATTGATGTTCCAAGGTGAGAAGTCACCAACAGGTATTTCAAGTTTCCAAGCGATTGCTTTATCTCTGGCAGGACGTGTTGGTACCGGGAATATTGTCGGGGTTTCAACAGCGATTTATATAGGGGGACCAGGGGCTGTATTCTGGATGTGGATTACCGCGTTTTTAGGCGCAGGTACGGCATATGTTGAGTCTGCACTCGGTCAAATATTTAAACGTGAAGAAGATGGTGAGTATCGAGGAGGACCTGCTTACTATATTGAGCAAGGAATCAAAGGTAAGTTTGGTAAAATTTACGGATTATTATTCGCACTCGTTACAATTATCTCAGTAGGACTTTTATTGCCAGGTGTGCAATCAAATGCCATTGCAAGTTCAATGCATAATGCTTTTGGGATACCGACATGGGTCATTGCAGTCGTACTGATTGTTATCTTGTCACTGATTATTTTTGGTGGGATTAAATGGATTGCAACAGTAGCTACGGCAGTTGTACCGTTTATGGCAATTATTTATATTTTAATGGCAGTTGTGATTATCTTCATTAATATCCAACAAGTACCAGCTTTATTTGCACTTATTTTCAAATCTGCATTTGGTATGGAAGCTGCGTTTGGTGGTATTATTGGTGCCATGATTGAAATTGGTGTCAAGCGTGGCTTATATTCAAACGAAGCAGGTCAAGGGACAGGTCCTCACGCTGCAGCGGCTGCAGAGGTCTCTCACCCAGCTAAGCAAGGTCTTGTTCAAGCATTTTCAGTTTATGTAGATACATTATTTGTTTGTACAGCAACAGCATTAATCATTCTTATCTCAGGTACATATAATACAACAGATGGATCAACAACGTCAGATGGTTCACCAAGATTGATTCACGATGCAAATGTTTATGTTCAAACTGCAGATGGTGGTAAAGACTATTCAGGTACAGCAATGTATGCACAAGCAGGTATCGACAAAGCGCTTCAAGGTTCAAATTATCACTTTGATCCAATGTACTCAGGATTTGGTTCATACTTTATTGCTATCGCATTGTTCTTCTTCGCATTTACAACAATTTTGGCGTATTACTACATTGCCGAAACAAATGTGAGTTTTATGACCAATCGATTAGCGAAAAATCAAAATAAGTTATGGCGTAATGTCATCCGTGTTGTACTAATTGGTGCAGCGGGTTACGGTGCGATTAAGACAGCCGATGTTGCATGGGCCATGGGTGACTTAGGGGTCGGTATGATGGCGTGGTTAAACATCATTGCTATTTGGTTATTAATCAAGCCAGCTATGCATTCATTGAAAGATTTTGAGGAACATAAAAAACAACATGGTACAGGGAAGACGGCAATTTACCAACCTGATCCAAATATTGTACCGAATGCAACGTTCTGGTTAGAAGATTATCCAAAACGATTACGTGAAGAAGGTATTGAGTTACCTAAGAAAAAATAATAATTACTATATTTATTAGTGAATATCATAGGCGTCTCCTGTACAATGAAAGTAATTCGTATGAGGAGGCGCTTTTTATGTCAGGGTTTCAAGTAGGCGTCGTCAATAAGACGCAGTTTACGAGTCGACATTTGGCACGAGACATTACTTTATCCATTTATTTACCAGAAGATTATTTGGAAACAGAGCTAGCAAACATTCTTTTTTGTTTTGATGGTCGAGACTTTTTAAGATTTGGTCAGATTCATCGTGTTTATGAACGACTGCGTAAACAAAATGAAGTCTCACGTGCGATTTTTGTTGGTTTTCATTATGAAAATGTCAATAAACGTCGCATTGAGTTTCATCCACAAGGTGAAAAGGCAGCTGCAACTGTACAGGCAGTTATCCATGAAATATTGCCTTGGATTGAAGAAACATTTTCAACGTACAAAGCACCAGAAGGACGCTACCTATTTGGCGATAGCTTGGCTGGAAGCATCGCATTATTATGTGCGTTCTCATATCCGCGTATTGTCAACCAAGTAGGAGTACTCAGCCCGCATAGTGAGGATGTAGTAGAACAGCTATTCCAACGTTGTCAATTCAAAGAGTATTTGAATATTTGGCATGTCATTGGTAAAGAAGAAATTGATTTTCAGTTACCAACCAATGGGAAACGTGCTGATTTTCTTACGCCAAATCGTGCTTTACAACAGGTGATACAAGCTGCAGCAACACAATATGAATATCATGAACTGGACGGCGGGCATAATTGGAAAACGTGGCGAACAGTACTTCCAGATATGTTAAAGTACTTTTTGAGTAACCAATGAAGTAAAATTTTGCTATAATGGATACAAACATAAACAAAGGAGGACTTTCCATGATTTTAGGGTTAGCGTTAATTCCATCAAAAAGTTTTCGAGATGAGGTCAATGCCTATCGTAAGCGTTATGATAAAGAATACATTAAAATTCAACCTCATATTACAGTGAAAAGTCGATTTGAAGTTAATGATAGTGAGCTTGAAGAAGTGAAAGCAGAGATTTCAAAACGCTTAGAAGGGGCTCAACCTGCTGAAATTCATGCGACAAAAGCTTCAAACTTTGCACCGACAACAAATGTGATTTACTTTAAAGTCGAAAAAACGGATGTATTAGAAGATTTATTTAACCGTTTTGACGGCGATGCATTTTATGGTGAAGCGGAACATCCATTTGTACCACACTTCACAATTGCACAAGGCTTAACGAGCCAAGAATTTGAAGATATCTACGGTCAAGTTCGTTTAGCAGGTGTTGACCACAAAGAAACAATCGATCAATTATCATTATTACAATTCGATGAAGAAGCAGATAAATGGCAAGTCATCGAAACATATGAATTAGGTTAATTCACAAAAAACGCCCAAGAGATTGGGCGTTTTTTACGTTGTACGATGAAGTTTTAAAAAGTACAAACCATAGAAGCATGCAAGGAAAAAGATGATACCTGCTGCGAAGTAAAATGTATAAATCGGGCTACCAAAATATTGAGATAACGGTCCACCGATAATAGGACCGATCATTGCACCAAAACCTTGAATACTATTAATTACACCCCATGTTTCTTCTTGTTCAGAGGGGTGAATAAATCCCGCCATAAATGTATTCCATGATGGTAGGAGTAAGCCATAAACCAATCCAACAATCAGTGCAATTCCCCATACAATAAAGATGTTCGTAATCAGCGTGAAGGAAATCATCGCCATACCATAACATAGAAAGCCGACAAAAATCATACTGTACATAAAACGATTGGTAAAGCGATCGATTAGTTTAGATAAACCGAGCATCGAGATGGTACAGCCAATGCCACCAATAATAATTGCAGCGGTATATTCAACAGTTGTCACGCCTACAATATCAATTGCATATTGTGGCAGAATGGGAATTAACGCACTAATTGCAACACCTTGTAATAAAATACCTGGGAAAAGAATGATATGACGACGCGTGACGCTAATAATCTGTTTGAATTGTTCGTGTGCATTTTTAGTATGGTAATCTGTCAATCGTACTTTGACAAAAAAGTAGAGTATAAATGCGACAGCGACAATTAAAGGCATTAAGAAATTGAAAGTAATAGGATGACTCTTAAAGATAAGGTTCATACCAATCATTCCTACGAGTAAGCCTGCAAGCCATGCAAAATAGACATAGCCCATTTGTTTTCCACGTGTACGCTCATCAACATTTGCTAGCATAATGACCCATATAGGACAGACTGCCACACCTAGCATTAAAGCACTTGTCATGAGAACAATTGGGGAAGTTGGCATGAAGATGACGAGAATTAAACTCACAAGAGCCAAAATAAAGCCTAATGTTAAAACAATACGTGGTCCCCATCTTTTTAAAATAAATCCAATAAAGAAGTTAGAGACAGCATCTGCAATAAAATGTATAGAAATGGCAGCAGATGTAATACCAACAGCAATCGATGTCGCTGTTGGTAATAATGGCAAGTAACTGAGTACATACATGCCACGTGCAAACTCCATGAGGAATAGAATAATAATTAATAGAGAAAAATTTTTCATATATTGCTTATTATTTAACGAGTAATCTTGCATATAAAGGAACCCTTCCATAAACAGTTTGATATGCAGTTGCATCATAAAGTAAATGAAGTAAGTCGTCACAAAGTTTTTGAGTCGAGTTGGAAACACGTGCATCGATAATATGCTGTACCATTCGTTGGCGTTCTTGAGGCTGCTGTAATAAATGTGTCACGATATTAATTGCTTCAGTAGGTGTTTGTGCAATCTTACCGAATCCTTTAGCTTCAAAGTAATAAGCATTCTCCAACTCTTGACCAGGTGCAGGATTTAAGAAAATCATTGGAATTTGTCGTGCCAAGCCTTCTGAAATCGTAATGCCACCAGGTTTGGTAATCATAAGTTGACTTGCGGCCATCCATTCGTTCATCTCTTTTGTGTATCCTAATATCAGCACATTCTTAGTCCCTTTAAAATCACTTGAAAGTTGGCGTTTCAGCGCTTTATTTCGGCCACAAACCATGACAACTTGTGCATTTGGTGTCTCAGCTATAATACGCTCAATCATTTGTTGGAAACCTTTTGATACACCGAAAGCACCTGCTGACATCAATATCGTTGGTGCATCTGGATCTAGATGATGTTGAAGTAGCCATTGTTCTCGATCGATAGGTGTTTCAAATTGTGCGGATACTGGAATCCCTGTCACTTTCGTTTGTTCACTTGGAATACCGATATTTGTTAATTCTGCTTTTAAGTCTTCTGTTGCGACATAATAACGTGTTGAGTTTGGTGTAATCCAGTTTTTATGCATGCGATAGTCTGTTAAAACAGTCGCAATTGGAATATTCATATTAAATTGTTCTGTTAATACAGATACAACAGGTGTTGGGAATGTCAACAATATTAAGTCTGGTTTTTCTTTTAATAATAAGTTTAAAAGTTTGTTCAATCCATAATATTTATAGAAGCACTTATCTATTTTTTCAGGACGACTATAATAGAAAGTTTTATACATACGACGAAAATATTTAAAACTATTGATATACCATTGTTTACATAGTGTTGTGATGATCGGATGTGCTTCTAAAAATAAGTCGTGTTCGATGACCGTTAAGTCATGCAATTGCATTTTATTTAAATATGACACAATGCTATTAGTGACTTGGGTATGGCCATTGCCAAAGGAACCAGTCAATATTAATACTTTTTTCTTTTGAGTACTCATGTGAGCAGCCTCCAATATCGTTTAGACGTAAAGGAACGTACGATTTGTAATACATGTGATGAATATTTCTAATACATCATTTGTGAGAACACCTTTACCATTTAATCATTAAACTTAGTTTGCAGTACATAAAAAGATAGATGTTAGGACAAAATTTTGCCTTTGACATTGTTATGCGTTTGTCAAAGTACAAATTGATGATGTAACATCCTTAGGTCACGATTTAATTATTCTATTATCTTAATATATTGGTTCAACAGTTACAACATATAGTACCCTTTTATAAGATGAAAAAATCATGTGCTATTTATATAATTTTGTGATGAAACGTGTATAATGAATGAGTGTATAAAAAAGGAGAGATATGTGTGAATGCGCAAGAACTTTTTCAACATATATTAATGAAACAAGTAGTAGGAACGCTAGATAGAGAAATAGACGATATTACGACAGATTCACGAACAGCAAGACAAGGAAGTATTTTTGTTGCTTCTAAAGGCTATACGGTAGATAGTCATCGTTTTGCACAAAAGGTTGTCGCACAAGGCTGTCAAGTTGTTGTGGTAAGTCGGGAGTTAGAATTAGAAGGTGATGTGACACAAGTGATTGTACCAGATACATTGCGTGTTGCGAGTCATCTGGCACATCGTTTGTATGACTTTCCTAGTCAACAACTAACAACAATTGGTGTGACAGGTACCAATGGTAAAACATCGATTGCAACGATGGTACATCATATTTTCCGAAAGCTTGATAAGGGGAGCGCTTATTTAGGAACGAATGGTTTTCAAATTAATGAACACGTCACTAAAGGGCAAAATACGACACCTGAGACGGTATCCCTGACTAAAAAATTGCACGAAGCGGTTCAAGCAAATGCGGCTGCAATGACTTTAGAAGTGTCATCTCACGGTTTAAGCTTAGGGCGTTTAAGTGGTGTTACTTTTGATGTTGCTATTTTTTCAAATTTAACGCAAGATCATTTAGATTTTCACGGTACAATGGAAGCTTATGGTCATGCTAAATCATTGTTATTCAGTCAATTAGGTCAAGATGTGTCACAAGCTAAGTATGCTATCGTGAATAATGATGATCCATTTTCAGAGTATTTGAAGACTGTAACCCCATATGAAGTATTTACATATGGTATTGAAGAAGATGCACAATTTATGGCAAAAAATATTAAAGCCACATTGCAAGGTGTTACTTTTGACTTTGTGACACCATTTGGGACATATCCCGTTAAGTCACCTTATGTCGGTGCATTTAATATTGCCAACCTGATGGCAGCGATGTTAGGTGTATGGGCAAGTGGTGAAAGTTTAGAGCATGTCACACAAGTAGTTGAGACACTAGAGCCTGTAGAAGGGCGATTAGAAGTATTGGATCCATCACTTCCAATTGATTTAATCATTGATTATGCCCATACAGCAGATGGTATGACTAAGTTAATAGATGCGGTACAACCTTTTGTGAAGCAGAAGTTGATTTTCTTAATCGGTATGGCTGGAGAACGCGACTTGACGAAAACACCAGAAATGGGTCGCGTAGCCTCACGTGCTGATTATGTTATTTTAACGCCTGACAACCCGGCAAATGATGATCCGAAAATGTTAACAGCAGAGTTAGCAAAAGGAATGACACATGAAAATTATGTGGAATTCACAGATCGAGCAGAGGGGATCCGACATGCGATTGAGATGGCTGAACCAGGTGATACAGTCGTCTTAGCATCCAAAGGGCGTGAACCATTCCAAATTATGGCTGGTCATGTAAAAGTACCACATCGCGATGATTTGATTGGTTTAGAAGCTGCCTATGAGAAGTTTGGAGGTCGTCCAGATGAAGATTAGAGAAAGTCATAGTGAGAATTACTCAGCGAAAGTATTTATTTACGAAAATAAAAAAGAAGATTATTTCGTCGTTGCCGTACCAGATTTGAATTGGTCTATGATGATTGATGATCAATTATTTGGTGAAGCACTGACAGAACATATTGTGATGCATCTATTTAATGTATTAGATGAACAAGAAGCAGAAGTATTAGCCTTACGTATTACACAATGGGTACAAGAAACATAGATTAGAAGGAGTTTTGAGATGAGTATCAAAGATGAAGTATCAGCACGTAAAACCTTTGCGATTATTTCGCATCCGGATGCTGGGAAAACAACCTTGACGGAAAAGCTATTATATTTTAGTGGTGCAATTCGTGAAGCAGGGACAGTTAAAGGGAAGAAGACAGGAAAGTTCGCAACAAGTGACTGGATGAAAGTAGAGCAAGAGCGTGGAATTTCGGTCACAAGTTCTGTTATGCAGTTTGATTATGATGACTACAAAATTAATATTTTGGATACACCAGGACACGAAGACTTTTCAGAGGACACATACCGTACATTAATGGCAGTAGACAGTGCAGTTATGGTTATCGACTGTGCAAAAGGGATTGAGCCACAAACATTAAAATTATTTAAAGTTTGTAAAATGCGTGGTATTCCGATTTTTACATTTATTAATAAATTAGACCGTGTTGGTAAAGAGCCATTTGAATTATTAGATGAAATTGAAACAACATTAGGTATCGAGACATATCCAATGAACTGGCCAGTAGGTATGGGTCAAAACTTCTTTGGTATTATTGATCGTCACGAGCGTACAATTGAACCTTTCCGTGATGAAGAAAATATTTTACACATTAACGAAGATTATGAATTAGAAGAATCACATGAAATTGCAGATGATAGTAGCTTTACACAAGCGATTGAAGAATTAATGCTTGTAGATGAAGCGGGCGAATCATTTGATGAGGAAGCTTTGAAAAAAGGGAACTTAACACCTGTATTTTTCGGTTCAGCGCTTGCAAACTTCGGTGTGCAAAACTTCTTAAATGCTTACGTGGATCATGCACCAATGCCACATTCACGTCAAACTGAAGAAGAAACAGAAGTAAGTCCATTTGATGATCAATTTTCTGGATTTATTTTCAAAATTCAAGCAAACATGGATCCGAAACACCGTGATCGCATTGCTTTTATGCGTATTGTGAGTGGCGCATTTGAACGTGGTATGGATGTGAAATTACAGCGTACAGGAAAAAAATCTAAAATTACACGTTCTACAAGTTTTATGGCGGATGATAAAGAAACGGTTAACCATGCAGTGGCTGGGGATATTATTGGTTTATATGACACTGGAAACTTCCAAATTGGGGATACACTTGTCGGTGGCAATCAGAAATTCAATTTTAAAGCTTTACCGCAATTTACACCTGAAATCTTTATGAAAGTATCACCAAAAAACGTGATGAAACAAAAACATTTCCATAAAGGCATTGAGCAGTTGGTTCAAGAAGGGGCGATTCAATATTATCAATCGCTACACACAAACCAAATCATTCTCGGTGCTGTAGGACAATTACAATTTGAAGTATTCGAGCACCGTATGAATAACGAATATAATGTCGATGTGATTATGGAACCTGTTGGGAAGAAAATTGCACGTTGGATTGAAAATGAAGAAGATGTAGAAGATAAGATGAATTCAAGTCGTTCGATTCTTGTGCGTGACCGCTACGACAACAGAGTGTTCTTATTTGAGAATGACTTTGCGACACGTTGGTTCGAAGAGAAGTTCCCAAATATCAAATTGTATAGCTTATTGTAATAAAAACGATATGTGAAAAGATTGTGTCGCACAAAACTTTTAGCTATGATTTATTGAAGAAGTTTGTTATACTACTTAAGCATAAATTAAATACCTATGACATCTGATGTCAGAGGGGAGTAACTTGGTTAACGTTACGATACGTTAACAGCACTTTATCGTCATTACGAAGGAAAACTTCCGGTAAAGTGGGCATGATAATCATGCTAAGTGAGACCTTTGCTATTTATTTAGCATAGGTCTCTTTAATTTTGTAAAAAATAACGTTAGAACAAATCGTTTAAAACTTGCATAGTATTATGACGTGATTACAGGTAGAAATCTTTTTTAATATGGTGCTCATCTTTTGTTGATAGTATTTAGTCATTTTGTTCTAACGCCGATATATGGAAGAGGAGGGATCTTTAATGGATCCAAGTTTAATTTTATCCTATGGTTGGGTTGTCCTCGTGTTAGTATTCTTAGAAGGTTTACTGGCAGCAGATAACGCAATCGTAATGGCCGTAATGGTGAGACATTTACCGCCAAAACAACGTAAAAAAGCATTATTTTATGGCTTATTAGGTGCCTTTGTTTTTCGATTTTTGGCACTGTTCCTCATCAGTATTTTAGCAAATTTCTGGTGGATCCAAGCGCTAGGAGCAGCATATTTATTATTCATGTCAGCTAAAAATCTGTACCAGTTCTTTAGAAAGAAAGATGCCGATCATTCAGGTGACGAATTGGGCGATGACGCCTATAATTTCGATAAAGAAGTAAGCCCGAAAGAATTCTGGGGTACCGTTGCAAAAGTAGAATTTGCTGATATTGCCTTTGCAATTGACTCAATGCTTGCCGCACTTGCTATTGCCGTAACATTACCTGAAATTGGTGTTCACTTTGGTGGTATGGATGCCGGACAATTTGGTGTCATGCTAACAGGTGGTTTAATCGGTGTTATCTTAATGCGTTTTGCTGCAACATTCTTTGTTGAATTCTTAAATAAATATCCAGGTCTTGAAGGAGCAGCCTTCGCAATTGTTGGTTGGGTAGGTATTAAGTTAGTGATTCTTGTGTTAGCACATGAAGATATCGCATTAATTCCACATGATTTCCCACATTCAGCAACATGGCAAATTATTTTCTGGGTTGTTATGATTGGTTTAGTTGTTCTTGGTTGGTTTACATCTGTAGTGAAGAACAAAAAAGAAGACCATTCATAATTTATGTATATGACACATGTATCATTCAATGGTACGTGTGTTTTTTTATGGATGTATGAAAAAATTTCTAGGATAAACATACAATTTAACTTCTTTTTATGTTAACTTTTAGTGATAGATAAGGAAATTTTACGGAATTTTAAATGGGGTTATGGCATAATAGTAACAAAGATATTTAAGGAGGGCGCGCAATGGATCGAGATAAAAAGCATGTGATCCCACGACGAGCTTATGGACGAAAACGTCGTGAATTTTTCCATAATGAAGAGCGTGAAGCACGGATTAAGGAACAAGAGCAAGCGGATGTGCTAAAAGCTGAGAAAGAAAAAGAGCAAGCCAAAAATAATGAAGAACGTGTGAAAGATAATCTACGTAAAGCGCGTATTGAAAAAATCACACATGACGAGAAGAAAACAAGTAAAAAATTATACAAAGTAAATGGTTCAGATAAAACAACTGTTGAAGTAAACAATGATTCAAACAGTCAGGACCCAAGTGCGGAAAAACAAAAATCAAATGAACAGATGCGTATTCAACAAGACTTGTATAAACAACAAGCAAATGATATTCAACGTGAGAAAGCGCAACAACAAGATAAAGATATAAAAGAACCTGAAGAAAATGTAGAAACATCAGAAGGTGAAAGCAAACCTAGACATCAGTATACAAAGAAAAGAGATTGGACTGAAGGCGTGACACAATTTGTATCACGTGAATGGGCTAAAATCCTTATTGTACTGGGAGCAATACTTATTTTGATTTTATTATTTTCTATCTTTAAAAATGTGAACGGTAGTCATACAACAGGTGCCGTTGGTGATGACCACTCTACTTCACAAAAGAGTATGACTGAAACTATGAAACACGCAAATGCGGCGACGAAATCTGTAGTTGCAGTTGAAAACAATCAAGAAACAACACCAGAAACAGTGCAGGATGCAGAGCAACAAGGGCAAGTACAAAATGAAAGTGGTTCAGGTGTCGTCTACAAAAAAGTAGACGGCTTACTTTATATTTTAACGAATGCACATGTTGTTGGTAATAAAAAAGTACATACATTGACATATGGGCACAATAAAACAGTTGAAGGAAAAGTGATTGGACAGGATAAATGGTCGGATGTTGCTGTGATGACTGTCAAAGCTTCAAAAGTAGATGAAAAACAACTTAAGCCATTAAAACAAGGGGATTCTGAAAAGTTAATTTTAGGAGAACCGGTACTCGTAGTTGGGAATCCATTAGGTCTTGATTTCAGAAATACAATTGGTCAAGGTATTATTTCAGGTATTGATCGTAATGTTCCAATTGATATAGATAAAGATGGCGAGTATGATACACTCGTTCGTGCTTTCCAAGTAGATGCACCTATTAATCCAGGTGATTCTGGTGGAGCAGTTATTGATCGTGATGGCAAGTTAATCGGAATTGCGTCGTTAAAAATATCAATGCCTAATGTTGAGGGAATGGGATTTGCAATTCCAATGAATGATGCTATAAAAATTGCAGACAAACTTCAAAAAGACGGTAGAATTAACTATACAAACTTAAGAATGGAATTAAAAGATGTCGCTTCATTATCAGAAAGTGAGCGTAGTTCATATCGTATTAATGACAATGTGAAGGAAGGCGCTGTTGTAGATCAGATTACGAAAAATAGCGCAGCAAGTCTAGCTGGATTAGAAACAGGCGATGTGATTGTAGAAGTGGATGGTAAACCAACGAAAGACAAGCTTGTTTATCGTCAGAAAATGTTTCAGCATTTAGATAAAGATAAACCAGTTAAATTTAAAGTACTACGTGACGGTGAGGTTAAGCATATCTCAGTTGATCTGTAATACGTTGGAGTGAATGACAATGTCAATAATTAGTCAATTGTTTAAAAAGTCCAGTCCGCAACAGGGTATTGTGATGTATTATCTTTTTGCAATTATCGTTGCTTTTTTACTATTGAACTTACCTGGTGTCCATAAGCCTGGTGTGCAAGTGGCACCAATTGATACACTTTTTGTTGCTGTATCTGGGGTGAGTGTGACTGGGTTAACACCGATCAATATTTCAGAAACATATTCATCATTTGGATATATTGTGATCTTATTTATTTTGAATACGGGTGGTATCGGTGTAATGGCAATCGGTACACTGTTATGGGTTGTTTTAGGAAAGCATATCGGTATTCGTGAGCGTCAGTTAATTATGTTAGATAATAATAAGGACTCAATGAGTGGAACAGTTCGATTAATCTTAGATATTGTCCGTGCAATATTAGTGATTGAATTTGTAGGTGCCACTTTGCTGACATTTTATTTTTATCGAGATTTGCATAACTTACAAGAAGCTATCTTACAAGGTGTATTTGTTTCTATTTCTGCCACAACTAATGGTGGTTTAGATATAACTGGAGATTCTCTGATTCCATATGCGAATGATTATTTTGTCCAAACAATTGTGATGTTCTTGATTGTATTAGGCTCAATTGGTTTTCCGGTTTTATTAGAAATAAAGGCATATATAAAAAATAGAATTCCTAACTTTCGATTTTCACTTTTTACGAAGGTTACGACTGTCACGTACCTTGCTATTCTCGTATTAGGAACGATAGGTATCTTGTTCATTGAAACGAATGGTGTTTTTAAAGGGGAAACATGGCATAAAACATTTTTCTATGCACTCTTCCAATCTGTAACAACGAGAAGTGCCGGATTACAGACATTTGATGTGTCACAGTTTTCAGATGCGACGAACTTATTAATGGGTGGACTCATGTTTATTGGTTCATCGCCAAGTTCAGTAGGCGGTGGGATTCGTACAACAACATTTGCCATCTTGGTATTATTTATATTGAACTATAAGCCAAATGCTGAACGTAGTGCGATTAAAGTATTTAACAGAGAAATACATGTTCAAGATATTCATCGATCTTTTGCTGTATTGATTTTAGCTGTATTTTTTACTTTCGTAGGGATATTTATCATTATGTTAAATGAAGGTGGACATCTTGAATTTATACAGATTTATTTTGAAATCATGTCAGCCTTTGGAACGTGCGGTTTATCAACAGGTATTACATCTGAACTAGGTAATATATCAAAAGTCGTATTAATGATCCTCATGTTCGTTGGACGTGTGGGGCTGATATCATTCATCATTATGATCAGTGGTAATCGAGAAGTTGCGAAATACCATTATCCAAAAGAACATATTCAAATTGGATAATCATTTTAATAAATATTGAGAGTTGTTTACTGTTTTCACTGAGCAAAGGAAGCTGAGTGGAAGCGGAAACAGCTCTTTTTATTTGAAAATATATATGTGTCTGAAATGCTTATGGTAAAATGAAATAAATAATGAATTTGATTATGAATGATTAAACAAAGGTGTGTTCAGTAATGCGTCAGAATGATGAAGTAAGAATTCAAATTTTAGCAACATCAGATATGCATAGTCGTATTTTATATGGTGAGGATGATTCCTACATATATCGTGCAGGGACTTATATTAATGATGTACGTACACAATATCGAAATGTATTACTGCTTGATAATGGGGGGAGTTTGGCAGGTAGTATTGTTTCATTTTATTATGCCATCATCGCGCCGTATAAACGTCATGCGATGATTAAACTGATGAATGCATTAAATTACGATGCAAGTGGCATTAGTGCAGATGAATTTAAGTTTGGATTAGATTTTCTAAATCGTTCTGTAGCATTTGCACGTTTTCCTTGGTTGTCTGCGAATATTACCTACTCACTCACAAAAGAACCGTATTTCTCAACACCTTATTTAGTGAAGGAATTTGATGGGGTCCGCGTTGCAGTTGTCGGTTTGACATCAGATAAAATGGTTCAGCATGAAAATGTTGAAATGGAACAAGATATTGCTGTGGAGCACGCCGTTACAGCCTCAAAACGCTGGATTCGTTATATTCATGAAGTGGCAGAACCAGACTTTTTAATCGTGTTATACCATGGAGATCGTGCAAGAGAAATACAAACCGTAGATGGAAATTTAGAAAATCAAGCACAAGCAATCATGAAAGAAGCAGGTATTGTTGACCTAATGATTACAGGTCATCAATTTGAAACAATGGCAGATTATGAAGGTAGAACAGCATTTGTACAAGCTGGCAAAAATTCAGAGAAGCTCATACATGTTGATTTGAAGTTCCGAAAAAGACGTAATACAAATGAACTTTTATCTATTACACCGAATATTGTTCATTTAGAAGAATATGAAGAAAGTGAATCACTATTGAAACTAACACATTATGATCGTAAAGCAATTAGAAAGTGGAGTCGCGAATTGATTCACTCTGATGCACAACAGTTATCATATGAATCCTTTTCACCATTGTTGCAGCATCGACATCCGTTTATTCAACTATTAAGTGATGCCATGAAGTTAGCGGTGCCGAGTGATGTGACATGTGTACACGTTCCTTTACCAACTTCAAAAGGATTATCAGGAGAGTTGCATAGTGAAGAGATATATCAAACCTTCCCACATCCAGATAAGCCGCTTGATGTGTCTTTATCAGGTGCAGAAATTAAACGTTTGATTGAACATTCTGCAGCACTACTATCAGTGGACGAACAGCAAGTGACAATAGAAGAAACACAAGATCCAACCCTTTATCAATTCTGGACAGGTTTTCATTATACGATTGATGTTTCACGGCCGAAATATCAAAGAGTTGTTGATTTTGCATTGAATGAAAATTATACGTATCGTGTTGCAATGACAGATTATTGCTATCGACATTATCGTCACTTATTAAAAAATATTGTGATTCATCAACGAATGCCACAAACAGTGCCAGAATTGGTTGCTGAGCTACTACGTAAAGAACAACCTATTCATGTAGAAGAAAATAATATTTCAAT
Organism: Staphylococcus sp. IVB6240; assembly: GCF_025558425.1. Lineage (NCBI taxonomy): Bacteria > Bacillati > Bacillota > Bacilli > Caryophanales > Staphylococcaceae > Staphylococcus > Staphylococcus dromedarii. The sequence goes on from NZ_CP094718.1 coordinate 656,882, forward strand.
TATTGGATATAAATAAAGAGGGGATTAGCTATGAAAGTATCAGTAACAGTAAGAAAAACAACGCGTGAAGAAAAGGTGAAAGGACTTATTGGGTGGAGTGTTATCGCACTAATCGTTTATTTTGTGTTTATCATATAAGGTGATAGATTGAACGTTTTTGTAGGGCTTTTATGTGGATTAAGCCATTTATTCTGGACAGTTTGTATATTGCACTAAGTCATTTTAATGTTTAATGTATGCTAGAAAAGAACAAACATGTAAAAACAAATATCATAGAGCATAAATTTCTCATGTCTTGACCTAGGGGAGGGAATAAAAATGACGATTAAATTTAATACAAATAAAAAAGATATTCACATTGATAAATTGGAAGCATTATATAATGATGTGGGTTGGTCTGCATATACAAACGACTTAAAAGTTTTAAAACAAGCTGTGTTAAGATCATTAGATGTGATTACTGCTTGGGATGATGATAAGTTAGTGGGACTGATTAGAGTGGTTGGTGACGGACAAACAATTCTTTATATACAAGACATACTTGTGTTAAATGCGTATCAGAATAAAGGGGTCGCGACTAAATTACTGCAAGAAATGTTGAGTAAATATAGTAATGTTAGACAAAAAGTCCTTTTAACTGAAGAAGCACCTGATGTTAGACATTTTTATGAAAAAAATGGCTTTGATTCTTGTGATAAAGGGTCAATTGTAGCATTTGCAAAACTAGATTAGAATCTGAGTTTTAGAGAATTGATGTAGAGGAATTAAATTTAATAGATCTATACTGAAGAAAGAGGAGGCTAAGATACTCCTCTTTCTTTTTTTGCAAAATTGATTTTGGTTAAAAGATTAATACAAGAAAGATTAATACAATATAAAGTATTAAAACCCACAAAAGATAAGTCTAGGATAATTTACAATATGATAATAACTTTATGTATTTGATAGTTCCTATACATTTGGACTTCAAATACTTTATATGGCTTATATGAGATATTAAGGATACATTAAATATACATGAGTTGTATTTTAATTTATATATTATTATGTTATTTGCAAAAACTAATATATAGAATCTGATGTCATCTATTGCCAGTTGAACATAAAGGTTATATATTTGTGTTTAAGCACTATATGCAGTCTGAGTTGTGACATTCAATATAGAATTTAAATTTGAACAAGTGATAAGTTCTTTTTATATTCTAAATGTATGAAGTTATAGCCGCTATGAAAATATGATAATAATAAAATTCAATTAGGATAGGAGTTGCTGAATTATGGTATCAAAAGAAAGAGGTACAATTACGTTGAATAAACATGAAGCTATTATATTTGCTACTGGAAAATTTAAACCTTTTAACAATATGCTAAAAAAAGAAAACTCTAAAATAAATCCTTTTAAAAAAATAGAAAAGCATGAAAATAAATAATCATTATGTATACAGTTTAAGTGAAGTAAGGACTTTTATAGAAGATAGTAATCATTTTGAAGCATATTTTAAATCTGAAAGTGAAAAATTTTGTACTAAACTAAATCCTACACTTTCCTTATTTTTAAAAGAAAAATCTTTAAAATTAAATGATCAAAATCTATTAAGAACTTACCTTATTATTAATACGGATACTCTTGAGTTTATTGGTTATTTTTGTTTAAAAGTTGTAAACATAAAGCTTGATGATAACGTTAGTAATAAGATAAAGAAGAAAATATCTTCTGACGCAAAGAAGAATAATGAATTTCCAGCGATTTTAATTACAAAACTTGCAAGGAATGATAGGTATAAAAATGAGTTCCCTGGAAAATTAATCATGGATTATGCGCTATCTATAGGTAATCGAATTTATAAATCTATAGCACTAAGACATATATGTGTGGATTGGTATCAAAACGAGAAATTAAAACATTTTTATTGTGAAGAATGTGGATTTAAAGTATTTCAAAGTAAGGTAATAAAAAATCATAATGACGAAAAGGAATCAAAAATATTAGTTTCAGCATTCTATAAGTATCAATGAAACTTTATTAAAACGCATTATAACTTCAATTTTTTGTAGATTGTATACATCATTTGGATTGTAAATGACAACGTGTATTAGAAATAGAAGTTAAGTTGATAATAGCTAAAATACATGTCTCATTCCATAAAAATATGAATAGTTATCAAGAGGTTGGACAAAAGAGCTTAAGATTTGAGGAGAATCGAACGATGAGCAAAATTGCTTTTCAAATTTTGCCGAAATCATGGCAGTTCTGCCGAAAATCCTACTTTTGGGACACCGTTTGAAACGAGGTTGTGAGAGAAGCGCTTAGAATTTGAGCAGAATTCGAGCGATGAGTAAAATCGCTTTTTGATTTTATCGAATCGTGAAATTCTGTCGAAAATTCTGCTTCTCGAAAACTGACAATCGGTTTCCCAGAGCACAAATTTATTATGTTTCACCCCCTTGGTTTTTAAATTAATATTTTTTTGACACGTAAAACCCCCTTGAAACATTTGTTTCAAGGGGGTTAATAACGGAAACGGAGGGATTTGAACCCTCGCGCCGCTTTCGCGACCTACACCCTTAGCAGGGGCGCCTCTTCAGCCAACTTGAGTACGTTTCCATGGCTCCACAGGTAGGACTCGAACCTACGACCGATCGGTTAACAGCCGATAGCTCTACCACTGAGCTACTGTGGAATAATGTTAACTTTTCTTAACACAAATACTATTATAACAACATCATCAGATAAATCAAGAGATTAAGTAAAAAAGTTAACAGAACATTTACACTATCGAAGTATATATTCTGTTAACTTTACTGTTTTGCACACCTGTTTTGTATTTATATAATTCCAAAACAAGGTTATCAATGTAAAAGTCGCAGTTAGGAATTGAACAGAATTAGAGTAATGAGAATAATTGACTTTGATGTTATCGAATTTTGTGTAGTAGTTGATTGATACGAGTCTATATCTTTTGTGGCTTTCATATATTTATTCAACTATATAGGGCGCTACATTACAATAAAAAACTTCACATCTTTTTGATTACGCTCAAGTCTGATAAAAGTCTTACTACTTAAACACTGACAGTCAGCTTCTCTCCTTGCCATTTAATATGCCTCAGCCTTGATAAAGCACTAGGATAGTCATTTTAAAAATTGATATAGCTATTTTAAGTTTAAATACAATTATACAGAATATGACAAAAAGACTTTCTGAGAAGAGGGAAAGAATATAAGGAAAATCACTAGTAATTTTTAAATGGAGGATCTTCTGCGATCTTTGGATGATAATAATGTTGTTCGGAGTTTAATGTGAGGCGAATGTCTCTAAGCGTATGAACAAAGTCTCTGACGATATTTATTAATTCTTCATGTTGTGTTTCATTATATTTTTTTACAAGCTCGCCAGCTTTTATTTCTTGACGGAGTAATTTATAAGCGAGATAAATACCATTTTGATATTGGTGTAGTAAGGTATATTTTGAAACATTGACAATTAGGCTTTGACCACCATGTAAATGCACTTTACTTTTGCCGGTTTTATAATGTTCAATCCTGCGAATATAATCAACGTTGATCCAACAATTTTCTTGAATGCGATCTGAGTGTGAGGAGAAAAAGGTAATAGGACTTGAATCTGGGAGAAAAAAGGGTGGTTTGCTTGTAATGCCAGTTAGAGTTTTGACTTCGCCTTTAATGTGAGTGTAAGTATTGTAACGGTAGCGACAGGCCATTTCTATATAGCGGAGAGGACGTACGTTCTTCGTTTTCCATTACTGTAGAGGAGTTCGGTTCGCGTATAAGTGCCTTCTGATCCACTAATTGGCCGAATGACCATTACATTTGGATCAATAGAAAAATTGGTTTGACTTTGTTGATGCATAAGATATCATCCTTTCAGAATTGTTATCTCTTTATATAAAATTAATTATAAAACGCAATGTAAGATTGTCAATAAAGAAGTCTGAAAATTGTGCATAAGAATATAAAAGTTTATTGTTTTTAAACTTTAAAAAATTCAGAAAATTCATTGCAATTTAAGTTTGATTTCGGTATACTGTGTATTATCAAAAATAAACAACCAGTCAGAGGGGGAGAACATCATGAAACATAAAACAGATGTGAAGCAACAGTTATCTGTCAATCCAATGGTCGCAGTCAATCGATTAGGCGCAGAATTAGTCATCGAGGCGGCATTAAAACGTCATAGAAAAGCAGAATTAGAACAACTTATTGATACAGCATTAATCAATAAAAATAAAGAGGCTTTCATGACTTATACGAAAGAATTTAATCAGTTGGAGGCACAATAAATTGTCTAACGAGATGTGTCTTTTTTTCATACTTAAATAGACAGGACAACTCACCGTCATACGATGAATTGTCCTGTTATTTTTATATTTATACCATTAAATCAATCAGCTCATCTTTAGGAATGGCACCGAAGTAATTATGGAAGTCATAGTCGTTTAATGCTTCATGAATGGCTTGTTTTTGATGTGTAACACCTTCAAGTGCACGTTCTAATTCTTCAACATTCCCTTCACCAAAGAAGTCTCCGAAGATTTTAGCATGTTCAATTTGTCCTTTTTTCACATCTAGCTTGATTTGGACAAATCCTTTTTCAAACTTATGCTCACGTTCAAAGTTATATTTTGGGTTTTTACCGTAGTTCCAATCCCAAGTACGGTATTTTTCATCCGCTAATTTTTCAATGTTTTTCCAATCCTCATCACTTAACGGATATGTTTCAACATCTGACTCACCAAATAATTGTTTTAAAATAATTGATTTGAATGTTTCAATATCAATTGGCTCATCTAAAAATTCTACGATGTTTGCGACACGTTTACGAACAGATTTAACCCCTTTTGATTGGATTTTAGCAGGGTTAACTTTTAAAGCATTTTGTACTTCGTCTAACTCACTATTTAACATCAACGTACCATGGCTAAACATACGATCTTTTACTTTTACCATCGCATTACCAGAAATTTTTGCTTGTCCAACTTGAATGTCGTTTCTTCCAGTCATTTCAGCGTCTACACCCATTTTATTTAATGCATCAACAATAGGTTGTGTGAATTTTTTGAAGTTGTGGAAACTTTGACCATCATCTTTTGTAATAAAGTTGAAGTTAAGGTTACCAAAATCATGATAAACAGCGCCACCACCAGATATACGACGGACAACATCAATATGATGCTCATCGATATAAGTTTGATGAACTTCTTCAATTGTGTTTTGGTTTTTTCCTACAATGATAGAAGGTCTGTTAATATAGAATAAGAAATAACTTTCGTCATCATCCATTGGGACGTTTTTCAATACATATTCTTCCATAGCAAGGTTTAATGTTGGATCTGTATTGTTGTTATTACTAATAAATTTCATCGTCTGAATTCTCCTTTATACCCAATATGCCCTTAAATATAGTTATGCACCATTTTCGAACTTTTTTCCAATAATTGAACTTTAATTTGAGGGATTATATGGATAAATAACAAAATATGGAGGAAATAGTTTATTTAAGAACTAAACTTTAGTACAATATAGGCTAGTTAATTTCTAAGGGGGCGAATGTGATGACAATAGCAGAAGTAGGCGATATTGTAGAATTTCACGATGGTCTGAAAGGGAAAGTTGAAAAAATTAATGATAACTCTGTCATTGTTGACTTAACAATTATGGATAACTTTGCAACACTAGACTTACCTGAGAAAACAGTCATCAATCACAAGCGTTATAAAATTGTAGAGCAAAAAGGATAAGGTATTATGAAAACTATTAACAAGCCGCTACTATGGTTTATTTTAAGTTTTATCGCTTTCCACATGATTTTAATGATAATGTGGGGAAAACATAATGTTTATTGGCAACTTTACACTGGTATTATGCTTATTGCAGGAATTAGTTATGTTTTTTATCAACGTGATATTACTTCAAAGAGACTACTTACATCTATAGGAATTGGACTTATAGCAGGTGTCATACTCGTACTCATCCAAGTCGTATTCTCTCTCATCACGAAAGATTTAACTTATATGTCTTTGATTAGGCAGTTATCACGTACGGGTGTTTACTTTAAATGGCAAATGCTTGTTACACTGTTGTTTGTCATGCCATGCCATGAACTTTATCTAAGATCTATTCTTCATAAGGAGTTAGATAGAAAATTTCATCATGCATGGATCAGTATTTTAATTTGTGCAGTTGTATCTAGTACGTTCTTTATATATTTAGATCGTTGGTGGATCGTTGTATTTATTTTTGTATGTCAGCTTGTCTTAGGTATGAGTTATGCTTACACAAGACGTATTGCAACGACAACAGTTGCACAAATTGTAGCGGTCGTTATTTTATTAATATTTCATGGATAATCGGGCCACGCATCCTCAACACTATCATATGATGGGTGTTGAGGATGCAGGTCAGGGCTTTACTTTATCTTTAAGGTAAACGTGCAGGTATTTGAATCGATATCAGATCAAATATCTGCACTTTTTACGTTCATTCAAGTGTTAATCAATGCGATAGATTTGATGGAGAGGGATCGATACTTGCGTTGTTTTTTGTTTGTTTGTCATAGTGAGTGTTCTGTTTTGTGAATGAATACTTAAAATATAACCTTTAAGCGTATGTATTTCTCCATCAGACCAGTATTGTAATGTTCCAAGTGTCTGTGTAGATAATTTTAGATGCAGCATGTAATTTAGTTCATATAGTTGGTCTTCGCTCAAAACAGGTTGAGCTTGTTTGTTTTGTGTTTGCTCAGCTTGTTTTAAGCGTTCAAATTGTTCAGGTAAAGTAGCAAAAGGGGCCCATTTTACAATGCCACGTCCTTTAGGGATATTTGTTTTTAAATATTCTCTAGGTATTTTGTGATAGTCTGTCTCTTGTTGATATTGTAAGGGTAAACTTTTATCATTCATCATCATCACCTCATAAACCATTATAGAACATATGTTCTTTTTTTATGAAGTTATAGAACGTATATTCTATTCGCGGAAGACAATTATTTTCAAAAAGAGTACGAATTAAGCTACAATAAAATTATATTTATGAGAATGGAGTTGTAAGTGGATGATTCGGCAAGCTGAAGAAAGAGATATACATGCCATTGCACAATTGACATATATTATTTGGAAAGATATGGAATTGGAAATTATCACACGCTATTCTAAAGAACAGGTGATTAAAGCGATTGAAGAGAGTACGGTCAAAGCACAATACCGAAACCATTTAGACCATGTACGCATTTATGAAATAGATGGACAGGTAGCTGGGATGATTATTGCATACCCTGGGCGTGATGAACAGGCCTATGAGTCGTCTTGGGAAACACTAGAAGCGGCAACAAGACTTCCATTGTCTACGATGACACCATTACCAGTTATGGAGGCGGATGTGACAGATACATATATTGAATCTGTTGCGACATTCCCAAAATATCGAGGACGTGGGGTGGCTAGCCAACTTTTGAAAGACTTACTGCAAAGTGACCCACATACAACTTGGAGTTTAAACTGTGATTATGATAATGAAGCTGCCTTATATTTATATAAAAAGTTAGGCTTTGAAGTGAAGTCGCAAAAGAAACTTTATCATCATGATTACTACTATATGACATATAGAGGCGAGGGTTAATGGATGTTAGAACTTAATCATGTCAGTTATACGATGGACGATCGGCCAATTATTAAAAACTTATCATTAACGGTAAATAAAGGTGAAGCTATTTCCATTACAGGGCCATCTGGAAGTGGGAAAAGTACACTTCTACGCTTGATTGGGGATTTGATTAGCCCGACTGAAGGGACGCTTACTTTTGATAATCAAGCTTATGAAAATTATACACCCGAAGAATTGAGATTGCGCGTCAGTTATTTATCGCAAAGTATCGAATTATTTGGCGATACAGTTTCAGATAATCTACGCTTTCCATCTATTGTTAGAAATGATGACTTTGATGAAGAGCGTGCACAAGTATTAATGAAAGCGGTAGGTCTGGAACATTATCAATTATCTGATAGCGTGCATCGTATGTCAGGTGGTGAGAAGCAACGCGTGACGATAGCACGTCAGCTGATGTATCAGCCTGATATTTTATTGCTAGATGAAGCTACCAGTGCACTCGATCATCAGAATAGCATGCGCGTTGAAAAGTTAATATTTGATCTCGTTGCTCAAGGGATGACAGTGATGTGGATTACACATGATGATGAACAGAGTCATCGTTCTTTTGATCGTCAATTAATTATTAAAGATGGTGTGTTAGAGAAGGAGGTACATCTCACATGATGAGTACGACATCATTAGCTTTAACAGCACTCTTGTTGTTAGTGCCTATTGTTATTTCATACAAAGAGCGATTATTTATTGAAAAGGACTTAATAATTGCAGCTGTGCGCGCTGTGATTCAGCTTGTAATTATTGGATATATGTTAGAATTCGTATTCAAATTAGAAACGACTTGGATTGTTCTATTATTAATCCTCGTGATTATGATTAATGCTGCTGCAAATACAAGAAAACGTGCCTCGTCAGTGATGAAACATGTTTTTTGGATTTCTTTTGCAGCTATCATGTCAGGTGCTTTGATTTCTTTAGGAGGTGTGCTACTAACAGGTGCGATTAGTATGAAGCCCAATGAATTAATTCCAATTGCGGGTATGGTTGGTAGTAACGGGATGATTGCAATCAACTTAAGCTACCAAAATTTAGATCGTATTTTTAGAAAAGAAACAGCAGCGATTGAAGCAAAGTTATCACTCGGTGCAGCACCACAACTAGCAGCTAAAGACGCCATTCGTGAAAGTATTAAAGTGGCGATTGTGCCAACGATTGATTCTGTGAAAACATACGGACTTGTATCTATTCCAGGTATGATGACAGGACTTATTATTGCAGGTGTTCCCCCTTTAGAAGCGATAAAATTCCAGTTAATGGTTGTGTTTATACATACGACAGCCACGATTATTTCAGCTTTTGTAGCGACCTATTTGAGTTATCGACAGTTCTTTAATCAACGTCACCAACTGATACAAATAGATGAATAATAATAAAAAAGAGAGGCAATTCCTGAAAATCATACAGGGATTGTCTCTCTTTTGAATGAATATTAGATACCACCAAGTAATGCACTTATGTAGATACCGAGTGCGTATAATAAACCAAAGAATGTATTGGTTTTACCCGCGGCAGCCATAGCAGGCATCATTGTTTGTGGTGTATCATTTTTACTAAAGCGGCGATATACCTTCACAGGCATTGGAAAACTGAATAAAACAAGTAAATAGAATAGTGAACCGCCATCTTTGAAAAATGCTGTAAAAATAACAAATAAATAAGCAAAAATATAACATGCTGCTAAGAAATAGAGTGACCCTTGTTTACCTAAAAGTATTGGTAAAGTACGTCGACCACTTTGTGCATCTTTGACTCTGTCGCGGATATTGTTCGCCATATTGATTAATCCGATTGTAATGACGATTGGAATACTAATCCAAACAGCATAACCTTGTACATTGCCTGTTTGAATATAGAAAGCGATTAGTACAATAAACATACCCATAAATATGCCAGAGAATAGTTCGCCTAGTGGAGTCCAAGAGATCGGGAAAGGACCGCCTGTATAAAGATAGCCTACTGCCATACAAAGAATACCGACTGGAATGAGCCAGAACGATGTTTGTGCGGCTAGGAAAAGTCCGAATAAAGCGGCAACGACATAAAAGGCAATAGCTAAGTTGAAAATGGATTGTGGTGTCATGCCATATCGAACAATCGCACCACCAATACCCACGGATTCGTGATCATCTAAGCCCTTTTTATAGTCGTAATACTCATTGAACATATTGGTTGCAGCTTGGATGAGTAAGCAAGCCAATAACATAGCAATGAGTCGTCCGAGTGAGAGATGGTCTGTACTCCCCAACATAAAAAGCTTTGCAGTTGCTGTCCCTACTAAAACGGGAACAACAGAAGCAGTTAATGTGTGTGGACGCATCAATTGCCAATATTTGTGAAAAGATGAATGTTGCTTAAATTGCGTGCCCATATAGATTAAAACCTCGATTATTAGTATTTATGATACAGAATTAGTATAGAAAATATTACATTTTAAATCAATGCCAAACTTTTATGTTTCAAGTTCTTACGCACACAATACGGCATAAAAATGTTAAAATAAAATGATGAAAAAAATTAGATGATTATGATGAAAGAAGTGAGAAGAAGATGACTGTTGACGCACGTGAACAGGCAATCAAGGATACAATCAAGCAAGCCAAACAACAATGGATATCAGTAGAAGTAAAATTATCCCATTCCATTGATTCAATTACATTGTTTGATGCGACAAAAGAGGCAGTAGGGAGTCGATTTTATTTTCGCTTAAACGATAATGAGACAGCTTACTTTGGATATCGCATTGCGACTCAAATTAAGCGTGAACACTCAAATAAGCAAGCTGTTTTTAAAGAATGGCAAACATTAAGAGATCAAATTTTATTTGTAAATCCAGAAAGTGATAAGCACCATTTAAGACTTTGTGGTGGATTCCAATTTTCTGAACAGCGCACAAGTGAAGAATGGCAAACGTTTGGCCAGAATCACTTTGTTTTACCAGAAGTGCTGATTTCTAATGTAGAGGGAGAAACATTTTTAACTTATACAGTAGAACGTGCGAAGTTCTCAATGACAGGGTTACAAGATTTAATTAAACAATTTGAATCACTAGCAGTTGTTAAAGATACTGTCGCATTGCCAGAAGTTGTTCAAATTGAAAATGTACAGCAGGACGAGTGGCAATCTTTAGTTGAACGCACTGTTGCACAATTAGCAGATGATGAAAAAATCGTTTTGTCACGACAACGAAAAATAAAATTTGCCTCACAGGTACATATCGATACAATTCTAAAAAATGCACTGCAAAATGAAAAAAATAGCTATTTATTTGTGATAGAGTCTGGAGATCATACATTTATTTCACAAACACCAGAACAACTATTCCGAGTTGAAAATGGCATGTTATCAACAAAGGCAGTTGCTGGTACATTGCATCGTACAGAGAATCCTGCAGATGATGAAAAACGACTGCAAGCATTTTTACAAGATCATAAAAACTTAGGTGAACATCAAATTGTTGTGAATAGTATCCTTGAAGATATACATCCTTTTGTTAAGGAAGCAACTTACGATACAACACCTAAAATATTAAAAAATGATCATCTTTATCATTTATATACGGAAATAGGGGGACCACTTGAAGGGCACTCACATATGTCATTAATCGATGCCTTACATCCGACACCTGCATTAGGTGGATATCCAAAAGCAATGGCAATGACTTATATTGATGAACATGAGTTTGCAGCACGTGGCTTATATGGTGCGCCTGTTGGTATGATTGATATTTATGATGATTGTGAATTTATTGTTGCGATTCGTTCGATGTTGTTAAATGACGATGAAGCGATACTTTATGCAGGTGCGGGGATTGTGAAAGAGTCAGATCCAGCTGCAGAGGTTGCGGAAACAGCCTTGAAATTCAGTCCAATGATGGGCGCTTTAGGAGTGACAGAAATTGGATAAACATCAACAATATCTTACAGAGCAAGTTTTTCATTTTGCTTCTGAATTATATGCATATGGTATTCGTGAGGTCGTGATTAGTCCGGGTTCACGTTCTACACCATTAGCCATTGCATTTGAATGTCATCCAGAAATAAAAACTTGGATTCACCCTGATGAACGTAGCGCAGCTTTCTTCGCTTTAGGATTAATAAAGGGCAGTGAACGACCTGTCGCACTTCTTTGTACATCAGGAACAGCGAGTGCCAATTATGTACCAGCTGTGGCTGAAAGTGATATTAGTCGCTTGCCTTTAGTGGTACTGACGAGTGATCGTCCACATGAGTTACGTGGTATCGGTGCACCACAAGCAATTAATCAAGTGAATATGTTTGAAAATTATGTGCGATACCAATTTGATATGCCACTGGCAGATGGCACGATAGGCTGTATTGAGACAAGCCAATATCAACTGGAGCGTGCAAGTCAATATTTTGATGGACCACAACAAGGACCGGTTCATTTCAATTTACCATTTGCAGAACCACTAACACCTGATTTATCACGTGATGATTTATTAACAACACACACGTATACACCAACGCATTATCAAAAAACGATGGATCCGACCATTTTAGAGAAGACGTTACGTCAACCTAAAGGATTGATCATTGTTGGTGATATGCAACATCAAGATATTTCTCAAATTTTAACTTTTGCAACAGTGTATGATTTACCCATTTTAGCAGATCCATTGAATGGTATACGTAGTACACAACACCCAAATGTTATAGCCACTTATGACCTATTGCTAAGAGCTGGTTTACCATTAGAACCAGATTTTGTTATTCGAGTGGGGAAACCTGTAATATCTAAAAAGCTCAATCAATGGCTTAAGCAAACATCTGCTGAACAGATTCTTGTTCAAAATAGTGGTGATAGGGATGCATTCCCTAAAAAGCCTGACTATTTCTTTGAGATGTCGGCAAATGACTTTTTTAGATCATTGGAAACTATACCAACTGCATATCGTAAAAAGTGGTTGAAAGATTGGCAGACATTGGAGAAACAAGCGCGTGCTGAAGTAACAGCTTATCAAAAACGTGCGACAGGAGAAGCGGCTTATGTCAGTCGCCTTTTGGAGAAACTTGGCAAAGACGATTGTTTATTTGTAAGCAACAGTATGCCAATTAGAGATATTGATAACTTGTATTTTGATAATGAAGCGCGTATTTATGCAAATAGAGGTGCCAATGGTATAGATGGTATTGTATCTACTGCACTTGGAATGGCTGTGCATCGTTCTGTGACACTCTTAATTGGTGACTTAGCACTTTATCATGATATGAATGGCTTGCTTATGTCAAAACTCAATGACATTCAGATGAATATTGTGCTATTAAATAATGATGGTGGTGGTATTTTCTCATATTTACCACAAAAACAGCAGGCTCCTGAGCATTTTGAACGTTTGTTTGGAACGCCAACTGGTCTTGACTTTGAACATGTTGCAATGCTTTATGGATTGGGTTATAAGCATATTCCAGATTTAGAAACATTGTCGTATACAAAATTACCTGAGATGTCATCACATCTAATGGAAATTGTGACAACGAGAGAGGGAAACCACGATATGCATCAAGGTCTTTATCAATGTTTAGATGAGGTGGCAAATGTTACATTATAATTGGTATCCATCACAACAAGAGACAAAGAAAACAGTCGTGATGTTGCATGGTTTTATTAGTGATCAATCGACATTTCAAGGACATATTGAACCATTGACGAAAGAAGTCAATGTGTTGTTAATCGATCTACCAGGACATGGCGAAGATTTATCATCAATGGCAGAAACATGGAATTTTGACTGGATCATTGCACAACTTCATGAACTGCTATTGTTATACAAAGAGGATGACTTGTATTTACATGGCTACTCAATGGGTGCACGTGTTGCCCTTGGCTATGCAACAAAACACAGTGAGATGCTTTCAGGATTGGCGTTAGAGAGTGGTTCGCCTGGTATCCAAGATGAGGTGGCCCGTATTGAACGCCAACAGGTAGATCAAGCGCGTGCACGTGTATTGCAAGTGGCAAACATAGAAGTTTTTGTTAATGATTGGGAACGTTTACCGCTATTTCAATCACAACAGTTTTTATCAACAGAAGAGCAACAACGTATTAGACAAATGCGCTTATCTCAACAACCTGAACGACTTGCCAAGGCACTCGTTGATTATGGTACAGGAAATATGCCTAATCTATGGCCGAAACTTGAAAAAGTCACATGCCCTGTACAACTGATTGTTGGAGAGTGGGATGAAAAGTTTGTTGGCATTGCACATGAGATGATGAAACAATTTAAACGAGCGGATATTCAAATTGTTTCTGAAGTAGGACACACAGTTCATGTGGAAGATTATGAAAAATTTGATACAATGATACTAGCGTTTATTTTAGCTAACTAGAGGAGGTTGACCCAGTTGAGACAATGGGAAACACTAAAAGAATATAAAGAGATTAAATATGAATTTTTTGAAGGCATTGCGAAAGTGACTATCAATCGTCCACACGTACACAATGCATTCACACCAAATACGGTACAAGAGATGATTGATGCATTTACACGTGCTAGAGATGACGAACGTGTTGGTGTCATCATTTTAACAGGTGAAGGAGATCAAGCATTCTGTTCAGGTGGAGACCAAAAAGTTCGTGGTCATGGTGGTTACGTAGGTGATGACCAAATTCCACGTTTAAATGTATTAGACTTACAACGTTTAATCCGTGTCATTCCAAAACCAGTTATTGCGATGGTTAAAGGATATGCAATCGGTGGCGGTAACGTACTACAAGTCGTTTGTGACCTTACAATTGCAGCAGATAATGCTAAATTCGGTCAAACAGGTCCAAAAGTAGGCTCATTTGACGCAGGTTACGGTTCAGGTTACTTAGCACGTATTGTTGGCCATAAAAAAGCACGTGAAATCTGGTACTTATGCCGTCAATATGATGCACAACAAGCATTAGAAATGGGTATGGCAAACACAGTTGTACCACTCGATAAAGTAGAAGATGAAACAGTACAATGGTGTAAAGAGATTTTACGTCATTCACCAACGGCATTACGTTTCTTAAAAGCAGCAATGAACGCTGACACAGACGGTTTAGCTGGTTTACAACAGTTTGCTGGAGATGCGACATTACTTTACTATACAACAGATGAAGCGAAAGAAGGACGCGATGCGTTTAAAGAAAAACGTGATCCAGACTTCGATCAATTCCCTAAATTCCCATAAGTTCAGATAAAAAAACGGGCGTTTATGTGTATAAAATGTACACACAAGCGTCCGTTTTATTTTTATATTTTGTCAGGATATGTTTCTGATAAATACTTGCGCAGTCGAGCCATACCTTCTTGAAGTTGTGTCATATCATATGCATAAGAGATACGAATATGACCACGACCACAATCTGTAAAGGCAGAACCTGGTACCATAGCCACGTGTGCTTGTTCCAGAACATCTACACAAAATTGCATGTCATCATCTGTATATTGTTGAATGTTAGGGAAAATATAAAATGCCCCTTGTGGCACGGCAGCCAATGAAAAGCCCATGTCAGTGAGTTCAGACACTAAATAATCACGACGTTCGATATAGGCTTTATTCATTTCCTTAGGTGCATCTATCGCTTTACTTAATGCTGTAATCGTTGCTACTTGAGAAGGAACATTGGCACAAATACAGTTATAAGCATGCATAAACGTTAACTTCTCAATTAAATATTGAGGGCCAGACAGGAAGCCGATACGAATACCTGTCGCTGAATGTGACTTACTTAGACCGTTAATTAATAACAATTGATCATGTATTTCAGAAAAACGTGCAAAAGATGTATGCACAGTATTAAATGTATTTTCTGCATAAATTTCATCACTAATCACAAAGATTGGCAAAGTCTTCAGTAAGTTAACAAGCTCAGAAACTTCATTTTCAGACAGTGTCATGCCGGTAGGATTAGAAGGATAGTTCAAAATAATAGCACGTGTCTTCTCTGTAAAATGTTGTCTGATCAAATCAGGTGTTATTTTTAATCCTGTCTCACGTGTATCAATAAAAATGGGAACCCCTCCCAGAGATTGAATCAAAGGGATATAGCCGGCATATACTGGACCAGGCAGTAATATTTCATCACCTGGATTGATAATGCAGCGTAAAGCAGTATCTAAAGCTTCTGAAGCACCATTTGTAATAATGATAGATTCTGGATCATATGAAATATCAAAGCGTGTTTTATAGTATTCTGAAACAGCCTGACGCGTTTCTAATAAGCCTTTATTGTGAGAATAGGTTGTTTGATTATTGGCAATAGCTGTTTGATAAGCTTCCTTAACCATTTCAGGCATTGGAAAGTCTGGTTGACCAACTGTAAGATTGACAACATCAGTCATTTGACTAATTTTACTTGAGAATTGTCGGATGCTGGGTGCTTTTAAATATTTACTATTTTCATTAAGTTCAAGTTTCATAAAATCACGTCCTGTATAAAGAAAGAATTGTCTTTAATGATACCATATTGTAGCTAAGAGATTGAATGGAAATGAAAAAATGTCAGTGTATGAGATCCCGTAAATTGGATTCATAACACTGACATATCATGATACTATTTATAAGGTTTGAAGGTAGCGGGCGACTTTAACTGAACGAACGGACTTGTCCATTTCGCAACAAAATCTGTCGACCAAATCCAGACAATAAAGCAAGAGAGTATAAAGTTATATAACAAGCCCAGTGCTGGATGTGCATCAATAAATGGATAAATATGCTGCCCACGAATTAAGCCAATAAAAATACCGTGAAGAAGATAAACATACATCGTACGTGAACCGATATATGTAAACCAGTAATGCTTTTCTGGCGTTAAATTAAGAAAAGCCATCATTGCTGTGAAAATAACAACATAAAATAATAATCGCTTAAGTGGACTTAAAATAATGTCGAATCCTTCAATTTGTTGATAAGGGGAACTAGCGAGTAACCAGCTAGAATCAATTGGATGGAAATAATAAAAAATCATAAAACCAACCAATACAGCAATTGATAAAGGCACATATTTTTTCTGACGTATGGTATGACTAAAGTTATCATTTAATAAGTAACCGATATAGAATACTGGGAAGAAAACCAATGTACGTGACCAACTTAAATAACCATCTATGTTTGTAGAAAAACCAGAGAAGATAGCAATCATTATGGCTGCAGGTAATACGTAAATCGGTTTGAATTGACGTACAACTAAGAGAATGACATTGAAAGAAAATAATGTCAGTAAAAACCATAATGCAAAGACCGGAGAAAAGAGATCTAAGTCAACGGAACTATTCTTGCCTGTCAAAAAATAATAGACCGAGAAAAAAGCATAGAAAATTAAGTACGGACCTAGTAACTTTTTACCAACCTTTTCAAGATAGCCTTCTCTACCAATATTTTTTGCGAAAAAACCTGAAATAAATAAAAAGGCTGGCACATGAAAGCTGTAAATGACTAGATAAAGTGCGGTCAAAAAAGGTTGTTCAGATGTGTAAGGTTGAATTAAATGTCCGAAAACAACTAAAAAAATAAGTGCTGCACGTGCATTATCAAAAAATGCATCTCTTTCTTTAAGTGTAACCATCTTATATGTGCTCCTTTATTAAACGTCATATTTAATGTAGTATAAACATTATGGTAAATGCAATAAAAAAAGTAATATGAAGTCTGAATAGTAATTTCAATCATTAGCGCCACGTGCGCAATTAGGTATGAGAAAGTATTTTATTTTGCATAAAGATATGTTAAATTGGAAAAATGATATAGGACCCTTAATTTAAAATATGAAAATAAAATAAGAATAGGGGATACATAGCTATGACGAATGCGAACTTCTCAGAGTTAAAGCGATTAAAACATCCACCTAGGTATTTACCAGGATTAGATGGGTTACGCGCTATCTCTGTAATAGGTATTATAATTTACCATCTAAATGCCCAATGGTTATCAGGCGGGTTTTTAGGCGTTGATACTTTTTTTGTAATCTCAGGATATTTGATTACATCACTTTTACTATTTGAATATGAAAATAATGGACAAATTGATTTAGTAAACTTTTGGCTTAAACGTTTTAAACGATTAATTCCAGCCATGTTGTTCGTGGTTTTATTCTCGGTAATTTATGTTGTATTCTTTGAACCTGAAATTTTAAAAGCGATAAAAGGTGATGCTGTCGCTGCGTTAGTTTATATTTCAAATTGGTGGTATATTTTTCAGGATATCGATTATTTTGATCAGTTCAAACCGATGCCGCTGAAACATCTTTGGTCATTGGCAGTAGAAGAACAGTTTTATATTTTTTATCCGCTCGTATTGTTGGCATTTTTAAAAATATTTAAGCAGAAAAAATGGGTGGTTATCACATTTTTCATTATTTCAATTCTATCTGCTTTTTGGATGTTTCATTTATCAATGCCAGATGCAAATAACTCAAGAACTTATTTTGGAACAGATACACGTCTACAAACATTATTATTAGGTGTTGTATTTGCATTTATATGGCCAGCATTCAAACTTAAAACAAACCCTGCTAAATCCAGCAGAATGATAGTAGATATATTAGGTGGTATGGCACTTCTTGTTTTATTAACATTATTCGTAGCAGTGAATGAACAACAATTCTGGTTATATAGTGGTGGCTTCTATGTCATTTCATTATTAACATTATTGATTATTGCAAGTGTTGTACAACCTAAAGGCATGCTTGCCAAAGCTATGGGCAACCCACTCTTTTTATATGTAGGTAAACGTTCTTATAGCTTGTATTTATGGCATTTTGTGATTATTACTTTTGTTCATAAAAATTTTGTAGCAGGACAATATCCATTATACGTCTATTTCATCGATGTTATTCTCACATTTTTAATGGCAGAAATATCATATCGATATGTAGAAACACCATTTAGACGCCATGGTTTACGTGCATTCTATATGAAAGAAGCACGTGTGATATCATCGGTAAGAACGTTGATAATTACAGCAGCGATCATTATGACTACTTTGGTGTTGGCAGGATGCTTTGATAGCTTTGCTAAACAAGAGCAGAAGGTGACTGAATACAAAACAGAGAAAAAAGAAGTACAAAAGGAACCTGAACCCTCTGTGGAGGAACCAAGTCAAGAAGCTGCATTTGACCCTAAAAAATTATCGCCATTATTTATTGGTGATTCGTTAACAGTAGGGATGGGCTATTACCTTGATGAACATTATCAAACACCAACCATTGATGCACAAGTAGGGCGTTCTATTGGAGAAGCAATTAATGTAGCACCGAACTATGCTTCGTATAATAAAGAAGGACAGGTCGTTGTTATACAAATAGGAACGAATGGTGATTTTGATAAAGCACAGATTGAAGAACTTGTGCGTTACTTTGATAAAGCGGATGTTTATGTAGTGAATACGACTGTACCAAGAGACTATCGTGATCATGTAAATGGCTTATTGGAAAAAACAGCTAAAAAATATAAACATGTTACTTTAGTGGATTGGTATTCAGCAGGTGTCGGTCATACAGAATTCTTCGCTTATGATGGAATTCATTTAGAGCACCCAGGTATTCAAAGACTTGTAGAAGAATTAGATAAAAATATTAAAGAGAATCAATCAAAAGAATAATAGAAAAGCCATCAGATTTGGATATTCAGTTCCAAATCTGATGGCTTTTTATGTTTCAGTATAGAACTAGAAAACAGCTGCAGTTAACGTGCTGCAGCTGTTTCATATTATACGTTTCTTATTTTTGATACATATCGATGTCAAAGTATTTTCCAACTTGACCGATAAGATCATAATAATCTTTCATACGATTAGCGTTATGGCTTGCCCATGTGATGTCTGTAGCATATTGGTGAACACCTGGATTATGAGGATTCCAACGCATACGGTAAAGTGTATTTTGTCCAGCACCGATATATCTTTCTTTAATGAATTCAGCGCCACCAACGATTGATTTTCTTACTGTGTCCCAACCGTTATTTTGTGCTGTTTTGAAACCGTTACGTACGGCATCATGGTCGAATGCACCAATACCAAACATATTGTAGTATTTCTTGCTTGGATTTGTAACAACTTGATTTTGGTTATTTACGTAACCACCATTTGAAAGTTGAGATGTACCATGACCTGTTTCTAATAGGGCATGTGAAATAAGATAAATTTCATTAATGTTATGTGTGATAGCCGCTTCTCTGAACGCTTGTCCTTGTCCATGCAAGATACCTTTATTTTTCAATAATTTATCTAAATCACTCGCTTCTAAACCTTGGAATTGGTCTAGTTTTAAGAATTGATATTTTTCACGTGCATCTTTTGCAATTCGTTCTGTATCCATAGCACGACGCGTTTCTGAAACTGTTGCATCTTCCCAAGTACCAGCAACACGTTGAATTTGTGGTTTTGGCATTAATGAATATTGTTTATTCACTGCTTGGTTCAATGTATATGCAGATTTATACTGTTTTACTAATTGTGAACGCAAATCAGATGCTTTAACCCAACCTTTTTTACCATCTTGGAAAGTACCATAGTACCAAGTAATGCCGTTTACAATAGCAGATTTATTCACTTTAAAGACATTTTCATAGTATTTGCTAAGTTGACCTGCTGCTGTTCTATCACCTGCATTGTTATAGTAGAAACCATAATTGTTATTGATAAAATAATGATTTGAATCATTCAATGTTTGTGTCAATGCTGGCTCATTTGCTGGCTCATTTGCTGGCTCATTTGCTGGCTTCGTAACAGCACGTGTCGCCACGGTATTATATGGTTTTACTGCGCTAACTACAGATGTTTTTTTAGGTGAATTTTTAACAGGTGTTAAGTCTAGTTGATTAATCCAGCCTGTTTTACGGTTCACATTTCCATAAACGAAAGTATCGTTACCGACTGCCACTGTTTTAGTCGCATTGAAAGTACGGTTAGCAAGTTGTTTTAATGAGTCAATACGTTGTTTAGATGTACCCCAAGGCATTGAATAAAGACCTGATGTATTGTTGTTAACTGTATATGTTGCTTTCACTGGTTTTGTTGAACCTAATGATTGACTGAAGACATCCTTCGCGTTAACCCAACCGAGTGGTGTTTTACCATTTGTATTTTGCAATAATACATAGTTTTGATTATTCGCAGTAGCTGTTTTCGTAATTTTATATGTTTTGTCAGCAAAACGATCAGCATTCTTGCCCGTTTTATCATAAACAGTTGCTTTTAAGCCGTGGTTGTTAACATTTAAACGACCAATTCTTGAAACATGTGAAGTCACATTTGAAGTTGCTTTTGGTAATGAAAGGGCACTTTGTGCAACCCATCCAGCAAGGCGATCTGTTGTTCCGTATAGGTAAACAGTGTTTGCAACTTTTTGTTGTCTTACTGCTTTGAATGCTTGCCCATTTTTACCTGTAACAGTTCCAACGACTTGATTACTTGAACCCCAAGGTGCGGCATATAGTTTTGTACCAGCATCGATTGTGTAGTTTTTATTAATGACTTGTGCATATTCACTCTGACGATAGTTCACATCTTGTTGTTTTACCCAACCGATATGTGTTCCTGATAAATAATCTGTCACTAAGTAATAGTTTTGGCCGTTTAATGAAGCTTTTTTAGATACGCGCATTGTACGTTCAGTGGCAGTTGTTTTGATACCATTTTTGTCATAAACAGTCGCACGTAATCCGTTATTATTCGTATTAATACGGCCCATACCTGAATCACTTGTTACTTTCAATGGTGAAATAACATTTGTTTTTACAGGTGTTTTTGTCATTGTTTTAGTAGTAGGTTGTTTAACAACTACTTTAGTAATAGGTTTAGCTACGGCAGGTTGTGTTGCAGTAGGCTTAACGACAGGCTTTTTAACAGGTGTTGCAATGATATTATTTGAATTTACCCAACCTGTTAATTTGTTTACAGTTCCATAAAGCCATTGTGTATTGCCAATTTTTTGTTGTTTTTGAGTAGCAAAAGTTTGAGCTGTTGCTTTTGATGTTTGACCTTGAACTTGTGCATTTGTACCCCAAGGCACACTGTATACTGTAGTTCCTGGTTTTAAAGTATAGTTTTTACGTAATGATTGTTCGGCTTGTGCTTTTTGGTATTGAACATCACCTTTGTTAACCCAACCTATCAACGCATTAGATTTAGCATCTGTTACTAAATAGAATTGTTTACCGTTAAGGTTAGCTGTTTTAGTGACTTTTAATGTTTGATTTGTTTTATTCGTTTGAAGACCTTTTTGGTCATAAACAGTTGCATAAAGCCCTTTGTTAGCTGTATTAATACGACCATAACCTAAATCGTTTGCTACAGTTAAGTGATTTTGACTCGCTGTTGTTGTTTTAGGCGTTGTTGGTTTTGCAACGGTATTTGTTGTTGGCTTTGTAGTAGTGCTTGGTTTTGTTGTAACGACTGGCTTAGTAGCTGTTGGTTTCGTAGCAACAGGCTTAGATACTGTTGAAGATCCTACTGGTCTTGTAATACCCATTTTTGTTTGATACTTCTCTTGGATAAGGTCATATAATTCGTTGTAACTATATCCATGCGCATGTAAGTATCCATGTGGGTCAACGTGGTCAGTACCGCCTAAATGTCTTGTAACAGCAAGGTGTGTCCAAACAGTTCCACGACCATCTTCTTCAGCACTATTTGGTGTTAAACCATAATATTGAAGGTTTGTTGCAACATAGTCAGCCATGTTGTTCATTTGACGTGCAAATGAATCATAGTCATGAACATGTACTAATTCCATATGAATAAAACGCTGATTTGCTGCATAGCCTGCACCGTATGCAAGATAATCCGTTGGTTGTGTTTCTACAATTCGGTTACCATCGACAAAACCATGTACAAAAGCACTGTTAGCGTTACGTTTCATGTAAGCAATCTCACCATCAATTGTTGATGAGTCATTTGCAGTATCATGGATAACGATACCTTCAGGCTTACCAACACCACCACGATAGCCATAAAGTGGAATGTGACTAGAATAGTCTTCTTCATACTTAGGTACTGTATAGTTTTGGTTGCGAATATATGTGTTAATAGCTGAATTTACTTTTGGTTTATAAGTTGGTTGTGACATTTGTGGTGATGCAACAGCCGCGCGGAAAGTAGTCGCTGTGTCTGGCGTCGTTGCAGAGCTACCTTTACCACCTACACGTGGAGGAGTAGGGGCGTTCGCATTTAATACTTCTGTTTCATTTACAGTTTGATCATTTTGTGACGTTGTATTATCTACATTTTGATTTGCACTTTCATTTGATTGTGCTAAATAAGGTGTTGCTGTTGCGTAAGTTGAATCAGAAGATGTATTATCTTCCGCTTCACTATGCATAGCGATATCTTGTTCATCAATTGGTGCTTCTTCTGATGTTAGTTCAGTAGATGCATCAGTAGTAGCCTCTTGAGATACTTCAGAAGGTTGAACTGACTGTTGTGTTTCGACATCAGTTGCCTCATTATTTACATCTGAGTTAAGTTGTACTTTCGCTGGATCTGAATACGTTTGTGTACCAGCAATTTGATTATTATTTTCTGTTGTTTCTTGTTTTGCAACTTCCCCTTGTTGCTTTGCAGTTTCATCATTTAAAACATTAACAGGCTCTTGTTGTGTAGCTGTTGTCTCTGCAGCATCAGCATGATGAGCAGTCATAGCTGTTCCAGCGATTGTTAATGCAATCATAGAAGGTGTCTTATACCCAAATTTTTTAGCCATTTCATTTCTCCTTTGAACTCATAAAACTTTATTGAAAATCGAATACTATTATTATATGACTTTGAACGCTGAAATAGGGATCTTTAATTAGATTGTAATTTAACTTTAATATTGTATACGTAAATATAGGAAACCAACTTTTTAGTGGTTTAGCACTTCAAAGTAATCGTGTCATTATAGTTATTAATTTATACTTTTTTTCATATATCGATGAGGGATATTCGCATCCATAAATATATCACCATATGCTTCATATCCTAATGTTTCATAAAAAGGAATTGCTTGTATTTGTGCACCGAGTTTAAAGTGAGAGAAACCATGTTTTATCGCAAGCTGTTCTAAAAACTGGATAAGCTCCTTGCCAATTCCTTGTCCTCGATAGTCTTTCATAACAGCGACACGTTCAATTTTAGCTATTTCCTCTACACCGCGATAACGTGCAGTTGCAATAGGATCGCCTGCGTCATTATAACCTATGATGTAATGTGCATGGGTTTCATTGTCATCATATTCTTCATCAGGAGAAACGCCTTGTTCTTGAATAAAAACGGCATCACGTATTGCACGTACATCTTCATATTCTTTATCATTTAGCACTTCTTTAAACATATTATCACTCCTTATTTATGAATTGTTTTTATATTATATAAAATATTTTAGCTCTGCAATTGTTTATTTCAAATAAATACTTATAAAACCAAAAGAAGGTGTTAAACTTCTATCTAAAATAGAAGTAACACCTTCTTTGTATATAAATAAATGAAATTACATAGCGTTTTTTCTTACAAGTGCCGTATATTGCCAAAAGATACGCATTTGAACAAGGTTCCAGTTATTTAATCCCATTGTGTAACCAGATGGTTTAAAAATATGAACATCTGTGACTTCCAATGCCGCAGCCACAAGATATTGAATTGGAATACTTAAGTTTGTCATTTCTGGCGTCAATACATCTTCATTGTATACCCATGAGAAAGGGAGAGGGGCGTTGAACACATCAATCGCATCAAAAATTTCTGGCAACGCAACAATATAACATGCACCATCAATAATAGGATTTGTTTCGCTTTCAGTATAATAAAGTAATAGCGCTTCATAGTTTTCTCTATGCGCATGATTGACAAAGAATAGCTGATTGCGGAAATGTGCAAGATCTTTACTATGAACAATCTGGCGTTCTAGCATATTGAACATTTCATTTATTTTATTAATTTTTTCTTGAGTATGGCCTGTCATGTAAGAGCCTCCTTTCATCTTTATTCAATATACATTAGCTTCATATAGATTATTGTCTGTCGTTCCAGGATCAGTATATGGAGACTGTTCTATTTGTTGATCATGATATGCTGGATATTCATTTTGTGTTTCATTTGAAAAATCTACATCTGATGATGTTGCTTCATCATCAGAACTTCGATAAGTTTTATCTAATAAAAAGTCATCAATTTCTGCTAGAGGTGGAACATCACCGTATGCATCAATAACTCGGTACATGAGAATATCATCTTTTTTTATGCTAGACAAACCTAAATCTTTTCTTAACAAGTTGCTGGTTTTAATAAGATCATCTTCATCTGGTTTAATGTAGTAAATGCCATCTAGTAGCTCATTTTCGCCTTGTAGTTGTTGAGACTTCATTGTTGCACTGCCAGATAGATACGTTACAATGAGAGATCTTGTTTCATCATATGATAAGTTATGATGTGCATTTTTTCCTACAATCTCTATAATATCATCGAGCTTGCTTAATGATTGTGTCTCTTGTGCTTTTTTGAATAAAATTTTGAGTACTTCCATTTGACGTTCGCCACGTTTTAAATCAGAGTCTTGTTTACGTGTACGTGTAATTGCCAATGCCTCATCGCCATTAAGCAATTGCTTCCCTTTTTTTAATTTGATACGACCTTGATCTGATGTGTTTGGCTCATTCAGGTCATAAGGGACATCATATTCAATCCCGCCAAGCTCATCTACTGTTTTCACAAATGCGTCCATATCGATACGAATAAAATAGTCGACAGGTACATTGAGTGTTTCTTCAACAGCCTCCATGGAAGCTTTAGGCCCACCATATGCGTGCGCATGTGTAATTTTATCGAAGTAATTGACTTCAGGTATGTAGCTTAATGTATCTCGGGGAATACTAAGTAAACGAATTTTTTTGGTGTCTGGATTTAAAGTTGATAAAATCATGGCATCCGTTCTTGATTGTTCCGCACTTTGGCCATTTTCACGTCGAGAACTACTATCATCTATTCCTAAGAAAAGAATAGAGATCGGATCTGCCGTTGCATCAACAGGTTTTTCTCTTAAATTGGATTGACGTGTGTCTGATTCGGAAAAGGAATTTTTAAAAGCACCTTTTGATGAATGAAACAACATGAAACCAAAAATGGTAGGGACAACAATGAGCATTAATGCTAATACTGTTAATAATAATTTAAGTCCTCTATTCATGGATCATTGCTCCTAAAAAAGTGTTGAATTACAAATCATACTTTATTGTAATGTATTTTACAGGATACTTTCAATCATTTGGAACGAATAAACGTTAGTGTATATAAAAATATTGAAGAAGTTATAGTGATTGTAAAAAGTTATTAACAATCAATTAGTTGTGGTCTCATACTTAAGACCGAATTTAACGAAAAGATGAATTTAACTTTTTAAATGGGGTAGAACATAAAGTAATAAAGATTAAAAATCGGAGGGAATAAATATGAAATTTAAAATTTTGTCGTTACTATTATCTGCAGGAGTTGTTTTAGCCGCTTGTGGCAATGACAATGACGATAATATGAATAAAAATGATGATAAACAAGAAACAACACAAACTTCAACAAAAGAAACAGACAATGATCAAAATAGTAAAGATGATCAAAACGATACGCAGTCATCAAATAATCAAAATAACAATACGGTCCAATTAAAAGATATTAAAACTGAACCAGAAAAAGCGATTAAAACTGCACAAGGCGCTTTTGATGGGGAAATGAAAAAAATTGAGTACAAGCAAGATAATGGAGAATGGATTTATAAAATTGATTTAGTAAATGGAAACAAAGAGTCAGAAGTGAAAGTATCTGACAAAGATAATAAAGTGATTCAAACTGAAGAAGAAACAGAAAACGATAACCAAGATAACAAAGCGATTAACTATAAAGATATGATTTCTTATGAAGAAGCAGTTAAGACGGCTCAAAAAGAATTAAAAGGTGACTTAAAACAATGGAAGTTAAATGAAGATGATGGACAACTTGTTTATGAAGTCAAGATTACGAGTCAAAATGATGAACGTGAATATTTAATTGATGCGAAGTCAGGTAAGTTAATTGGTGAAGATAAGTAATTAAAGAGAAGCGGGGCAGCGATTGTTGCCTCGCTGTTTTTAGGCAAAAAAAGATGGCTGCGATCTAATCGCAACCATCTCTATAAATATATTAGACTGCAACACTTAAACGTGGAACGAATGTTTCGAAGTGAATTCTGTTTTCGTCAACACCTAATTCTTGTAACTCTTGAATCATTGATTGTAAGAATGGTGTACCACCACAGATATAAACTTCAGTATCATCTGCAAGGTAATCTTTAAGTTCTGCAGCTTTTAAGTAACCTTCTGCATCACGTAAGTGTGTGTGTAATTTCGCATCTTTAGCTTCTGCTGTGATTTTATCTAGTTCTGCTTTGAAAGCAACATCTTTTTCTGAAGCAGCAACGTTGATGAATTTAACGTTAGTACCTTGTTGTGCAGCATGACGGTACATAGATACTAATGGTGTAACACCTACGCCTGAACCTAAGAATAATTGAGGTTTTTCAACATTGTGTACTTGGAATCCACCAACTGGTGCAGATAAGTTAATCATGTCACCTTCTTTGAACTCATCATGTAAGATTGTAGAAACTTCACCTTCATGATTTTCACTTACTTCACGACGAACGCCGAAAGTAATGAAGTCTTTACCACCGTCAACGATTGAATAATGACGTTTTGCACGGTAAGGTAATTTTTCGCTTTCAACATCAACTGTAATGTATTGACCAGGTACAAACTGGCTTAAATCTTGATCTTTTGATACAACAGTGAAAGCTTTGATGTTGTGTGTGACTTCTTCAATTTTGTCAATTTTGAATGGTTTGAAACCTTCCCAAGCCATTCCAGCATAGATTTCTTTTTCAATAGAAATAAATGCATCTGCGATAACACCGTAAGCTTTTGCCCAAGTTTTGATGATAGGGTGGTTTTCGTCCACACCAACAACATCTTGGATCGCTGCTAATAAGTTTTCGCCAACGATTGGATAGTGTTCTTCACGTACATCTAATGCACAGTGTTTGTATCCAACTTCTTTAACAATTGGAACAATCGGTGTGAAGTCATCAATGTTTACTGCAGCAGCAAGCACTGATTGAGCTAAGGCTGTTGATTGAAAACCTTTTTTCTGGTTTGTTTGGTTAAACATATTGCGTAGTTCAGGGTGTTGATTGAACATTCTATTGTAGAATCGTGATGTGATTTCTGTTCCTTTTTCTTTTAATACGGGAACTGTTTCTAAAATAATCCCTTTTTCTTCTTGTGTTAACACTAGAATCACTCCTTAAAGGTATTTACTATATATTATTCACTTGTTTATGCTCAGCGTAAACAAAAACGCATTGCATTTGCAAGCGAGATAATAAGCGTTTACAAAATTTTAAAACTTATAAGTCTATAGTAGGATTCCATCTTATCTGAAAAAATGTATAATAGACAATGTCAGTACATACAGAATGGAGGACCACACAGAATATGAATAAATTACTTCAATCATTATCAGCAATTGGTGTTTCAGCAACACTCGTTACACCAAATCTTAGTGTGGAAGCAACATCCAACACAGTACCATCTATAAAGGGAACAGAAGATACTATTATTGAAGTGGGTAAGACATATAACCCATTGGCTGGTGTTACTGCGTACGACAAAGAAGATGGTGACTTAACCGATAAAATAAAGGTAAATGGTCATTTTGATACGTCTAAAAAAGGGACATATCAACTTGAATACCAAGTCACAGATTCTGATGGTGCCATTGAAACATCGTCACGTGTGATCAAAGTTGTCGATGCACCACAATAAGTTAGGTTAAAGGCTGATAATCGCTAGTCTGAAAAGGCTTACATTATTCAGTCTTTCTTTAACTATAACATTAAGCTGCCTGACTAGTAACTATTTTACAAATCCCATCGTGTACAAGATATAAGTAAATTCCCTACATCTATCTATTAAATACCCTCTTTTTATTGATAAACATTTTCAATTAGCACCTTTTAGAAAGCGTTTCCAATCCTTATCCCACTTTGAATTGACTACATTTTATGTTCTAAATCACATTTTTAGGTGTTTCACAAAATGTACACATATTTTTCGAAAAACTCTCATCCCACGCTACGCCTAGACTGACAAGGTCTTTAGTATTTTTTATTTGCTAAAATAACAAAAAGCCTCTTGTAAATATTGCATATTATTTTAAAATTGGATGTAAGCCCTACAATAGTACAATTAGGAGGTTAAAAAAGTGTCAAAATTAAAGTCTTTGCTTCTAACGTTTGGAACACTGTTACTATTAACAGGCTGTTCTAATATGGAAGTCTTAAACCCAAAAGGGCCACAAGCAAGTGAATTGAGATTCTTGATTATCTACTCAATTATCTTCATGGTTGGCATTGTTGCGGTTGTATGTATCCTTTTTGCTGTTTTCACATGGAAGTATCGTTATGAGAAAACAACAGAATCAGGAAAAGTACACCACAACGCATTACTTGAAACAGTATGGTTTATCATTCCTGTATTCATTTTAGTTGCATTAATGATTCCTACTGTTAAATCACTTTACGATTTTGAGGAGCCACCAAAATCTGAAGACGACCCAATCGTTGTCTACGCAGTGAGCGGTGGTTACAAATGGTTCTTCGCATATCCTGAGGAAAAAATTGAAACAGTGAACCATTTAACAATTCCTACTAATCGTCCAATTACGTTCAAGCTTCAAGCGATGGACACAATGACAAGTTTCTGGATTCCACAACTTCACGGTCAAAAATATGCGATGACTGGAATGACAATGGAATGGACGATGCAAGCAGATGAGGAAGGTACTTACCGTGGACGTAACTCTAACTTCAATGGTGAAGGTTTCTCACGCCATACTTTCCAAGTTAACGCAGTAAGTCAAGAAAAATACGATGAATGGGTGAAAAAAGCGCAATCAGAGAAAGTCATCGATCAAGATACTTTCGACAAACAACTTTTACCTATCACGGAAAATGAACAGTTAACATTCAGCGGTACGCATATGGCATTCGTAGACCCGGCTGCAGATCCGGAATACATTTTCCATGCATACAAACGCTTCAACTTTGTTCAGAAGGACTTAAACTTCACACATGATCAAACAACAGGTGTTTTAAGCGAACCGAACAAACCAGCACGTAAAGTGACGGTTACGAATGAAAACTACCCACGCCATGGTATGAAACCTGCCATCCTTAAGAACGATGAAAAGTATGACAATGAGTTCAAGAAGGATGAAGAACATACAATTGATGAAATGGAATCAATTCAAAAAGGTGCCAAAGATGCAGAGGCACACAAAAATCATAAAAGTGGAGGTGGACATTAATGATGAACTTTCCATGGGATGAGCTTCTCGTACGTGGTAACTGGATGATTACCATGGCTCAAATTAGTGCACCATTCTTAGTAATTGGTGTCATTGCCGCAATTACGTACTTTAAGCTTTGGGGATATTTATACAAGGAATGGTTCATGTCAGTCGACCACAAGAAGATTGGTTTAATGTACCTAATCTGTGCCGTGTTAATGTTTGTTCGTGGTGGTATTGATGCGATCCTACTACGTATCCAATTAACAATTCCGGACAACCCATTCTTAGACTCAAATCACTATAACGAAATCTTTTCAACGCACGGTGTAATCATGATCATCTTCATGGCGATGCCACTTGTAATTGGTTTAATGAACATCATTGTTCCATTACAAATCGGTGCACGTGACGTTGCATTCCCAGTACTTAACAATATTAGTTTCTGGTTATTTGTAGCAGGTATGTTATTATTCAACCTTTCATTTATTGTTGGTGGATCTCCTGCTGCAGGTTGGACAAACTATGCGCCATTAGCTGGTGAGTTTAGTCCAGGACCTGGTGTGAACTATTACCTAGTCGCAATCCAAATTTCAGGTATTGGTACACTTATTACAGGTATCAACTTCTTTGTAACAATTATGAGATTAAAATCTCCAAGTATGAAATTTATGCAAATGCCAATGTTTGTTGTGACAACATTTATCACAATGTTAATCATCTTATTAGCATTCCCACCACTTACAGTAGCACTTGCATTAATGACTACTGATAGAATTTTCGATACAGCGTTCTTTACAGTAGCTAATGGTGGTATGCCAATGCTTTGGGCAAACTTCTTCTGGGTATGGGGGCACCCTGAGGTATACATTCTTGTTCTTCCAGCATTCGGTATCTACTCAGAAATTATTCCAACATTCGCACGTAAACGTCTATTCGGTCACCAAAGCATGGTATGGGCGACAGGCGGTATCGCGTTCTTAAGTTTCTTAGTTTGGGTTCACCATTTCTTCACAATGGGTAATGGTGCATTAGTTAACTCATTCTTCTCTATTAGTACAGCGTTAATCTCTGTACCAACAGGTGTGAAAATGTTTAACTGGTTATTCACACTTCACAAAGGTCGTATTACATTTGAATCACCAATGTTATTCTCACTTGCGTTCATTCCGAACTTCGTAATCGGTGGGGTAACAGGGGTTATGTTATCAATGGCGTCTGCGGACTTCCAATACCATAACTCATATTTCTTAGTAGCACACTTCCACTACACAATCGTAGCGGGTGTAGTATTCGCTTGTTTCGCTGCCATGATTTTCTGGTATCCGAAAGCAATGGGATACAAGTTATTTGAAAAACCTAACAAATGGTTCTTCTGGTTATTCATGATTGGTTTCAACGTGACATTCTTACCACAATTCATCTTAGGTCTTGATGGTATGCCACGTCGTCTATACACTTATGGTCCAGAAGAAGGTTGGTTCTTATTGAACCTTATCTCAACAATTGGTGCAGCTATGATGTCAGTAGCATTCCTTATCTTCGTAGGAAACATTGTTTACAGTCATCTTAAAGCACCACGTGAAGCAACTGGCGACAACTGGGGCGGCTTAGGTCGTGGCTTAGAATGGTCAACGGCATCTGCAATCCCACCAAAATACAACTTTGCAATTACACCAGAATGGGATGACATCGATACATTCGTTGAAATGAAACAACATGGTAAACACTATTTAGATAACCATAATTACACTGACATTCACATGCCGAATAATACACATATCGGTTTCTGGATGGGTGTGTTCTTCACAATCGGTGGTTTCTTCTTAATCTTTGAAACATTACTTCCAGCGATCCTTTCATTAGTAGGTATCTGTGGATTAATGATTTGGAGAAGTTTCCAAGAAGATCATGGTTACCATATCCCTGCTAGCGAAGTTGCTGAAACTGAAGCACGTTTAAGAAAAGCACGTCAGGAAGAAAGGGAGGCTATGAGTCATGAGTAATAACAATGTCACTACAATTGATTCACGTACGCATGAAGGAAATTTAAACAAGCTAGGCTTCTGGATCTTCCTTACAGCTGAATTCGCACTTTTTGGTACGCTTTTCGCAACGTTGTTAATCTTGCAACATGGTGGTAGCTATGGCGGTATGATGACAACTGAATTGTTTGAACTTCCGCTTGTATTAATTATGACATTCTTACTTTTAGCAAGTTCTTATACTTGTGGTATCGCAATCTACTACATGCGCCAAGAAAAGAAAAAGTTACTTTTAATTTGGATGGCAATCACTGTATTATTAGGTGTTGGCTTCGTTGGATTCGAGATTTTCGAATTCGCGCACTATGCACATGAAGGTGCTACGCCACAAATTGGATCTTATTGGTCAAGTTTCTTTATCTTACTTGGTACACACGGTCTTCACGTATCTTTAGGTATCGTGTGGATTACAGGATTACTAATCCAAGTTGTAAAACGTGGATTGAATAAGTACAATGCGCCGAAGTTATTTATTTCAAGTTTATACTGGCACTTCTTAGATGTTATCTGGATTTTCATCTTCACTGCCGTGTATATGATAGGGATGGTGTATAGCGGATGAGTACTTTAGTAAAACATACAATAGGCTTCATCGCCTCAATTATCTTAACGTTACTAGCAGTTTTTGTAACTCTTTATACGTCATTAGCATTAAATGCTAAAATCACAATTATTTTTGGTTTTGCATTTATTCAAGCATTCTTACAACTCCTTATGTTCATGCACTTAACTGAAGGTAAAGATGGTCGTTTACAACTTGCAAAAGTTATTTTCGCCATTATTATTACACTTGTTACAGTTATCGGTTCATACTGGGTAATGCAAGGTGCTCACGGTCACCATTTATAAATGGTTATCGTGTTATAGTAAAAGGCACATACGCAACGCGTATGTGCCTTTTTTAGGTCCTTCACCTTTTGTGGTGGGATGGCATGAAATGCTATCCCGCCTTTTTTATGTTTTATCATTTTAGATACAAAATAAGCGCTCATGCCTCTATCATTTTAAGTGCCTAAACAAAAAATTAAGAGGAGACATCATGCGCCTATATGTCATGATATATTAAAACGACTAAAAATAAAAGAAAAAATATTAAAGTTTTAAGGTAGAAGAAGCTGTACACGATTTCTACAGTCATTAATGGGGGATACAGCCTCATACATATGAAATGTGTATCACGTTTGGTTGTGTGAATCTATTTTATTAAAAAGTATATATATCCTTTACTTAAATATTGGGATATAAAAAAGACAAAGCATGTAACGAAATATCGCTACACGCTTTGTCTTTTTTATTTATTGAAATTTAAAATGTATATTTATATTATTCTAAGCCGCGACGCATTTTTTCAGCGATGAGTGTGTTGTTAAGTACCATTGTGATTGTCATTGGACCTACGCCACCTGGAACTGGTGTAATAGCGCCTGCGATTTCTTTTACTGCGTCATAGTCAACATCGCCTTTTAATTTACCATTTTCATCAGGTGTATTACCGACATCAATGACAACAGCGCCTTCTTTAACGTCATCTTTTGTTACCATACCTGGACGACCTACTGCACTTACAATGATATCTGCATTGATTAGGTGATCGTGGATGTTTTGGCTACGTGAATGTAACACAGTTACTGTTGCATTTTGTTGTGTAAGAAGTTTTGCAACAGGTTGTCCAACAATGTGGCTACGTCCAATCACAACAGCATTTTTACCCTCTAGATTAATGTCAGCATGTTTTAACAGTTCCATAACGCCAAGTGGTGTACATGGAATTAATTTTGCTTCGTCTAGATATAAACGACCAATGTTGATTGGGTGGAAGCCATCAACGTCTTTATCTGGATCAATGGCATCTAATACTTTTTGTTCATCTACTTGTTTTGGAAGAGGTACTTGAACAAGAATTCCGCTCACAGATTCATCATTGTTCAAACGTTCTAATTCTTTTAAAACATCTTCTTCAGATGTTTCTTCGGCTAAATGAATGACTTCTGAAATCATCCCGATTTTTTCTGCGGCTTTCTTTTTAGATCGAACATAGCTTTGGCTTGCACCATCATTACCAACTAGGATAACAGAAAGTTTAGGCGTGAAACCTTTTTCTTTAAGTGCTTCAACTTCATCCTGTAATCCTTGACGATAATCTTTTGCAATTTGTTTCCCATCTAATATTTTTGCGCTCATAACAAAAATCCTCCTTTGAATTATTCGAACTTTATTATTAATTATAACCAAAAATATGCGTTATAAACGAACGAAATACGAAGATTATTTCGTTTTTAATACATAAAGTTCGATTTTTGCATTGAAATATACATTTAGTATTGTTATGCTATACCTGTAATATACAACTAAAGTGATTCAAATTTCAAATTTTTGAAAGGGTGTTCATAATGAAAGTTGCTGTCATAATGGGAAGTTCTTCTGACTGGGACATTATGCAAGAAGCATGTGACATGTTAGCAACATTTGAAATTCCGTACGATAAGAAGGTAGTCTCTGCACATCGTACGCCACATATGATGGTTGAATTTGCAACACATGCACGTGAAAATGGCTATTCTGTCATCATCGCGGGTGCTGGTGGCGCTGCACATCTTCCAGGAATGGTTGCATCTATGACGACATTACCAGTTATAGGTGTACCTATTGAATCTAAAAGTTTGAAAGGACTTGACTCGTTACTATCAATTGTTCAAATGCCAGGCGGAATACCAGTCGCAACAACAGCAATTGGCAAAGCAGGAGCCAAAAATGCAGGTATTTTAGCAGCGCGTATGCTTGGTATGACTGATGGTCAGGTACAACAAAAACTTGAGGCTTATGAAACGTCATTAGTTGAGAAAGTTGAGGCGATGCAAGATGACCTTCAATAAGTTAAAAATAGGTCAAACAATCGGTATTATTGGCGGTGGACAGCTCGGTAAAATGATGGCACAGTCTGCACAAAGAATGGGATATCGTGTCGTAGTACTAGATCCAGATGAAACATGTCCTTGCCAATACGTTGCGCATGAATTTATACATGCTGCTTATGATGATATGGCTGCATTAGAACAACTTGGCCGTACATCAGATGTCATCACATATGAATTTGAGAATATCGATGCACATCAACTTAAGCATTTGACAAAATCATTTAATGTGCCTCAAGGAGATCAAGCGATTACTTTATTACAAGATCGATTAACGGAGAAAGAAACACTTCTAAAAGCAGGCGTGAAAATTGTTCCATTTAAACATGTATCTCATGTGAATCAATTAGATGAGGTAGTCGAAACAATCGGATATCCGTTTATCTTAAAAACGCGTTTTGGTGGTTATGATGGAAAAGGACAAATTCTCATACATTCAGAAAACGATTTAGAGTATGCACGCGAGCTAGTAAAAGATCAAGAATGTGTGGCAGAACAATTTTTAACTTTAAATCGAGAAGTGTCGATTACAGCAACGGTGGGGCAAGTACAGCAAATTGTATACTTCCCGCTTCAAGAGAATGAACATCGGGACCAAATACTCTTTAAAACGATTGTGCCTTCACGTATAGATGAGACAGCAAAAGCGCGTGAAGAAGTAGAAAAAATCGTGAAAGCCATTCATTTTGTAGGTACATTTACTGTTGAATTTTTTATTGATGACACAGGAGAATTATTCGTTAATGAAATTGCACCGCGTCCACATAATTCCGGACATTATTCAATAGAAGCATGTGATTATTCACAATTTGATACACATATATTAGCGGTAGCAGGTCACGAATTACCAAAGCAAATTACATTGTTGAAACCTGCAGTGATGATGAATTTACTTGGTAAAGACCTCGACTTATTGGAACAGCAATTTGATACACACCCAGAATGGCATCTCCATATTTATGGAAAAGAAACGAGAAAACCTGCACGTAAAATGGGACATATGACGATACTCACAGATGATACAACCCAAACAGAGCAAGACATGTTGGCACTATTTGAAGGGAGAGAAGGCTAAGGTGGGTCTTTTATATGAAGGCAAGGCAAAACGTGTATACGACACAGAGGAACAAAATATTGTAAGAATTGAGTACAAAGATGAAGTGACGGCTGGTAATGGTGCAAAAAAAGATAAAATGGCTGGCAAAGGTCGATTGAACAATCAAATTACTGCACATATTTTTGAACATTTGAGTGATCAAGGTATTGAAAGTCACTTTGTACGCCAGCTATCAGAAACAGAACAACTCGTAAAAACAGTTGATATTATCCCCTTAGAAGTTGTTGTTCGTAACATTGCGGCAGGTTCTATCACAAAAAGACTTGGTTTTGAGAAAGGACATCAGTTTGATCAACCGCTTGTCGAATTCTTCTATAAAAATGATGATTTAAATGATCCACTGATTACGGATGATCATGTTCAACTTTTACACATTGCAACAGCAGATGAAATCCAACAACTGAAAGATCAAGCGTTACAAGTAAATAAAGCATTGGTTCAACTCATGGATCAAATGGGCTTATCCCTCGTAGATTTTAAAATCGAGTTTGGCAAAGATGCAGAAGGAACGATTTTTCTAGCAGATGAGATCTCACCAGACACTTGCCGCATCTGGGATAAAGAAACACAAGAAAACTTCGATAAAGATGTTTATCGCGAAGACACAGGATCAATTATTGACACGTATCAAGCATTCTTAACAAAACTGGAGGCATTATAAATTATGAAAACAATTGAATTACACATCACATTACAACCACAAGTTTTAGATACACAAGGACAAGCGCTTACTCGTGCTGTACACGACTTAGGGTATGAACAAGTAAACGATATCCGTGTAGGTAAAGTACTTTATCTTACAGTGGATGAAGCATCTGATGAAGCAGTGCACAATGTTGTAACAACACTTAGTGAGAAGTTATTTGCGAATACAGTGATTGAAGAATACAGCTATCATGTTTTGGATGAAAAGGAGAATGCATAATATGAAATTTGCCGTCCTCAGATTCCCAGGATCAAACTGCGATAGAGATATGTATAATGCAGCGATCAAAGCGGGAGTAGATGCAGAATATGTTGATTATCGAGAAAAGTCATTAGATGGATTTGATGGTGTTTTGATTCCGGGTGGTTTTTCATTCGGTGACTATTTAAGATCAGGTGCTGTTGCAGCTGTTGCAGCTGTTGCACCAGTTATTGAAGAAGTGAAACGTTTGGCAGATGAAGGAAAACCTGTGCTTGGTGTTTGTAATGGATTTCAAATTTTAACAGAAATTGGTTTATTGCCAGGTGCATTATTACACAACGATTCTCATTTATTCGTAAGCCGTAATGAACCACTTACAATTGTAAATAATCAAACACCATTTACAACACTTTACGAAGAAGATGAGACTGTCATTTATCCAGTTGCACATGGTGAAGGCCATTACTATTGTACAGAGGATATTTATAAAGAATTGGTCGATAATAATCAAATTATTTTGAAATATCAGGACAATCCAAATGGGTCACATGATGATATTGCAGGAATTATAAATAAACAAGGTAATGTATGTGGTATGATGCCACACCCAGAACGTGCACTAGAACAAATTTTAGGAACAGACAATGGTGTGAAATTATTTGAATCTATGGTGAAAAGCTGGAGGGAACAAAATGCCTAAATTTTTAGAACCAACTGCAGACGACATTAAATCAGAAAAAATTTATCGTGATATGGGATTAAGTGATGCGGAGTTTGAAAAAGTAGAAGAAATTTTAGGGAGAGAACCGAATTATACAGAAACAGGTATTTTTTCTGTAATGTGGAGTGAACATTGTTCTTACAAGCATTCAAAACCATTTTTAAAGCAATTTCCAACAACAGGTGAACATGTCTTAATGGGACCTGGTGAAGGTGCTGGGGTTGTTGATATTGGCGACAATCAAGCAGTCGTATTTAAAGTTGAGTCACACAACCATCCTTCAGCGATTGAACCGTACCAAGGTGCAGCGACAGGTGTAGGAGGTATTATCCGTGACATCGTATCGATTGGTGCACGTCCGATTAATTTATTGAATAGTTTGCGTTTTGGTGAACTGACTGAGAAAACGAATCGCCGTTTATTACGTGGAGTTGTGGCTGGTATTGGTGGTTATGGGAACTGTATCGGTATTCCTACAACTGCCGGTGAAATTGAATTTGATGACCGCTATGATGGAAATCCACTTGTTAACGCGATGTGTGTCGGTGTCATTGATCATGACATGATTCAAAAAGGACTTGCGCAAGGCGCTGGTAACTCAGTGATTTATGTTGGTTTAAAAACAGGGCGTGACGGTATTCACGGTGCGACATTTGCATCAGAAGAGCTGACTGAAGAAAGTGAAAGTAAGCGACCTTCAGTACAAATTGGGGATCCATTTGTTGGTAAAAAATTGATGGAAGCAACACTTGAGGCCATCACATATCCAGAACTTGTTGGTATTCAAGATATGGGGGCAGCTGGTTTAACGTCATCATCATCTGAAATGGCAGCAAAAGGTGGTAGTGGCATTCATTTACAATTAGAAAAAGTACCAGTTCGAGAAACAGGTATCTCACCTTATGAAATGATGCTTTCTGAAACACAAGAGCGTATGTTATTAGTTGTTAAGAAAGGCACAGAACAAAAGTTTTTAGATTTATTTGATAAGCATGAATTGGATAGTGCGGTTATTGGAGAAGTAACAGATACAGATCGCTTTGTATTAACTTATGAAGGTGAAGTGTTTGCAGA
The DNA here is from genome assembly GCF_025558425.1 of Staphylococcus sp. IVB6240. Lineage (NCBI taxonomy): Bacteria > Bacillati > Bacillota > Bacilli > Caryophanales > Staphylococcaceae > Staphylococcus > Staphylococcus dromedarii. Next base: position 695,672 of record NZ_CP094718.1, read on the forward strand.
TATTCCTGTAAAACCGTTAGACCATGAGGCACCTGTTTACGTGCTTGAAGGAGAGCCGTTAAAGCATGATAAGCCTGCTAATGATTACAGTGATATTAATGTTGAGGATGTCTTTGATCGCTTATTAACACATCCAACAATTGCTTCAAAACAATATTTATATCGTCAATATGATCAACAAGTCGGTGCCAATACGATTGTAAAACCGGGTCTACAAGCTTCCGTTGTTCGTGTAGAGGGTACTAATAAAGCTGTTGCTTCTACGATTGATGGGGAGGCACGTTATGTATTCAACAATCCATATGAAGGCGGCAAAATGGTTGTTGCTGAAGCTTATCGCAACTTGATTGCAGTTGGGGCGAAACCTTTAGCGATGACGGACTGCTTGAACTATGGTTCACCTGAAAAGAAACATATCTATCAACAACTGATTGATTCAACACGTGGTATGGCAGAAGCGTGTGATGTGCTTGAGACACCAGTTGTTTCAGGTAACGTGTCACTTTATAACGAAACACGTACATCATCTATCTTCCCAACACCTGTTGTCGGAATGGTCGGTTTAGTTGAAGATATTGATTACCTTCGTGATTTTACACCATCAGCTGGTGACAAGTTATATGTGGTAGGCGAAACAACAGATAGTTTTGGTGGGAGTCAAATTGAAAAATTATTATACGGTGATGTAAACCATGAAACTGAAACGGTCGACTTAACAGAAGAAGCGACAAAAGGTGAGGCAATTCGTGAAGCGATACGAGCGGGTGTCCTTTCACATGTACAAACAGTCGGAAAAGGCGGTTTACTCATCACATTGGCACGTATGAGTGCATTTTATAAGTTAGGGCTTGAAGCAAATGTGGACTTAAGTAATGCACAACTCTTTAGCGAAACACAAGGTCGTTATATTGTAGCTGTAAAAGCAGGACAATCTTTGAATATTGACAATGCAGTTGAAATCGGGACTTTCACAAATACTGATGACTTTAAAGTAACAGCACAAAATATTACTATTCAACGTCGTACATCTGAATTGAAAGAAGCATGGGAAGGGGCTATTGAAGCATGTATGACATCCGTGGATTAAATGAAGAATGTGGTGTATTCGGCATATGGAATCATCCTTACGCGGCACACTTAACATACTTAGCACTACACAGTTTACAACACCGTGGTCAAGAGGGTGCGGGTATTGTTTGCTCTAACGGTGAACAATTATTCGGCGCACGTGGTATGGGACTACTGACAGAAGCGATTTCAGATGAACAACTGAAGTCTTTGGAAGGATATCAGAGTGCAATTGGTCATGTCCGTTATGCTACAACTGGTGCCAGTGAAATCTCGAATGTGCAACCCTTTTTATTCAAACATTCAAAAGGTGATTTAGGGCTTGCCCATAATGGTAATTTAACCAATGCGCATCAAATACGCCGTGCGATTGAATCAGAAGGTGGTATTTTCCAAACAACAAGTGATTCAGAAGTCCTCGCGCATTTATTGATCAAGGGGAAGTCTCAACAGATTAAAACGAATCAAAAAGCTGCTTTAAATCAAGTAAAAGGTGCTTTTAGTTGTGTCATATTAAACGAAAAACAATTAACGGCGACACGTGATAACTGTGGTGTCCGTCCGTTAATGTTAGGAAAGGTAGATGGCGCATACTGTGTTGCCAGTGAAACATGTGCTTTCACAGCGATTGGTGCAGAGTATATCCGTGACATTGAACCGGGAGAGTTGATCACATTCTCTGGGGATAACTATGTCGACTATGATACGTATACACCCGATATTCATCAACATATGTGTTCGATGGAGTACATCTATTTTGCGCGACCTGATTCTGAATTCCAAAAGCACTCTATCTACCAAGTGCGTAAAGCATTAGGACGTCAATTAGCAAAAGAAATGGGCATTGAAGCAGATATTGTGATTGGTGTTCCTGACTCATCTTTACAAGCTGCAAAAGGATTTTCAGAAGAGACAGGTATTCCAAATGAGCAGGGACTATTAAAAAATAGATATATTGGTAGAACATTCATCACACCTGATCAAAGCGTGCGTGAGAGACAAGTACGTATGAAACATTCACCGATTCGTGATGTTGTAGAAGGCAAAAGTGTAGTTGTCATTGATGATTCTATTGTACGTGGAACGACAAGTAAATACATTGTTAAAGCATTAAAATCTGCAGGTGCACGTGAAGTACATATGGGTATTTCATCACCACCTTTAAAGAATCCTTGTTATTACGGGATTGATGTATCCACGCATGCAGAATTAATGGCTGCACAGCATTCTGTCGAAACCATTCGAGAAATGATTGGTGCAGATTCATTAACTTATTTATCAGTCGATGGCATGCATGAAGTCTTTAAACAATATGGATCTAAAGGTGAATGCAATGCATGTTTTACAGGGAACTATCCAATTGAAATTGTCGATAATTTATTACCAGAAGATAAAGAATTGAAAAGAAGAGGAGTGTAGTCAATGGCTGAGTCATACAAAAAAGCCGGTGTTGATATTGAAGCGGGTTATGAAGCAGTAAAACAAATGTCAAGTCACGTAGAGCGCACGATGCGTAAAGAAGTATTAGGTGGACTAGGAGGATTCGGTGCAACGTTCGATCTTTCACAATTGAATATGAAGGCACCTGTACTCGTATCAGGAACTGACGGTGTCGGCACAAAATTAAAACTAGCCATTGATCACGATAAACATGACACAATTGGGATTGACGCTGTAGCTATGTGTGTCAACGATATATTAACAACGGGTGCAGAACCACTTTATTTTCTAGACTATATTGCAACAAATAAAGTGGTACCAGAAGTCATTGCACAAATCGTCAAAGGCATTAGTGATGGTTGTGTTGAAACAAATACGGCATTAATTGGTGGAGAAACAGCGGAGATGGGTGAAATGTACCATGAGGGCGAATATGATGTTGCTGGATTTGCTGTTGGTGCTGTTGAAAAAGAAGACTATATTGATGGTTCAAGTGTGAAAACAGGTGACGTTGTGATCGGTTTGGCGTCACATGGCATTCATTCAAATGGATTCAGCTTAGTACGTCGATTAATCGAACAGTCAGGTATTGATGTCCATGAAAAATTTGATGGTGATCGCTCATATCTTGAAACATTCCTTACGCCAACTGCGCTATATGTAAAACCAGTATTAGCCGTTAAAGAACAAGTGCGTATTAAAGCGATGACACATATTACTGGTGGTGGTTTTTATGAAAATATTCCACGAGCCTTACCAGAAGGAAAAACAGCAGTAATTAATACGTCAGCATTCCCAACGCCTAAAATTTTTGATTGGTTACAACAAACGGGAGAAATTGAGTTGGATGAAATGTATCACATCTTCAATATGGGGATTGGTTACACGCTTGTAGTGGATGCAGAAGATGAAGAACGTGTACATGAGATATTAAAATCAATGGATGTCGCAGCTTATTCTATCGGTACAATAACTGAAGAAGCAGAGACAATCCGCTTAGTGGAGGCGTAATAGTGGTTAAAATAGCAATTTTTGCATCAGGGTCTGGTACAAACTTTGATAATATTATGCATCGTGTGAAGCAAGGTGCGTTACCACATATTGAAGTAACAGCATTATACACAGATCAACCGACTGCCGCTTGTGTTCAACTGGGACAACAGCATGATATTCCTGTGCATGCATTTTCGCCACGCACTTATTCTGACAAACAAGCTTATGAAGCGGCAGTGTTAAAACAGTTACAAGAAGAACAAGTGGAATGGATTGTACTTGCAGGATATATGCGTTTAATTGGCCAGACATTGTTAAGTGCCTATGAAGGAAAAATCTTGAATATCCATCCATCATTGTTACCAAAGTATAAAGGAATTGATGCAGTAGGTCAGGCGCTAAACAATGGTGAAAAAGAAACAGGTTCAACAGTGCATTATGTGGATGCAGGAATGGATACGGGACAAATTATTGCACAACGATCATGCCCAATTTATGAGGATGATACGAAAGCAACATTAGAAGGACGCATTAAAGAATTGGAATACGAATTGTATCCAGAAGTCATACAACAGATTATTCAATAAGGAGCTTGAAGACGGATGAAAAAAGCGATATTAAGCGTTTCTGATAAAACAGGTATTACTGAATTTGCGAAAAAACTTGTAGCAGAAGGTTTTGAGTTGTATTCAACAGGTGGTACATACCGTGCGATTGAAGAGGCAGGTGTGCCAGTAGCATCAGTATCAGAACTCACACAATTTGATGAAATTATGGATGGACGTGTAAAAACATTACATCCAGCTGTACACGGTGGTATTTTGGCAGATCGTGATAAGCCTGAGCACCTTGAACAATTAGCAGCCCAAAATATCGACTTGATCGATATGGTCGTTGTAAATTTATATCCATTTCAAGAGACGGTTAAGAATCCTGATGTAACAGAAATGGATGCGATTGAAAATATTGATATTGGTGGTCCGACAATGTTACGTGCAGCTGCCAAGAACTTTAAGCACGTGACAACAATTGTTGATCCTGCAGACTACGATCATGTTATTTCAAAGTTACAACAAGGAACGTTAGATGAAGCGTATCGCAAATCATTGATGATCAAAGTATTTAAACATACGTTTGAATATGATCAAGCAATTACGAATTTCTTTAGTAAGAATGAAGAAGTATTACGCTATGGTGAAAACCCACAACAATCTGCTACGTTTATCCGTACATCTCATGCAGCTAATACGTTAGCTGGTACAACACAACATCATGGGAAACAGTTAAGTTATAACAATATTAAAGACGCAGATGCCGCATTGACATTGGTAAAACAGTTTGAAGGTCCTGCAGCTGTTGCGGTGAAACATATGAATCCATGTGGTGTGGGTATTGGAGAAACAATTCATGAAGCCTATTTAAACGCCTATGAAGCGGATAGTCAATCTATTTTTGGTGGGATTGTGGCACTGAACCGTCCAGTAACTAAGGAATTAGCTGAGTCATTACACAGTATTTTCTTAGAAGTGATTATTGCACCACAATTTGATGAAACGGCTTTAGCGGTATTACAACAAAAGAAAAATATCCGATTATTAGAAGTCGACATGACAAATGATTCTGATGAGCAAGAGTTTGTATCTGTTTCGGGTGGTTACCTCGTGCAAGATAAAGATACTTTTGATGTGCCTCAATCAGAGATGAAAGTTGTGACAGAAGTTGCACCAACGGATGAACAATGGGAAGCGCTTCTGTTAGGATGGAAAGTTGTTAAAGCAGTGAAAAGTAATGCCATCGTCTTAGCAAATAACAAGCAAACAGTGGGTATTGGTGCAGGTCAAATGAATCGTGTAGGCTCAGCTGAAATTGCAATTGAACGTGCGATTGAAATGAACGATCAAGTGATTCTTGCTTCAGATGGATTTTTCCCAATGGATGATACAGTTGAAACAGCTGCTAAGGCAGGTATTAAAGCTATTATCCAACCAGGTGGTTCTATTAAAGACCAAGATTCAATTGATATGGCAAATAAACACGGCATCGCAATGGTGACAACAGGTATGCGTCATTTCAAACATTAAGGGGGACCATTACTTATGAATATTCTAGTTATTGGTGGCGGTGGACGTGAACATGTCCTTGCCAAGAAATTAAGTAAATCACCACTTGTTGAACAGGTATTTGCTATTCCAGGGAATGATGCGATGACACATGTGGCAGAAGTACATTCAGAAATTGCTGAGACAGAACATGAAAAAATTGTTACTTTTGCGCAAGAACATAAAATACAATGGACAGTCATTGGACCAGAACAGCCATTAACAGAAGGTCTTGCGGATCGTTTACGTAAAGCAGGTGTTAAAGTGTTTGGCCCAAATAAAGCGGCTGCTCAAATTGAAGGCTCGAAGTCATTTGCAAAACAACTGATGGCAAAATATGATATTCCAACTGCCGAATATCAAGAAATCGATACAAAAACAGACGCATTGCGCTATATTGAGCAATGTGAGCTGCCTATCGTATTAAAGAAAGACGGTCTTGCAGCAGGGAAAGGGGTCATTATTGCTGAAACCCGTGAAGCAGCTAGAGATGCTGTTGAAACGTTATATCCTGATGAGAATAGTAAAGTTGTATTTGAACAGTTTTTACAAGGTGAAGAATTTTCTTTAATGACTTTTGTAAATGGAGATTATGCGGTGCCATTTGATACAATTGCGCAAGATCACAAGCGTGCCTATGATCATGATGAAGGGCCAAACACAGGAGGTATGGGTGCGTATTGTCCTGTTCCACATATTGGACAAGATGTATTAGATGTCACGAATGAGCGCATTGCGCAACCCATTGCACGTGCGCTACAAGAAGAAGGGTACCACTTCTTTGGTCTCCTTTATATCGGTGCGATTTTAACAGAAGAAGGACCGAAAGTGATTGAATTCAATGCACGATTTGGTGATCCAGAAGCCCAAGTATTGCTGACACGTATGGAAAGTGATCTAATGGCACATATCATACAGCTAGAGGCAAGAGAACCCATTAATATGTCTTGGAAAGAAGATTCAGTCGTCGGCGTGATGTTAGCCTCGAAAGGATATCCAAATGCTTATGAAAAAGGGCATGTGGTCACTGGTTTTGAATCAGATATTGATCATTATTTTGTGAGTGGATTAAAACATGACGGTACATCTTATGTCAATGCAGGCGGACGTGTGATCTTAGCCATTGGTGAAGGCGATACAATTGCAGATGCACAACGTGAGGCATATCGACGTGTGGAACAAGTTAAGAGTGATGCATTATTCTATCGTAAAGATATTGCAAACAAAGCATTATAATACAAAAAAGATGATTTGGAAGTGGTAAGTTTCCAAATCATCTTTTTATGTTCGATAGCATACGATAAACGGGAAAGGTATGCTTACTTGTTTATCACGCCTTTTCACATCCTCGAGATCGTGAAAACGCAAATGATAGATTATGATTGACTAACGTGCATCTAAAATACCTGTAATCGGTAGATAACTTGCACTGGTAAATGCTAATGTAATGATGCCTAGCATGATAACGATTAGTAAAAGGTCACGATAGCTGAATGGGACATGATAGTAGTAGGTACGCTTCCCATCATGAAATCCTTTTTTTTCCATTGCCACAGCAAGACGGTGTGCTTTTCGTATATTTTGACTAAGTAGAGGAATCAAGAGATGTTTAAATCTTTTAAAACCACTATAGTTTTTGTTGCTAATCATTTGATAGCGCATTTTGAGTGAATTGCGTAATTGGAATACAGATTCAATCATTAACGGAATCATACGAAATGCAGCCATAAAGGCATAAGCAACTTTCGGTGGTACTTTGAGATGTTGCATAAGACTGTAGAAAATCATAATGACTTGCGATGTGAACGCAATGGATAATCCGAAGTAACTGATGACGATGGTTCTTAGAGCAAGATGTAAACCTCTGACTAAGCTTTCAACACTAATTTTGACAAAGCCAAATTCTAATAACACGTGGGTCCCATTACCATAAAAAATCATAAATAATGATGAAGTCAGTGCAAAGAACGTAGCCATCATTACAAATGAAGCGACGACTTTCCATTTTGTGCCTGCAACACAAAGTAAAAAGACAAGCATGAAAAGTGCCAAATATAACATGACATCAAAGTTATGAACAAAAATAATGAAGAAGAACAAAGCAACAGCTAGGAAGAGCTTTGTCACAATATTGACGTTATCCATAAAAGTATGACGCGTTTTCCACGATTCAATCATGTGATGGCACCTCCAATTCATGCAACATGCCATCTGACACTTCAAAATGTCGTGATGGGTAGCGTTCAATAATATGTGGGTCATGTGTAATCATGATAATCGTTTGACCTTTTGCAACGCGCTCTTGGAATAGTGTAATTAATTTAAACGTATTATGACTATCCAATCCAAATGTAGGTTCATCGAGTAAGATGACATCTGCATTGGTACTTAATGCAGTTGCGACACTCAGGCGTCTTTTTTGTCCCATTGAAAGCTCGAAAGGATGTTGTTTCGAAACATGCGCGAGATCAAGTAGTGCTAGCATTGCCTTCGTTTGCTCCTCAGCATGTTGCGGATCCATGTATTCATAGTTCACAAAGATTTCATCGTAAACACTGTTTTGAATAAATTGGAGTTCTGGATTTTGATAAACCAAATATATATGACTGGCAGCATCACGTACTTTTTTTAATGTCTGTTGATTCCATTGCATTTTCCCTTGATAAGGAATCAATTGCATCATTGATTCGAATAACGTTGTTTTGCCCGTTCCATTTTTGCCAGTGATTGTTAACCATTCACCTGGATGAACTTCAAGCTCAGGAACATGATAGAGCATTTTTTTACTACGTTGGATAGCACCATCTTTGTATTTAAAATGGAAACTTTGTGATGATGTATCTTTAGTATGTGTTGGAGGAGGCGCGGAGTCCCATGCATGAGGATGCCATACACCATATTCCGTTAATACGTCCTCAAAATTTGCTAATATCATGTCTGGCGTACCTTGTTGAATGATGCGACCGTGATGATCCATGAGAATAACACGATCAACGTAATCCCAAACATGCGCCACTTTATGTTCTACGATTAATACCGTTTGATCGGCCCATAAGTCTTTGAGTAAGTCCCACAGATTTTGAGTTGCTTCGATATCTAACATCGCAGTTGGTTCATCCAAGAACAAAGTGTCTGCTTCCATTAATAACGTACCAGCAATGGCTAGTTTTTGTTTCATGCCACCACTTAATTGATTAATAGATTGTTTGGGATTGACATCAAGCTGTACCTTTTTAAGTGCATCATGAATACGTTCATCCATCTCTTCTTGAGGCACTTGTTGATTTTCTAGTATGAACGCGAGTTCTTCGTTCACTTGTGGCATACAGAATTGAGAGTCTGGATCTTGGAAGATGACACCTGCATGGTAAGCTACCTCCAATTCATCATACTTCATTGGTAAATCAATGAGATCAGGTACAATGCCACTTAATACATTGAGTAGCGTACTTTTACCAGAGCCAGATGGCCCAAGTAAGAGTACTTTTTCTTTATCTTTGATTTCGATATCGAGACCATCAAATATTTTAGTGGTTGCACTTGGATATTTTAGGCGTAGATTTTTTGCTTTAAGCAATGTATGTTCTCTCCTTATAAGGAATCATAGTCGTCTTTAGATGCTGGTCTGAATAACTTAGTGACACCTGTCTGATCAAGTGCTTTGACTAGATAATATGGAAAGGCACCTGCAAGTACGACACCACTAATGATACGGAAGACAATATAGAGGATAAGATTCCATTGTGCAACCTCACCTAAATAACCATAATACCAGTCAATTGGTAAACTAATGAGTGCAGCTGATAAACCTGCTAAAAGTGCAATCATAAATGAGCGTGAACGATAGCGAACGATTGCAAAAACAAGCTCACAAGCGAGACCTTGTAAAAGCGCATAGACAATCGTTGGAATATCAAAACGACCCATCATAATTGTCTCACCAGCACCAGCTGCAAACTCAGCAAGTAATGCAATCCCCATTTTAGGAATGATAAGATATGCTACAACGGCTGCTGCGAACCACATACCGTATAAAAGTTGGTCAATTTGTAAACCTAATGGCTGAATCGTTTTAGTAACTACCCACCAAATGTTGTAAACCACACCGAAAATGACAGAGACTAGAACTGTCACGAGTATGTCTGATAATGTTAAGCCTTTTTTCATTGTAAAGGACCTCCTAAAAAATAAAAACGCACACCCCTAGAGTAGGGATATGCGTCGATCTATGAACGAGGCTATAACTATTATTATGTAAGCAACTCAAATAAATGTGCGTCTCATTGCCGCAAATATTAAATATAAACGTCGTACACTTTCCTCCGCTAGTATCACCTAGGTCAGGTACAAAGGGTTTGAGGATATTCCTCATCTCAGTTCTCACACCCCTAGTGCGTGCGTATTCAATTGATATAAACAATGTACATGTCTCACAACAAAAAGTCAAGAGAATGAATGCCTCTTGACTTGATATAAGAATATTAATCTAACGTGCTTTGGATATCGTCTTTTGTTTTATCGATACCATCTTTTGCCTCATTAGCTTTATCTTTTAATTGTTCTTCTTTTTCTTTAGCTTGTTCAGCTGCTTTTTTTAAATCTTTTTCTGACATGATAAAACACTCCTTTAATTTTATTGTTAGTTATCTATATCCGTTCTATGGGTTATTAAACATGATTTTTGGAGTTTTTTTAGTATGTGGATGATTGGAGGACTAAAGCAACTTTCTCATTATTCGGTTGATGAGTTTAATCTAACTAACACACATTTAAAATGATTTTGACTATCACAAATTTATAGTCATACTAGAGACTGAATTTAATCAATTATAAAGACATCAGACAATTGTTCATATATAATAATTTATGAGGTGAGAGGATGTCCTTTTTTAATAAGTACACCGAAGTGATTTATTCCTATATTATAGGTGCGCTTGCAATATTGCTGAGTATTATTATTTTCGTAAATATACCGCTTATTGAACAACTCAACTCAGGTAAACATCATGTATCTCGTATTGATAATGTTTGGGATTTTATCATGACCTTTTTCCATGAGATTATCCGTGTAATGAGTAAATACATTGGAGAGTTCCCATTAGTGAGTGGTTTGATTATACTGGCATTTGGGATTCTAATGTTAGTGATTGCAAGAGTTTTAACCAATACAACACGATTTGATTACGACATATCGATCTTTTTCCTATTAATCGGTATTATTTTCTTCGTATTAACATTAATTTTTATGTCACAAGTCTATGGGATTTTAGCATTTATTTTTATTTTCCCATTTTTAATTCATATTGGTTATATTACTTTTAAAGATGAACTTAATCCATTGCACCGAAAGCAACACTACTTGTGGTTGATTTTTGGATATGGTATTAGTTATGTATTTACACAATTAGCGTTATATTCACGACTTGAAGGACGAGAAGTAGCACCCATTGATGTGCTGAGTATTAATACTTTCTTTTTAGTGTTATGGCTACTGGGTCAAATGGCAATATGGAACTTCTTGTTTTTACGTCGTTCTTTACCTGTCTTTCATGAAGAGTTGGATGAGGCAGCCAGCCAATATTTACGCAGCAAAAAATATCAATATAGTGATCAGTCTAAAGTGCAGTTTAAAGATATTCAAAACCGTACATCTGAGTTCACGCATGATATTTCGCACCGTACGCGTCGTAGTATTAATATTGAAAAGATACGTACGAAAAGAGATCACATTAAAGAAAAATGGTTTGGTTGGACGAAGCTTGAAGAAGATGATATTCCATCTTTCTTACGTAAACGACCAAAATGGTTCAAGAGAGCTTACGTTAATATCGCATGTGGTGTGATTTTATTTTTCTTCATACTACTTGAATTTAATAATCGTAACTCATTATTTGCATCAGGTGACTGGCAATTGTCACAAACACAGTATGTCTATGAGTGGATCAGTTTGTTGTTACTACTTCTCATTGCGATTGCATACATTGTGACATCAGTGACATTTATGCTTAGAGGAAAGCACTACTATTTACAATTGTTTATGATTAGTATTCTATTCTTTAAGTTAATTACAGAATATGTTGTGATTCTATTCCATGGATTGTTATTATCTATTTTCATCACACCAATTCTCGTATTGATGCTAATACCAGCAACGATTGCTTTCATATTGCAATTGCGTCAACCAGCGACAAAAGAATAGGAACGATAGAGAGTGGGAGAGAAATCTCTCGCTCTTTTTTATTTTTAGTATTAAGATAGGGGGAATCTTTTACATAAATCGATTTCTGATCTAATCACGTGTTAAGATAGAAAAGAATTCATTGAGGAAAGGCTGATAAAATGAAAACAGCAATTTTAAATAGCGGGAAAGAAACGAAATATTTCAACGGCTATCCACTGATTGAAGAAGAGGATATTTATCAACAGAGATCGTTGAAAAGTGGTGATGTATTCCATCTTAAAACAGATAAAGGCGTTTATATCGCAACTGGATATGTCGGTCATCAGCATAAAGGACTTGGTTGGGTCTTGTCATACGATGAAAATGAAGATATTGATCAAGCATTTTTTGAAAATTTATTTGAAGCAGCAAAACAAGAGCGTGACTATTATTATCATATTGATGGCACAAATACATTTCGATTATTGAATGGAGAAGGAGATGGCATAGGTGGATTAACAATCGATAACTATAATGGCCATCTTTTAATTCAGTGGTACTCACGTGGTATCTATGCTTTTCGTGATGATATCATTGCTGCGGCTACGTCTGTTTTTGACTATACATCAATTTATGAAAAAACACGCTTTAAAGATTCAGATATTGAAGGTGGCTTTGTAATGGGGGAAGCACCTGAATTTCCTATCGTCATTGAAGAAAACTTCACTTTTTATAACGTCCATTTAGATGATGGACCGATGACAGGTATTTTCTTAGATCAAAAAGAAGTTCGTAAAAAAATACGTGACTATTATAGTACGGAAAGACATGTTCTTAATTTATTTAGTTATACAGGTGCTTTTTCAGTCATTGCAGCTGGTCAAGCAGAACAAACAACAAGTGTAGACCTTGCAAACCGTTCACGCCCGATGACTGAAGAGAATTTCGGTTTGAATGGGATCGATCCGAAAACACAATCTTTATATGTGATGGATACATTTGATTACTTTAAGTATGCCGAACGCCACAACTTATCATTTGACACAATTGTCATTGACCCACCTAGTTTTGCTAGAAATAAGAAAAAAACATTCTCAGTGATGAAAGACTACGACAAACTGATTGAAGGTGCCTTACCTATACTAAACGAGCGTGGCACACTTGTATTGAGTACGAATCATAGTATGTATACGCTAAAAGCATTTAAGAATATGATCAAAAAAACATTGTCTGATAAAGGTCTCTCATATCAGATTGATGAGGTCATGGGCTTGCCAAAAGACTTTAAAACGCATCCACACTATAAGCCATCTAAATATTTAAAAGTTGTTTTTGTTACTTTGATGGATTAAATACCTTTAAAAGGGGTATAAGATAGGGTCTTATACACGAAAGGTGGATGAATCATGAAATTAACAAATAAAGTGACAGAACTTGTAGGTAATAAAGTATTTAATATAGAAAAAATAAAAAATAAACATGTGTTACCACAAACAAATGAAGAAGTGGCAGAGCGCAGAATTCAAGCAGAAAATATAGTTAAAAAGAAAGCGATGTTATCTTCAGGTGCAACAATTGTGCCGATTCCAGGATTTGACTTTGGTGTTGATATGAAGTTGATGAAAGATGTTATAGAAGATATCAATAAACTATATGGCTTGGATCACAAACAAGTAAATAAAATGAGTGATGACATGAAAGACCGTATTGTCATGGCAGCAGGTATTCAAGGTAGTCAGTTGATTGGTAAAAAGGTCTCAGATGGCTTGATGAAAGTATTGATTCGTGATGTGGCGAAACGTACGGCTGCCAAACAAACAAGATGGTTCCCTGTCGTAGGTCAAGTAGTTTCAGCATCTCTCAGTTATTACTTCATGAACAAAGTAGGTAAAGAGCATATTCAGAAATGTGAAAATGTTGTCAAGTCTCTATTATAATTTGTTCGATAATTTGTAAAAAAACAGCAAACATGCGACATGATAATGGTTTCACAATTGAATTTACGTGCTAATTTTGGTAATGTTAAGGCATGTAGCGAAGTTAAATAGCTTATGCTAAAAATTAAAGCAATAGAAGGAGTAAGATATAAGATGGAACAACAATCATATGTAATTATTGACGAAACAGGAATTCACGCACGTCCAGCAACTATGCTAGTACAAACTGCTTCAAAATTTGAATCAGATGTACAATTAGAATACAATGCGAAAAAAGTAAACTTAAAATCAATTATGGGTGTTATGAGCTTAGGTGTTGGTAAAGACGCTGAAATTACAATCTACGCAGATGGTAGCGACGAAAAAGAAGCAATTGCAGCAATTACTGAAGTCTTATCAAAAGAAGGTTTGACAAAATAATGTCATCATTAAATAAGGGAATTGCAGCTTCTGAGGGTGTTGCTATTGCCAAAGCGTATATGCTCGTAGAACCCGATTTAAGTTATAGTCAAGAGACAACAGAAGATCAATCTACTGAAGTTGAAAAATTCAATAATGCATTAAACAATGCCAAAATTGAATTAACAAAAATCAGAAATAATGCGGAAGAACAATTAGGGCCAGATAAGGCTGCTATTTTTGATGCGCATTTATTAGTATTAGATGATCCTGAATTAATCAACCCAATTAAAGCAATGATTAAAGGTGATAAAGCAAGTGCACCACATGCATTAACAACAGTGACGCAAAACTTCATCACAATCTTTGAATCAATGAATAATGAGTATATGAAAGAGCGTGCAGCGGATATCCGTGACGTATCTAAACGTGTACTTGCACATATCTTAGGTGTTGAATTACCAAATCCAAGTATTATTGATGAGAGTGTTGTTATTGTCGCACATGACTTAACACCTTCTGATACAGCACAATTGAACAAACAATATGTGCAAGGATTTGTAACAAATATTGGTGGTCGTACATCACACTCAGCGATTATGAGCCGTTCATTAGAAATTCCAGCGGTTGTTGGTACAAAATCAATTACTGAATCTGTAAAACAAGGTGACATGATTATTGTCGATGGTTTAACAGGTGACGTTATCGTGAACCCTTCACAAGATGAAGTACGTGCATACCAACAAAAACGTGATATGTACTTTGAAGGTCGCGAAGCATTGAAACAACTTCGTGATGAACCATCAACGACAATCGATGGAAAACATGTTGAATTAGCTGCAAACATTGGGACACCTAACGACTTAGAAGGTGTTAAAAACAATGGTGCAGAAGGTATCGGTCTATATCGTACAGAATTCTTGTACATGGGTCGTGACAACATGCCATCAGAAGATGAACAATTCGAAGCATACAAAAAAGTATTAGAAGAAATGGACGGTAAGCGTGTCGTTGTTCGTACGCTTGATATTGGTGGAGATAAAGAGCTACCATACTTAAATCTTCCTGAAGAAATGAACCCATTCTTAGGATACCGTGCGATTCGTTTATGTTTAGATCAACCTGAAATTTTCCGTCCACAATTGCGTGCATTATTACGCGCATCTGTATACGGTAAATTGAACATTATGTTCCCAATGGTTGCGACTGTTCAAGAGTTCCGTGATGCAAAAGCATTATTACTTGAAGAAAAAGAAAACTTAAAGCGTGAAGGTGTGGAAGTAAGCGATGATATCGAATTAGGTATCATGGTGGAAATTCCATCAACAGCTGCTTTAGCTGATATCTTTGCGAAAGAAGTTGACTTCTTCAGTATCGGTACAAACGACTTAATCCAATATACAATGGCGGCAGACCGTATGTCTGAGCGTGTATCTTATTTATACCAACCATATAACCCATCTATTTTACGTCTTGTGAAACAAGTTATTGACGCGTCTCATAAAGAAGGTAAATGGACAGGTATGTGTGGTGAAATGGCTGGCGATGAAACAGCAATTCCATTATTGCTTGGTTTAGGATTAGACGAGTTCTCAATGAGTGCAACGTCAATCTTAAAAGCACGTCGTCAAATTAAAGGTTTAAGCACAACTGAAATGACACAATTAGCTGATCGTGCAATGAACTGTGCGACAGTGGATGAAGTCATTACACTTGTAAACGATGCGACTTCAAAATAAAGCAAAAAACCTGAGATGATTGTTCATCTCAGGTTTTTTCATGTTTATTTAAAGGCCTAATTTTTGATTGAGCTTGTCCATATCCACTTGGTACATAGGTTCATCATCAAGTAAAATAAACGGTGTGGCAAATGCATCATGGTCAATCATTTCATTGCGATATGTTGAATCTGCAATATTACGTTCCTCAAATGCCACTTGATGTTCTGTTAAGTAATTTTTTACAAATGTACAAGGTGGACAATCATTTTGTGTATAAATAATTACGTTCGTCATTTGACACCTCAAAATATAAAAGATAATGATAAATCAACGTTAACTTAACATAGTTGATCTGCAGTGGTCAATAGATGTTACTTAGCTTATGATTCGGATTAATGATACATAGTGTTTTTGAAAATAGCATAGTTAGTGTGATATCGGTGTAGACTTTCAATGTAAAGGTGTCAGTTACATTTGACAAGATGAAACGAAGGGTGGAAAATAAATATATTCATTAGATGAAATCAGAATTTAAATAAACTTAAACAGAACTTTTTAGAAATTGCATAAAAATGGTGGAGGTTCAATCATGGATAAAGAGTATGTGGTAATCGGTTTAGGACGTTTTGGCGGAAGCATTGTTCGTGAACTGAATGCATTAGATATGGATGTTATGGCCATTGATAAAGATGAACACCGTGTCGATGAATATAGTGATATTGCGACTCATGCTGTCGTAGCAGATACAACAGATGAAGCAGTCATGAGAAGTTTAGGGATTCGCAACTTTGACCATGTCATCGTGTCAATTGGTGAAAATATTCAAGCGAGTACATTAACAACCCTGATTTTAAAAGAACTTGGTGTTAAAAAAGTGACAGCGAAAGCGCAAAATGATTATCACGCGAAGATTTTAAATAAAATTGGTGCGGATACGGTCGTACATCCAGAACGTGACATGGGACGTCGTATTGCACATAATGTAGCAAGTGCAACAGTATTGGATTATCTGGAACTGTCTGATGAGCACTCAATCGTTGAAATGAAAGCAACAGAAGCGATGGCAGGAAAAACACTGATTGATTTAGATATTCGTGCACAATATGGTATTAATATCATTGCGATAAAGCGTCGTAAAGAAATCATCGTATCACCAGATCCAGATATGGCATTGGAATTTGATGATATTTTAATTATGATTGGTCATGATAATGATTTAACGCGTTATGAAAAGAAAATAGCACATTAAGACATATAAAAAAGAGGTCATTCCCACTATGAAAGGGGATGACCTCTTTGTATTTATCTATTTTGTTTCATTCACTTTCATAATGACTGGTAAAATCATTGGCTTACGTGCAGTTTGTTCGTAGAGATATGGTTGTAAAGTTTCAATAATTGAAGACTTCACTTGATGCCATTGAATATCAGGTTGTTGATTTAACTTTTGAATCACTTCTTGTTTGATTTTCTTCTGAGCATCATAAATTAACTGACCTGATTCACGCATATAGACAAAGCCACGTGAAATAATATCTGGACCAGATAGTAACTTGTTCGTATTGAAGTCAATGCTGACAACAACAATGACCAGACCTTCCTCAGAAAGGAGTTTACGGTCACGAATGACAACGTTACCGATATCACCAATACCGCTACCATCTACAAGTACATTACCAGATGGAATACGTCCTGCAGTACGTGCAGAATCACGAGTAAGTGCAAGGACATCTCCAATGTCATGAATAAACACATTTTCTTCTTTAACACCACAATCCACACCTGTTTGACCATGTGCAACGAGCATGCGATACTCACCGTGAATTGGTAAGAAGAATTTTGGGCGAATAAGTCGTAACATCAATTGCTGGTCCCCTTGAGAACCGTGTCCAGATGTATGGATGTTTGAAATCTTACTGTGAATGACTTCAGCACCAGCTTGATATAATGCATTGATTGTACGGTTGATGCTCTTCGTATTACCTGGGATAGGTGAAGAACTAAATACAACGGTATCTTCTGGAATGATTTTAATTTGTTTATGTGTTCCGTTAGCAATACGCGATAGTGCTGCCATAGGTTCACCTTGAGACCCTGTACATAGAATGAGTAATTCATGCTTAGGAATACTGTTGATTTTACTTGGTTCAACAAATGTTTCAGGTGGTGCTTTAATATAACCAAGTTCTGTACCAATTTTGATATTGTTTTCCATTGAACGACCAAAGGTAACAATTTTTCGGTTATATTTAACGGCTGCCTCAACTGCTTGTTGGACACGATAAATGTTTGATGCGAATGTCGCAAAAATGATACGTCCTGTACAATTTCGGAATATCTTATCGACGTTTTGACCTACTTCACGTTCACTTAAAGTAAAGTCTGGAACAAGTGAATTGGTTGAGTCAGATAATAGGCATAGGACACCTTCATCACCAAGCTGAGCCATTTTTGCCATGTTCGCAGGGGCACCCACTGGCGTGAAATCAAATTTAAAGTCGCCTGTATGCACAATTTTACCTTCAGGTGTATCAACAATGACACCATATGCTTCTGGAATACTGTGCGTCGTTAAGTAAAAGCTCACTTTGAAGTGCTTAGACTCAATGACGCTGTCTTCAGTGATTTCATTTAAAGATGCGGTACGTAGTAATTTATGTTCTTCTAATTTATTACGAATAAGTCCTAACGCAAGTGGACCACTGTAAATTGGAACATTAATCTTTTTAAGCAGGTAGGGCACACCACCGATATGGTCTTCGTGACCATGCGTGATAACAAGTCCCACAATTTTATCTTGATTCTGTTCAAGATACGTATAATCAGGAATTACATAGTCAATCCCTAATAGATTATTGTCAGGGAACTTAATACCTGCATCAATGATTAAAATTTCATCTTTATATTCAACGGCATAAGTGTTCTTACCTACTTCACCTAAACCGCCAAGCGCGTAAACGCCAACCTCATTTTTTTGAAGTTGTTTCATTATTCAGCGCGCTCCACATTAAAGTGTTCTGATTGTTGTTCATATTCTAAATGTGCGCCCTCTAATTTAGTTATGAATTCAATGTTATAGTTACGTTCTTTCAAGAAACGACGAACTTGTTCTTCTGTTTGAGCTTCAACATAAGTAGATTGTGTGTTTTCACGTACAATCACTTCATCACGATTATGTTGATAAAATACTTTAAAAATTGCCATTAATAAATGCCTCCTAGAGATATCTTTGTTTATATTTGTGACAACGATACGATATATTCATATAGTTGATAACGCTCATGATGCAACGATAAATAAAAAATATGAATCGAATGAATGTCAAACCACTGTTTAACAGAATTCAATTCATGTATTGCTATCATACAATTGTCGTATGCTGTCGATCATTTAATTCCGTACTTGATGTGCGAAGAGGTTGGGATATAAGCGCTTTGGATTTGAGTAGAGCTGAACAAAAGGCAAAATTACGTTTCAAATTTTGTCTCAATCATGTTAGTTCTATCAGAAATCCTGCTTGTTGGGAGATTGTTTATAGATTTCCCAGCGCATAACTTGATTATGATCCGAACTTTTCGACCCAGTTAGGTTTTATTTTACATGAACTGAGCGAATAAATAAAGCAGAATGTTAGAAAAGAAAAGGGTGTCGAACTTAATTTAGTAAGCGTGTAGTGGCAGAAGATATTCAAATATTGGGAGTGCATTTATAAAAAAGAACAGCATGTATGTTAGGACAAGCTTTTAGGATAACGTAAAATAGATTCCTATATAAGCTTTTCATTTACTAACTACATACTGTTCTTATATTTTATACCTCAATCGCACCTTCTCGTGGTGTAAGTGGATTTTCTTTATCAATATGGTCATAGAACATCACACCATTTAGATGATCAAGTTCATGTTGGAATACAATCGCTGCATATCCTTTAAGTCGATAACTTACTTCATTTCCATCAATGTCAAAGCCTTTTAATGTAATACGATGATGACGATGTACAAGACCAGGAATGTCTTCGTCCACACTGAGACACCCTTCACCAGTTGGCAAGTATGCATCTTGAACACTATGGCTGACAATTTTTGGATTTACAATGCCTAGGTCGTAAGATTTGCCATTACCATCATCTGGGAGATAGATTGCAAACATACGTTTAGCAACATTGATTTGTGGTGCAGCAAGACCTACGCCACTTCTTAGTTGATATTTCTCAATCATTTCTGGATCTTGACTGTTATGCAGAAATTCTTGCATATCTAATAAAGTTTGACGCTCTTCATCTGTGAGTGGAAAAGTTAACGCTTCAGCCTTTTGACGAAGTGTTGGATGACCATCACGAATAATATCTTTCATTGTTAACATATAGACACACCTTCCTTACGTAACAATATATCAAATAATGTATCCTTCTTGCATCTATTATATTTGATGGTCAACTAGAAAATAAGCTTGTGAGAATCGAAACTAATTCATACATTTTAGAAATACGTGTAGGAGTTGGGTTACATGCTTTAAGTATGGCCGCATATCTAGCTACTTTGACAAGGGGTACTAAGATAAAATATTTAAATATGAGACGGTTCTGACAAGGATTCTGCTTCTTGAAGGCTGTAAATCAGTTTTTAAGGACGTAAATTATGATGTTTCACCCTAATTATTGTTTGCTTTCTTCGTCTCTTTTATCTAAAATGACCATTGACAATGAAGGAGGATTTATGACATATGAAATTAACGAAAACTGCAGGTATTGCAATAGCAGCGACGATTTTATTAGCGGGTTGTAACAAAGATGGCGAACAGATAGATAATTATAATGAACATTTAAGTAACCTTCAAAGAGTAGAGGCACCGATTCAAAAAGTAAATAATGAGATGAACAAACTTGAAAAAGAAAAGGAAAAAATCTCAAAAGAAATTACAGGTAAAGATGTTTCACAAGTACAAGATCAAGTAAAAGCTTTCCTTGAAAATGCTGGTAAGCGTGAAGCACAATTACAAAAAGAAGAAGACGCGATGGGTGAATCTAAA
Source organism: Staphylococcus sp. IVB6240 (assembly GCF_025558425.1). Taxonomy (NCBI): domain Bacteria; kingdom Bacillati; phylum Bacillota; class Bacilli; order Caryophanales; family Staphylococcaceae; genus Staphylococcus; species Staphylococcus dromedarii. Next base: position 716,517 of record NZ_CP094718.1, read on the forward strand.
AAAGTCTTTGAAAAAATGAAAAAAACAACAAGTAAAATTGAAGATGAAGCGGATAAAAAAGAGTTACAAGAATTCAATGATGCGTTAGCAGATAAATATAAAAAACATGAAGCATTCATTAACAATTACAAAGAGCTTGTTGGAAAAGAAAAAGATTTATTTGGTTATTTCCAAGATCAATCTGGCACACAAGAAGGTGTGGATCAACGTTCAAAAGAATTACAGTCTGCACAAAAAGAAATGAATAACACAGTTAAAGCGTACACAAAATCAATTCGCAAGATGCAATCTGAAAGACGAGATGTAGAAGAAGTTATCAAAAAATAGACTGTAACAGTTTGTGTTAAAGAGTATAACAGTTTCTACAACTGTAATGCTGTCAACTGCTACAGAACTTGCATCAAATCACTTAAAAGTTACACAGTTTTATGTTATTCTTAATTAAGAAGAAATATATATAACGGGAAAGGTATGGTGAATTGCATGGCTGCTAAGTTAAAAGCCCAATTCGATGCAGAACAAGTATTGAAAGATACTGAGTCGAAGTTTGAAATGGTTCAAATCCTAGATGCAGATGGTAATGTAACTAACGAAGATTTGCTTCCAGATCTATCAGATGAAGAATTAGTTGAATTAATGAGAAGAATGGTTTGGACACGTATTTTAGACCAACGTTCTATTTCATTAAACAGACAAGGACGTTTAGGTTTCTATGCACCTACTGCAGGTCAAGAAGCGTCACAACTTGCTTCACAATTCGCATTAGAAAAAGAAGACTTTATTCTTCCTGGATACCGTGACGTACCACAATTAATCTGGCACGGTTTACCATTAACTAAAGCTTTCTTATTCTCTCGCGGACATTTCGTAGGTAACCAAATGGAAGACGTGAATGCATTAAGCCCACAAATCATTATCGGTGCTCAATACATCCAAACTGCTGGTGTAGCATTCGGTCTTAAAAAACGTGGTAAACAAGCTGTAGCAATTACTTACACTGGTGACGGTGGTTCTTCACAAGGGGACTTCTATGAAGGTATCAACTTCGCGTCAGCTTACAAAGTACCAGCTATCTTTGTAATTCAAAATAATAACTACGCAATTTCAACACCACGTTCTAAACAAACTGCTGCACAAACATTAGCTCAAAAAGCAGTGGCTGTAGGTATTCCTGGTATCCAAGTTGATGGTATGGATGCATTAGCTGTATACCAAGCAACTAAAGAAGCTCGTGAACGCGCGATCGCTGGTGAAGGTCCAACGTTAATCGAAACAATGACTTACCGTTACGGTCCACATACAATGGCTGGTGACGACCCTACACGTTACAGAACTTCTGATGAAGATGCTGAATGGGAGAAAAAAGACCCACTTGTTCGCTTCAGAAAATTCTTAGAAAACAAAGGCTTATGGTCTGAAGAAAAAGAAAACGAAGTAATCGAACAAGCTAAAGAAGAAATTAAAACAGCAATTAAAGAAGCAGACAACACTGAAAAACAAACAGTGACTTCAATGATGGATATCATGTATGAAGATATGCCTCAAAACCTTGCTGAACAATATGAAATTTACAAAGAGAAGGAGTCGAAGTAAGCCATGGCACAAATGACAATGGTTCAAGCGATTAACAACGCGCTAGCAACTGAACTTAAAAACGACGAAAACACTTTGATCTTTGGTGAAGACGTTGGTGTTAACGGTGGTGTATTCCGTGTAACTGAAGGTTTACAAAAAGAATTCGGTGAAGACCGTGTATTCGACACACCTTTAGCAGAATCTGGTATTGGTGGTTTAGCATTAGGTTTAACAACTCAAGGCTACCGTCCAATCATGGAAATCCAGTTCTTAGGTTTCGTATATGAAGTATTCGACTCTGTAGCTGGACAAATCGCACGTCACCGTTTCCGTAGCGGTAACTCAAAAGCGGCACCTGTTACAATCCGTACACCATTCGGTGGTGGGGTGCATACACCAGAACTTCACGCAGATAACTTAGAAGGTATCCTTGCGCAATCACCTGGTCTTAAAGTAGTTATCCCATCAGGTCCATATGATGCAAAAGGTTTACTTATCGAAAGTATCCGTAGCAACGACCCAGTTGCATACCTTGAGCACATGAAGTTATACCGTTCATTCCGTGAAGAAGTACCGGAAGAAGAGTATACAATTGAACTTGGTAAAGCAAACGTTAAACGTGAAGGTACTGATTTAACAATCATTACTTACGGTGCAATGGTACAAGAATCAATGAAAGCTGCTGAAGAACTTGAAAAAGAAGGTCACTCAGTAGAAGTTATTGATTTACGTACTGTTCAACCATTAGACATTGACACATTAGTTGCTTCAACAGAAAAAACTGGTCGTGTTGTTGTTGTTCAAGAAGCACAAAAACAAGCTGGTGTAGGCGCTAACGTTGTTGCTGAATTATCAGAACGTGCAATTCTTTCATTAGAAGCACCAATCGGACGTGTTGCAGCACCAGATACTATCTATCCATTCACACAAGCTGAGAATGTATGGTTACCAAATAAAAATGATATCATTGAAAAAGTAAAAGAAACATTAGAATTCTAATAACAGTTTGATTGTTAGGTGAGTTGTCTCTTTTTGAGCAATGATGCATAGAAAGTAAGCTCGCTTTGTAAAAACATTCGCTGTTGCTGAGTGATTTACATTTAGCGAGCTGCTTTTGAGATTTTAAATGAACGTCTCGCAATGAGATAGTTAAAAAATGATTTAATATTAGGAGGAAACAACGTGGCATTTGAATTTAAATTACCAGATATTGGTGAAGGTATCCACGAAGGTGAAATCGTAAAATGGTTTATTAAAGCTGGAGATACAATTGAAGAAGATGACATTCTATGTGAAGTACAAAACGACAAATCAGTTGTAGAAATCCCATCTCCTGTAACGGGAACAATTGAAGAAGTTGTAGTTGAAGAAGGTACAGTAGCAGTTGTTGGTGACACAATTGTTAAAATCGACGCACCAGATGCAGGCGATATTCAATTTAAAGGTGGACACGACGACGAGCCTAAAGAAGAAGCAAAAGAAGAAGTTAAAGAAGAAACTAAAGAAGCACCTGCTGCAGCCCCTCAAGCAGATGTAGAAGTAGACGAAGATCGTATCATTAAAGCAATGCCATCAGTGCGTAAATATGCACGTGACAACAATGTGAACATTAAGGCTGTTAATGGTAGCGGTAAAAATGGTAGAATTACAAAAGAGGACGTTGATGCATTCTTAAACGGCGGTGGCCAAGCAGCTGCAGCAACAACTGAAGCAGCATCAGCTGAATCTACAGAATCAACTGCACCAGCAGCGTCTGCAGCACCAGCAGCATCAGCTGAAGGTGAATTCCCAGAAACTACAGAAAAAATTCCTGCAATGCGTAAGGCGATTGCAAAAGCAATGGTTAACTCTAAACACACTGCGCCTCACGTAACATTAATGGATGAAATTGATGTTCAAGCATTATGGGATCACCGTAAAAAATTCAAAGAAGTTGCTGCTGAACAAGGTACGAAGCTTACATTCTTACCATACGTTGTAAAAGCATTAGTTTCAGCATTGAAAAAATACCCAGCACTTAACACTTCATTCAATGAAGAAGAAGGTGTAGTGGTACACAAACATTACTGGAATATCGGTATTGCAGCTGACACTGAAAGAGGTTTATTAGTACCTGTAGTGAAACATGCTGACCGTAAATCTATGTTCCAAATTTCAGATGAAATCAACGAACTTGCTGTTAAAGCACGTGATGGTAAATTAACTTCTGATGAAATGAAAGGTGCAACATGTACTATTAGTAACATCGGTTCTGCTGGCGGACAATGGTTCACACCAGTTATCAACCACCCAGAAGTTGCTATCTTAGGTATTGGCCGTATTGCTCAAAAACCAATCGTTAAAGATGGCGAAATCGTTGCAGCACCAGTATTATCATTATCATTAAGCTTTGACCACAGACAAATTGATGGTGCGACTGGTCAAAACGCTATGAACCATATCAAGCGTTTATTAAACAATCCAGAACTATTATTAATGGAGGGGTAAAATATGGTAGTCGGAGATTTTCCAATTGAAACAGATACTATTGTCGTAGGGGCAGGTCCTGGTGGATACGTTGCAGCAATTCGTGCAGCACAATTAGGACAAAAAGTAACAATCGTTGAGAAAGGTAACCTTGGTGGTGTATGCTTAAACGTTGGTTGTATCCCATCAAAAGCACTTTTAAATGCATCACACCGTTTTGAACAAGCTCAACACGGTAGCGAATTAGGTATTACAGCTGAAAACGTTTCATTAGACTTTGGTAAAGTACAAGACTTCAAAGGTTCTGTTGTTAACAAATTAACAGGCGGTGTTGAATCTTTACTTAAAGGTAACAAAGTTGAGATCGTTAAAGGTGAAGCTTACTTCGTTGATGGTAACAGCTTACGCGTTATGGACGAATCAAGTGCACAAACGTACACTTTCAAAAACGCTATTGTTGCGACTGGTTCACGTCCAATCGAAATTCCTAACTTCAAATTTGGTAACCGTGTATTAGACTCAACTGGTGCTTTAAACTTACAAGAAGTACCTAAAAAATTAGTTGTTGTCGGTGGTGGTTACATCGGTTCTGAGTTAGGTACAGCATACGCTAACTTCGGTACTGAAGTAACAATTCTTGAAGGTGCTAAAGAAATCCTTGGTGGATTCGAAAAACAAATGGTTGCACCTGTTAAGAAAAAAATGAAATCTAAAGGTATGACAATCGAAACTGAAGCTTTAGCAAAATCAGCTGAAGAAACTGAAAACGGTGTGAAAGTTACTTATGAAGTAAAAGGCGAAGAAAAAACAATCGAAGCTGATTACGTATTAGTAACAGTAGGACGTCGTCCAAACACTGATGAATTAGGTTTAGAAGAAGCTGGCGTTAAGCTTACTGAACGTGGTTTAATCGAAGTTGACAAACAAGGTCGTTCTTCAGTAAGCAGTATCTACGCAATTGGTGATATTGTTCCGGGTCTTCCATTAGCACATAAAGCAAGCTATGAAGCAAAAGTTGCTGCAGAAGCAATCTCAGGACAAAATGCAGAAGTTGACTACATTGGTATGCCTGCTGTATGTTTCACTGAACCTGAACTTGCACAAGTTGGTTACACTGAAGCACAAGCTAAAGAAGAAGGCATTGCTTACAAAGCTTCTAAATTCCCTTACCAAGCAAACGGTCGTGCATTATCATTAAACGATACAGACGGTTTCGTTAAGTTAATCACACTTAAAGAAGACGATACTTTAATCGGTGCACAAGTTGTTGGTACAAGTGCTTCTGATGTTATTTCTGAATTAGGTCTTGCTATTGAAGCAGGTATGAACGCAGAAGACATCGCATTAACTGTTCACGCTCACCCAACATTAGGTGAAATGAGCATGGAAGCTGCTGAAAAAGCAATCGGTTTACCAATCCACACAATGTAATTTGTGTTGATATATCAAAAGAGGCTGGGCCATGGTGCTTGGCCTCTCTTTCTGTATAAAGGGGGTTATTCTATGGAATATCAATATCCTATAGATGTTGACTGGTCACAAGATGAAATGGTGGCTGTTATATCATTTTTTAATGCGATTGAATCATATTACGAGTCATCTGTTGAAAGAGAAACTTTAATGGAACGATATCGTGCGTTTAAAAAGGTCGTTCCTGGTAAAGCAGATGAGAAAAATATTTTTTCAGAATTCAAATCAAGTAGTGGTTATGACAGCTATTTGGCTGTGAAAAATGCAAAGAATCATCCTGATCATAAAACTTTAAGTAATCATTAAAAAATGGTTGTAATTCGAGCTGTATTTTGTTATTTTTATTAAGCGTTAAACAAAATGTTTAGTAAAAGTAAACTTAATACAGCTTTTTTGTTTTTAAATATATAAATGATGACTTGCAGGTGAAAAAATGGAAATTGGCCAAAAGATTAGAAATTTAAGGCATCTTAAAAATCTGACTCAAGAAGAACTTGGGGAGCGAACAGATTTATCTAAAGGGTATATTTCGCAAATAGAAAGTAATAAGACGTCACCGAATATGGAAACGTTCTTTAATATTCTTGAAGTGCTTGGTACGACACCACGTGACTTCTTTGAGCAACAAGCAGTAAGCAAGATTCATTATCCACAAGAGGAACAGTTGACATATGATGAAAGTGATAAAGGATACTTTCTACAATGGCCTGTTAAAACATCGAATGAATTTGAAATGGAACCATTATTGCTTACGTTACAACCACAAGCTTCATATAAAACATTTGAGCCATCCATGTCTGACACGTTCATCTATTGTCTAGAAGGTACGGTTACGCTGACATTTGGTGATGAACTCTTTGACGCGAAACAGGGTGATGCATTGTATTTTAAAGCAACAAAAGCACATCGATTAACAAACAATGGAGATGTTCCGGTACGTTTATTACTTGTCGCAACATCATCTTATTTATAGGAGGAAACATACATGGCACCTTTATTAACATTTGATCAGGTTACCAAAATGTATGATGGATCAGTGATTTTAGACGGTATTGATATAGAGATTGAGTCTGGATATTTTTATACTATTCTAGGTTCCTCAGGTTGTGGTAAAACGACAATGCTGAAGCTGATTGCTGGTTTTGAGTCACCAGATGCGGGGAATATTGTCTATCGTGGAAAAACAATTAATGATCTGCCTGCGAATAAGCGTCAAGTGAATACAGTGTTTCAAGATTATGCATTGTTTCCACACTTAAATGTTTATGACAATGTGGCTTTTGGGTTGAAGCTGAAAAAGCTTAATAAAAAAGCGATTGATGAGAAAGTTAAAGAAGCATTAAAACTTGTGAAATTAGAATCATATATCCATAGTCCTATTCAAGCATTGAGTGGGGGACAAAAGCAGCGAATTGCGATTGCACGTGCCATTGTAAATGAGCCAGAAATTTTATTATTGGATGAATCATTGTCTGCGTTAGACCTTAAGTTACGTACAGAGATGCAATACGAATTAAGGGAGATTCAATCACGTTTAGGCATTACTTTTATCTTTGTAACGCATGATCAAGAAGAAGCGCTGGCACTCAGTGATTATATTTTTGTCATGCGTAGTGGAAAGGTAGAACAATTCGGGACGCCTATTGATATCTATGATGAACCAGTTAACCGTTATGTTGCTGATTTTATCGGTGAATCTAATATTGTGGATGGTACGATGATTGAGGACTTTGTCGTGAATATATATGGGCAAGATTTTGATTGTGTGGACCAAGATATTGCACCGAATACACCTGTAGAAGTGGTAATTCGACCAGAAGATATTTCACTCGTTCCCGAAGAACAGGGGTTGTTTCAAGCAACGGTTTTATCAACACTTTTCCGCGGTGTACATTATGAAATTATTTGTGAAGATCGCAAAGGTTATGAGTGGACAATACAATCTACAAAAAATGCTGATATTGGATCACGTGTAGGACTTGATTTTGAACCAGAAGCAATTCATATAATGGTACCTGGCGAAACAGAGGAAGAATTTGATGCACGTATTGAAGGATATGGAGATGGTAACGATGAAACATCTTAATCGATGGTTAGCCATTCCATATTGGCTGTGGATGATTGGATTTATCATTATACCAGTTGCATTACTTGTTTATTTTTCATTTGTTGATTTGGAAGGTCATTTTTCACTGACAAACTATGAACAGTTTTTAACGTGGCGATATATGCGGATGTTATTAGAGTCAGTGATGTATGCTGGTATTATTACAATTGTTTGCTTGTTGTTTAGTTATCCAGCAGCGTATTTCATCCGCCAATCTAAGCATGCAGCAAGTTGGTTATTAGTGATGATTATCCCAACATGGATGAATCTACTACTTAAGACATATGCATTTATTGGTATTTTCAGTCATGATGGACTTATCAATCAGTTTTTAAGATTGTTGCATATTCCATCACAAACCATTTTATTTACTGCACCTGCTTTTGTAATCGTTGCGGCATATATCTATTTACCATTTATGCTATTACCAATTTACAATAGTATGAAAGATATTCCGGATCAATTGTTTTATGCGGCACAAGACTTAGGTGCAAGTCCACTCACAATTGTTCGAAAAGTATTATTCCCACTAACAATTGAAGGGGTTAAGACTGGAATACAGGTAACGTTTATTCCGGCACTTTCATTATTCATGATTACACGTTTGATTGCAGGAAATAAGGTCATCAATATCGGTACAGCGATTGAAGAACAATTTTTAGTGATTCAGAACTTTGGTATGGGTGCAACGATTGCTTTATTCCTCGTGTTATTTATGATGATTACACTTATTTTCACACGCAGTAAAAATCAAGGAGGTATGTCACGATGAAATGGTATGGTAAAGCTTATTTATTCTTCCTCCTTGTCATACTGTATTTACCGATTTTCTTTTTGATGTTGTATTCGTTTAATAGTGCTGGGAATATGGTACATTTTGAGAAGTTCACACTCGAACATTATCAAGCATTATTTGAAAATAAGCGACTACTGCAAGTTGTGTTTAATACGATTGCGATTGCACTGATTGCCGCTGCTGTTTCAACAGTAATTGGACTTTTTGGTGCACTGGTCTTATACCAAATCAGACAACAAATGCTTAAAGTATCATTACTTACATTAAATAATGTATTAATGGTTTCATCAGATGTTGTGATCGGTGCTTCATTTTTAATTATGTTTACAGCCATTGGTCACTACACAGGTTTTAGCTTAGGATTTACATCTGTGCTCGTATCACACATTGCCTTTTGTATTCCAATTGTGGTGATTGTCATATTACCAAAACTCTATGAAATGAATCATTCCATTATTAACGCGGGTAGAGATTTAGGTGCAACAGAATGGCAGTTGCTGACAAAAATTTTAATACCGCAATTAATGCCTGGGATTATCGGTGGATTTTTTATGGCATTGACATACTCACTTGATGATTTTACAGTGAGCTTTTTCGTAACAGGGAATGGCTTTAGTGTATTATCTGTAGAAGTTTATTCTATGGCACGACGTGGTGTGAGTATGGAAATTAATGCCATTTCTACATTGTTATTTGCTGTCATCATGATTGGTTTATTAGGTTATCAACTGCTGCAAAGACAACAGCGTAAAAATCAACTTAAAAGACGAGGAGTGGCACAATGAAGCAATTTGTACAATTGATAGGCGGTGCACTCATACTAGGTATCATTAGTCTTGGTATTGGTTATTGGATTAGTCACGACAGTGTGAATAAAGAACAACAAGAATTGTATGTCTATAACTGGGGAGAGTACATCGATCCTGAATTGATTCATCAGTTTGAAAAAGAAACAGGCATTAAAGTCATCTATGAAACATTTGATTCAAATGAAGCGATGGAAGCAAAGATTAGAAATGGTGGAACGCACTATGATGTTGCTTTTCCAAGCGATTATACAATTGAGAAAATGAAAAAATCTCAATTACTCATCCCATTAGATCATCAAAAAATCCCAAATATGAAACATTTAGATTCCTATTATATGGATCAACCATTTGATAAAAATAATGTCTATTCTTTACCATACTTTTTTGGTACGGTCGGTATTTTATATGATCGTGAAAAATATCCTGATATGACGTTTGAACATTGGACTGATTTGAAAGATCCTAGATTGGCAAATGATGTCATTTTAGTGGATGGTGCCCGTGAAGTGATAGGGTTTGGATTAAACAGTCTTGGGTATAGTTTGAATGATACAGACACACATCACTTAAGTGAAGCAGAAGCGCATCTTAAAACATTTGCACCTAATATTCGAGGTGTTGTTGGAGATGAAGTAACCATGATGTTTGAACAACATGAGGCGAGTGTCGCTGTTATTTGGAGTGGCTCTGCAGCACCGTTATTCCAAGAGGATGACAGATTTGATTATGTTGTTCCAAAAGACGGCTCTAACTTATGGTTTGATAATATGGTCATTCCAAAAACAGCTCAAAATGTTGAAGGTGCTCATAAATTTATGAACTTTTTATTAGACCCTAAAGTAAACCGTCAAAACACCGAGTGGGTCGCATATGGGACGCCAAATAAAACAGCAAGAGAAATGTTACCAGATGAAATTAAGAATGATACACGCGTATATCCCACTGAAGAAACACAGAAACGTTTAGAAGTATATAAAGATCTTGGAACAGATGTATTAAGTGAATACAATGAGCGATTCTTGAACTTCAAGATGGGACTGTGACATAATAAGTTTATATATAAAATAATGATCGTTCATGCATTGTGAAAAGTGTATCGACTCAATATAATATAAGGAAATAACAAGGAGTGACGATATGACAGGCGAAGTATATACACAAATTAGACGACCTGTAAATCGACTAGCTGAAAAGATCATGGGCTGGTTGAGTTGGTTATTAATATTAGGGACAACAGTCATCGCGATGTTCTTTGGACTTGTCTTATTTAGTAATGAAAATTCTATACAAAATTTAGAAATAGAACTTGCGAATAACCCGACAGTACAGAACATACTGACGAACTATAATTTAACAGTAACAGAATTAGTGATTCAACTACAAAATGGTGTTTGGGCATTTATTGTATATTTAATCGTATGCTTGTTAATTTCATTTTTAGCATTGATTTCAATGAATCATCGTATTCTTTCAGGTATTTTATTTTTAATAGTGGCTTTAATTACATTGCCATTGATTTTCATATTAGTCCCTATCTTTTTCTTTATTGTGGCTTTAATGATGTTTGGTCGTAAAGATCGCCTGGAATCTGTTCCAGTATATGATGCATTTCAATTTGAACAATCTAGACCAGTTCACGAACCACAATATGAGGCACAACGAGAAGTGGCACAACCACAAGAATCAACAGTACAGAAGAAATCAGAAGACGAGTTGACAGAACAACCATCTGACACAGCATTTATGTCACGTTCAGCAAAGTACCATCATAAACAATCTGATGCGACAGAAACTGAGAGTCATATAACAGAAGAAGAGAATCATTTAGATGATACTTTAGTAAAAGATACCGAAACAGATTATACAGATACCTCTTCACACAATGATGATGTAAACTCGGAAGATAATTATGCCTATACGTATCATACACAAGAAGATACAGTGCCGTTGTCAAAAGAAACATTAAAACAACAGAAGAAGGAAGAAAAGGCACAATTAAAAGCAGAACGAAAAGCTGCTCGTAAAGCTAAAAAAGTTTATGAGAAAGAACAGCGTCAAAATAGACCAAGTGCATCATCTCAGCGTCGTCAAAATTATGAAGATCGCATGAAGATGAATCAAGAGAGAAGTCATACACAAGATACACCAGAAGATGTAAAAAAAGAAGAAAAATAAAATAAAACAAGCTAGAAACAGTTGTTATGATATACAATATGTTTCTAGCTTGTTTTTTATGGGTAAAATAGAAAAAAGTGATAAATTATGTTTAAATTTAAATTAAACAACATTCTAAAGGAGGAAAAATGATGTCAGATAATTATTCATATCAGTCATATCAAGAACCAATATCACCACAAATGGAACCAAACAAACCATTCAATAGAAAAATTGAAAAGGTATTAACTTGGATTGGGCTTGTGTTACACCTTATCTGGGCACTTATTTTAACAGGTGCAGCAGCTATGGTACCTAAACTACAATCGGAAAATCCAGAAGTAAGACAAGCATTAATGGAACAAGGTCAAGATCCAGATATATTAAATAGTATTAATCCTACAACATATATCATCTTGGCAGTAGTTATGACAGTGATTCCATTCATCTTAGCTTTAATTGCTGTCTTCTTATTCAAAAAAGCAGTATTAGCAGGTATTTTATTAATTCTAGCAGCTGTATTAAGCGTCATCTTAAGTGGTAGCTTTATTGCAGCACTTTTATGGTTAGTAGCAGCGATTATGTTATTCGTGCGTAAACCAAAAAATCCACATTATGTGGTATCTAATTAAGAATTTATTAAAGTTCAGACTGAAAAAAAGTGAGGCAGCAATTATGGCTGTCTCACTTTTTTGGATTAAATAGAGATAAAATATAATCAATTTATTTACTTGGAAATGGGGGTGTCAGTGTCCATGAAGTAGAACTTTCGACAGAACTGAGAGCACTAAACATAGCTCTACAAAATTTGGGAATCAATTTTGATCGCTGTTCGAGTTCTGTTCGAGTTCTAAACGCTTCTCTCACAACCTCGTTGTATCAGTGTTCGAGAAGCAGAATTTTCGACAGATTTTCGCGATTCGATAAAATCAAAAAGCGATTTTACTCATCGCTCGAATTCTGCTCAAATTCTAAACGCTTCTCTCGCAACCTCGTTACATTAATTATCGGTAAAATTTAAGTAAATAATCAAATGTTTCTTCTAGAAAAGCAATGAATCGCTCATCATCTGCAAGTTCGGGAGCACCTGGTTTGAGAGAACGTGCAACAAAGAATTCGCCTTTCTTTACATTCTTGGCACGCTGAATCCCTTTTTCAACATCCTCTTCTGATAAATGGCTGATTTTAGATTTATCAGGTTTTGTATGATCGAGTGAGATTTGAAAGTCAGAAGGAAGTGTGATTAAAGTTTCCCAATTTCTTTCAAATGCTTCGACATCTTTTGCTTTATTCGGATTTTCATGCATCATGCCATACATCACAAAGAGATGGTCTTCAAATAAGCCAATTTGGAAATGTGGTAACATTTTATACCCGCGTACGTTTGTTGCAATTGCGACCCATGTATCTTTTGGAGGATTCACAGTACGTCGTGCATGTTTTGCCACGTGTGGGTAAAAAGTCTCACCAGTGACGCTTTCTAGATATTCCGCAAAATAGTCTCCTAATGCACGGAGTTGTGGTCGAATGTGTTTATCAAGGGCTGACATGCGTTCAGCTAATCCATCGACTTCAAAAACTTTAAAATCTTCTTTATCAAATGTATAACGGCCCATAGGAAACCTCCTAAATTATATTAGAATGTCTTTATTGTAGCATATCTCAAAACGTGTCACATTCAAATTCAACCATTTTCATGTATAATAGAATCATTAGGAGTGAGGCATATGCATTTATACGATTATGCGAAACAGCTCGTGTTAGAAGCGGGTAATCATTTGAGAAAATGGATGAATGAATCAATAGATATTGAAACGAAGTCAAATCCCAATGACCTCGTGACAAATGTGGATAAAGCAGTAGAAACTTTTTTAGTAGATGAAATAAAAACCACTTATCCCAATCATCAAATTATTGGAGAAGAAGGTCACGGTCATGATGTGACAGATTTACAAGGGATTGTATGGGTGATTGATCCCATTGATGGTACATTAAACTTTGTTCATCAAAGTGAAAATTTTGCGATTTCAGTAGGAATTTTTAAAGATGGCGAGCCGTATGCCGGGTTTGTGTATGATGTCATGGCTGATACGTTATATCATGCAAAAGCAGGATTTGGCGCATATAAAAATGAACGTTTATTAGAACCGATTGTAGATACACAATTAGCACAAAGTGTTATTGGGATGAATCCAAACTGGTTAGCAGCTAAGAAGATTACGCCAGTGTTAGCACCTATTATTAGTGATTCAAGAACAGCGCGTGCATATGGTTCAGCAGCGTTAGAAATTGTTTATGTCGCAACAGGTCAATTAGCTGCATACATCACACCAAGATTACAACCTTGGGATTTTGCAGGTGGGATGATTATCTTACATGAAGTAGGTGGCGTTGTAACGAATTTCATGGGTGATCCACTAACGATTACAAACCCTGATTCTGTGATTGTTGGAAATAAAGGTGTCCATGATGTCATTCTTAAAAAATATATGCAACCACATCATGATTTCTTAGCACCATGGCATACAAATTATCGCAGTTAAAGATAAAAGAGAGGGATATGATACAAGCTCAGCATGTCATATCCCTCTCAAATATTTATGTGGTGCGTTGAAGATGTTATAACCAGTCATTCTCACGATATTTTTTCTTCAATGTAAAGCCATAACCAAATGTTACCATCATCAATGCGAATGTAATCACCATCCACAATACGCTGCCGGCAGCAATAGCAAAACTAAACATTGTTAAAAAGAAAACGGCAATAATTGCCAAAACTAGAAAAATAGTTTTAGATTTTTGCATTCTTAACCCCACCTCATACTTTCATCTGTGCATTTCTATGATATAATAAACAAGTTACAAAAGAAAGTGGCAATTTACTCATGAAAGGAATTACAGTATGACAAGTAGAAGAGAAGATGTACGCAACATTGCGATTATTGCTCACGTTGACCATGGTAAAACAACATTGGTCGATGAATTATTAAAACAATCAGGTATTTTCCGTGAGAACGAGCATGTTGAAGAACGTGCAATGGACTCAAATGACATTGAAAGAGAACGTGGTATTACGATTTTAGCGAAAAATACTGCGATCGATTATAAAGGGACACGAATTAATATTTTAGATACACCTGGTCACGCAGACTTTGGTGGTGAAGTAGAACGTATTATGAAAATGGTAGACGGGGTTGTTCTTGTTGTTGATGCTTACGAAGGTACAATGCCGCAAACACGTTTTGTATTGAAAAAAGCGTTAGAGCAAAACTTAAAACCGGTTGTTGTTGTCAATAAAATTGATAAACCATCAGCACGTCCTGAAGGGGTTGTTGATGAAGTATTAGATTTATTTATCGAGTTAGATGCGAATGATGAACAATTAGAATTCCCTGTTGTTTATGCTTCAGCAGTGAACGGTACAGCAAGTCTTGATTCAGATAAACAAGATGAAAACATGCAATGTTTATATGAAACAATTATGGATTACGTACCAGCACCAATTGATAACCGTGATGAGCCTTTACAATTCCAACCAGCATTATTAGACTATAACGATTACGTTGGACGTATTGGTATTGGTCGTGTATTCCGTGGAACAATTAAAGTAGGAGACAGTGTTTCATTATTGAAATTAGACGGATCTGTTAAAAACTTCCGTGTAACGAAAATTTTTGGTTTCTTTGGCTTAAAACGCGAAGAAATTCAAGAAGCTTACGCTGGTGATCTTATCGCTGTTTCAGGTATGGAAGATATTAACGTAGGTGAAACAATTACACCTCAAGACAAACAAGAAGCATTACCAGTTCTACGTATCGATGAACCAACATTAGAAATGACGTTCCGTGTAAATAACTCACCATTCG